>NZ_QMEU01000100.1 GCF_003284975.1 Mycobacterium colombiense
GCGTGATGGCCGGCATGACCAGGCCCTTGAGCAGGTCGATCGCCTGGCCGGCACCCAGCTGGTTGGCGGCTTGCATCACGTCGTTGACCAGACCGCCACTGGCACCGCCGGTGCCCGATCCGCCGCCCAGGCCGGTACCGCCGCCGATCGGCGACGCGTTACCGAACGTCGACGGGTCGCCCAGGATCGGGTAGGTGCCACCGGCGCCCGGGTCCAACCCGGCCCCGGAGTCGATCGGCACCTCGCTCGGCGACAGCGCCGGCCCACCCAGGCCCGGCGAGACTCCGGCCGGGCTGGTCAGTCCGGGATTGGACAGCGCCGGGTTGAGCCCGGCACCCGGAGTCGCGACACCGCCACCGGGGGTGGTGGGCAACGCGCCGGGGGCGGTGAGCCCTGGCGTCAACGGCGCCGCCCCGGGGCTCGTCAGGCCCGGGCTCGTCAGGCCGGGGCTGGCCAGACCGGGACTGGTCAAGCCGGGGCTGGCCAGGCCGGGGCTGGTCGCGGCCGGATTGGTCAGGCCCGTCGTGCCCAGTCCGGGGGTCCCGAGGCCCGGAGTGCCCAGGCCGGGGCTGGCGAGACCCGGCGTGCCGGTCGCGCCCCCGTTCAACGCGGGTATCGGCGGCATGTTGATCCCGAATTGCGACAGCCCCTGCGACAGGGCGCCCATCAGCTCACCGGGCAGGTCGCTCATCACCGCGGCCTGCTTGAACTCGTGATGCTCGGGCGCCTTGGTGCCGGCGGTCGACTCGTAGACAAGGAAGTATGCGCAAGGACTCGCCACTGCCAGGGCGGCAACCGCGCTCATGGCTGTTGAGAGCTTGCGTCGGCGTCGGTTCGGCACGGAAGTCTCCTCTATCTGACTGTGTGTTGTGTCGGCGCGTCCCGCCGGTCCTAGCTGGTGGGAATCACACAAAGTCGATGGTACGAGTGGTGAACCTGTTACTAGAGTGGTGATATTGAATCGTGAGGCAATTGCGACCCCGACTGTGATCGCGGATCGGCGGCGCCGCAACGGCCGTCGTCATAGGACCGAGCCCGCCGCATGGCCTCGCCAAATGGGTTAGGGCCACGCGGTCGGATACCCTAAGCAACCGATGACCGCTCGTTTCGATCTTTTCGTCGTCGGCTCTGGATTCTTCGGACTGACCATTGCCGAGCGCGTGGCTACCCAGCTCGGGAAGCGCGTCCTTGTCGTGGACCGCCGCCCGCACATCGGTGGCAACGCCTACTCAGAAGCCGAGCCGACCACCGGCATCGAGGTGCACAAGTACGGCGCCCACCTGTTCCACACCTCCAACAAGAGGGTGTGGGACTACGTGCGGCAGTTCACCGAGTTCACCGACTACCGCCACCGGGTCTTCGCGATGCACAACGGGCAGGCGTACCAGTTCCCGATGGGCCTGGGCCTGGTGTCGCAGTTCTTCGGCAAGTACTTCACCCCCGACGAGGCGCGCCGGCTCATCGCCGAGCAGGCCGCCGAGATCGACACGGCCGACGCGCAGAACCTCGAGGAGAAGGCGATCTCGCTGATCGGCCGCCCGCTCTACGAGGCCTTCGTCAAGGGCTACACCGCCAAGCAGTGGCAGACCGACCCCAAAGAGCTGCCGGCCGCCAACATCACCCGGCTGCCGGTGCGCTACACCTTCGACAACCGCTACTTTTCCGACACCTACGAGGGGCTGCCCGTCGACGGCTACACGGCCTGGCTGCGCAACATGGCCGCCGACGACCGCATCGAGGTCAGGCTGAACACCGACTGGTTCGACGTGCGCGACCGACTGCGCGCGGACAGCCCCGACGCGCCGGTCGTCTACACCGGGCCGCTGGACCGCTACTTCGACTACGCCGAGGGCCGGCTGGGCTGGCGCACGCTGGATTTCGAGCTGGAAGTGCTGCCCACTGGGGACTTCCAGGGCACACCGGTGATGAACTACAACGACCCCGACGTGCCCTACACCCGCATCCACGAGTTCCGTCACTTCCACACCGAGCGCGACTATCCGCCCGACAAGACCGTGATCATGCGGGAGTACTCGCGCTTCGCCGAGGACGACGACGAGCCCTACTACCCGATCAACACCGAGTCCGACCGCGCCCTGCTGGCCGCCTACCGGGCCAGGGCGAAGGCCGAGACCGCGTCGTCGAAGGTGCTGTTCGGCGGCCGGCTGGGCACCTACCAATACCTGGATATGCACATGGCCATCGCCAGCGCCTTGAACATGTACGACAACGTTCTCGCGCCGCACCTGCGCGACGGCGCATCCCTGACCGAAGCCCAGAACAAAGAGGAAGGCGCGCGCTAAATGTCCGCCGTGAGCCTGCTGTCCCGGATCATCCTGCCGCGTCCCGGCGAGCCGCTCGACGTGCGCAAGCTCTACCTGGAGGAGTCGACGACCAACGCCCGGCGCGCACACGCGACCAGCCGTACGTCGCTGGAGATCGGCAAAGAGTCCGAGGTGTCGTTCGCCACCTACTTCAACGCGTTCCCGGCCAGCTACTGGCGGCGCTGGTCGATCTGTCAGTCCGTGGTGCTGCGGGTCGAGTTGACGGGAACCGGACGCGTCGACGTCTACCGCACCAAGGCCACCGGGGTGCGAATCTCGGTGCAGGGCCGCCAATTCGTCGGCACCGACGAGCAGCCGGCCGTCGTCGAGATCGAGGTGGCGCTGCGGCCGTTCGAGGACGGCGGCTGGATCTGGTTCGACATCACGACCGACACCGCGGTCAACCTCATCAGCGGCGGCTGGTACGCGACCGAGCCCGCGCCGGGCACGGCCAACATCGCCGTCGGCATCCCCACCTTCAACCGCCCCGCCGACTGCGTCAACGCGCTGGCCGACCTCACCGCGGACCCCTTGGTGGACGAGGTGATCGGCGCGGTCATCGTCCCCGACCAGGGCACCCGCAAGGTGCGCGACCATCCGGACTTCGCCGCAGCGGCCGCGGGCCTGGGCAGCCGGCTGTCCATCCACGACCAGCCCAACCTCGGCGGCTCCGGCGGTTACAGCCGGGTGATGTACGAGGCGTTGAAAAACACCGACTGCCAACAGATCCTGTTCATGGACGACGACATCCGCATCGAGCCGGACACGATCCTGCGGGTGCTGGCGCTCAACCGGTTCGCCAAGACGCCCATGCTGATCGGCGGGCAGATGCTCAACCTGCAGGAGCCCTCACACCTGCACATCATGGGTGAGGTGGTCAACCAGGCGAACTTCATGTGGACCGCCGCGCCGCACGCCGAGTACGACCACGACTTCGCCAAGTTCCCGTTGAACGACAAGAACGATCGCAGCGCGCTGCTGCACCGGCGCATCGACGTCGACTTCAATGGCTGGTGGACGTGCATGATTCCGCGCCAGGTCGCCGAGGAGCTGGGCCAGCCCCTGCCGCTGTTCATCAAGTGGGACGACGCCGAATACGGTCTGCGCGCCGGCGAGCACGGCTATCCGACGGTCACGCTGCCCGGCGCCGCGATCTGGCACATGGCCTGGAGCGACAAGGACGACGCCATCGACTGGCAGGCCTACTTCCACCTGCGTAACCGGTTGGTGGTGGCGGCGCTGCACTGGGAGGGTGACATCACCGGCCTGGTTCGCAGCCACCTCAAGGCTACCCTGAAACACCTTGCGTGCCTTGAGTATTCGACCGTCGCCATTCAGAACAGGGCCATCGACGACTTCCTCGCCGGCCCGGAGCACATCTTCTCG
Source organism: Mycobacterium colombiense (assembly GCF_003284975.1). Lineage (GTDB taxonomy): Bacteria > Actinomycetota > Actinomycetes > Mycobacteriales > Mycobacteriaceae > Mycobacterium > Mycobacterium europaeum_A. Next base: position 3,711 of record NZ_QMEU01000100.1, read on the forward strand.
ATCCTGGAATCGGGTCTGCCGGAAGTGCATCGGCTGCGCAAGGAATACCCGGACGCCGTCGTGCTGCCGGCGGCCAGCGAATTGCCGGCGCCGTCATACAAGACCAAGGCGATGAAGCCGCCGGTGAACCCGGTCTCGATCAGCTACCGGCTGGCCCGCGGCATCCTGCACAACATGACCAAGGCCGACACCGAATCCCACATCCGGCCCGAGTTCAACGTGCCCACCCAGGATGCGCGCTGGTTCCGGTTGTGCACGGTCGACGGCGTGACGGTCACCACGGCGGACGGCTGTGGCGTGGTCTACCGGCAGCGGGACCGGCGAAAGATGTTCTCGCTCTTGTTCGCATCGCTGCGCCGTCAGCGTCAGTTACTCAGCCGCTTCGACGAGATGCGCCGGGTATACCGCGACGCCCTGCCGGTGTTGTCCAGCAAGCAGAAGTGGGAGACGGCGTTGCTGCCAGCTGCAGAACATGCATGAGGCCGCCGCTGCACAGGCGCCGCGCGGCGAGGTGGCCGCGCTGGTCGCCGTCCAGGCGGCGCTGAGCGATCGTCCCGGGGCGCTGCCCACGGCCCGAGCGCTGTCCCATTTCGGCGAGCACAGTCTGGGCTGGGTGGTCGTCGCCGCGCTCGGCGCGCTGCTGTCACCGAAGCGGCGCCGCGACTGGCTGGTGGCCGGGGCCGGCGCATTCGCCGCGCACGCCGCCGCCGTCGTCGTCAAGCGGATCGTGCGCCGCAAGCGGCCGCATGATCCCGCCGTCGCGGTGAACGTCGGCACGCCCAGCCAGCTGAGTTTCCCGTCCGCGCATGCCACTTCGACCACCGCCGCGGCCATCCTGATGGGCCGGACCACCGGCCTGCCGCTGCCCGCGGTCCTGGTGCCCCCGATGGCCTTGTCGCGGATGCTGCTGGGCGTGCACTACCCCAGCGACGTGGCCTTCGGCATCGCCCTGGGCGCCGTCGTTGCGGCGGTCGCGCGCCGTGCACGAGAGGTTTGGCTGGATGAGTGAGGACGTCGTGACCCGGCCGCCGGGCAACCTGATCACCGGGGTGATCAAGGCGATCCGGCCCCGCCAGTGGGTGAAGAACGTGTTGGTGCTAGCCGCACCGGTGGCCGGGCTGGGCAGCGGCATCCGGTACGACTACGGACAGATGCTCACCCAGGTGGGGCTGGCGTTCGTGGTGTTCAGCCTGGGGGCGTCGTCGGTGTATCTGGTGAACGACGTCCGCGACGTCGAGGCCGATCGCGAGCACCCCACCAAGAGATTCCGCCCGATCGCGGCGGGCGTGGTGCCCGAGTGGCTGGCCTACCTCCTGGCGGTGCTGCTGGGTGCGGCCTCGCTGGGCATCGCATGGCTGGTGACGCCGAACCTCGCGCTGGTGATGGCCATCTACCTCGCCATGCAGCTAGCATATTGCTTCGGCCTCAAACACCAAGCGGTGCTTGACATTTGCATCGTGTCGTCGGCATACCTGCTGCGCGCCATCGCCGGCGGCGTCGCGACGGAAATCCCACTGTCCCAATGGTTCCTGCTGTCGGCCGCGTTCGCGTCGCTGTTCATGGTGGCCGGCAAGCGCTACGCCGAGCTGCAGGTCGCCGAGCGCACCGGTGCCAAGATCCGCAAGTCGCTGGAGAGCTACACCAGCACCTATCTGCGATTCGTCTGGACGATGTCGGCTACCGCGGTGGTGATCTGCTACGGCCTGTGGGCATTCGAGCGAGACCACCACTCGGGGTCCTGGTACGCGGTGTCGCTGGTCCCGTTCACCATCGCGATCCTGCGCTACGCGGTCGACGTCGACGGCGGGCTGGCCGGTGAACCCGAAGACATCGCGCTGCGGGACCGGGTGCTGCAGCTGCTGTTCCTGGCGTGGATCGCGACAGTCGGAGCCGCCGTTGCCTTCGGTTAGCCCCGAACTGCAGGCTCTCAAAGCGCGCATGATGCGCAGCCGGCCGGTGCTCAGGCGGCCCGGCTGGCCCGTGTTTCCGTACACCACCATGGTGCGGGTCAGCCTGTGGATCAGCGTGGCGGTGGTCGCCGTGCTGTTCGGCTGGGGGAGCTGGCAGCGCCGGTGGATCGCCGACGACGGCCTCATCGTGTTGCGCACCGTGCGCAATCTGCTGGCCGGCAACGGACCGGTGTTCAACCAGGGTGAGCGGGTGGAGGCCAACACCTCCACCGCCTGGACCTACCTGATGTACGTGGCGAGCTGGGTCGGCGGCCCGTTGCGCATGGAATACGTGGCGCTCGCGCTGGCGCTGGTGCTTTCGGTGGCGGGCGTCGCGCTGCTGATGCTGGGCGCCGCGCGGTTGTACGCGCCGAGCCTGCGCGGCCGCAAGGCCATCATGTTGCCCGCCGGTGCGCTCGTCTACATCGCGCTGCCGCCCGCCCGGGACTTCGCCACCTCCGGGCTGGAGAGCGGCCTGGCCCTGGCCTACCTCGGGTTGCTCTGGTGGATGATGGTCTGCTGGGCCCAGCCGGTGCGCAACCGCGCGGACAACAAGGTGTTCGCCGGCGCGCTGGCCTTCGTCGCCGGGTTCAGCGTGCTGGTGCGCCCGGAGCTGGCCCTCATGGGCGGCCTGGCGCTGATCATGATGCTGATCGCGGCCCGGACCTGGCGCCGCCGCGCATTGGTCGTGGTGGCCGGGGGCTTCGTCCCGGTCGCCTACGAGATCTTCCGGATGGGCTATTACGGCCTGCTGGTGCCCGGCACCGCGCTGGCCAAGGACGCGGCCGGGGACAAGTGGTCGCAGGGCATGATCTACCTGTTCAACTTCGACGCGCCGTACGCGGTGTGGATCCCCCTGGTCCTGCTGGTGCCGTTGGGGGCGCTGCTATTCGCCGCGCGACGCCGGCCGTCGTTTCTGCGCCCCGTGCTAGCGCCCGACTACGGCCGCCTGGCCCGCGCCGTGCACAGCCCGCCGGCGGTGGTGGCGTGGGTGCTGGTCAGCGGTCTGCTGCAGGCCCTCTACTGGATCCGGCAAGGCGGCGACTTCATGCACGCCCGGGTGCTGCTGGCGCCGCTGTTCTGCCTGCTGGCTCCCGTCGCCGTCGTCCCGATCGCCATCCCCGACGGCCAGGACTATTCGCGGGAGACCGGTAACTGGGTCGCCGGCGCCGCCGCCGCGCTGTGGCTGGGGCTGGCCGGATGGGCGCTGTGGGCGGCGAATTCGCCGGGTATGGGCGACGACGCCACCCACGTCACCTATTCCGGGATCGTCGACGAGCGCCGCTTCTATGCCCAGGCCACCGGTCACGCGCATCCGCTGACCGCCACGGATTACCTGGGTTACCCGCGGATGGCAGCCATCCTGACCGCCCTCAACAACACTCCCGACGGCGCGTTACTGCTGCCGTCGGGCAACTACATCCAATGGGACCTGGTGCCGCAGGCTCAGCCGGCGCCCGGTGACAAGTCGCCGCAAAAACCGCAGCACGCCGTGTTTTTCACCAACCTCGGCATGGTGGGCATGAACGTCGGGCTCGACGTCCGGGTCATCGACCAGATCGGTTTGGCGAATCCGCTTGCGCAGCACACGGAACGGCTCAAGCACGGCCGCATCGGGCACGACAAGAACCTGTTTCCCGACTGGGTGATCGCTGACGGCCCCTGGGTGAAGGTGCCGCCGGGGATTCCGGGCTACCTGGATGCGCAGTGGGTCGCAGAGGCCGTCGCGGCGCTGCAGTGCCCCGACACGAAGGCGGTGCTCAGCTCGGTGCGCGCCCCGATGACCCCGCACCGATTCCTGTCCAACCTGGTTAATTCCTTCCGTTTCACCGGATATCGGATCGATCGGGTGCCGCGCTACGAACTGGCGCGATGCGGGCTGCCGATACCCCCGGAGGCACCGCCTCCACCGCGCGAGTAAGCGTCGCGCAGAAGAAATTTCGGTACATCCCGAACAAATCACATCCCGCCCGTCGCGAAAAAATGCCAGCAACATCACAATTGGCCTCTCACCAGCCCGCAATGACGATCAAGCACATGTTGAAAGCGCGCCTCTTAGACACATGTTTTAGTTGAAAACCGCTGGGTAGGAGGGTCGCTCGGCGGTCGGCGCCGCCGCCTCGATGCGACCGAACGCCATAAGGTGTGGTTGACTACACGAGCACTGCCGCGCCTGTGCGCTGGCAGGTTCGATCCAATCAAGCAAGAAGCGCCCGATCGGTGGAATGCGCCGAGAGGCCGCAAGAAGGATGAGGAAGCAAGGATGACGCTTGTCGACAGATTGCGCGGCGCCGTGGCGGGTATGCCGCGCCGGCTCGTCGTGGCGGCCGCTGGTGCGGCGCTGCTCTCGGGCCTGATTGGCGCCGTCGGAGGCTCGGCGACCGCCGGGGCCTTCTCGCGCCCGGGTCTGCCGGTGGAGTACCTGCAGGTTCCGTCCGCCGGGATGGGCCGCGACATCAAGATCCAGTTCCAAAGCGGTGGCCCGAACTCCCCGGCGTTGTACCTGCTCGACGGTATGCGTGCGCAGGACGACTTCAACGGCTGGGACATCAACACCCCGGCGTTCGAGTGGTACAACCAGTCGGGCATCTCGACGGTCATGCCCGTCGGTGGTCAGTCCAGCTTCTACTCCGACTGGTACAAGCCCGCCTGCGGCAAGGCCGGCTGCGTCACCTACAAGTGGGAGACCTTCCTGACCAGCGAGCTGCCGGCGTATCTGGAGAGCCAGAAGCAGGTCAAGTCGACCGGCAGCGCCGTGGTCGGCCTCTCGATGGCCGGTTCGTCCGCGCTGATCCTGGCCGCCTACCACCCGCAGCAGTTCATTTACGCCGGCTCGCTGTCGGCGCTGCTGGACCCGTCGCAGGGCATGGGCCCGTCGCTGATCGGCCTGGCCATGGGTGACGCCGGTGGCTACAAGGCCGCCGACATGTGGGGTCCGAAGGAAGACCCGGCGTGGGCGCGCAACGACCCGTCGCTGCAGGTAGGCAAGCTGGTCGCCAACAACACCCGCATCTGGGTGTACTGCGGTAACGGCAAGCCGTCCGACCTCGGTGGCGACAACCTGCCCGCCAAGTTCCTCGAGGGCTTCGTGCGGACTTCCAACCTGAAGTTCCAGGACGCCTACAACGGGGCCGGTGGCCACAACGCGGTGTGGAACTTCGACGCCAACGGCACCCACGACTGGCCCTACTGGGGCGCGCAGCTGCAGGCGATGAAGCCTGATCTGCAGTCGGTGCTGGGCGCCACCCCGGGTGCGGGTCCGGCCACGGCCGCCGCGACCAACGCCGGAAACGGCCAGGGCACCTAGACGACGCCAAGCGCGACGACGAGCGGCGGGAACCCTTCGGGGTTTCCGCCGTTAGTCGTTTGCGCCCTGTGACGTGTTTCACTACCCCGCGGGCGGGGGAACTAAAGGCGCTGGCTAATGTGCTTTCAGCGACTAGACGATGGAGGGTGGACATGACGGTCGGGCGGGGTATGTCAGCGCTGCTGCGGTTGTTCTGCATAGCCGTACTAGCGGTCGGGTTGGCCTTCGCGCCGCAGCCCGCCGCGACCGTCGGCAAGGCCCGCGCGGCGGGCTACGAAAGCCTGATGGTTCCGTCGGCGGCGATGGGCCGTGACATCCCGGTGGCCTTCCTCGCCGGTGGCCCGCACGCGGTCTACCTGCTGGACGCCTTCAACGCGGCCCCGGACGTGAGCAACTGGGTGACCGCCGGTAACGCGATGAACACCCTCGGCGGCAAGGGCATCTCGGTGGTGGCCCCGGCCGGCGGCGCGTGGAGCATGTACACCAACTGGGAGCAGGACGGCAGCAAGCAGTGGGACACCTTCCTGTCCAGCGAGCTGCCCGACTGGCTGGCCGCCAACAAGGGCCTCGCCCCCGGCGGTCACGCCGCCGTCGGCGCCTCGCAGGGCGGGTACGGCGCGATGGCGCTGGCCGCCTTCCATCCCGACCGCTTCGGGTTCGCCGGATCGCTGTCCGGGTTCCTCTACCCGTCGAGCACCAACTACAACGGCGCCATCCTGGCCGGCCTGCAGCAGTTCGGCGGCATCGACGGCAACGGCATGTGGGGCGCCCCGCAGCTGGGCCGCTGGAAGTGGCACGACCCCTACGTGCACGCCTCACTGCTGGCGCAGAACAACACCCGCGTGTGGGTGTGGAGCCCGACCAACATGGGCGGCGACGACGCCGCCATGATCGGCCAGGCGGGCGCGGCGATGGGCAGTTCCCGGGAGTTCTATCAGCAGTACCGCAGCAACGGCGGACACAACGGCCACTTCGACTTCCCCGGCGGCGGCGGCAACGACTGGGGCTCGTGGTCGGGGCAGCTCGGCGCCATGTCGGGCGACATCGTCGGCGCCATCCGCTAGCGACTGGCCCACTCGGCCAAGCCGGTACCGTGTAGGGGGTGCAGCAGGGGTCGGGAGGACCGCGTAGCTGCGATCCACCGACTCTGCTGGCAGGAGAACATGGCTAAAAGCGCGCGGCGTAAGCGCCAACGCACCCTCGCTTGGATCGCCGCCCTGTCCGTCGCCGCCGTCGTCCTGTTGGGCATCCTGGCCGCTGTCACCCTGCTGCGTGGCCACAACTCCGAGCCCAGCGCGGTGCCGACCGGGGTGCTGCCTCCGTCGTCGACCACGACGCACCCGCACAAGCCGCGGCCCGCCTCGCAGGACGCGTCGTGCCCCGATGTGTTGTTGGTCAACGTGCCCGGCACGTGGGAGTCGGCGGTTGCGGATGATCCCGGCAATCCGACGCAATTCCCCAACGCGTTGCTGCACAAGGCGACCGCCAGCCTCACCCAGCAGTTCCCGTCGTCGCGGCTGCAGGCCTACACCACCCCGTACACCGCGCAGTTCCACAACCCGCTGAGCGGCGACACCCAGATGTCCTACAACGCCAGCCGCGCCGAGGGCACCCGCGCGACCGTTCAGGCGATGACCGACATGAACACCAAGTGCCCGCTGACGAGTTACGTGCTGATGGGCTTTTCGCAGGGCGCGGTGATCGTGGGCGACATCGCCAGCGATATCGGCAACGGCCGCGGACCCGTCGACGACGACCTGGTGCTCGGTGTGACGTTGATCGCTGACGGTCGCCGCCAGATCGGCGTCGGCAACGACATCGGCCCCAACCCGCCGGGGCAGGGCGCCGAGGTCACCCTGCACGAGGTGCCCATCCTGTCCGGGATGGGCCTGACCATGACCGGCGCGCGCCCGGGTGGTTTCGGCGACCTCAACGACAAGACGAATGAGATCTGCGCGCCCGGCGACCTGATCTGCGCAGCTCCAGAGGAAGCTTTCAGCATCGCCAACCTGCCGACCACGCTGAACACCTTGGCCGGCGGGGCCGGTCAGCCGGTGCACGCCCTGTACGCCACGACGCAGTGCTGGAGCATCGACGGAGCGCCGGCAACCGACTGGACGCTGAACTGGGCTCACGGTCTGATCGCAAATGCGCCACAACCAAAACACGGATGATCAACGGCGGTGGGACACAAGCCTCAGGTGGCGGTTGACGCTAGCGAACAGCGGTACCTTGTGATTTGGTCTGCCGTAGGCAGGCCCGTAACATTAAGAAGAATTTAAGAGCTATCGGACCTTCGTCGCGCACCCAACCGGGGTCGATGCTGGCTGGGCTGGCACATGGCCGGCGTTCCCCACGGGGTGTCGTGCAAGGTCCGGCGCGCGTGCGTAGACATGTAACCGTCGGCTCACGCCGGCCGAAGAACGAAGCCGTCGGCGGAGCCGACCAAGGAACAAGCGTCGGCCGAGCCGACCGAAGACAGGTGCGAGGAGAGCGCAATGCCCTACCACAACCCGTTCATCGTGAATGGAAAGATCAAGTTCCCGGACAACACCAACTTGGTCAAGCACGTTGAGAAATGGGCGAGGGTGCGGGGCGACAAGCTCGCCTACCGGTTCGTCGACTTCTCTACCGAACGCGACGGTGAATACCGCGACATCGTGTGGCGTGACTTCAGCGCCCGCAACCGGGCCGTGGGCGCCCGCCTGCAGCAGGTCACCCAGCCGGGCGACCGCATCGCCGTGCTCTGCCCGCAGAACCTCGACTACCTGATCGCGTTCTTCGGCGCCCTGTACGCCGGCCGGATCGCGGTCCCGTTGTTCGACCCCGCCGAGCCGGGTCACGTCGGGCGCCTGCACGCCGTCCTCGACGACTGCACCCCCTCGACGATCCTGACCACCACCGACGCCGCCGAGGGCGTCCGCAAGTTCATCCGCGCCCGGTCGGCCAAGGAGCGGCCCCGCGTCATCGCCGTCGACGCCGTCCCCAACGAGGTCGCCGCGACGTGGGAGCCGCCGGAGGCCGACGAGGAGACCATCGCCTACCTGCAGTACACCTCCGGCTCCACCCGGACCCCGACCGGCGTGCAGATCACCCACCTCAACCTGCCCACCAACGTGTTGCAGGTACTCAACGGGCTGGAAGGCAAGGAGGGCGACCGCGGCCTGTCCTGGCTGCCGTTCTTCCACGACATGGGCCTGATCACCGCGCTGCTCTCGCCGGTGCTGGGCCACAACTTCACCTTCATGACGCCGGCCGCCTTCGTACGCCGGCCGGGTCGGTGGATCCGGGAGATGGCCCGCAAGCCCGAGGACGATCCCGACAGCGAGGTCTTCACCGTCGCGCCGAACTTCGCGTTCGAGCACGCGGCGGTGCGCGGGGTGCCCAAGGAGGGCGAGCCGCCGCTGGACCTGAGCAACGTCAAGGCCATCCTCAACGGCAGCGAGCCGGTGTCCCCGGCGTCGATGCGCAAGTTCTACGAGGCGTTCGCGCCGTACGGCCTGCGGGAGACCGCGATCAAGCCGTCCTACGGCCTGGCCGAGGCGACGCTGTTCGTCTCCACCACGCCGATGGACGAGGCGCCGACGGTCATCCACGTCGACCGTGACGAGCTGAACAAGCAGCGCTTCGTCGAGGTGCCCGCCGATTCACCCAAGGCCGTTCCGCAGGTCTCCGCCGGCATCATCGGCGTCGACGAATGGGCCGTCATCGTCGACCCGGAGACCGCGAGCGAGCTGCCGGACGGCCAGATCGGCGAGATCTGGCTGCACGGAAAGAACCTGGGCACCGGCTACTGGGGCAAGGAAGACGAGACCAACGACGTCTTCCGCAACATCCTCAAGTCGCGGATCAGCCAGTCGCACGCCGAGGGCGCCCCGGACGACGGCACCTGGGTCAAGACCGGCGACTACGGCACCTACCACAAGGGCCACCTCTACATCGCCGGCCGCATCAAGGACCTGGTCATCATCGACGGCCGCAACCACTACCCGCAGGACCTCGAGTACTCGGCGCAAGAAGCCAGCAAGGCGCTGCGCACCGGCTACGTCGCCGCCTTCTCGGTGCCGGCCAACCAGCTGCCGAAGGAAGTCTTCGACAACCCGCACACCGGCATCAAGTACGACCCCGACGACGTCTCCGAGCAGCTGGTGATCGTCGCCGAGCGCGCGGCCGGCTCGCACAAGCTGGACTACCAGCCCATCGCCGACGACATCCGGGCCGCCATCGCCGTGCGCCACGGCGTGACGGTCCGCGACCTGCTGCTGGTGCAGTCGGGCACGATCCCGCGCACCTCCAGCGGCAAGATCGGGCACCGCGCCTGCCGCGCGGCCTACCTCGACGGCAGTCTGCGAAGCGGCGTCGGTTCCCCGACGGCGTTCGCCAGCTCCACTGACTGAATCTCTGAGGACCATGGCTGATACTGAGCACCCCGAAAACCACACCCAGGGCGGGGAGGCGCCCGCCGCACCCCCCGCCAAGGGCACCGACATGCGCGCCGGCGACGATGCAGAGCGCGGCGATGCGGAGGAGCGGCGCATAACAACCGTGCCCGAGATGCGCGCATGGCTGCGCAACTGGGTGGGCCGGGCCGTCGGGAGATCCCCCGACGAGATCGACGAATCCGTGCCGATGGTCGAGCTCGGCCTGGCGTCGCGCGACGCGGTGGCCATGGCCGCCGACATCGAGGACCTGACCGGGGTGACCCTGTCGGTCGCGGTCGCGTTCCAGCACCCCACCATCGAATCGCTGGCCACCCGCATCATCGAGGGTGAGCCCGAAATAGACACCGCGGCCGACGACCAGTTGGACTGGACCCGCACCGGCCCGGCCGAGCGCGTCGACATCGCGATCGTGGGCCTGGCGACCCGGCTGCCCGGCGACATGAACTCCCCGGACGAGACGTGGGCGGCCCTGATGGAGGGCCGCGACGCCATCACCGACCTGCCCGAGGGCCGCTGGTCGGAATTCCTCGAGGAGCCGCGCATCGCCGAGCGGGTCCGCACCGCGCGCACCCGGGGCGGCTACCTGAAGGACATCAAGGGCTTCGACTCGGAGTTCTTCGCGGTCGCCAAGACCGAGGCCGACAACATCGACCCGCAGCAGCGGATGGCGCTGGAGCTCACCTGGGAGGCGCTCGAGCATGCCCGCATCCCGGCATCGAGCCTGCGCGGCGAGGCGGTCGGCGTGTACGTCGGCTTCTCCAACAACGATTATCAATTCCTGGCGGTGTCGGACCCGACGGTCGCGCACCCCTACGCGATCACCGGAACGGCCAGCTCGATCATCGCCAACCGGGTGTCCTACTTCTACGACTTCCGCGGTCCCTCGGTGGCGCTGGACACCGCCTGCTCGAGCTCGCTGGTGGCGACGCACCAGGCGGTGCAGGCGCTGCGCAACGGCGAGTGCGACGTGGCCGTCGCCGGCGGTGTCAACGCTCTGCTCACCCCGCTGGTGACGCTCGGATTCGACGAGATCGGCGCGGTGCTTTCTCCCGACGGCCGGATCAAGTCGTTCTCCTCGGACGCCGACGGTTACACCCGCTCCGAGGGTGGCGGCATGTTTGTGCTCAAGCGGGTCGACGACGCCCGCCGCGACGGCGACCAGATCCTGGCCGTCATCGCCGGCAGCGCGGTCAACCACGACGGCCGGTCCAACGGGCTGATCGCCCCCAACCAGGACGCCCAGGCCGAGGTGCTGCGCCGGGCCTACAAGGACGCCGGGATCGACCCGCGCACCGTCGACTACATCGAGGCGCACGGCACCGGCACCGTCCTGGGCGACCCGATCGAGGCCGAGGCGCTGGGCCGCGTCGTCGGGCGCGGCCGCCCGGCCGACCGCCCGGCGTTGCTGGGCGCGGTGAAAACCAATGTGGGACACCTGGAGTCGGCCGCCGGTGCGGCCAGCCTGGCCAAGGTGGTGCTGGCGCTGCAGCACGACAAGCTGCCGCCGTCGATCAACTTCGCCGGCCCGAGCCCCTATATCGACTTCGACGGCATGCGCCTGAAAGTCGTTGACACCGCCAGCGATTGGCCGCGCTACGGCGGTTACGCGCTGGCCGGGGTGTCCAGCTTCGGCTTCGGTGGGGCCAACGCGCACCTGGTGGTGCGCGAGGTGTTGCCCCGCGACGTGATCGAACGCGAGCCCGAGCCGCGGGCCGAGGTGATCGCGCCGGCGGCCGCCGGCGAGGACCCGGCCGAGGCGCCCACGCTGGAAAGCCACTCGCTGCGGTTCGATGACTTCGGCAACATCATCCCCGACGCCTCGGAGGCGGTGGAGGAAGAATACGAGCTGCCCGGCCTCACCGACGAGGCGCTGCGCCTCAAAGCGATCGCGCTGGAAGAGCTTGCCGCGCAAGAGGAATCGGAGCCGACCAAGCCGCTGATCCCGCTCGCGGTGTCGGGGTTTTTGACGTCGCGCAAGAAGGCCGCCGCCGCCGAACTCGCGGACTGGATGGAAAGCCCGGAAGGCCAGGCGTCGTCGCTGGAATCGATCGGCCGGGCGCTGTCGCGCCGCAACCACGGCCGCTCGCGCGCGGTGGTGCTGGCCCACGACCACGAAGAGGCCATCAAGGGGCTGCGGGCGGTCGCCGAGGGCAAGCAGAAGCCCAACGTGTTCAGCACCGACGGGCCGGTGACCAGCGGTCCGGTCTGGGCGATGGCCGGTTTCGGTGCGCAGCACCGCAAGATGGGCAAGAACCTGTATCTGCGCAACGAGGTCTTCGCGGAGTGGATCGAAAAGGTCGACGCGCTGATCCAGGACGAGCGCGGCTACTCGGTGCTCGAGCTGATCCTCGACGACTCCCACGAGTACGGCATCGAGACCTCCAACGTCGTCATCTTCGCGATCCAGATCGCGCTGGGCGAGCTGCTCAAGCACCACGGCGCCAAACCCGCTGCGGTGATCGGCCAGTCGCTCGGCGAGCCCGCGTCGGCCTACTTCGCCGGCGGTCTGTCGCTGCCCGACGCGGCCCGCGTGATCGCCTCACGCTCGCACCTGATGGGCGAGGGCGAGGCCATGCTGTTCGGCGAATACATCCGCCTGATGGCGCTCGTCGAGTACTCCGCCGACGAGCTTAAGACCGTGTTCGGCGACTTCCCCGGCCTGGAGGTGTGCGTCTACGCCGCGCCCAGTCAGACCGTGATCGGCGGTCCGCCCGAGCAGATCGACGCCATCGTCGCCCGCGCCGAGGCCGAGGGGCGCTTCGCCCGCAAGCTGCAGACCAAGGGCGCCGGGCACACCTCGCAGATGGACCCGCTGCTCGGGGAGTTCTCCGCGGAGCTGCAGGGCATCGCGCCGATGAGCCCGACCGTCGGCATCTTCTCGACGGTGCACGAGGGCAGCTACATCAAGCCCGGCGGCGAGCCGATCCACGACGTCGCCTACTGGGTCAAGGGAATGCGGCACTCGGTCTACTTCACCCACGGCGTGCGCAACGCCGTGGACAGCGGCCACACCACCTTCCTGGAGCTCGCGCCCAACCCGGTGGCGCTGATGCAGATCGGCCTGACCACCGCCGCCGCGGGATTGCATGACGCCCAACTGATTCCCACGCTGGCCAAAAAGCAGGACGACGTCGAGTCGATGATCTCGGCCATGGCCCAGCTCTACGTCCACGGCCACGACCTGGACATCCGCACCCTGTTCACCCGTGCGCAGGGCCCAGAGGACTATGCGAACATCCCGCTGACCAAGTTCAAGCGCAAAGAGCACTGGCTGGACGTGCACTTCTCCGGCGACGGCTCGGTGATCATGCCGGGCACCCACGTCGCGCTGCCGGACGGGCGCCACGTCTGGGAGTACGCGCCGCGCAACGGCGAGACCGACCTGGCCGCGTTGGTGAAATCCGCTGCGAAACAAGTCCTTTCGGACGCGCAGCTGGTGGCGTCCGAGCAGCGCGCGGTGCCCGGCGCGGGCGCGCGGCTGGTGACGACCATGACCCGGCACCCGGGCGGCGCCTCGGTCCAGGTGCACGCCCGCATCGACG
>NZ_QMEU01000101.1 GCF_003284975.1 Mycobacterium colombiense
CCGGCCCAGTTGCTTGATCCGCATCTTGGTATCGCGGTGCAGAGGCAGGCGCGCGGCCGACAGCGCGTCGGGACTCAGCAGCCTGGCGTAGTGGCCCAGCGCCGTGCGGGCCCGAACGCGATCGGTGTTCATCGATGGTCCTCCAAGACCTGCGCCAGCCGTGTGCGCAATTGACGTTCCAGTAACGGGGTCGACAGCAGCGGCTTCGCCCAGCGGGCCATCGCCACCCAGCGGGGCATCGCAACCCGGGCAGCCCGCCGCTGCACCGCCTCGGCGAGCTTTTCGCCGCAGTCATCCGCCGACAGCGTCCGCCTGAGCGGACGCGGAAGTGTGGCCAGCATCGCGGCGAAGCCGGCAGAATCGGACATGGCACGCCGAAATAGTGGGGTGTCGACCCACGACATATGGGCCGAGCCGACATCGACGCCGCGCCAAGCCATCTCGAGTCGCAAAGCGTTGGCGAACTGCTCCGCACCCGCCTTGCTCGCCGTGTAAGCGGCCAGACCTGGCGCAGCGACGAAGGACGCAACCGACGCGACCACCAGCACGTACCCTTTTGCGCTGACGAGTGCGGGCAGTGCGGCGCCGACGGTGTTGAACAGGCCGATGAGATTGATGTCGACGACTTGGCGGAACTGGTCCGGCTGCATGTCGAGCACCGGCGTCCAGGAGCCGACGCCGGCGTTGGCCACGACGGCATCAAGGCGACCGAACTGCCGAATGCCGGCATCGACCGCCGTTCGCATGGCGTCGGGAAAGCGAACATCGCCGTGCACAACCAGGCTTCGGCCGGGTCCGAATTCTTCTGCCAACGCGTGCAGTGCGGGCCCATCGACGTCCACGAGAAGGAGCCGTGCGCCACGGCGGTACAGTGCGCGGGCCGTGCTTGCGCCGATTCCGCTGGCGGCCCCGGTGATCAACACCGCCTTGTCAACAACCACGACGGCCTCCTTCGGGAACGGAACGGTTCCAGTTTGATATCAGGAACGGTGCCGTGTCAATATCTGCCAAACTGGTTGTTCGAGGCTGTTTTTGAATGGCGGTCACCGGCCTGGATTCGAGGCGTCGACAGGACAGGTTCCCCACCGATTCGGCCATCCGCGCGCCACATGGTTGATCGCCTCAGCCGCAGTGACGAAGGTTGATAGCGGCGGCGTTCAGCCAAACGAACGCTCCGCCACTGTTGTGCTCACCTCGACGAAGGCGGCCCGCTGATGAGCCTTTTTCGCGTCGAAGCCGGCGACGGGGAGGCGGTGCTGCTGTTGCATGGCTATCCCCAGAGCGCGTCGTGCTGGCGTCACCAGATTCCGGCATTGGCCGAGGGGCACCGCGTCATCGCCGTCGACTGGCCGGGCTTCGGGCGCTCCGATCCGCCCGACACACCCGCGACATATGAGAACGAGGTAGGACGGCTCGATCGCCTCGTCGAGTCGCTGAGACTGCGGCGGTTCAACCTGGTCGCTCACGACTACGGCGCGTTCCTCGGTTTGGGTTATGTGCTGCGCCACCCGCAAAAAGTCATGCGCCTGGCGGTGCTGAACTCACGCGCGCACAAGGTCTTTCGACCGATGTTCTATCGTTTCCTGCTTCAACAACGCTGGGCCGTGACTCATGCTCCCGGCGTCGTGCGCAGGCTTCCGCTACGCCGGCTGCATCACGTTGCGTTGGCCCCGTACCGTCGGCTCGGGTGCTTCGACGACGCCCTCGAAGCCGAGTATTTGGGATGGATGGACACGTCGCGCGGGCGGCAAACGTTCGTTGACTTTTTCCGTAACTACCGGGTGCCCGCCGTGCCCGAATTGGCCGCCGGGTTGGAGCGGATCGATTGTCCGACGGCGATCATTTGGGGCGACCGGGATCGCACCATTCCCTTTGCGACGGGCCGAGAACTCGCGGGGCGCATTCCGGCCGCGACGCTCACCCGGATTGCCGGCGCCGATCACTTCGTCATGGAGGAACGCCCCGAACAGGTGACGGCGGCGCTGCTGGAATTGCTCGCGCGCCCCGTCCGGGACTCATCGGATCCGGGTGCGCGGGATCTACCGTAGCCCCTGGCTTACGCTCGCGGGCTCAAGGTATGTGACGCGGACCACCCTCATGTGGTAGACATGTATTCCTAATAGGAATATGCCAGCCAGGAGGCTCAGTGTCAGCGCCCGCCGAAACCCCCACCGCGGTCATCGACCGCATCACGCTCGTCCTGGACGCATTCGACGGACCCGGGCGCCTCACGCTGGCCCAGATCGTCCGGCGCACCGGCCTGCCCCGCTCGTCGGCGCACCGGATGCTCGAACGTCTGGTGCAGCTGCGCTGGCTGCGGCGCAGCGGCCGCGACTACGAGCTGGGCATGCGCCTGGTCGAGTTGGGCTCGCTCGCCGTGCATCAGGACCGCCTGGTGCGTGCGGCCGCCCCGCTGCTGGGTGAATTGCACCGCGCGACCGGGCTCGTCGTGCATTTGGCCGTCCTCGACGGACCCGACGTCGTCTACCTCGACAAGGTCGGCGATTCTCCGCTGGCGCCAATCCCCACCCGGGTCGGCGGCCGCCAGCCCGCGCATTGCACCGCCGTCGGCAAGGCGATGCTGGCCTATCGCGAGCAGGACGCCCCGGTGGATTTGCGGGTCCACAGCACGAAGTACTCGATCGCCACCGGCTCGCAGCTGGCGGTCGAACTGTCCCGGGTGCGCGCGCGCGGCGTCGCCTTCGAGCGCGAGGAATCCCTGCTCGGATTCGGTTGTGTGGCAGCGCCCATCGGCAACCCGGGTGAAGCCGTCGCGGCGGTGTCGGTGTGCGGTCCGATGAACCGGATGACGTTCGACCAGCGATTGATCGCCCCGGTCCGGATGACCGCGATGGGCATCTGGCGCCACGCCGAGGACGGCCCGCAACGCGTCGCGCCCACCCTGCAACCCCTGCGTCCGCTGCGTCTCGCGCCGCGCCCCGCGTTGCAGTACGCATGAGGCTCGACCCGCAGATCGCCGCGATCATCGAGCAACTGGACAGTGGGTTCCCACCGGTTCATCAGATGAGCGGCGCCGAGGCCCGCGCGCTGATCCGGTCCAGGTTGGTACCGCCGGCGCGGCCCGAACCCGTCGCCGAGGTCACCGATCGCTCGATCGAGGGTCAGGGCGGTCCCATCTGCGTGCGGATCTACCGGCCCGAGGCGGCGGGACCACTGCCCGTCGTCGTGTATGCCCACGGTGGGGGGTTTGTGTTTTGCGACCTGGACAGTCACGACGACCTGTGCCGTAATCTGGCCAACCTTGTTCCCGCCGTGGTGGTTTCAGTTGGCTATCGGTTGGCCCCGGAGAACACCTGGCCGGCGGCGGTCGAGGACGTGTACGCCGCGGCGTGCTGGGCCTATGACAACGCCGCCGCGTTCGGATCCGATCCCGGGCGTCTGGTCGTGGGGGGCGACAGCGCCGGCGGCAATCTGGCCGCGGTGACCACGGTCATCTCTCGCGACCGCGGCGGCCCGATGCCGGCAGCCCAGCTGCTGATCTACCCGGTGATCGCGCCCGATTTCGACACCGAGTCCTACCGGCTGTTCGGCCAGGGCTACTACAACCCGAAGCCGGCACTGCGGTGGTACTGGGATTGCTATGTGCCATCGAGCGAAGATCGCGCACACCCCTACGCCTCACCGCTGAACGCCGACCTACACCGACTACCGCCCGCCGTGCTGGTGGTCGCCGGCCACGACCCGCTGCGCGACGAAGGATTGGCCTTCGGCGCCGCGCTCGAGGCGGCCGGCGTCCCCACCCGGCAATTGCGGTACGAGGGCGGCATCCACGGGTTCATGACGATGCCGATGCTCGACCTCGCGCGCCGGGCGCGCAACGAAGCCGCCGCAGCGCTGGCCGATCTGCTGCGGCGGTAACGCGCCGGCTTCGACGGTTGACCGGAGGTTCCCGGTGGTCGGGAGCCGGCGCCGCTGCGTCCGCCGGATGTCATACGGTCGGCTCATGGGCGACGGCGAAGTCTTCGTGATCGACCGGGTAGTCACCCGGCCCGGGTGCGCTCGCCGATTCGTCGACGCCTACCTCGCCGACTACGCCCCCGGCGCGCGGGCCCGGGGAATGACGCTGCGCGACATCCTGGTGAGCCCGCCGATCTGGTTCGACGACGACGCCAACGTCATCACGGCGACCTGGACCCTGCCCGGTGCCCGGGCATGGTGGGAGATGACGTGGAAAGGCCGGCCGGACCCAACGCTGGGCGAATGGTGGTCGCGCATCGACGAATTGGTCACCGAGCGGTCCCGGACCTTCGCCGCGAGGGCCGACGACGTCGACGGCCTGTGCGATGTATAACCTCACGCGACTGATCGACGTCGCCGGGGCCGATCGCGACCGGATCCTCGAGGCGCTGCGCACGGCCGCCCGTGTGACGACGCCGCTGCGCTCGGTGGTGCAACCGACACTGCCCGGCTCGCGCAACGGCGGCGACATCCTGGTGCATCTGCGGTTCGCGACCGAAGATCAATGTGACTGCGCGACAAAGGCTCTCGCTGCCGTGCTGGCCGATCCGGCGGTAAATGGGGTCAACGGAGTCGACTACGGGGGCACGCCCACCCGCTGCGGCGAGCCGGCCGGCACGGTCTACCGGGCACTGCTGCTGCGCGTGCAGCCGGACACACCCGATGCCACCCTCGCCCAATTCGAGCGCGACCTGTCTTCGATGCCGCGCTATCTACCGGCGATCCGTGCCTGGCAGCTGAGCCGCGTATCCGCGGCGCACGGAACGTCTTCCTGGACACACGTGTTCGAGCAGGAGTTCGCCGACGTCGAGGCGGTGACGGGTCCCTACCTGATGCACCCTGTGCACTGGGCGGTGGTGGACCGCTGGTTCGACCCCGAGACCACCGACGTGATCGTCCGGGACCGGATATGCCACAGCTTCTGCCCCATCGCCGACCCGGTTCTGATCTAGACCCCGGCGGGAAGGACGTTCGGATTGGCGGTCACCGGCGGCTCCAACGGCGGCAACACCTGCGCGCCGTCCAGGCTGTGCACCGGTAGTCGCTGCGACCAGGGATAGTGCAGGCTGAACGCGACCAAACCCGTGCGGGTCGCGGCGGGCAGGTGGCACATCGCCAGCACGGTCTCGGCCAAATACTCCACCGGTTCGGTAGGAAACGAGTCCGGGATCAGTTGCGCGGCACCGGGTGTGCAGACCGCCGTCGACGGTCCGACGCAATTCACGGCGATATTGGCGTCCAGCAGCTCGGCGGCCACCCCCTGGGTGAACCGGTGCAGGGCGGCCTTCATGGAGGCGTAGACGACGTCACCTGACGTCTTGTTGTATTCCCGGTACGGCCGCACCGGGGCCACGCCGGTGACCGACCCGATGTTGACGATCCACCCCGCCCCAACCTTACGCATCTGCGGGACAACCGCTTTCGTCAGCGCGAACGGAATGCGAAGGTAGTGGTCGACGGTGCGATCGAACGTATCCAGGCTCATCTCCTCGACCAACGCATAGTCGGCGAAACCGGCGTTGTTGACCAGGATGTCGATGCGACCCGTGCGGTCCAGGACCGCATCGACCAAACCGTCACGCTGCCCAGCGTCCTCGAGGTCGGCCGCGATGGCAAACGCCGAGCCGCCGGCGGCCTCGATGGCCGCCACCGTTTCACCAATGGTGCCTGGCAGAGCGGTGGTGGAGGCGGCCCGTGTCGAGGGCGACGGCGAGTGCGATCGTGCGGTCACCGCCACCGTGGCACCCTCGGCGGCGAGGCGCTGTGCGATCGCGCGGCCTATACCGCGGCTACTGCCGGTCACCAAAGCCGTTTTGTCGCACAGCAACCCGCTCATCGCAGCTCGAGATCCGCTTCGATCGGCGCGCGGTGGTCGCGCCAGAAGTCGACGAGACGGTATGGGAAGGCGGTCACAATCCGGCCTCCACCCGAGCGATAGTAGGTGTGCGCCGACGGGGTGTGGCACCACACGGTGCCCGCCATGGCCGCATCGATGTTCGCGGCGTAGCTTTCGTAGGCGCGCCGCGTCACCTCCACGGCGGAGGCCTGCCGTAGCGCCATCAACTGCAGGCATTCCATCACGTAGTGCACCATCACCTCGACACCGAAGTTGTGACCGGCACCGTGTCCCGGGCTGTAGTTCGGGGCCGAGGAGATGAACAAATTCGGGAATCCGGGCACCATCCCGCCCCGATAGGCCCGGGGGGCGTTGCCCCACTCGTCGGTCAGCCTTTGGCCCTCGCGCCCCCGGATATCCACGGTGGAAAGGAAATCCAGGTGGTAGCCGGTCGCGTAGACGATGACGTCCAGGTCGAGTTGCCGGCCGTCGGCCGTGACGATTCCGGCCTCGTTGACCCGGGCCGGTTCGCCGACCTCGACGTCCACGTGTTCGCGGACCAGCGCCGCGTAGTAGCCGCCGGGATCGCGGATGATCCGCTTGCCGTAGGGGGCGAAGTCTGGCGTCACTTTGCGGGCGAGGTCGCTGCCCGCGCCGAACACGCGATCGATGTAATCCAGACACATCTGCAGCAATACGTCGTTGGCCGGCGAAATCGACAGGTGTTCGGCCGCCCACTGCGGGTCGTGCAGGATGACCGGGTAGTTGTTGTCCGAAGTTCCCCAGTAGGACTTGAGCCGAATCCAGTTGGCGTAGTGCGGCAGTCGGCTGCACAGCCAGCGCTGGTGGGCGGGGACGTCGTCGGAGGACCGCCGACGCGGCGCGACCCAGTGCGGCTGGCGTTGGAACACCGTCATGTGCGCAACCCGGTCCACGCAGGCATCGACGATCTGGACCGCGGTGCAACCGGCTCCGATGATAGCGACCCTCTTACCCGCGAGATCCAGCTCCGGGTCCCACTGCGCGGAATGTATGGAGATTCCCGAAAACGTCTCGCGCCCGGCCAGATCCGGCCAGCGCGGCCGATTGAGATAGCCGGCGGCCGGAATCATCACGTTCGCATAATCGACGTCGCGTGTTCCGTCCGGGCCGACGGAGTGGATCTGCCAGTGCCGGCGTCGCTCGTCCCACCGCAACGCTTCGACCACGGTGCCGAATCGGATGTGCCTGCGCAGGTCGTTCTTGTTCGCCACCGATACCAGGTAGGCCTGATATTCCGCACCCTGCGGGTAATAGCTCGACCAGTCGCCGTTGATGTCGCGCGACAACGAGTAATACGCCGAGGGCGTATCCACCCCGATTCCGGGATACCTGGTGGTGTACCAGGTGCCACCCACCTCGTCGTTTCGCTCGATGATCTGGTACTCGATGCCGGCGTCCGCGCAGGCGAGCGCCGCGGTGATGCCGGCGATGCCCGCGCCGATGATGACGACCCGGAAACCCGCCGGGAGTTTCGCGGTGCGCGGAAGTACCGGTTGGGAGGGCTGGAATCCGCTTTGCTCGAGGAGCAGTCCGAGATACTCCGGGCCGACCTCGCCGCCCAGCGCGATGGGCGCCACGCGAGCGAACAGGTCGAGGTCGTCGGCGGGTACCGCGCCCGCTCGGCGCGGTGCCCGCAGTGCCGCGACGATCTCGTCGATCAGCCGAGCGGCCGTCTCCGGATCGGTGACGCCCGCCTGCTCCGGCGGGTTGGGTACATGGGTGATTTTCGGCCCGAACCGCGCGGCGACGGTCGGGTCCCCGGTCAGCTGCGCCAACACGGCGACGAGCACCCCCGGATCGCCCTGACGCAGGTTGGCCCGCAACTCGCCGACGTCGTGGGGATCGGAGCCCGCCACTCCGGCGTTCTCGGTCGTGACGGGGACACCAGTGCTCATGCCAGCGAGTATCGGTGCGGTTCAGCGCGCTTGGGAGGCCCCTGCCTACTCAGCGGGACGTGAACGACCCGCGTGCGGGCGTTGGCGCTTACCGTGACCGGCATGCAGTCCGATGACCTCGACGTCATGATCGAACGGGCACGTAGCCACGGGCTCGGCGATATTCCCCGGCGATCGGCCCGCCGGCACCCGCACAAGGTCGCGATCATCGACGACGACGTCGTGCTGACCTTCGCCGAATTCGACGACCTGGTGGACCGGACCGCGGCGGCGTTGCACGACAGCGGTTTTGGGCCCGGGAGCCGATTTGGCCTCTTGTCACGCAACTGCTGGCAGTACGCCGTGCTGGCGTTCGCGACGGCGCGCGCGGGAGTGGTGTTGGTCCCGATCAACTTCATGCTGACCGCCGAGGAGATCGCCTACATCCTCGAGCACAGTCGGGTCGGCGGCCTCGTCGTCGCTGCGGACCTGACGCCGACCGCCGACCAGGCGATTCGGCTAGGCGGCGTGGTCAGGACCAAAGTCGCCCTGGTGCCGAGGGGACACCGGGGCGTGCCCGGGTGGGCGGACTACGCCCAGTGGCTGACGACCGACGCACCGGTCCCGAACCCGCACATCGACGACGACCAGCCCGTGCGGCTGATGTACACCAGCGGCACCGAATCGCGTCCCAAGGCCGCCATCCACACCAGCCGCAGCCTGATGTGGCAGTACGTCAGCACGATCGTCGCCGGCGAAATGTCACACGACGACGTCGAAATCCATTCGCTCCCGCTGTATCACTGCGCCCAGCTGGACAACTTCCTGGCCACGGATGTCTACCTCGGCGCGACCAGCATCATCCTGCCGCGCCCCGATCCCGAAGCGGTGCTGCGCACGATCGAGCGCTACCGCGTCACCAACTATTTCGCTCCGCCGACCGTGTGGATCTCGCTGCTCCGCTCACCGGTGTTCGACCGGGTGGACCTGTCCAGCCTGCGCAAGGGCTACTACGGCGCCTCGGCGATGCCCGCGGAAATCCTGCGCGAGATCCGCGAGCGGCTGCCCCACCTGCGGCTGTGGAACTTCTACGGCCAGACCGAGCTGGCCCCGCTGGCCTGCGCGTTGGGTCCCGACGAGCAGGATACCCACGGCGGTTCGGCCGGTCGGCCGGTAATCAACGTCGAAACGGCGATCCTCGACGACGACGACAACCCCCTCCCCACCGGGGTGGTCGGCGAGATCGCCCACCGCAGCCCGCATTTGACGTCGGGCTACCTCAACGACCCGGAACGCACCGCGGCGGCGTTCAAGGGCGGCTGGTTCCACTCCGGCGACCTCGGCTACTACGACGAACACGGACTGCTGCACGTCGTCGACCGCAAGAAGGACATGATCAAGACCGGTGGCGAGAACGTGGCCAGCCGCGAGGTCGAGGAAGTCCTCTACCGCCACAGCGGTGTTTACGAGGTCGCCGTGTTCGGCCTGCCCCACCCGGTGTGGGTGGAGGCGGTGGCGGCCGCCGTCGTCCCCCGCGACGGCACCGCCCTCACCGAGGACGAACTGTTGTCTCACTGCCGTGCACACCTGGCCGGATTCAAGGCGCCCAAACGTGTCTTCTTCGTGGATGCGCTGCCCAAGAACCCCAGCGGAAAACTGCTCAAACGGCTGCTGCGGGAGCGCTTCGGTGTTGAGCAGCACGCGTTCAGTTGATCTCGAAGCAGCGCCGCTCACTACAGTTGCCCACATGAGCTCACCTCTGCCGCGTCTGGTGCCACCCGCCAGCATCGACGCCGCTACGACCGACGAGTTGCGCAACGAGGTGCGCGACTTCCTCGCCGACCAACTGGCGGCGGGCGCGTTCACCCCGTCGGTCGATGCCTGGCTGACGGGGTGGGACGAGACCTTCACCGCCGCGCTCGCCGGTCGTGGCTGGCTGGGCATGACGGTGCCGCCCGAATATGGCGGCCATGGGCGCTCTTTCATCGAACGATTCGTCGTGACCGGGGAACTGCTTGCCGCGGGCGCGCCGGTGGCCGCGCACTGGATCGCCGACCGCCAAATCGTGCCCTCGCTACTCAAATACGGCACCGCAGAACAGAAGCGAAAGTTCCTGCCCCGCATCGTGCGCGGCGAGTGCTACTTCGCCATCGGGATGAGCGAGCCGGACTCGGGCTCCGACCTGGCCAGCGTGCGCACCCGCGCGACCCGCGTCGACGGCGGCTGGTCGCTGACCGGCACGAAGGTCTGGACTTCGGGCGCCCACCTCGCGCACGCGTTCATCGTGCTGGCGCGCACCGCGCCGGTGGACCCGGCGAATCGGCACGCCGGGCTGAGCCAGTTCATCGTCGACCTGCGCGAGCCCGGCATCGAGATCCGGCCGATCGTATCGATGAACGGCGCCCACCACTTCAACGAAGTCGTCCTGGATTCGGCGTTCGTCCCCGACGCCATGGTGTTCGGTGAGATCGGCAACGGCTGGCAGCAGGTGACCTCCGAGCTCGCCTTCGAACGCAGCGGACCCGAGCGGTTCCTTTCCACGTTTGTCCTGCTGGCGGCCTGCGCGGATCGCATGGCGGCCAACACCATTCCCCGCGATCCGGACCTGGGGCGACTGGTGGCGCGCGTTGCCGGCCTGCATCAGATGTCCACCGCGGTGGCCGGTGCGCTGGAACGACACGAGCCCGCGGACCTACCCGCCGCCGTGGTCAAGGTGCTGGGCACCGTTACCGAAGGCGACATCGCGGAATTCGCCGATTCCCTGGACTCCCCCGATCCGCTGTTCGCCCACCTGGCACGCCAGTCCGTGGATCAGCGGCCCGGCTTCACGCTTCGCGGCGGCACCAACGAGATCCTGCGCGGCGTCATCGCGCGCGGACTGGGCCTGCGATGAGCGCCGGGTCGCCGGTCGACGGGGCTCTCGTCGACATGATGGGCGCGGTCTTCGCCGGTCATCGTGACAAGCATCCGCCCTCCACCCCGATCCGGCGGGATCCGGACCTGTGGCGGCACCTCGACGAGCTCGGCCTGGTGCGTTTGACCGGTCCGGAACAGCGCGGCGGCAGAGCGGGGCCGGCTGGTATGAAGCGGCCGAACTGCTGGCCGCGGCGGTTGATCACGGTGTCCGAATCCCGTTGGCAGAACACGATTTATTGGCGTGCTGGTTGCTGGAAACCAGCGGAATACCCACCGACGGCGCGGTGCGGACCGTGTGTGTGCTCGACAACCAGGGCGGCGCGGCCGAGGTGCCCTGGGCGGCCTCGGCCGACCGGATCGTGGTGGTCTGGCGAGCCGAGGGTGGACGCCACGTCGCCGACGTCGCCGCCGGCCAACTCACGATCACCCCGGGCACCAACCTGATCGGCGAGCCTCGCGACACGGTCGCCGCCGACCCGGCGAGCCTGCGAGGCGTCCCCGTCACCGCGGCCGTGCTCGCCCAGCTGCGGTTGAAAGGCGCCCTGGTGCGGTCCATCCAAATCAGTGCCGCCCTGGACCGGATCCTGCAGATGTGCGTCGAGCACGTGACTACACGGGTCCAGTTCGGCCGCACCCTGTCCAAATTCCAGGCCGTGCAGAACCTGATCGCCGATGTCGCCGTGGAGGCCGCGCTCGCCCGAGCGGCGACCGAGGCCGCGCTGCACGCCGCGGTCGTCGGTGCATGGTCGACACCCGACCTGAATTTCCTTGTCGCCGCGGCGCGGTCGTGCGCCGGCCACGCGACGTCGGTGGTGGTGCGCAACGCCCACCAGGTACACGGCGCGATCGGCACCACCCGTGAGCACCGGTTGCACGAGTTCACCCGGGCGGCGCTGGCCTGGCGTTCGGAGTTCGGCTCGCTGCGTTATTGGGACGAACAGGTCACCGACGCCGCGCTCTACGCGAGCGCCGGTGACCTGTGGGGCCTCATCACCGGCTGAGCCCCACACCGTGTTCCACTGACCGGGCAGCCGAGGTGTTGGCGAGGGCATCGTCGGAGTTGACTGGCGCCATGAGCGACGACATCACGCTGCCGGAATTGCAGGAGTTCATCGCGTCCTTCTGGTATCGCTACGACGAGGCCGACTACGACGCGCTGGCGGCGAGCTACGCCGACGACGTGCGCTACGTGACCCGAAGCGATTCCGGCGCAAGCCCTTTCGAGGAATTGATGTCACCGGAGCTGCAAGGTCGCGACGCGGTGCTGGAATGGCTGTCGGAGCACCGCAAGCAGAGCCCGTACCCGTTGCGCCACCACGCCACCAACCTGCACCGCACCGGCTCTGACGGGGATGTCACCCGCGCCCGGTTCTACATCTTCGTCAACCAGATCGCCGACTTCGTGCCGTTCGCGGTGTCCAGCGGGGTGGTCAACGTCGGCGTCCGGCGTGGCGCCGACGGGCTTCAGTTCACCGAGATGGACGTGATTCTGGACGCCACCAACTCGGTGCCTCTCGCGGAACTGCGCGCCGAAAGCCGCACCGGCTCATAGCAATGAACGTACAGCGGGCCTTCGGGGGCGGAATCGCGGTGATCACCGGTGCCGGGTCCGGTATCGGCGCCGGCCTGGCCCGGTACGCCCGCCGGCTGGGCATGACGGTGGTGCTGGCCGACATCGACGGGAACGCCATTGCGGCGCTGCGCGACGAACTGACCGCGGGACCCGGCGCGGCCCACGACGTCGTCTGCGACGTGCGCGATCCCGGCGCCGTGCAGGCCCTCGCCGACCGCACCTATCGCGACCTCGGTCCGGTGCGCCTGCTGGTGAACAACGCGGGCGTCGAACAGTTCGGCTACCTGTGGGACACCCCGGTGGCCAACTGGCGGCGCGTGATGGACATCAACGTCAGCGGTGTCTTCTACGGAGTGCGCGCGTTTCTGCCCAAGATGATGGCCGCCGACGAGCAGGCATGGGTGTGGAACATCGCATCGGTGGGCGCTGTGGTGGCGATGCCGTTGCAGGCGCCCTACATCGTGAGCAAGCACGCGGTGCTGTCCTTGACCGAATGCCTGCATCTCGAGGTGCAGGCCACCGGGCACGACCATCACATTCACGTCCAGGCCGTGCTGCCCGGGCCGGTGCGCTCCAACATCTTCGAGTCCGCCGGCGGCGTCGATCCGGACGCGGCCGGCGACGCGGCCGCCGCCGAAACCCACCGCTCGAGCATGCTCGGTATCAAGGCCGCCGCGTCCATGGATCCACTGGAGGCCGCCGAGGCGATCTTTCGGCAATCCGCGCAGGGCCGGTTCTACCTGCACACCCATCCGGACAGCGTCGGTGCGGCGATGGCCGAGCGGGCCAATGTACTTGTCGCGCAACGGCCCCCACTGCTGCGAACCGAGACGCGGTTCAGCACCGAGGCGCCTGACGTGACGCTGACATGACGCTGACATGACCTGCTACGCACTGGATCCCGACGCGGCCGCCCGGGTCGCCTCGTTCGGCGAGATCGCTTCGATGCGGCAACGAGGCCTTGCGGCGGTGCGTGCCGGACTGGAGTCCGCGCCGCTGCCCGAGACGCTGCCCGAGATGGCCGGCGTCACCGAGACGCTCGCGCCGGGCGTCGCGGGTGGCATCCCCGTCAGAATCTACCGTCCGACAACGGTTTCCGACGCGCCGGTCTTGGTGTATCTGCACGGGGGCGGACTGGTGATGGGATCCAACCACTCGTTCGAGCCGCTGGCGCGTGAGCTCGCCGCGGCGTCAGCGGCCACCGTCGTGGCCGTGGACTACCGGCTGGCCCCGGAGGCAGCGCCACCCGCGCAGTTCGACGACGCCTACGCCGCCACCGAGTGGGTGTCGCGCAACGCCGGCGAATTGCGCGTCGACGCCGATCGGCTCGCGGTAATCGGCGACAGTGCCGGTGGCTCGCTCGCGGCGGCGGTCGCCCTGGCCGCGCGCGATCGCCACGGACCGCCCATCTGCGCGCAGGTGCTGCTGTATCCCGGCTTGGACCGCGACATGGCCGTTGCCTCAGTCACTTTGATGCCCGATGCGCCGCTGCTCACCCGCGACGACATCGCCTACATGCACGAGCTTGTCGACGCCGGTGCCGGGCCGCCCACCGACCCGTATCTGGTCCCGGCGTATGCGGCCGACCTCTCGGGCCTACCGCCGGCGATCGTGGTCACCGGGGGCTGCGACCCCATCCGGGACTGGGGTGAGCGCTACGCGGACCGGCTCCGCGCCGCCGGCGTGCAGACCACCGTCACCCGCTATCCCGGCATGTACCACGGCTTTCTGATGCGCTCGGATGCGACCGCGCGGGGTCGGCTGGCCGTCGCGGAGATCGGGGCGTTGCTGTGGGCCAAGTTCGCGAATCCGCTTCGGTTTGACGTCCCGATCACCGGACAGCCGTGCGCCAAAGCGCAATAGCGCTGCGCACAATCGACCGATCCTGACCGTAAAGGAGACTGCTGATGCTCACCGACGAGCGCCGGATGGAGCTTTCCGACGTGTTGCGGCCGGCCGCGCCGCCCCGCGAAATCGACAACGTCTACACCGACGACCAGCGTGAGCGCCTTCTCGACGTGGTCCACAGCGAAGGTCCCTGGAAGCTGATCATTGCCCAGCATTTCGCTTCGGCCGACGAGTTGATGGCGACGATGAGCGGCATGTTTCCCGAAGGGTTCACCCCCTCGCTGGATTTGTTCCTGACCCCGACGTTCCGCGGTTACCTCGCCAACTACGGCGCGGTGCTCTACCCGCAACTGCATGACTGCTTCTACAACGAGCGCTTCCTGGAGATGGCCAAGAGGTACTGGAGCGCCGAATACGCCAAGCCACAGTTGATGCTGTTCAACATCAATGGCCCGTGTGCCAACCGCGACCCCGGCCATCTGGATTCGCCGAGCTTCCGCGGAGTGCGCCATGAAAACGCCCCGACGTGGCTGACCAGCGTCATGGGCAAATCCGGCCTGTTCGGCGACTACCTGATCAAGATGGCGCAGGTCATCACCTGGTTCTCACTCGACGCCGGCAGCGGCTTCACCTACTGGCCGCATGGACCGCTCAGGGCGCCCCAGCGCATCGTGCCCCCGATCAACAACCGCGGCGTGGTGGTGCAGAACGAGATGATGGTGCACCGCGGTGAGGCGAATGGCCCGCTGGATCAACAGGTTCCGCCGGGCCTGGCCTTCGGCACCGTGTTCGCCGGGGACCCCGCCAGCCGCGAGCATTGGCTACTGAAGAACGGCGAGGACGTGATCGCCCGCCATCACACCGACGAACTCCGGTTTCTGGTGCATTGGTCGGCCGAAGTGTTCGCCGACTACGACGAGCTGAAAAAGAACATGGAAGGTTCGGACGACCTGACCGTCGCGAAGGCCATCGACATCATGGTGGACGACCTCGAGACCAAGGGCATCACGCTCGACATCCCCAGCGAACCGCTGCACGATCCGGCGTTCATCGGCGCGCTCAACGCCGCCTACGACCTGGGCGGCCCTGCCGTCTACCCGGAGGACGCCCCGGTCAGCGCCTTCCAGCCGGCGTGATGAATGCCGCCGACCGCTCAGGCGTCGACGATCGCCAATTCTCCCGTAGCCACCGCGAGCTGGATCGACTCCCGCAGTGCGTCACAGGCCAGGAACGGCCCGCTGTGATGGCCGGCCAGGCGTTCGGCGTCACGGCGCTCGATGCAGCGCGCCGAAGCGCCCGCGTCCCATTGCACGCTGGTCTGGTTCCAGCTGCTCTTTCGGGCCAGCACCCGCGCACCGCAGTTGCGGCACGTCACCGGCACCATCGGCATCTCGTCGAGTCGATTATCCTCGCGCAGAAACGGTTCCGCAGACATCAGGCCTGGGCCGCCATGTTGGCCTCGACCTCTTTCATCCACGCCTCGTAGGGGCGGGTGGTGTCGAGCTCGAATTCGAAGCGGTCCACCATGTCTGGCTGCACGTCGGCGGCGTCGACATAGAACTGCTGATACCACCGGCGCAACTGATAAACCGGGCCGTCCTCTTCGACCAGCAGCGGGTTGTCGATGCGGGCCTTATGCCGCCAGATCTCCACGTCCTGCTCGAAGCCGAGCTTGACGTAGTCGCCGAGGGTGATCGCGGTCTGCATGGCCTGATCGTGGGGCAGCGTGTCCGACTTCTTCACGATGATGCCATATTGCAGCACAAAGGAATTCGAGTCGATCGGGTAATGGCAGTTGATCAGGATGGTCTTGGCGTCGCCATGCTCATAGTGGTAGGTCAGGTCGTCGATCATGAACGAGGGGCCGTAGTAGGACGCCACCGACGTCGTCCCCAGCATCTGCGATCCGGTGCCACCCATGTCGGGCCGGCTTCCACCGTTCATGTATTGCGTGGCCACATGGCCTTCGAAGATGTTCTTGAAGTACGTCGGCAACGAGCCGTGAATGTAGAAGAAGTGCGCCATATCGACGACGTTGTCGATGATTTCGCGGCAATTGCTCCCCACCACCGTGGTGTACCAGTGCCAGTCGGTCCACTGGTCGCTGGTGGCACCCTCGATGCGCGGGATCGTCACCTCCGGCGGCGGCGGTTTGCGCTCCGGGTCGTTCCACACGAACAGCAAGCCGTCCTGCTGCAGCGTCGTCCAGGCTTGGGTGCGAGCCAGTTTGGGGGTGCGGCGGCTGTAGGGCACCTGTTTGCAGCGGCCGTCGCCGCCCCAGCGCCAGTCGTGGAAGGGGCACGCGATCTCGTCGCCCTTGACCTCACCCTGGGACAGGTCGCCGCCCATGTGCCGGCAATAGCTGTCGAGCACGTTGATGGTGCCGTCTGCGCTGCGGAAGACGACGAGTTTTTGCCCGAAGGCGTTGATCGCGTGGGGCTTGCCGTCCCCGAAGTCCCGGAGCAGGCCCAGGCAGTGCCAGCCGCGGGCGAACCGCGTCGGGGCGGCCTGCGCTTCGATCAGGCGGACTTCGTCGGCCTCGGTGTGCGACGTCATAGGCCTGATTAAACTCGCCGCGGCCCGTCCGCGGGACCCCTTGTTCCACTGATCAGGATTGCTCGTCCCGCCGGGCGAGGTTGCGGCCTACCGTTGCGGACGTGAGGACGCACAGCGCGACGATTCCCGCCGGACTTCCTGTGGGCGACACATGCGTCGACCTGCTCGTCGTCGGCTCCGGCACGGGCATGGCCGCGGCGCTGGCCGCCCACGAGTCGGGGCTGTCGGTGCTGATCGTGGAGAAATCCTCGTACGTGGGTGGCTCGACCGCCCGATCGGGTGGC
>NZ_QMEU01000102.1 GCF_003284975.1 Mycobacterium colombiense
TACGCCGACGGCGGGCCGACGCACGCGTCGAACCTCAAATGTTATTGCCGCGCCCATCATTTGGTGAAAACCTTCTGGGGCTGGCAGGAAAAGCAGCTGCCCGACGCCACGCTGATCCTGACCTCGCCGGCCGGGCGCAGCTATGTCACCACGCCGGGCAGCGCACTGCTGTTCCCGAGTTTGTGCCGGGACGTCGGCGCGATCCCCGCCGCCGAGGCCGACGTGGCGCCCGATTACTGCGGTGATCGCACGGCGATGATGCCCAAACGCCACCGCACCCGCGCCCAGAACCGCGCCGCGCGCGTGGCCACCGAACGCCGCCACAACCGCGACGCGCGCCTGGCTCGAACGGCCCCGCCGGCTAGCAACACCTGGCCCACCACCCACGCGTTCGACGAGGATCCCCCACCCTTTTAGGTGCAGAATCGACCCATCTCGATCGCCTTCGCGCAGAATTTGGCTCTGAGCTGGTCTTCCCCTAGACTCTAGGGGTTGCCTTGGGCAGACCTCGGCCGGTGCGAATCGGCCCCGCGTGCCCTTCGGTGACAAAGACCGCGCACGTCAGGTTTTTGGTGGGCCATGCCCGCCGAATGCTCACTCAGGTGGGTTCTCCTGCCGTGCACACGCAACCCAGGTCAGGAGATCGAGTGATTCAGCAGGAATCGCGACTGAAGGTCGCCGACAACACCGGCGCCAAGGAGATCTTGTGCATCCGTGTGCTCGGCGGCTCGTCGCGGCGCTACGCCGGCATCGGTGATGTCATCGTCGCCACCGTCAAGGACGCCATTCCCGGCGGCAACGTCAAGCGTGGGGATGTCGTCAAGGCCGTCGTGGTGCGCACGGTCAAGGAGCGCCGCCGTCCCGACGGCAGCTACATCAAGTTCGACGAGAACGCCGCGGTGATCATCAAGCCCGACAACGACCCGCGCGGGACGCGCATCTTCGGGCCGGTGGGCCGCGAACTGCGCGAGAAGCGGTTCATGAAGATCATCTCGCTGGCCCCGGAGGTTTTGTAAATGAAGGTCAAGAAGGACGACACCGTCCTGGTGATCGCCGGTAAGGACAAGGGCGCCAAAGGCAAGGTGCTCAAGGTCTACCCGGACCGCGATCGCGTCCTGGTCGAGGGCGTCAACGCGATCAAGAAGCACACCGCGGTGTCCACCAACCAGCGGGGCGCGCAGTCGGGTGGGATCGTCACCCAGGAAGCGCCGATCCACGTCTCCAACGTGATGGTGGTCGACTCGGACGGTAAGCCCACCCGCGTCGGCTACCGGGTTGACGAGGAGACCGGCAAGCGGGTTCGTATCTCCAAGCGCAACGGCAAGGACATCTAGGATGACCACAGCAGAGGCTAAAGAGAAAGCTCAGCCGCGCCTGAAAGAGCGCTACCGCAGCGAGATTCGCGATTCGCTGCAGCAGCAGTTCGGCTACGCCAACGTCATGCAGGTCCCGACGGTGACCAAGGTCGTCGTCAACATGGGTGTCGGTGACGCGGCGCGCGACGCGAAGCTGATCAACGGTGCGGTCAGCGACCTGAGCCTGATCACCGGGCAGCGCCCCGAGATCCGTCGGGCGCGCAAGTCCATCGCACAGTTCAAGCTGCGTGAGGGCATGCCCATCGGCGCGCGGGTCACCCTGCGCGGGGACCGGATGTGGGAGTTCCTGGACCGCCTCACCTCGATCGCGCTGCCCCGTATCCGCGACTTCCGTGGGCTGTCGCCCAAGCAGTTCGACGGTGTCGGCAACTACACCTTCGGGCTCGCCGAACAGTCGGTGTTCCACGAGATCGACGTGGACAAGATCGACCGGGTCCGCGGCATGGACATCAACGTCGTCACCTCGGCGACGACCGACGACGAAGGACGAGCGCTGTTGCGGGCCCTCGGCTTTCCGTTCAAGGAGAACTGAGTAGATGGCAAAGAAGGCACTGGTAAACAAGGCCGCGCGCAAGCCGAAGTTCGCGGTGCGCGGCTACACCCGTTGCAACAGGTGCGGCCGCCCGCGCGCGGTCTTCCGCAAATTCGGCCTGTGCCGGATCTGCCTGCGCGAGATGGCGCACGCGGGCGAACTGCCCGGCGTGCAGAAGAGCAGCTGGTAACAGCCCCAACCCGTAAGACCAACCCAGAAAAGTGCGCGACAGGCCCGGACCGGGAACCACCGCGAGGAAGGTGACAGACACTGTCATGACTGCGACAACGACGATGCAGAGCGCAGCGATGAAGAGGAGTGGCGCTCGATGACGATGACGGACCCGATCGCAGACTTCTTGACACGTCTGCGCAACGCCAATTCGGCGTATCACGACGAGGTGACGTTGCCGCACTCGAAGCTGAAGGCAAACATCGCCCAGATCCTCAAGAGCGAGGGCTACATCAGCGATTTCCGGACCGAGGATGCTCGGGTCGGCAAGTCGCTGATCGTTCAGCTCAAGTACGGGCCGAGCCGGGAGCGAAGCATCGCCGGCCTGCGCCGCGTGTCCAAGCCCGGTTTGCGAGTGTATGCGAAATCCACCAATCTGCCGCGCGTGCTCGGTGGCCTGGGTGTGGCGATCATCTCCACCTCCTCGGGCCTGCTGACCGACCGCCAGGCAGCCCGACAGGGCGTGGGCGGCGAAGTCCTCGCGTACGTCTGGTAAGGGCGGGGAGGTAACGAAAGACTATGTCTCGCATTGGTAAGCAGCCGGTTCCGGTCCCGTCCGGAGTCGACGTGACGATCGATGGCCAGAAGGTGTCGGTGAAGGGGCCCAAGGGCGTCCTGGATCTGACGGTGGCCGAGCCGATCACCGTGTCGCGCAACGACGACGGCGCGATCGTGGTCACCCGTCCCAACGACGAGCGGCGCAACCGCTCGTTGCACGGGCTGTCGCGGACCCTGGTGTCCAACCTGGTCACCGGCGTGACGCAGGGATACACCACCAAGATGGAGATCTTCGGCGTCGGTTACCGGGTGCAGCTCAAGGGCGCCAACCTCGAGTTCGCCCTGGGTTACAGCCACCCCGTGGTGATCGAGGCTCCGGACGGCATCACGTTCGCCGTCCAGTCGCCGACGAAATTCACCATCACCGGGATCGACAAGCAAAAGGTCGGGCAGATCTCGGCGAACATCCGCCGCCTGCGCCGCCCCGACCCGTACAAGGGCAAGGGCGTGCGCTACGAGGGTGAGCAGATCCGCCGCAAGGTCGGAAAGACAGGTAAGTAATCATGGCGCAAACACAAGCTGGCACCGCCGCGCGAAAGCCGGTGGGGCAGAGCGTATCCGCGACTCGGCGCGTCTCTCGGCTGCGTAGGCACGCACGACTGCGCAAGAAGATCGCCGGCACCGGCCAGCGTCCGCGGCTGGTGATCAACCGGTCCGCGCGACACATTCACGTGCAACTGGTCAACGACGAGAACGGGACCACGGTGGCCGCCGCGTCGTCGATCGAGGACGACGTGCGCAGCCTGCAGGGAGACAAGAAAGCCCGCAGCGTGCGGGTGGGCCAGCTGATCGCCGAGCGCGCCAAGGCCGCCGGCATCGACAGCGTGGTCTTCGACCGTGGCGGATACACCTACGGCGGACGGATCGCGGCGCTGGCCGATGCCGCACGCGAGAACGGATTGAGTTTCTAGATGATTAAGAGCCTGAACAAGACCGGAAGGACCGCATAATGGCGGAACAGTCAGCCGGCGGCCCCGAGGCCCGCGGCGACAACCGCGACTCGCGTGGTGACAACCGTGACCGGGGTCGCCGCGACGGTGGCGGCCGTGGCCGCGACCGCGACGGCGACAAGAGCAACTACCTGGAGCGGGTTGTCGCGATCAACCGCGTTTCCAAGGTGGTCAAGGGTGGACGGCGATTCAGCTTCACCGCGCTGGTGATCGTCGGCGACGGCAACGGCATGGTCGGTGTCGGCTACGGCAAGGCCAAGGAAGTTCCCGCGGCCATCGCCAAGGGCGTCGAGGAAGCCCGCAAGGGCTTCTTCCGGGTGCCGCTGATTCGCGGGACCATCACCCACCCGGTTCAGGGTGAGGCGGCCGCCGGCGTGGTGCTGCTGCGCCCGGCCAGCCCCGGTACCGGTGTGATCGCCGGTGGCGCCGCGCGTGCGGTGCTGGAATGCGCCGGCGTGCACGACATCCTGGCCAAGTCACTGGGCAGCGACAACGCGATCAACGTGGTCCACGCGACCGTCACCGCGCTCAAGCTGCTGCAGCGCCCCGAGGAGGTGGCCGCTCGCCGCGGCCTGCCCATCGAGGACGTTGCGCCTGCCGGAATGCTCAAGGCCCGCCGGGAAAGTGACGCGATCGCCAGCGCGGCGGCTCGCGAGGCCCAGACTTCGGGGGCACAACGATGAGCAGTCAACTGAAGATCACCCAGGTGCGCAGCACCATCGGGGCCCGCTGGAAGCAGCGTGAGTCCCTGCGCACCCTGGGCCTGCGGCGGATCCGCCACTCGGTGATCCGCGAGGACAACGCGCAGACCCGCGGACTGATCGCGGTGGTCAGCCACCTCGTCGAGGTGGCGCCGGCCGAGGCGTCGACCGCGGGTACCGGAGGTAGCAAGAAATGACGATCAAGCTGCACGATCTCAAGCCGGCGCGGGGGTCGAAGACCGCGCGCACCCGGGTCGGTCGCGGTGAGGGCTCCAAGGGCAAGACCGCCGGTCGCGGTACCAAGGGCACCAAGGCACGCAAGAACGTGCCGGCCACCTTCGAGGGCGGCCAGATGCCGATCCACATGCGGCTGCCCAAGCTCAAGGGGTTCCGCAACCGGTTCCGCACCGAGTACGAGATCGTCAACGTCGGCGACCTCAATCGGCTTTTCCCGCAGGGTGGTTCGATCGGCGTGGACGAGCTGGTGGCCAAGGGCGCGGTTCGCCGCAACTCGCTGGTCAAGGTCCTCGGCGACGGCAAGCTGACGGTCAAGGTCGAGGTGTCCGCACACAAGTTCAGCGGCAGCGCACGCGAGAAGATCACCGCCGCGGGCGGTTCGGCCACCGAGCTGTCCTAGCTAGCTCAGCTGCGGAATCACTTCTGCAGCAAGGCGTTCCATCTGTTCGTGGTTCTGCGCGGCGTCGATACCGACGGGATTCAACAGCACCATCTGGGCCCCGGCGTCGATGACCTCGCGCAGCCCGCGCACCACGTCGTCGGGTGTGCCGGAGACCGGCACGTCCTGCACGCCGGGCATCCGGCCATAGATGCGGTCCAGGCCGTCCAGCACGCGTTCACGGGCTTTGGCGGCGTCGTCGTCGACCATCAAATAGACCCGCTTGCCGATGGTGAAGGTCGCGGGGTCCTTGTGTTGCTCCTCGAGTTCGCGGCGCACCACGGTCACGGCGCCGGCGAACGCTTCGGTGGTCGACGAACCGGCGCCCAAAAATGAGTCGCCGTGTCGCACCGCCCGGGCCAGGGCCTTGGGCGCCAGGCCCCCGAACCAGATCGGCGGGTGCGGGCGCTGCACCGGCTTGGGCGATATCGGCAGGTCGTCGACGTCGCGGAACCGGCCGTGAAACGTCACCCTGGGCTCGTCGGACCAGGCCGCCTTCATCAGCTCCAGGCCCTCGGTGAAATACGAGACGAAGGTGTCCTTGTCCACGCCGAAGGCGGCGAATTTGCGCCGACCACCCCCGGGTGCGACACCAATGTCCAAGCGGCCGTGGCTGAGTCGATCGACCGCGGTGGCGGCCGAGGCCAACTGCAGCGGATCGTGCAGCGACGTCACCAGGACGGCGACACCCAAGCGCAGCCGCTCGGTGCAGGCCGCGCAATAGGCCAGCAGCTCCAGCGGCGCCAGCAGCGGTGCGGGCCCGATGGTCTGTTCGAGCAGCCAGCCGCCCTCGAATTCGAGCTCCTCGGCGCGCGCGAGGAAGGCGCGCAGCCCCGCTGCGTCGAAGCCGTCGTAGTCGAACTGCGGGATCGCGATGGAAAACCTCACCCGACCACCGTACGGCCGTGCATCGGTAGTCTGCAGAAATGTTCGCTTTCCTGCCTTCGATCCCCGGAGTCGACGACGTTCGGGCGCTGGCCGACCGGGTCGATACCGCCCGTCATCACGGCGTGCCCAACGGCTGTGTGCTCGAATTGGACCTGCGCTCGATGCCGCCGGAGACCTCGGGCTTCGACCCGCTGGCCCTCGTCAGTGGGGGCAGCCGGCAGGTCGCGCTGCGCGACGTGGTGGCCGCCATCTACCGGGCGGCCGAGGATCCGCGGGTCGCCGGGCTGATCGCCCGTGTGCAACTGACGGCGTCGCCGGCGGCGGCGGTGCAGGAACTGCGCGAGGCCATCGTCGCTTTCACCGCCGCCAAGCCGTCGCTGGCCTGGGCCGAGACCTACCCGGGCACGCTGTCGTACTACCTGGCTTCGGCGTTCGGTGAGGTCTGGATGCAGCCCGCCGGCAGCGTCGGGCTGATCGGTTTCGCCAGCAATGCCACCTTCCTGCGCGACGCGTTGGACAAGGCCGGCATCGAGGCCCAATTCGTCGCCCGCGGCGAATACAAGTCGGCGGCAAACCGTTTCACCGAGCACGGCTTCACCGAGGCCCACCGCGAGGCCGTCACCCGGATGCTGGAAAGCCTGCAGGAGCAGGTGTGGGAAGCGGTCGGGAAATCACGCAACCTGGATGCCGGCGCCCTGGACGTGCTGGCCGACCGCGCCCCGCTGTTGCGCGACGAGGCCGTGTCCTCCGGCCTGGTCGACCGGATCGGCTTCCGGGACGAAGCCTATGACCGCATCGCGGAACTGGTTGGCGTAAAAGGTGTTTCGGAGGAGAACACGCCACCGCGGTTGTACGTGTCGCGCTACGCCGGCGCGGCGCGGTCGCGGCTGGCCCCGCCGGTGCCCCCGGTTCCCGGACGGCGCGCCAAACCGGCGGTGGCCGTGATCAACGTGGACGGCACGATCGTCGACGGACGTGGGGGGCCGCAGTTCCTGCCGTTCGGCGCGTCCACCGTGGGCAGCGACACCATCGCCCCGGCGCTGCGGCATGCCGCCGCCGACGATTCGGTGTCCGCTATCGTGCTGCGGGTCAACAGCCCCGGCGGGTCGGTCACAGCATCGGAAACACTGTGGCGAGAAGTGAAAAGGGCGCGCAAGCGCGGCAAGCCGGTGGTGGCGTCCATGGGTGCGGTCGCCGCGTCCGGCGGCTACTACATCGCCGCGGCCGCCGACGCGATCGTCGCGAGCCCCGCGACCGTCACCGGTTCGATCGGCGTGATCACCGGCAAGCTGGTGATTCGCGATCTGCTGCAGCGCCTCGGCGTCGGGCTGGACACCGTGCGTACCAACGCCAATGCCGATGCCTGGTCGATCGAGACGCCGTTCACCCCCGAGCAGCGCGCCCACCGGGAGGCCGAGGCGGACCTGGTGTACGCCGACTTCCTAAAGCGGGTCGCCGACGGCCGCAACCTGACCACCGACGCCGTCGATCGCGTGGCCCGGGGCCGGGTGTGGACCGGTGCCGACGCCCGCGAGCGGGGGCTGGTCGACGAACTGGGTGGCTTCCGTACCGCGCTGCGCCGGGCGAAAATCCTTGCCGGACTGGACGAAGACGCCGACGTGCGCCTGGTCACCCTCCCGGGCGGTTCGCTGCTGGACATGCTGCGGCCGCGGGCCTCCTCGCAGCCGGCGGCCGCGTCGCTGCCCGACGCGCTGGGCGCGCTGTTGGGCCGCACCATTGGCGCCGTCCTGGACAACGTCGAACGGTCCTACAACGGCGCCAGCGCGCTGTGGCTGGGGCCCTGGCGGCTCTAGCGATCCAGCCGGTCTAGCCGGTCAGTTCGGCGCTGATGAAGATGATCTCGCCGAGCGGGTCGTCGTTCTCCGGCGCGGGCGCCTCGAT
Source organism: Mycobacterium colombiense (assembly GCF_003284975.1). Classification (GTDB taxonomy): domain Bacteria; phylum Actinomycetota; class Actinomycetes; order Mycobacteriales; family Mycobacteriaceae; genus Mycobacterium; species Mycobacterium europaeum_A. The sequence continues at coordinate 7,815 of NZ_QMEU01000102.1, forward strand.
GCCGTTGCGGTTGAAGAGTTCCGTGCGGGTGACGCCCTCGGCCTTCCATCCGATGCTGGACAGATAGTCGATGACGTGGTTGCGTTCACCGGCGTAGACCAGCGACGCCATGTCGATGTCGACGCCGTGCTCCCGGAACGAACCGGACATCTCCCGAACCCGTTCCGCGTCGAAATCCACGATGCCGGGCACGAATTCGGTGGCGATGGTGCTCTCCCGCGCGCTGAGCGCGGTGATGTTGTCGAACAGCCGGTCCTGGGCGTCGGGCGGCAGATAGATCAGCAGGCCCTCGGCCAGCCAGGCCGTCGGCACCGTGGTGTCGAATCCCGCCGCCTTGAGCGCGGCGGGCCAGTCCGCGCGCAGATCGATGGGAACGGTGCGCCGCGGCGCGGTCGGCTCGGCGCCGACGTCGGCCAGGGTGCGGCTCTTGAATTCGATCACCCGCGGCTGGTCGATCTCGTAGACCACCGTGCCCGCCGGCCAGGGCAATCGGTAGGCGCGCGAGTCCAGCCCGGAGGCCAGGATCACCACCTGACGCACCCCGCCGCCGGTGGCGCGCACAAAGTAGTCGTCAAAGTACTTGGTGCGCACGGCCATTCCGTCGACCATCGACTGGATGCGCACCGGCGTGGCGTTCTCGATCGCATCCAGATCGAGGTCGCCGTCCATCATCTTGGTGAAGAAATCCACCCCGACCGCGCGCACCAGCGGCTCGGCGAACGGATCGTTGATCAGACCGCGGGGATCCTTGGACGCCATGGCGCGCCCGGCCGCGACCATGGTCGCGGTCGCGCCAACGCTGGAGGCCAGATCCCACTCATCGTCGTGAGAGCGTGACATGCAAGCAGCCTACTTGAGGGTGGCGGCGACGTAGCTCAGCTCGCCGAAGGCCGCCGCCACTTCTTCGGGAAACTCAAACCCGTTGTGGGCGTATAGTTCCCTGACTGCATGGGCCGACACATCCCAGCCGTGCTCGGTCAGGTAGTCGACGACGACGCTGCGCTCACCCCGGTAGAACAGCTCACCGGCGTCAAGATCGAACCCGGCACTGCGCCACCGCTCGGTGATGCGCTGCACGCGTTCGTCGGTGAGGGAGTTGGGGTCCGGCACGTGTTCGGTGGCCAACCGGCTGCCCGGCGCGCTGAGCTCGGTGATGTGATCGAACAGCCGGTCCTGCGCCTCGGGTGGCAGATAGGGCAGCAGCCCTTCGGCGCTCCACGCGGTCGGCTGTGAGACGTCAAACCCGCTCTGTCGCAAGGCCGCCGGCCAGTCCTCGCGCAGGTCGATGGGCACGGTCCGCCGCTCGGCGGTGGGGGCCGCGCCGAGGCCCGTCAGCGTGTTGGTCTTGAACGCGATGACCTGCGGCTGGTCGATCTCGTAGACCACGGTGCCCGCGGGCCACGGCAAGCGGTAGGCCCTGGTGTCCAGGCCGGAAGCCAGGATCACCGCTTGGCGCACACCGGCTTCGGTGGCATCGATGAAGAAATCGTCGAAAAACCGTGTCCGGACGGTCATCTGCTCGGCCCTGGTCTTGCGGTTCATCAGCGGGTCGTCGGCGAAGTCAGCATCACCGTCGATGATGCGGACGAAAGGGTCCAACCCGACGGCGCGGACCAGCGGATCGGCGAATTTATCGTCGAGCAGTGGGTTGGGCCCCTGCGAAGCCACGGCGCGGGATGCGGCGACCATCGTCGCCGTCGCTCCCACGCTGGACGCCAGGTCCCAGCTGTCGCCGTCGGTTCTTCCCGCCTCGGTGGTCATCGGCCTGCCTCCTACTTCTCGCCGAGGGTGCCGCTGGTGTACAGCATTTCGCCCATCCGCGTGTCGTCGTCGGTGAGCGGGTCGAGTCCGTTGGCGGCAAACAGTTCTGCGATGCTGGCGCTGTTCAGCCGCCAGCCGCGGTCGGTTAGGTATGCAGCCGCCTCGTTGCGGTCGCCGAAGTAGACCAGTCCCGCCATGTCCAGCTCGAAACCGTGCGCACGCCAGCGCTCGGAGATCGTCTGCATGCGCTCCTTCATCTTCTCCTCGTGGCCGGGCTCGGGGTTGGGCGCACTCTCGGTGGCCAACCGGCTGCCCGGCGCGCTGAGCTCGGTGATGGTGTCCAGCAGGCGGTCCTGCGCCTCGGGCGGCAGGTAGCCGAGCAGGCCCTCGGCGCTCCACGCGGTCGGCTGGGCCGGGTCGAATCCGGCGTTGCGCAGCGCGGTGGGCCAGTCGTCGCGCAGGTCGACGGCCACCACTCGCCGCTCGGCGGTCGGCTCGGCGCCCAGCTCGGCCAGCGAGCGGGTTTTGAATTCGATCACCTGCGGCTGGTCCACCTCGTAGACCACCGTCCCGGCCGGCCACGGCAACCGGTACGGGCGGGCATCCAGCCCGGAGGCCAGGATCACCGCCTGCTTGATGCCGGCGTTCGTCGCGTCCAGGAAGAACTCGTCGAAGAACTTGGTGCGCACGGCCATGTTGTCGGCCATCCGTGACATCGCCCCGGCGGATCCCGCGGCGCCGTCGTGCACGTCGTTCAGCTCGGCAGGGTCCAGCTCGCCGCTGGCCAGCCGGGACAGCAGGTCCACGCCGACCAGCTTCACCAGCGGCTCGGCGAATGGGTCGTTGATCAGCGGGTTGTCGGCGCGGGTGGCCATGGCGCGGGCCGCCGCGACCATGGTCGCGGTCACGCCGACGCTGGACGCCAGATCCCAGGTGTCGCCTTCGTACCTGGTGGAGGTCATATTGTGTGCCCCTATCGGAGGTAGTCAATCTAATACTTAGCCGATATAACAAGCTTCCCCCACTGTACGCTTCCCGGATTTCGCGGCAACCTTTACTGATGGCGGACGCGACGCCCTCCGCAGTGGCGGATAACCGGGTGCTCAGCACGGGTGGCTCCGACCTGGACGCGTTCATCGCCGGGGCGGCGGGAATGGCGGCCCGATGAAGGCGCTCGTCTACGGCGTGCCGCCGGAGCCCGTCGAGGTTCCCGCCGACGCCAACTCGCTGACCCAGAACCTGGGCCGCACCCCGACCGCCCTGCGCGACATGCCGGATCCTGCACTGCCACACGAGGATTGGGTGATCACGCGGCCCCGGCTGACCGGCATCTGCGGATCGGATTCCAAACAGATCCTGATGGAGTTCGGCGAGGGTGACGCCGACAACGCCATGGCCGCGTTCTGTTCGTTCCCACAAGTCATGGGTCACGAGGTGGTCGCCGACGTGGTGGCCCTGGGCGCCGCGGCCCGGGGGCTGAGCGTGGGGCAGCGGGTGGTGCTCAACCCGTGGCTGTCCTGCGGGCCGCGCGGCATCCAACCGCCCTGTCCCGCATGTGAAGCCGGCGACTACAGCCTGTGCTGGAGCTTCACCGACGGCGACATCAGGCCCGGCATCCACACCGGGGTCTCGGCCGACGTCACCGGCGGCTACGCCGAATTGATGCCCGCCCATGACAGCATGCTGTTCGCCGTCCCGGACTCGATGCCCGACGAGAGCGCGGTGTTCGCCGACCCGTTCTCGGTGTCGCTGCACGCGATCACCCGCCACCCGCCGCCCCGCTCGGGGTGCGCGCTGGTCTACGGGGCCGGGTCGCTGGGGCTGTGTGCGGTCGCGATCCTGCGGGCGCTGTATCCCGACGTGGCCGTGGCTGTCGTGGCCCGCTTCACCGCGCAGGCCGAGCTGGCGCGCCGGTTCGGCGCCGCGAAAGTCCTTGCGCACGAGCCGCGTTCGGACCTCGTGGAGGAGCTCGCGGCCTGGGGCGGTGGCCGACTGCGCCGGCCGTTGCAGGGCCTGCCGATGGCACACCCCGGCGCCGTCGACGTCGTCTACGACACCGTCGGCAAGCCCGAGACGTTCGAAGTCGGGGTGCGGGTGCTGCGGTCGCGCGGGACGTTGGTGAAAGCCGGCGTCCATGCTCCGGGGCGGTGGGAGGACAGCCCGCTGTACTTCAAGGAGATCCGTCTCGTCGGCTCGAACGCCTTCGGCGTCGAAGAGGTGCAGGGTCAGCGCAAGCACGCCATTGCGCACTACCTCGACCTCGCCGCCGCCGGGCTGGTGGACCTGCGTCCCATGCTCACCCACACGTTCCGGCTGGACGATTGGCGCGACGCCTTCTACGCGCTGGCCAACCAGGGCGAGAGCGGCGCGGTGAAGGTGGCGTTCGACCAGCGTTAGCCCAACGCGACGCGGGAACCGATGAGCGGCAGATCGATTGGGGTGATGACCCCCGGCGGCGCCTGGCACAGGAACGGGATGGCGTTGACGGCCGCGACGGCGGTGCTGTCCATCAGCACGGTCATCACGTCCTGCCCGGGCTCGCCGAACCTGATCGTCGCGTCGACGCGCGGTTCGCCGTCGATGACCACGCGGAAACCCTCGGGGTCGGTCCATTTCGGCTCGAGCGCGTCGTCACTCATGGTCCAGCAGATGGCCAGCTCGACCAGCGGGCTTCCGCGGCGGTAGCCGCGATAGGTGCGGCGCTGGCCGCCGACGGTGCCGGCGGCGTAATTTACCCACCCCAGATCCAGGTCCCGGGTCAGCACCGCGGTCTCGACGAACGCCTCTGTCGAATCGAGTTCGGTCCCTAGCATCGTGGCGACCATATCGAGGGTCTCGAAGTAACCGAGGCCGTAGCGTTGAGCCGCGGGGTCGATCGGCGTCAGCGGTTGCCGCGGTGGCTTACCGAACCCGAGTACCTGCCACACGTCCCGCACGGGATAGGTCGTGCAGTCGAGCGTTTCGACGAGCTTGACGCCGCGAACCTGCCGACAGGCGCCGGTGAGGAAGCCAGCGACGACGTTGATGAAGCCGGGTTCGAAGCCCGTTCCGAGAAAGGTCGCACCGCCCCGGCGCGCGGCCTCCTCGAGCGCAGGCAGTTCAGCCGGGTGGTGGGTGCCGGTCAGGAAGTCGCCCGTGGTGACCACGTTGATGCCGCGGCGCAACATCGTTTCCACCAGCGCGTAGTCGATGACGCGGGGCATGTAGCTCACGCAGTCGGGTGCCAGCTCGAGCAGCGCGTCGACATCGCTCGTCGCGATGACGCCGGTCGGGGGCCCGCCCGCGAGGGTCCCCGCGTCGCGCCCCGCCTTCGCGGCGTCCAGCGCGTGTACGCCCTGCAGGTCGAAGTCGTCGCGGTCCAGCAGGATGCCCAGCGCCCGCCTGCCGATGTTGCCGGTCGACCACTGAACCACGCGGTATCGCGCCATGGTTGACAAGCCTAGGCGAACGTTGTTCTAATCTGAACAGCGTTCGAAATGGAACGTTGTTCGAAGTGGGGGACGCGTGAAGGCCGAGGTCGACGTGCCGGTGCTGCGTTATGGGGCCCTGGACCGGGCGCACCTGACCAAGCACCTGCTGCAACTGGCGAAACGCGTGGGCGTCGGCCGGGTGACGATGCGGGAATTGGCGGCCGAAGCGGGTACGGCGGCCTCGTCGGTGTACTACCACGTCCGCGACAAGCGCGAACTGCTCGATCTGCTCATCGAATCGGTGCTCGCCCAGATCGAGGTGCCGCAGGCGGGCGATTGGGAGGCGCGATTGGTTGCGCTGCACCTGAATGCCTGGCACGTGCTCGTCGACGTTCCCGGGATCGCGGCCCTGCTCCAGCAGCATCCGCACACCGCCGCGGCCGCCGAGATGAACCGCGCCGCGCGCGCCATCCTGCGCGAAAGTGGCTTGGAGGAAAAGCATTTCGATGCCGCGCATGCAGCGCTGTACATCCATTTGCTGGGCTCGGTTCAGCTCGAACACACCCGGCGCACCGGGAGAATGGCACGCGGCTCCGATGACGAGGCTTTCGCCTACGGGCTGCGCCTCATCCTGGCCGGCCTGCGCGAGGAGCTCAAGCGGAATCGAGACGGATCGTGACCGGCACTACTATCGATCTCGCCGCCCCCGCGCTATGGGCGTCGCGGTTTCCCGACGATCTGTTCGCCGAGTTGCGCGCCCACACGCCGGTCTTTCACCAGCGGCTGACTCCCGACGTGCAATCCGCTGTGGGACGCGAGTTTTGGGTGTGCACCAAGCACGCGGATGTCGCGCGCGTGCACCGCGATCACGAAACGTTCACGGCGACCCGCGGGCCCCTGATCCAGGACGTACCGTTGTTCGACGCCTATCCGGCGATCGTGAGCATGGACCCGCCGGATCACACGATCCGCCGCAAAGTCATCTCCCGTGCGTTCACACCGCGCGCGGTGGCCAAACTGGAAGAGGGGATTCGCCGGCGGGCCAAGGCCATGGCCGCGACACTCGTCGAATCCGGTGGCGGCGAGTTTGTCGACCTGGCCGCGGGACTGCCTATTTCGGTGATCGGTGACATCGTCGGGATCCCCGACGCCGACCGCCCCCATGTGTTTGGCTTGATCGACCGGGTGCTGAAGACGGCCGGCGCACAGATGTCGGTCCCCGGCGGCGATGATCTGTTGCCGTTCATGGAGCTGTTCGAGTACGCGAGCGCGCTGACCGCCCGCAAGCGTGAGCAACCCGTGGACGACATCTGGAGCGCGCTGTGCACCACCGAGATCACCGCGGAATCTGGCGAAAGTTTTCTGCTGCCATCCAACGAGCTGGAGATCTTCTTCTTCGTGCTCGGCTTGGCCGGCGCCGATACGACGCGAAATGCGTTGTGCGACGGCATCCGAGCCTTCGTCGGCAATCCGGATCAGCTCGCGGCGTACCGATCCGACCCGGAAGCGCGGCGCACCGCGGTCGAGGAGGTGATCCGCTACTCCACACCCATCATGTTCTGGGTGCGCGGGGCGATCAGGGATGTGATGCTCGGTGACGCGGTGATCCCCGCGGGTGCGCGGGTGGTGACGATGCTGCGCTCGGCCAACCGCGACGAGGACGTCTTCGCGGACCCTTACCGGTTCGACATCCGCCGTGATCCCAACCCCCACCAGTCCTTCGGCGGCGGCGGCGCCCACCACTGCTTGGGTGCGATGCTTGCGCGGGCGGAGGTCCGGGCCGCACTCGATGAAATCCTGTTGACTACCAACAACATCGACGTCGGCCGACCGAGGATGACGCTGCCCGACCTGTCCAACAACATGACCGTGTACGAGTCACTCCCGGTCATTTTCAGCTAGCGCCGGCCTGGCGACCATGCGTCAAGCGTTCGCCCGCAGATAGCTATACACGGACGCGAAGTTGCGGTTGACGTCCCCGGGGATGGGCACGGGCCCGCCGAGAGCCCTTGCACCCCAGACGATTTGAGCGGTCCGCTCGACCAGCGCGGTGATGTGCAGCACCTTGTCGGGCCGCGGTCCCACCGCCACCAGCCCATGGTTGGCGATCAGCGCGGCTCCGCGGCCCTCGAGCGCCTTCACGGCGTTGGCGCCGACGTCGGGCGTGCCGGAGGCGGCGTAGTCGGTGCACCGGACGTCGCCGCCGCAATAGACCGCGAACTCGTCGATGCAGGCCGGGATCGATTCGTGGGCGATGGCGAACATGGTGGCCCACACCGGATGGCTGTGGATGACGCTGCCGATGTCGTCGAACGCCCGATAACACGCCAGGTGCAGCTGCATCTCCGACGACGGCGCGCGGCCCTCGGCGGCCTGCAGCACCGAGCCGTCGGCGTCGACGAGCACCAGGTCGTCGAGCTGCATGTCGCGGTAGTCGACCGACGACGGGGTGATGACGATGTGGCCGTCGGCGCGGCGCGCGGAGATGTTGCCCGCAGTCCCCTCGACCAGCCCGCGGCGCAGCATGTCCTTAGCGGCGTCCAGCACCGCGGTTTCCGGGTTGTCGACGAACTTCATGGCCCTAGCACCTCCGGGTTGACGATATGCGCGGGCGCGTTGCCGGCCAACAGCGCTTCCAGGTCGTCGGCCACCATCTGCGCCTGCCGCGCCTCGGTGTCGAAGGTGGCGCCCCCGATGTGCGGGGTCAGCACCACGTTGGGCATACCCACCAGCGCGTGATCGGTCGGCAGCCACTCGCCGGCGAAGTGGTCGAGCCCCGCGGCGCCCACCTTGCCCGCGGTCAGGGCGTCCACCAGCGCATCGGTGTCGTGCAACTGGGCCCGGGCGGTGTTGAGGAAGACGACGCCGTCGCGCATGGCCGCGAACTCCCGCGCGCCGATCATGCCGGCCGTGGCGTCGGTGACCGGGGCGTGCATCGAGACCACGTCCGCCTCGGCCAGCAACTCGTCGAGGCCGTGCCGGGCGTCGGGGTTGTAGGGGTCGTGGGCGATGACGCGCAGGCCCAGCCCGGACAGCCGCCACCGCGTCGCGCGGCCGACAGCGCCGAGGCCCACCAGCCCCGCGGTGAGCCCGGCGATCTCGGCGGCGCGGAAGCGTTGATACGGGATGCTGCCGTCGCGAAAGATGTTGCCGCTGCGCACATCCGCGTCCGCGGTCAGCAGGTGCCGGGTGGCGGCCAGCAGCAGGGCCACCGTCATCTCGGCGACGGCATCGGCGTTGCGGGCCGGCGTGTTCAGCACCGGGATGCCGGCCGCGGTGGCTCCGGCGATGTCGACGTTGTTGGGGTCGCCGCGGGTGGACGCGATCACTCGCACGCCCGTCTCGAACACCGGGTCGCGCACCGAATCGCTTTCCACCACCACGATTTCGGCGCCCTCGTCGGTGATCCGATCGGCCAGCTGCTCGGCGCTGTAGATGCGCAGCGGGGTCTGCTCGATCCAGGGGTCGTAGACGACGTCGGCCAGCTCCCGCAGTTTGGCGAAGCCCGGCCCCCGCAGCGGGGCGGTCACCAAGGCGCGCGGTTTGGACGTCACGAGTGCCAATGCTGGCGTACGGTGACGCCCGTGTCACGCAAAGACGTCACAATCGGCATCGACGTCGGCAGCACCGCGGTCAAGGCCATCGCCGCCGACCCCGACGGCAACGTGACGGCGCGCGTGCGCATCCCGCACGAGCTGCGGGTGCCCGAACCCGACCGCCTGGAGCACGACGCCGAGGCGGCGTGGCGGCGTGGGCCGTCGGCGGCGCTGGACGAACTGGTCGGGCAACCCGGAATCGCGGCGGTGGCCGTCTCGGCGATGGTGCCGTCGATGACCGCCGTCGACGACACCGGCACACCGATCACGC
>NZ_QMEU01000103.1 GCF_003284975.1 Mycobacterium colombiense
TCCCGGTCAGCGTGTAGGCGACCCCGCCGATCGCGGTCATGGCGACCACGGCCGACATGCCAATGACCAACTGGGAGAACCGAAGCCGCAGCCAGCGCCGGCGTTCCCGCGGCGGCTGGATGACGTTGAGCCGCATCGACCAGCCTGCCGGACCGTCTTCGTCGTAGGTTTCCCCGCCGAACCGCATCCGCAGGTCGCCGGGGTATTCGGTTTGCGACCAAGCCAATTCGCGATCGGTCAGCGCCTCGTCGTCGATCACCAGCACGTCGCCGGCGCCCAGGTCGACGACGTCGCCGGCGGCGTCGGCCGAGGCGAGCAGCCCGATCGACGTCCGGGTGCGCAGGTCCAGTTCACCACCGCGGGAAGCCAGGATCAGCGCCCCGCTTGCCGCGGCCAGGGCCGGTTGCGCCGGCGTGAGGATCGGCGTGCGGCCGTGCATCGAAAGACGTTCGGTGACAAGCGGAATGCGCGCGCCTCCCCCGACCGTGACCACCGCGGCCAGGTCCGACCAGCTCTTGCGGTAACGCACCAGCATGTCGTCGAAGGCATAGATGAAGCCGGTCAGCCGATCCTGAATCAGCTCTTCGAGGTCGTCCTGCGTCAGCGTCAGGCTGCAACTGCGCCCGCCGAGCACCGCGACGATGTCGGTGGCCATGTCGGCCGAGAGCCGCTCCTTGGCCGCGCGGCATTGTTCCCTGAGTTCGCCGAGCTGGCCGACACCGGCGGTGCTGGCCGGGTCCAGGCCGCTGCCGTGGCCCAGCTCCTCAAAGGCGCGCAGCTGCAACTCGTGGTCGATCTCGTCGCCCGACAGCGCGGTGTAACGCAGTGTCGCGCTGACGAGTTCGAAGTCCCCGGCGACATTCACCAAAGTGGCCGACGTGCCGCTGCCACCGAAGTCGAGCAGCCCCACCACGCCCTCGTCGGGCAGTCCCAGCTCGGACTTGACCGCGGTCAGCGAGGCGATGGCGTCGCTGACCAGCCGCGGCGCCATCCCGCTACGCACGAAGCCCACATGGGTGCGCAGGGCGTCCCGCAGCGCCTGCACCGTCCCCGGCTTCCAGTGCGCGGGCACGGCGATGGAGATCTCCGAGCACGCCGCGTCCGCACCCGCGGCGAGCACCATCGCGTCCAGCGCCTCCACCGTCAGCAGTTCCGGGTCGTGCGTGGAACCGTCGGGTGACACCAGCGCGACGGAATCACCGATGCGCTCGATGAATCCCTTCATCGGCACGCCGGGCTCGGCGAGGTACGGGTTCTCTTCGGGCGCACCGATTTTCGGAGCACAGTGCGGGTAAAGGGTAACCACGGACCGGCGGGTAACCGGCGGGCTTCCATTACGCGCAGCGACCAGGTTCGTGGTCCCGATCGACAACCCGAGTGGGTCGTACATAGAGCGAAAACCTTCGTCTATAGGGGTCGGTGGCCAGCGTTAACGATAGCCGCGGACACGCGGAAAGCCGATGCTTCGCAATGTCATTGGTATTCGCTCGATGCGCTTGCGTCACCGAAGCGGTACCGAAAACCCCTTGACAAAAAGCTTTGTGCTACAACACCGTCAGCGGCAGCGAACGCCTGGGCTCGAACTGGAATGTCGATCCGCCGCTGACCCTGACCACCGAAACCTCTGGCAGTTCCTCGGCGGGCGTATCGGTTTCGACCAGTTCCGCCGTCCAGTCGGTGGCCGTCCCGCTAACTCGGACCACGAGGTGCGGTTCCACCGCGGTGGCGATGGCCTGGAGCGGTTGCACGGATTCCGGCGAGCACAACGAGATCCAGGCGGCGTCGTCGTGGGCCGGCGACGGGCGGACGTGCAACCGGTTCGATTCCATATCGGCGACAACGTAATCCGCGGGGTTCAGCAGTGGGTGCAGCTCGAGGACGCGCAGCGCCCCTTCGATCCCGCCCGGCAGCTTCAGCGCGCGGTGGATGCGTTCGGCGGCCACGCCCGCTATACCGATCAGGCCGCGGGTGCACACGCCGACGGCCTCCTCGTCGTTGGCCGCGCGGGCCCGCACCGCGATCGCGAACGACAGGTACAGCAGGTGCATCTGCAGGCACACCTCGTCGGCCATCCGGACCAGCGCCGAGTGGGAGAAAGCGGCGAAGTCGAAATCAGACAGCAAGGGTCCCGAGTAGTCTGCCTGCCCCTCGTCCGAGGGGTCGATGGCACCGAGTTCCCAAGTGGCGGCGCGGGTTCGGTTGACGATGTCCAGCGCCGGGATGCTCTGCGCCTCGGGGTAGGACTCGTCGATGATGACGGTCCACGCGCAGTGCGGGTGCCGGTCGGCCGGCGTGCGGGGCGGCCGGTGGATCGGGCGCACCTGGGCGCGCGGGTTGGTCGCGATCGCGGTGGCGTCGAACGTCGGATCCTCGATGGTGTGGCACATTCCGAACACGTACTGTTCGCCCATCGGCTCCACGTCGAGCAGGGCGCCGCAGTGGTCGAGGTGGAATTCGCCATGCCAGCGGTCATGGACCGTGTACCGGAAATCCATGAACTGCGGCGGCGCCCCGATGTCGAGCTGCAGGCCCTTGAAAATCGTGATGACGTCGTCGCCCTCGTAGTTCAGCGCCTGCTGCATCCGCCGCGTGTAGATCGGGCTGGCGCCCGCCCACTCCTCGATGGCGATCTGAACCATCTCGTCGCGACCGAAGGACGAGATGCACCAGGCCATCCCGGACCGGTCGATCAGCTGCCCGATCAGCAGCAGTTCGGGGACCAGGACGACGAGCTCGGCACGGGACAGTTGCGCAAATCGCGAGGGGCTGCTCACGCTCCAAAAATAGACTCGACTATGTTATAAAGTCAACAATGCCCATCGTCGCTGGCCAGACATCCGATCGCCCGGTTGGCCCCACCAGGCGGACCACCGCGCCCCGCAAGCGCGGCGATGACACCCGGGCGAAGATCATCGACGAGACGGTCCGCTGCATCGTGGAGGAGGGCTTCTCGGCCGCCACCGCCAAGCACGTCGCCGAGCGTGCGGGCGTCACCTGGGGTGTCATCCAGTACCACTTCGGGGATCGCAACGGCCTGCTGATGGCCGTGGTGGACGACGGGGTGGCCCGGCTGGTGGACAGCCTGTCGTCGGCCGATGTCAGCGAGCTGTCGCTGCGGAGGCGCATCGAGGTCGTCGTCGACACCGCCTGGAGCTGCTACAGCAGCCCGACGTCGATGGCCGCCTTCGAGATCCTGCGCGAAACCCGCGGCGGCCCGTCGCGGCGTCACCTGCTGGACATGAATTCCGCGATCGGCCAGTTGGGCCGGCTGATCACCACCGATCCCGCGCATGCCGGTGTGGCCGAAGTTATTTGGGCCACGCTGCGCGGTGTGGTGCTGGCGCAGATGCTCACCGGCGCGACCGTCGATTGGAGCCTGGAGCGACGTGCCCTCGTCGACATGGTCACCCGTTACCTCGCCGAGGGCCAGGGGTACCGCGAGACGTAAACCACGCACACGACACGCCGCGCGGAAACGCACTGGTTGAAGTCTGGTGGCCCACCCCGTCCGACCGCCTCATGATTCGCATTTCCCGTGTGCTGCAATGACGGGATGACCCTCGACGATCTGGCCGATATCGAAGCCATCAAGCAAGTCAAATACCGGTATCTGCGCGCGCTGGACACCAAGCACTGGGACGACTTCACCGACACCCTGGCCGAGGACATCAAGGCCGACTACGGCCCGTCGATCGGCAACGAATTGCACTTCACCAACCGCGCCGACCTGGTGGAGTACATGCGGACCTCGCTGCCGGCGAATGTCATCACCGAGCACCGGGTGACGCATCCCGACATCACCGTTGATGGCGACACCGCAACGGGCAGTTGGTATCTGCAGGACCGGGTGATGGTGGCCGATTTCAACTTCATGTTGATCGGGGCGGCCTTCTACCGCGACACCTACCGCCGCACCGATGCCGGCTGGAAGATCAGCGGCACCGGTTATGACCGAACCTACGACGCCACAATGTCTTTGGAGGGCCTGAACTTCACGCTCAAGCCCGGCCGCGCCATCGCCGCTGACTGAGCTACTTGGTGATGGCGATGACCGCGCCGGGCCGCAGCCATTTCATGATCGACACCAGCTGAGCGTCGTCGACCGCCACGCAGCCCTCGGTGGGTTTTCCGTCGGTGGTGTGGAAGAAGAACGCGGCGCCCCCACCCGGGGTCTTGTTCTTGTTGACCCCCATCACGACCGCGTGCTTGTACTGCGGGATCTGCAGGTTCTCGCTGTCGCCGGTGTTGAACGGGCACTGCGCCTTCTGGCACACCTGCATCGAGTTGAAGGTGGGGCTGTGGTCATCGCCGCTCCACCAGTAGTTTCCCCCGGTGACCTGGGTATAGGGCAGGCCGGTGCCCGGGTTGGGCGCCGTGCCGAACGCGGAGTCGAGGCTGTACACCCCCATCGGGGTGGCAGGAACGCCGCTCTTGGCCTGCGGCGCCATCCCCGCCGAACCGACGTGGGTGGGGATGCCGGACCGCAGCGACTGCCAGCCGGTGCCGGTACGCTGGAAGATCTCCATGGTCGCGTTGGAACCGCCGGTGCTGACCACCGAAACCACCTGCGTCGCATTGCCTACCGCGTTCGCGAACCAGGGAGCGCCGGCCGCGGCGCTGATCGGGGCGAGCACCAGCGAGGTGAAAAGTACGCACGCCGCGGCGCATAGCGAAGCGAGCAGTCGGTGCATGCCCTCCATCGTCGAACGGGCACATCATCAGGGTCAAGTAAAGCTTTAGCCCCGGTTAGGTCACCGCGCCGTGACCAAATGCCCACCGCGACAGTGTCGTTAGCGCACCGCCGCGGTTTCGACCGCGCGCTCCGCGCCGGCCGGTCGACGGGCCGGGGGCCGAAAGACCAAGAGACACACCAGGAAATACAGGTAACCCAGCGACCAACCGGCCAGCACGTCGGACGGATAGTGCACGTTCAGCGCCACCCGGGAGGCGCCGACCATCAGCAGCGACACCGTCACCGCCGCGACCACGACGCGGCGGATCAAGCGGGTCATCATCGAAAAGAAGAAGCACAGCACGGCGAGCAATGCGGCCATCGCCTCCAGCGCGTGCCCGGACGGAAACGAACTGGACGCCGCGGGCACCAGCATCGTCGCCGGACGCGGGCGGTTGACCAGGGCCTTGGCCGCCGCGGTGACGAACTCGTTGAGCGGCCCGCAGGCAGACACCAGCACTAGCGCGGCCCGCGGATTGCGCATCACCAGGGCCAACACCGTCATTGCGATGCCCAGCACGGACATCGGCACCGGGCCCAGGATGTAGGACACGTCTTGCCAAAACCGCAGCCACAGCGGGTGTTTGACCGCGATGTCGCGGGCGGCGTTGAGCAACGACCAATCCATCCAATGCAGCCACGCCCAGTGCCGGCAGTAGCCCACCCACAGCAGCGCGTACATCGTCGTGGCCAACGCTGCGATCCAGATGGCCACCGGCATCCTCGGGCGAGTCATAACCAACCGATACCAGCACCGCCACACGACGGCGCTCGCGCGGTCATACTGTCTTTTATGGCCGTCTTTGTCCGTAGGTTGTTCGGCATCGGCAAGCTGCCCGACGAGCTGCACGCCCAGCTCGAGTCGGAAGGCCTCACCTACCTCGCCGATTACGTCGCCGTGACGAGGCGATTCAGCGGCACCATCCCGGGTGTGCGGTTGCCGCACAGCGTCGCCAGCTACACGGGTTCACTGGTCTTCACCTCGGAGCGGGTCCTGGCCACGCTGTCCATGCTGCCCCGGCTGGCCGGCCCGACCGTCAACGTGCGATGGAACGCGCCGCAGACCGGCGCGGCGCGGGTGGAGATCTCCTCGACCGGCCTGCAGGTCGATGTCGACGTCGCCCGGGTTGACGAGAAGTTCAGCGGCGAGTTGTCGCTGCACTACAAGGTCGCCATTCCCGACGATGTGCTCGACGGGCTGCCGTTGCGCTCGCTGGCGTTCGACATGCCGCCGGAGTACGTGTTTCGCGCGGTCGGCGTTACCTATAGTCCCTGATGGTGATGCGCGGCCACGGCGGCTGCCGCAGCACCGCCAGGCTGCCGATCACCGCGGCCAGCAGCCTGGTGACCACCCCGATCAGCGCGATCCGCCCCCCGTCCACCGCCGGCGTCCAGGAGGCCTGCCCGTCGCGGATGGCGAACACGCCCAGCGGTTTGGTGACCACGATGACGGTGGTGCCGTCCGGGTTCTGATAGGGCTCGCCGTAGCGGCGACCGGCGGCGGCGTCGGCGGCCAGCTGATCGAGCACGTCGGAAGGCTTCATTTTCAACACTCCCTTCGCCGGATCCACCGGGCCGGTGGTCAGGGCACGACCCACGCTAACGCGGATTTCCTACGATGGCTGACGTGACCGGTGAGGCATTCAGCCCGCAAGAGCGACGGGCCGTCTATCGCGTCATCGCCGAACGCCGTGACATGCGCCGGTTCGTTCCCGGTGCCGTGGTGGACGAGGCCGTGCTGGCGCGGCTGCTGCAGGCCGCGCACGCGGCGCCCAGCGTCGGCCTGATGCAGCCGTGGCGCTTCATCCGGATCACCGACGCCTCGCTGCGGCGGCGCATTCACGCCCTGGTCGACGAGGAACGCCCGCGCACCGCCGCCGCCCTGGGCGAACGCGCCGAGGAATTTCTGGCGCTGAAGGTGGAGGGCATCCTCGAGTGCGCCGAGCTGTTTGTGGTGGCCCTAGGCGACGACCGCGACTCGCACGTCTTCGGCCGGCGCACGCTGCCGCAGATGGACCTGGCGTCGGTGTCGTGCGCAATCCAGAACCTGTGGCTGGCGGCCCGGTCCGAAGGCTTGGGCATGGGCTGGGTGTCGCTGTTCGATCCGCGCCGCTTGGGGTCGCTGCTGGACATGCCGCCCGGGGCCGAACCGGTGGCGATCCTGTGCCTCGGGCCGGTGCCGGAGTTCCCCGATCGCCCGGCGTTGGAACTGGACGGCTGGACCGTGGGGCGCCCGCTGTCGGAGTTTGTCTGCGAAAACCGCTGGGGTCAACTGCCGATGTCCTGACGCGTCGGCACTGCGCAATCGCGCAGGGACGTTGCGGTAACGTCGCCGGTCGCAAGGCAATGTGAGAGGTGACGCAATTGACGCCGGGCGACATAGCGGACCAACAACAGAACACGGGCTTTCGGGACAACGTGCTGATCGTGCACTGGCACGACCTGGGCCGCTACCTCGGCGCCTACGGCCACGCCGACGTGTCGAGCCCGCGACTGGACCGCCTTGCCGCCGAGGGCATCCTGTTCACCCGCGCGCACGCCACCGCGCCGCTGTGCTCGCCGTCGCGCGGATCGCTGTTCACCGGCCGATACCCACAGAACAACGGGCTCATCGGGCTGGCCCACCACGGCTGGGAATACCGCGACGGTATCCGGACCCTGCCCCAGATACTGTCCGAATCCGGCTGGTATTCGGCACTTTTCGGCATGCAGCACGAGACCTCCTACCCCAAGAGATTGGGTTTCGATGAGTTCGATGTGTCGAACTCCTACTGCGACTACGTGGCCGACAGGGCCGACGAGTGGCTGCGGCAAAGTGCCGAAGGCCTTGTTGGCCAACCATTTCTGTTGACCGCCGGCTTCTTCGAGACGCACCGACCGTATCCGCGTGACCGCTACACGCCGGCGGACAGCGACAGGGTGGATCCGCCCGATTACCTGCCCGACACCCCGGAGGTGCGCGGCGATCTCGCTGACTTCTACGGGGCCATCAGCACGGCTGACGCCGCCGTCGGGCGACTGCTGGACGCGCTGGCCGACACCGGCCTGGACGCCACCACCTGGGTGGTGTTCTTCACCGATCACGGCCCGCCGTTCCCCCGGGCGAAATCCACGCTGTATGACGCCGGGACCGGCATCGGCATGATCGTTCGACCGCCCACCCGACGGAACCTGGCGCCCCGCGTCTACGACGAGCTGTTCAGCGCGGTCGACCTGGTCCCGACGCTGTTGGGGCTGTTGGGAATCGACGCTCCGGTCGACGTCGACGGTGTCTCACATGCGCCCGCCCTGCTCAAGCCGGCTCCGCAGACCGCACCGGTGCGCGACCACGTGTACACGATGAAGACCTACCACGACTCGTTTGACCCGATTCGGGCGATTCGCACCAAGGACTACAGCTACATCGAGAACTACGTGCCGCGGCCGCTACTGGATCTGCCGCGTGACATCCAGGAGAGCCCGTCCGGGCAGGCCGTCGCGCCGTTCGTGACCGCGCCGCGGCCCGAGCGTGAACTCTACGATCTGCGCAGCGATCCCACCGAGACCAACAACCTGCTGGCCGGCGATGGCACCGATGCGGACGAAGTTGCTGCCAATCTTGCTGTGCTGCTCCATGATTGGCGTCAGAGTACCGGCGACGTCATTCCCTCGGAGTTCGCCGGCACCCGCATCTCGGCGCGCTACACCGAAACGTATGAGCAGATACACCACGGCAAGCCGACCCCGCGTTCCGGCATCGCCGCCGACCGGGGCATCGAAGAAGGCAAGCCCACCCAGCGCTAATTGCGGTCTGACTGATGCAAAGTCGCCGCCGCGCCCCGCTAGCCGGCCGAGCGGCTCGAGCCACCCACCTCGGCGACGACGAACACCCGGCGGAACGGGAAGATCGTCGTCCCGTCGGATCGGGGCGGGTACGCGTCCTGCAGCAGCGGGATCAGCTCCTCGCGGAACTGCTCCCACGTCTCATCGTCGAGCCGCTCGCGCACCGGAACCAGCGCCGTGCCGGTGATCCATTCCAGCACCGGATGCTCGCCGGTCAGCTGGTGCAGATACGTGGTCTCCCAGACATCGACCTTGCATCCCGCGTCCAGCAGCAGATTGGCGTAGTGGGCCGGCGGCTGGACCACCGCGCCCACCCGAAATGGTATGTCGCGCAATAGCTTCGCGTACGGCTCCCGGCGGGCCAACGCCCGCACCGCCGCATAGGACGGTGACTCGAAGTTGCCCGGCATCTGGACACCGATCCACGATCCGGATGCCAGCTGCCCCGCCCACCGCAGCAGCAGGTCGGCGTGCTCGGGCACCCAATGCAGGGCCGCGTTGCTCACCACCACGTCGGTGTCGGGTTTGGGCTTCCAGTCGCGCAGGTCGCCGGTGGCGGCGTCGATGCCGCGCTCCTTGGCCGCGGCTACCATCTCCGGCGAGCTGTCCATCGCCTCGATCACCGCGTCGGGCCAGCGCCGGGCCAGATACTTTGTCAGGTGACCGGGTCCGCAACCCAGGTCGACGACCCGCCGCGCCCGGTCGGCGCCGACCCGCGACAGCAGGTCGTAGAAGGGGCGGCCCCGGTGGTCGGCGAAGGCCAGGTAGACGTCCGGATCCCACATGTCGGTCCTCCTGATCCTCGCGCCGCGGCTCACCCGTCGATAGCAAACCGTACAACTCCTATGGTGCGCCGACGCGGCCCGAATGGTCCCGGGATAACACCGCTACGACCCAAACCGGTCGAAACGCCCAGGCAAGGGGGACCCGCCGGGCTACCATCGGCGATCGTGGCGCCCGACTCAGATCCGATCGAACCGCCCGTCCCCGTTCCCGACGTCCCCGGCGCCGATCTACCGGCCGGCGCCGGCGGATTACCCCCCAATTCGGCGTTGTCGCCCCGCCAGCGAATGGTAGTCGAGGCGTCGGCCCTCGGCGATCTGGCCCTGCGCACCTGGGTGGCCTCGCTGCTCACCACCACGGTGGCGCCGTTCGTGGTTGCCGCCACCCTGCGCCAACACGATTCCGCCGCCGAGCGCGGCAACCTCGATTTCTACGCCGAGCTGGCTGCGGCGGGCGATCCGGCGCGGTCCTTTCCCGCCCCCACCGACGTACCCCAAGTGGCGTCGCGACGGGCCAGCCCGCTCGCGGAGTGGATCGCCCGCGGCACGGTCGACAACATCGCATTCCCCAGCAGCTTCACCGCCGTCAACCCCGCCATGCGCGCGCAGTGGGGCCGCTGGCGGTCGAACAACATGGTGCGCGCCCAGCATTGGCGTCACGACGATGGGCCACGCCCGACCCTGTGCGTCATCCACGGCTTCATGGGATCGTCGTATCTGGCCAACGGACGGTTCTTTTCGCTGCCCTGGTATTACCGGTCCGGCTACGACGTGCTGATGTACACGTTGCCCTTTCACGGCAAGCGGGCCGAAAAGTTCTCACCTTTCAGCGGTTTCGGCTATTTCGCCGGCGGGCTCAGCGGTTTCGCCGAGGCCATGGCCCAGGCCGTGCACGACTTCCGTTCCATCATCGACTATTTGCGCCACACCGGGGTCGACCGCATCGCGCTCACCGGAATCTCATTGGGTGGTTACACCTCGGCGCTGGTGGCCTCGGTCGACGACCGGCTCGAGGCGGTCATCCCCAACTGCCCGGTCGTCACGCCGGCGACGTTATTCGACGAGTGGTTCCCGGCCAACAGGCTGGTCCGCCTGGGGCTGCGCCTGTCGGACATCAGCCACGCCGACTTGGCGGCCGGCTTGGCCTACCACTGCCCGCTCAATTATCGGCCGCTGGTGCCCCGGGACCGCCGGATGATCATCACCGGGCTCGGCGACCGGATGGCGCCGCCCGACCACGCCGTCAAACTACGGCACCACTGGGATCAGTGTGCGCTGCACTGGTTTCCGGGCAGCCACGTGTTGCACGTGAGCCAGCTCGACTACCTGCGCCGGATGACCGCGTTCCTGCAGCAGGTCATGTTCTGACCACCTCGACGGTGTCGGCGTTGTCGCCGATGTCACCCAGCGGCGCCCGGTGGGCTCCGCCCGCGAGGGTGGGCCAGTGCACCTGCGCGAGCAGGTCCGCCGGCGCGGCGGTGTGGCCGTCGAGCCGCCGGGTGGACAGCAGGTCCAGCGCGGTCAACGCGGGCAGGTGATTTCCGCGCTGCGGCGTCAGCCCATCCACCGGCGCCTTGCCGTCCGGGCCGGTCTCGGTCTGGAACGCACAGGCGACCGCCACGGTGGGCCGGGTCTTGTCACCGGCGACCTCCAGCGCGGTGCAGGTCTCGCGCGCGGCATACGACCGGATCGCCGCCAGGGTCTCCGGCAGCGCTTCGTCCACCGAAATCCGGTACGCGGCAAGGTAATCCGATGCGCCGCGCTGCACTCCCCGCCACCGCTCGCGCGGGTTGTTGGTCAGTAACCGGGGAACGTCGTCGGCCCCGACGGGGGTGGCATCCCAACCGATCTCCCGAAGATGGTCGGCCAGCCGACGGGCCGCGACGTGAGCGGTCTCGTGCAACGGAATTCGCGGTGAACGCGCCTGCAGGGCGGCCAGATTGTCGGGCGCCGAGACGGTGAGCCCGAGCCACGTCTCGCGTCGCGATGCGTCGGCGGCGTTGTCGCGGCTGGTGATGCGGATCTTGTCCGCCCGGATGCCGTAGCGGTCCAGGTAACTCGCGATCAGCGGCAGCGGCAGCACATCGGAGTCGTCCTCGGGTGCGCCGAGGCGAATCAGGGCGGTCGCCGCCGTGTCGGAAGTGCTCGACGGGACGGCGTTGCCGCGGGCGATCATCGCCAGGCGGCGGCCCACGATGGTGGTGAAATGCAGACCGCCCCACCAGCCGAACAACACGATGACGACGGCGGCGGCGATCCCCAACAGCCAGTAGTCGCGGGGCGTGCGCCACGGGTAGGCCATGATCGCGGGCACGATGGCCAGCAGCGCCAACGTGATTCGACCGCTGCCGGGGATCGGTATCCGATGCGTGTTCACGGGGTGGGGTCCTTTCGTCGGCGTGCGGCGATTGCGGTGACGGCGCCGGCCACCGCGACCAGCACGGCCAGCGCGGCGGTGCCGGCCACCGCGACGGTCCGCGGTTTGGTGTCCTCGGGCGCGGGTGCCGGCGGCACGGCCACCGGCTTCACCGCCGCCGGGCCGGGCTGGTCACCGGCGGGAAGTTGCCAGGTCAGGGCCGCCACCGGATCCACGCTGCCGGTGCCCACCACGTTGGAGGGGTCGCGGGCGCCATTGTGCGCGGTCGCGGTGATGCGGCGCAGCACCGCGGTGGCGTTGAGGTCGGGGTATTTGCTGCGGACCAGCGCCGCGACGCCGGCCACGTAGCCGGCCGCGTAACCGGTGCCGTTGAGGGCGGCGAGTTGCTGGTGTTCGTCGGGCAGGCCGTTCGCCAGGCCGCCGCCGTCGGCGTTGCCGATCGACACGATGCGTTCGCCGGGCGCGGCGACGCCCACCCACGGCCCCGCCACGGTGAATTTCGAAGGCTGGCCGTCCGGGGTCAGGGAAGCCACCGACAGCACGTAGGGCTGCCACCACGACGGGATGGACACCGACGTGACGCCGGCCCAATTCCGTGGATCGTTCGGGCGGCTCAGGTCGGTGAGCGGATTGGATTCACACGAGGTGCCCCCACCCGCGGCACCGGTGGGTCCGCTGTTGCCCGCGCCGGCGACGATCACCGCGTCCTTGTCCACCGCCGCGTAGCGGACGGCGGCACCGAGGGCGGCCTGGTCGATGGGCCGGTCGACGGGCATGCAGGTGGTCGAGCCGATGTCGATCACCCGGGCCCCGAGGTCGGCCGCGTGCACGATCGCCCGGGCGAGCGTGGATACCTCGGCCGACACCCGCGCCAGCATCGGATCGCCGCCCGGCGTGCGCGGCGAGAACTTGGCCGACGTCGTCCGCAGCGACACCACCCGTGCGGCGGGTGCCACGCCGGAGAAACCGTCGTCGGCCGAGGGCTGGCCGGCGACGATCCCGGCGACCAGCGTCCCGTGGCCGTCGCAGTCGGTCAGGCCGTCGGTCGTCTCGACGAAATCACCGCCCGCTTCGACGTTGGGCAGGCGTGGACCCGGCCGCACCCCGGTGTCGAGCACCGCCACCAGCTGCCCCTCGCCCCGCGAAAACTGCCATGCCGCAGGGAGATTCAGCACGGACTGGCTAGGCGTGATGGCGGCCGGATCGCTGCCGGGTACCACTCCGGACGTGCTGCAGGGTCCGCGCTGCTCCATCGGCTGCCCGGGCCCCGGCGACCCGCTGGGCGGCGGGACACCGGGATCGACCGTCGGCGGGCTGATGGCCAACGCCGGCGGACTGGTCCACGTCGCGGCGGCGGGCAGCAACGCCAACGCCGCCGCGAAGCAGGCTGATGCCGGCCGAATCATCGATTGAGCACCCAGCTGAACAGACCGACCACGAACGCCATGACGGGGATCAGCGACGCGTCGAGTCCGGTCGCGACGAATCCCACCAACCGGCGCACCGGCAACGAATAGCTTTCCGGCGCAGCGATGCCCGGGTTCAGCGCCACCACGATCCACACCGACACCAGCGCCAGGAGCACCAGCGCCGCGCCCAGCGCGGCCGCGTACCGTCCGGTCGAGGTGTAGAGCACCAGCAGCACTCCGGCGGTCAGGAAGGGCTGGGCGAGCAGCCACGCCTTGCACGCGGCCGAGTCCCACACCCTGGCGCGCAGCACGGACGTCGCCGCGGTCGCCGCGATCACGTACCAGCCCGCAGCGCTGAGCGACTCGGGCCGCAGCCCGATCGCCACCGAACCCAGGACGCTGAGCAGCACTGCGGCGGCGATGAATCCCCTCTGATGCGCGTCGCTGATCCGCACGCGGCGGGGCAGGTCCTCGAGGACCTGCAGCGACGGCGCCGACGGGGTGGGGTCCCCGGGCGCCGGGATGACCGGCAACGGGAACCGCGCCCACAGCGCGGACAGTTGGGCCGCCTCGATGGTGACCAGCAGCGCCGCCACGATCAGCCCGCAGCCGATGGCGATCGGCGTGAGGTGCCACAGCAATTCGGCACCCGCGGCCAGCAGCACCCCGGCGCCCACCACCGCGGTCGCGGTGAAGAACCCGGCGATGCGCTCGCGCTCGGCGCTCGGCGCCATTAGGGCGATCAGGGACCACGCGGTGACGCCGGCCGCGGCGAGGGTCAGTTGGGCGGGACCGAACCTGCCCGGCACCGCCAGCGACAGCGCGGCGGCGATGGGAACCAGCGCGGCGATGGACAGCGCCATGCCGGTGCGCGCCGAGCGCGCGGTCACCAGCAGGCCGACGATCGCGGTCAGCGCCGCAACCGCGCTGACCGCGACCAGTCCCAGCAGCGCACCGGTGGCCACCCGGTAGGTCACCGCCAGCCCAGTCGCCAGGAACGCCACCGCGATCGCCGCGGCCAGCGCGCCCCGCTGAATATGCGTTGTGCCCCAGGGCTTGAGCCGCGAGGTGGAGAAGATCATGGCCGCGTCGGCGATGTCCTCGACGATGCCGGGCGCGGCCGGACCGACCGGCACCGCTTGCAGCGCCAGCAGGTCACCGTCGACGACGCCGACCGTGTCCAGGCTGGCATCCAGGCTGAACGGCGCACCACCGATGGGCGCCAGGCTCAGTTGGGTCGCCGCGCCGACCTCGGCGGCGCCGCGCGTGGCGGTGCCGTCCTCGGAGTCGTCGTTAACCGCGGCGGGGACCACCAAACGCTGGACGGCGGGCAGGATTTCGCGCAGCGGCAGCTCGGCAGGCAAGGCCATTTCCGTCAACCTGCTGTCCGCCAGTATTGCCACGCGGACGATCGGCATGACGGTTCCGGAGGTCACCGGACCCTCGAAACGTGTTGGGGCCGTTGCTGGAACATCGTGCTCTCTTCTCTTTTTCTATGAGTGTTGAACGGACAGTGTTGAAGGGGAAAAGTCTCGGGTCAGCCGGTGTTCGGCGAACCACCCGGCGTCTGGCAGTAAAGCGGTCAGTTGTTCGATCGCGACGGCGATCGCGAACGGCGTTCCGGGCGCGAAGGTCGAAACCCACTCACCGTCGAACGCGCGGGACGGGCTGACCAGCACCCGTCCCTCGCTTGCGTCGACGATGCTCATCCCCACCTCGCTGGTGGCGTGCCGGCCGTCGCGGTGGCAGCCGGCGACGATCTCGACATAGCTGCGCGGCCCGTTGAACACCGATTCCACCACCGGCCGCGCCGACTGTGGAATGCCCAGGTAGTCAAGCACTTCCGCAAGCGGTGCGCCCGAACGCAGCCGCTCGTCGGCTCTCGCCCCGACCCGCATCGGCATGCTGAACTCGTCGAACCGCGCCGGCGGCCGTTGGGCGAGACCGACGGTGAGCACCGGAACCAGAGCGCGGGGATCGTCGATGTTCATTGCGGTGAAGGTGATCAGCTGTGCACTGCGCAACGCGACCACGGTGCTCGACGGCTTGCCGGCCTCACCGCTGCGCTGCGCGACGATGCCGCGCAGCAAGTCGGCGCCGCCGCCGGGCTCACCGGTGTCCTTAGCGGGGCCGACGTAACGCAGGTCCAGCCACCGCTGCGGAAAACACACCACCTTGATCCACTCGGCGACGGCGGGGTTGACGAGTCCGCCTTGCGAAACCAGGCCCAGCTCGGTCAGCTCAGCCTTCTGACGGTCGAGGAACGCGTTGCGCTCCGCGGCATCACGATAGGGCGAGGTGATTGCCAGCACCCAGGGAAAGCTCCCCGCCCCAACCGTTTCCGCGATGAACCAAGCGTGATCGACCGTCAGCTCGACGGCGTTGGGCGCTTGCTGCATCAGGTTCGTTCAGGCACGAACTAGCCGCCCCATTTGGCGGCTTCGGCCTGGTCGCGGGCGAGCATGGACATGGTGTTCGCCTCGTGGGTGCTGGCCATCGACTGGTAGGCGCGCACCAGGCTTTCCATCGCCTGGTTCCACTGGGCCTGCCACACCTGGTAGGTCATACCGGTGTCACCCTGCCAGGCGTTGGACAACGTGGCCTGCTCGCTGGCGATGTCGGAACCGAGCCCCTGCATGGTGCCGGCGTATCCGGACATGTCGGCGGCGTGGCTCAACATCGCCGGGTAGTTGTACATGATCTGCGACATGACAAGTCCTTTCGAGGTTGCTAGCGGTGAGCTCAGAACGCGGTGTAGCCGGAGGCGGCGGCGGCGTCGGCGGCCACGTAGGTCCCGGCGGCGTCCCCGAGGTTGGCCTGGGCGATGTCGAGCAGGGTGTTGACCCGCGCGGCGACCTCGACGAACCGCGCGTGCGCGGCCTGGAAGGCGGCAGAGGACTCACCCTGGTGGAACGCCTGCGCCGACATGGCTTCCTGCTCGGCCTGGCTGATCGTGCTGCGCAGCAACGCCGCCTTGGCGCTGAAGGCCGACTGTGCGGCTACCAACTGCGGAATGTGAGCGTCCAACATACTCATGTTGATTCCTTTCTGTTGCGTCCGTTGGGGATTCGGTAATTCACCTGCATCTGGCTGACCGCCTTACCCCCCTTTCCCCGGCTCGGTTGGGCCCGTTGGGTTGCCGGCCTCGTGCTCCCACGTGCCGGGCACCATCGGCATGCGTGGGCCGCCGCCGAAGTCGTCGTCGGCCAGCTTGGTCAACCCGGCCGCCTGAAAAGCCTTCTGCCGCTGTGTCGTTCCGGTGAATCCGAGCGCCCCGGCGCCCTGTGCGGATGCGACAGCCGCGGCCAGCTCCTCCTCGTCACCGAAATCCGGCGGCACGCCGAAGTCGGATTCCATGT
>NZ_QMEU01000104.1 GCF_003284975.1 Mycobacterium colombiense
TCGCCGCTGGCCGCCACGCATTGGGGCCTGGGCACCCTGGCCGAGGGTGTGGTCGACGAATCCAACGCCCGGACCCGCTTCCTTCTGGTCGGGCGGCCGGGCCCGCCGCCGGCACGCACCGGAGCCGACCGCACCTCGGTGGTGTTGCGCATCGACAACGCGCCTGGCGCGCTGCTGGCCGCGCTCGCCGAATTCGCCGTCCGCGGCATCGACCTCACCCGCATCGAATCCCGGCCAACCAGAACGGGTCTCGGCATCTACCGCTTCTTCGCCGATTGCGTCGGCCATATCGACGACGACGCCGTCGCCGAGGCACTCAAAGCGCTGCACCGTCGTTGTGCTGATGTGCGTTATCTCGGTTCCTGGCCCACCGGCTCGCCGGCGGGGGCGTTGCCGCCGTCGGCCGACGAGGCCGCGCGCTGGCTGCAGCAGCTGCTGGACGGCAAGCGCGACGAGTCCGCCGGGGGAGCGCGGCGGTGAGCGGCCGGTTGATCCTGGTGCGCCACGGCCAGTCATACGGAAACGTCGAGCGCCGGCTCGACACCCGCCCGCCGGGTGCGGAGTTGACGCCGTTGGGTCGCGACCAGGCCCGGGCATTCGCCCGCGGGTCGGGGCGCCCGGCGATGCTCGCGCATTCGGTGGCCACCCGGGCCTCGCAGACGGCCGAGGTGATCGGCGGCCAGGTCGACGTGCCCCCGATCGAGGTGGCCGGCGTCCACGAAGTCCAGGTTGGGCGGTTGGAAAACCGCAACGACGACGACGCGGTCGCCGAGTTCAACGCGATCTACGAGCGGTGGCATCACGGCGAGCTCGACGTGGCGCTTCCCGGCGGCGAGACCGGCAACGACGTGCTGGACCGCTACGTCCCGGTGCTCACCGACCTGCGCCTGCGTTACCTCGACGACCGCGACTTCCACGGCGACATCGTCGTCGTCAGCCACGGCGCGGCGATCCGGCTGGCCGCGGCGGTGCTGGCGGGTGTCGACGCCGAGTTCGCGCTGGACAATCACCTGGACAACGCTCAATCGGTGGCCCTCACCCCGATCACCGACGGGCGGTGGAGTTGCGTGCGTTGGGGAACGCTGACCCCGCCGTTCTACCCGGGGGAAGAGGCGACGCCGGTCGCGGACGCGGTGCGGTCCAGCGCCGACCCGATGGGTTGACCCGTCAGACGGCCAGGGCGATCACTTCGGTGCACACGCACCCGACGGCGTCGCAGTCGATCACGAAGGCGTGCGGCAACAGCTCGGGACTGAAGCAATCCGGCTCCGTGCATTCCGACCGGTGCAGTGCGTGGCGAATGATGGTGCCGTGACAGTGATCTAAGCCTGCCCGACAGTCGCGGCAGTCAATGCTCATAGGTCAGTTCATAGCACCCGTCGCGGACAAAGTCGGGATGCCGCGCCCGGCGATCCCGGCGCCGCGCCAGATTCTCAGGCCCAGCCCAGCTGGTGCAGCCGGTCGTCGTCGATGCCGAAGTGGTGAGCGATTTCGTGAATCACCGTGATGGCCACCTCCTCGACGACCTCGTCCTCGGATTCGCAGGCGTCCAGCAGCGCGTCGCGGTAGATGGTGATGGCATCCGGCAGGGATCCGGAGTAGTCGGAGTCGCGTTCGGTCAACGCCACCCCCTCGTACAGGCCGAGCAGTTCGGCGTCCTCGGGATGGCGGTCTTCGACCAGCACGACGACGTTGTCCATGGCGGCCGCCAGCTCGGGCGGGATGAGGTCGAGGGCGTCGGAGACCAGTTCGTCGAAGCGTTGCGGATCCATCCGGACGGACACCCGCCTAGCCTCCCGGCGGGGGCGCGGCGGGCGGTGCCTCGGGTGCGGGGTTCGCCGGTGGCGGAGGCGCGGGCGCCGGTGCCTCGGGTGCCGGGTTGGCCGGCGGGGCGCCGTTGTCCGCCGGCGGTGCCTGCTGGGCGGGCGCCTGCTGTTGCGGGGCCTGCTGCTGGGGTTGCTGCGCGGGCTGCTGGCCGGGCAGGTGCTGGTTGTTCGGCGGGATCTCCGGGGCCGAGCCGGTGCCGGCGCCGGACTGGCTGGACGGCGGCTGAGCCGGGACCTGAAGCGGGATCGGCGGCATGGTGAGCCGCTCCTCGGGGATGTCGGGCGGCGGTACCGGCGGTTGACCGTTGATCAGCAGCTGGCCCTTGGCGCTGTTCAGCAGGGTGGCCCAGCCGCCGTTGCCCAGCGTCGCGCCGATGCTGCAGGCCACCTCGCGGCTGCCCGCCGTCCAACTGGCCAGCGGCACCGTCGGGTAGATCAGCGTCAAGGTGGTGGTGCGCAGCTTGACCGGCGCCAGGTACGCGTCGGTCATCTTGGTGCACGAATCCTTGATGAAGCCGTCCTGGTCGGGCTCGGCCGGCAGGCCACCGGGGAATTTTTCGGCCAGGTTGACCGTACCGGTGACCTCCATGGCGTGCGGCGCCGCGCAGTCGACGGGCGCGTCGGTCGGCTGGTTGGTCGCCGAGTCGATGCCCAGACAGGTGCCGGCCGGCCACACCTTGGACTGGTCGACGTCGGCGACCTTGCCCTTGAAGGCCTGCTGCTGGTTGTTCATCCCGGGCAGTTGCAGGCCGCACAGCATCCGACGGTCGCCGTTCTGGCGCCAGGCCCGGTCGCCGGGCCACAGCAGGCTGACGGTGAACTTGCTGTTCGGATCGAACTTGGGCCCGAGGTAGGTGCGGACGGCTGCCTCGCACTGCTCCTGGGTGATCTGCTGGATGCGCGCGGGCGTCGGGGGTGCGGCGTTGGGCCCGTATTCGGAGCCCGGGAATGTCCGCATGTCAATCGATTCGGCGACTTCGAACTTGTGGTCGTCACCGCAGTTGACGATCCTCGCCGACTCCGGGGTTGTCTCCGGCCACATCAGGCACTCCCCGGTGGCGGCCCGGTTGAAGGCGGCGTCGCTCTTGGTTCCGGTGCTGCGCACCGGGCTGCTGTCGAGGAACCGGCCCGACCCGGGACCGCCGACCGGTATCGCCGTAACCAGCCCCGCGATCAGCAGGCCGCCGAGGGCGGTCAGCAGCAGCGCGCGCCGGGTCGCCCGGGCCTGCAGGCTGCGCGGCCAACCGAAGGCCGACGGCTGCTGTTCGGACGGCTCGACCGCCCGGGTTTCCCGGGCTTCCGAAAGTTCCTTCTCGGGCGCTTGCGACATCCGCTCCATTCTGACAGGAGCGCCTGAGACCGGTGACAAAAGTTACGGATGTGAGTCCTGCGACTTTCCACCGTGGATGCGCCGCCAGCCGCCCCGAACCGGTGAAAGTAGTCTCAGGGCCGTGATCGACCTGAAGCTGCTCCGGGAAGACCCCGATGCCGTGCGCCGCTCCCAGCTCAGTCGTGGGGAGGACCCGGCGCTGGTAGACGCGCTGTTGACGGCCGACGCCGCCCGCCGGGCCGCAATTTCGTCGGCCGACGGGCTGCGGGCCGAACAGAAGTCCGCCAGCAAGAGCGTCGGGGCGGCCTCTCCCGAGGAGCGCCCGGCCAAGCTGGCGCGCGCCAAGGAATTGGCCGAGCAGGTGAAGACAGCCGAAGCCGCCCAGGCCGACGCGGAGGCTGCGTTCACCGCGGCGCACATGGCGATCTCCAACGTCGTCATCGACGGGGTGCCCGCCGGCGGCGAGGACGACTTCGCGGTGCTCGACGTGGTCGGCGAGCCCGTTGCGATCGACGACCCGAAGGACCACTTGGAGCTCGGCGAGTCACTCGGGCTGATCGACATGCAGCGCGGGGCCAAGGTGTCCGGGTCGCGGTTCTACTTCCTGACCGGCAAGGGCGCGCTGCTCCAGCTGGGCCTGTTGCAACTGGCGTTGCGGCTGGCCGTCGAGAACGGCTTCATCCCAATGATCCCGCCGGTGCTGGTGCGCCCGGAGGTGATGGCCGGCACCGGGTTCCTGGGCGCCCACGCCGACGAGGTCTACCGCGTGGAGGCCGACGACCTCTACCTGGTGGGCACCTCGGAGGTGCCGCTGGCCGGCTACCACGCCGACGAGATCCTGGACCTGTCCGGCGGGCCGCTGCGGTACGCGGGGTGGTCGTCGTGTTTTCGCCGTGAGGCCGGCAGCTACGGCAAGGACACCCGCGGCATCATTCGGGTGCATCAGTTCGACAAGGTCGAGGGCTTCGTCTACTGCACCCCCGCGGACGCCGAGGCGGAACACCAGCGGCTGCTGGGCTGGCAGCGCGAGATGTTGGCCCGCATCCAGGTGCCGTACCGGGTGATCGACGTGGCCGCGGGCGATCTGGGTTCGTCGGCCGCACGCAAATTCGATTGTGAGGCTTGGGTTCCCACGCAGGGCGCCTACCGCGAGTTGACGTCCACGTCGAACTGCACCACGTTCCAGGCGCGCCGGCTGGCCACCCGCTTTCGCGACGAGGCGGGCAAACCGCAGACCGCCGCCACGCTCAATGGCACGCTGGGCACCACGCGGTGGCTGGTGGCGATCCTGGAAAACCACCAACAGCCCGACGGCAGCGTGCGGGTGCCCGAGGCCCTGGTGCCGTTCGTCGGCACCGAGGTGCTCGAGCCGGGTGGCCACCGATAACTAGCGCGCCTTCGCCGCCACCTGGCCGGGCGTATGCCCGAAGGCTCGCCGGTAGGTGTCGATGAATGCACTCGGTGTGGCCCAACCGCATTCGGCCGCCACCGACGTGACGTCGCGCCGCTCGGCGAGCAACACCAGGGCGTGCTGCAGCCGCACCTGGGTGCGCCACTGCGGGAACGTCATCGCCAGTTCGTCGCTGAACAGGCGGCTCAGCGTGCGCTGGCCGACCCCGAGCCGGTCACCGATCTGCCGCAGCGACAACGACTCCCGCAGGTTGTCGGCGATCAGCGCGCACGCTTGGCGCAGCCGGCCGTCGACCGGTGTGGGAACCCACAGCGCCTCCCCGATGCCGACGGCCTGTAACTGGTCATGCAGCACGGCCAGCATCCGGTGGTGCTCGTCGGTGTCGGTGCCATCGGTTTGCGAACACGCGATGATCAGTTCGCGCATCAAGGGATTGACCGCCAGCACGGCGGGGGCCGCGGGGCCGCGGCGGTAGCGGTCGGGGTCCAGCGCGACGCCGTGAAACCGCGTGGTGCCGTGGAACTTGTGTTCGTGCCAGCACCCCGCGGGTATCCAGATCGCGCGGTTCGCCGGCGTGATCCACGTTCCGGTCGGGGTGGTCACCGAGACGGCACCCGAGGACGGGTAGACGATCTGGTGCAAAGGATGGCGGTGCCGCTCGATGTGGGATCCCGGCGGCAACGTCTGCGACGAAGTCGCCACCCCGTGGTGGCTGAATTCCGACATATCACGGCAGGATATCGGAAGCCCGCACTCCATGTCGGCGCCTAACGTTCTCGGTATGGCGATGAATCTTTTGCACCGACGGCGCTGTAGCTCCGTGGGCTGGGAGCAGGCGGTGGCCGATCAGCTGTTGCCGTGGGCCCTGCGGGACGTCGAATTGGGCGCGCGGACTTTGGAAATCGGTCCCGGCTACGGGGCGACGCTGCGTGCGCTGCTCGATCGGGCGGCGTCGCTGACCGCGGTCGAGGTCGACGGGGCGATGGCCGATCGTCTGCAGCGCCGCTACGGTGATCGCGCGCGCATCATCCACGGCGATGGCAGCGAAACCGGTTTGCCCGCAGACCATTTCACCTCGGTGGTGTGCTTCACCATGCTGCACCACGTGCCCCGCGCCGAACTGCAGGACCGCCTGCTCGCCGAGGCGTTCCGCGTGCTGCAACCGGGCGGGGTCTTCGCCGGCAGCGACGGCGTCCCGTCCCTTGCATTTCGGCTGCTGCACGTCGCCGACACCTACAACCCGATCCCGCCAACCGACCTGCCGGCGCGGCTTGCGGCGGCGGGATTCACCGACATCCACACCGAGGTCAAGGGTGGCCGGCAGAAATGGCGGGCCGCCAAACCGATCGGCTAAGCGGCTACCGTCGCACGGTCGCGCTCGTGGCGGCGCTGCCGCTCCATCGTGGCGAAGTAGAACGCGAACGCGAACGCGAAGCTGGTGAACAGGCTGGACACGAAGTACAGCCACGGGTGGCGCAGGCCTCTGCGGTAGCCGTCCACGATCGTAAAGATCGGCAGCAGAACGACATTGGCGATCGTGTAGTCCTGGCTGGCCGAGCTGGCGGCCGGGTTGGTGAACATCAGCCTGATGTATTCGAACCAGCTGCCGTGTTCGCCCCACAGCGGATTGGTGGATCCGTGCGCGTACTGCTGCACGTAGGTGATGTTGAAGTACCAGCCGAGGGCGACCGACGCGATGCCGACGACGTAGTACACGACTTCCATTGGCGAGAACAGCGGGCCGCTGGCCGGCCGGGCGAAGACTCCTCTGTTGGCCAGAACGATCCAGCTGATGACCGCCAGTCCGAGTACCGCGTGAGTGAGTAGCGAGACCATGGGCGCAGTCTCACCCGGGTTCGGAAGTTTTGTCAATATTGTCAAAAACTTTCTTGATACCTTACTGCCATGGTCCGGCCCGCTCAGACGGCGCGCAGCGAGCGCACGCGCGAAGCGCTGCGCCAGGCCGCCGTGGTGCGGTTCCTGGCCCAGGGCGTGGAGGACACGTCGGCCGAGCAGATCGCCGCGGACGCCGGGGTGTCGCTGCGGACGTTCTACCGCCACTTCAGCTCCAAGCACGACCTGCTGTTCGCGGACTACACCGGGCTGCACTGGTTTCGCGCGGCGCTGGAGGCCAGGCCGGTCGACGAGCCGGTCATCGACTCGGTGCAGGCGGCCGTCTTCGCCTTCCCGTATGACGTTGAGGCCGTGACGAAGATCGCCGCGCTGCGGGGCGGTGACCTGGACCAGGGCCGCATCGTCCGCCACATCCGCGACGTCCAGGCCGACCTGGCCGACGCCATCGAGGAGCAGCTGCGCCGGCGCAGTGGCGCGACCGATCGAACGCCGGATGTGCGGCTGCGGGTCACTGTGACCGCGCGGTGCATCGCGGCCGCGGTGTTCGGCGCCATGGAGGCCTGGATGGTCGGCGACGATCGGTCGCTCGGCGAACTGGCCCGGATCACCCACGTGGCGCTCGAGTCGCTGCGCGGCGGGATCTCCGGCACGTGGACCACTGCAGTTTCGTCATAATTGACAAAACTTTGCGGTCGTGCGAGCCTCCCTTTCGGAGGGCAGGACATGACTGAATACGACGCGATGGTTATCGGTGCCGGGCACAACGGGCTCACCGCGGCAGTGCTGCTGCAAAAGGCCGGGCTGCGCACGGTGTGCCTGGATCCCAAGCTCTACGCGGGTGGCATGGCCTCCACCGTCGAGCTTTTCGACGGATACCAGTTCGAGATCGCCGGCTCGGTGCAGTTCCCGACGTCGCAGGTGGTGGTCGACGAGCTGGGCCTGGACACCCTGCCGACCATCGACTTGGACGTGATGTCGGTGGCGGTCCGCGGCGTCGGCGACGATCCGCTGATCCAGTACAGCGACCCGGTCAAGCTGTTCACCCATCTCAACGAGGTGCACGGCGCGGACGCCGTCAACGGGATGGCGGGGCTGATGGCGTGGAGCCAGGGCCCGACCCGCGCGCTGGGCCGGTTCGAAGCCGGCACACTCCCCAAAAGCATCGATGAGATGTATGCCTGCGCCACAAACGAATTCGAGCGCTCGGCGATCGACGACATGCTGTTCGGCTCGGTCACCGACGTGTTGGACCGCTATCTGCCCGACCGCGAGAAGTTCGGTGCGATCCGCGGCTCGATGACCGTGCTGGCCGTCAACACGCTCTACCGGGGCCCGGCCACGCCGGGCAGCGCGGCCGCGCTCGCCTTCGGGCTCGGCGTGCCCGACGGCGACACCATGCAGATGAAGAAGCTGCGCGGCGGCATCGGCGCGCTCACCGCGCACCTGTGCGACGTGCTGGAAAGTCATGGCGGCGAGCTTCGGTTGCGCACCAAGGTGACCGAGATCCTCGTCGCCGAAGGGCGGGTGACCGGCGTGCGCACCGAGGCGGGCGAGACGTTGCACGCCCCGATCGTCGTCTCCGGCATCGCGCCGGACGTCACCCTCAACGAGATGATCGAACAGGGCGCGCTGCCCGCCGATATTCGGGAACGCTATGCCCGCATCGACCACCGCGGCAGCTACCTGCAGATGCATTTCGCGCTCGAGGAGGCGCCCGTCTTCGCCGCGCCGTATGAGGCCCTCAACTCACCGGCCATGCAGGCCTCGATCGGTCTGTTCTGCACGCCGGAGGAAGTCCAGCAGCAATGGGAGGACGCGCGGCGCGGCATCGTCCCGGCCGACCCGACCGTCGTGCTACAGATCCCGTCGCAGAACGACCCGGACCTTGCACCCGACGGCAAGCACGCCGCGTCGGCGTTCGCGCTGTTCTTCCCGATCGAGGGCGACGTCGACTACGGGCAGGCCAAGGTCGAGATGGGCCAGCGGGTGATCGACAAGATCACCAGGCTCGCCCCTAATTTCGAACGCAGCATCATCCGGCACACCACCTTCACGCCCAGGCACATGGGTGTGATGTTCGGCGCGCCCGGCGGGGATTACTGCCACGGGTTGTTGAACGCCAACCAGATCGGGCCCAACCGGCCCGGCCCGCGGGGCTTCCTCGGCCAGCCGATCCCGATCGAGGGCCTGTATCTGGGCAGCGCCGGCTGTCACGGGGGCCCCGGCATCACCTTCATCCCCGGTTACAACGCGGCGCGCCAGGCGCTCGCCGACCGCGGGGGCGCGGGGGCGTCCTAGCCGCGCCGGCCGAGCAGGTCGTCCAGCAAAGCGGTGAACTCTTCGGGACGCGCCGGCGTGAACGCCGGGCTGGGCCGCGTGCCCGGCACGTCCAGCGTGATCAACGTCGACTTGAGCGGGCGGCCGATGTCCAGCGGCAACCAGCGGCGGAAGTCCGAGCTGCCCCAGATCCGGAAGCGCTGGGTGAAAAGGCCGAGCTGCTCGGCCTTGTACCCGCGGATCGCGTCGAGCGCGATCACCTTCGCCGTACCGGAAGGAAAGTGGTAGCGGCGCAACGTGATCGCCGCACGATCCAGTTGGATCAGGCCGTCGTCGTAAGATGCGCTCACGCCCGCGAACTCCGCAGCTGGTGGCCCTTGGCGGTCAGGCAGCGACCGTCGTCCAATCGCCACTGCCAGCCATGCAGGTTGCAGGTCAACGTGTTTGCCTCGACGACGCCGAATTTCGATAGGTCGGCCTTGAGGTGCGGGCAGCGGCGCTGAATCTCCCAGCCGTCCAGCGTGACCGACGCCGAGTCGTCGTGCGTCTCGGCGAACCAGCCGTCGGCGTAAGCGATCCGTTCGTCGGTCAGGCACTTGAAGAACGTGTACAGGTACTCGTTGTAGCCGCCGACACGCCAGGCCCGAAACCGGGTCGACAAGAAGATGGTGTTGACCCAGTCCGGCTCGCGATCGCGCAGCACGGTGCGAACCAGCTCCGGTGCTATCTCGAAGCCGTAGCGCACCTTCTCATCCGGGATGCGTTCCCGCACAGCACGTTTCGGGAAGTCCAGGACCACGGTTTCCGGCCCCAGCACCAGTTCGACGGGATAGCCGATTCCGTCGCAGATCTCATCACTTTGCGACATGATCGGCTCGAACAGGGCGCGCAACGGTTCCAGCAGCGGCTCCCCGGTGGCGGGTGCCCAGCTCGCCCGCTCGGCGGCGACGACGGGCGCCATCCGCTCGGCGTAGTCGGCGATGTAGTCGGCCTTGCCCGTGGTGAAGATGGCCTCGACTTGATCGGTGGGCAGCGGGTGGATCAGCGAATTGAGCTGCGAGCCGGTGAAATCGGCGGTCGACCCGGGAATCATCAGCAGGCCGCCGTCGTGGCCGTGTTTGCGCATCTGATCCAGGAACACCATCTGGTCGGGGAAGATGTTGGCCGGATCCGCGTGGTCGTCGTTGAGGTGGCGCAGTTCCGGATCGAGGAAGCAAGGCGGCCCCGCGGACGGCACCACCCACGTCGCCCCGACCTGGGCGAGGTACTGGCGGGCGCGGTCCATCTGGCGTTGCCGCTTCTGGATGCCGAACGACTCCTTGGCGCGGGCCGGCATGTCGTAGACCATCGGGTACCAGATCGCCCCGGAGTACTGCAGCAGGTGCACGTCGATGTGCCCGAATTCGGTGGCCAGCACGTCCAGATCCACCGGCCGGGCGTCGTTCATGTTGAAAACCGTTGTCGCGCCGTCGGAAACCATCAGCGCCGAATCGCCGATCGGACCGTCGGCGGGCGCCCGCAGCGCGATGATCATGACGTCAAGCTCGCCCTTCGGGCCGGCGATCCGGTGTTTTACCGAATCGCCGGTCTCGAAGAATCGGTGAAACCCCAGCTTTTGCAGTTCGTTTCGCAGGTCGGGCACCGGAAAGTCCGGCAGCAACACCACGGCGTCCTTGTTGACGTGCTCGGCCAGATTCTTCGCGTCGAAGTGGTCCCTGTGCAGGTGCGACACATACAGGTAGTCGCAGTCACCCAGCTCGTCCCAGTCCAGCGTGCTGTTGTCCGGGAAGGGGAACCAGGACGCGAAGTAGGCCGGATTGACCCAGGGGTCGCACAGGATGCTGCCCGCTTGGGTCTGGATCAGAAATCCGGCGTGGCCGACGCTGGTGACCTGCACTGATACCTTCCTGGGGCCGGTAGAAGGCCTTCGAAAGGCTTCTGCGGCCTCGGCCGGGGATGACGGCTTTTCAGCCCCCGAGCTTAGCGCGAACCGGCACCGTCGGCGTTCCACAACCGCCGGTAGTAGTCGATGCGCACGGGGTCGGGCTCGACGCCGTATGCGGCGAAGAATTCCCCCTCCCACCCCCGGCCGGGATAGTTCCAGCCCAGCGACAGCGTTGCCACCGCAAGGTCGGCCCACCGGTCGCCCACACCGAGATCGCCGAGATCAACATGTCCGCTGTAGCGGCCCCGGCCGTCGATCAACGTGTTCGGCGCGCATGCATCGCCGTGGCAGACCACCAGCCGGTCGACCGGCGGTGGCTCAGCAAGCGCCGACCGGGCTGCCGCCGGTAATGCGGCCAGCCGGACGTTCGCCGACCAGTCGAAGGGGCACGCGTGGGCCGGAAGTCGGTCATGCAATGCGCGTAGACCCGCACCGATTGCGCGCACCGCGACATCCGGTGCCGCCAGCCACCGTGGATCCACGGCCGACAGGCCGGGGAGCCCCCGAGTGCGCAACCACGAATGGTCCCCGGCCATCCCGTGGCCGAGCACTTCCGGCACCGTCCGCAGGTGGCGACGTGCCCACCGCAGGCGGTGCGCCTCACCGGCCAAGTCGGCGGCGCCGGGCTCAGCCACCTTGATGAATTCAATGCCGGCGGTGGCCTCCCCAGCAGCCGTGTCAGCACCCACCCGAAAGGTCACTCCGCCGAGCTCATTGACCCAGACCGCCCGCACCGGCCGGCCGGCGGCGAACCGGTCGACGATCGCAGGTACCGGGGGTGGGGATGACGGGGCGGACAACGAGGGCCTCCTTGTGGCGCTTTTGGATTCTCGGCTGTTGGGGCGGCACGTTGCCGGGAGCATTAGGCTGAACTGCTGTGGAACCGGTTTACGGGACTGTCATTCAACTCGCCCGCCTGGTGTGGCGCATCCAGGGCCTGAAGATCACGATCGCGGGCGTGGAGAACCTGCCGACAAGCGGCGGGGCGGTTATCGCGATCAACCACACCGGCTACCTGGACTTCACCTTCGCGGGGTTGCCGGCCTACCAGCAGGGTCTGGGCCGCAAGGTGCGGTTCATGGCCAAGCAGGAGGTGTTCGACCACAAGGTCACCGGGCCGATCATGCGCAGCCTGCGGCACATCTCGGTGAATCGCCAGGACGGCGCCGCCTCCTTCGAAGCCGCCGTCCGCCACCTCAAGGACGGTGAGCTGGTCGGCGTCTACCCCGAGGCCACGATCAGCCGCAGCTTCGAGATCAAGGAATTCAAATCCGGCGCCGCGCGGATGGCGGTCGAGGCCGGGGTGCCGATCGTTCCGCACATCGTCTGGGGCGCCCAGCGGATCTGGACCAAGGACCACCCGAAAAAGCTCTGGCGGCCCAAGGTTCCGATCATCGTGCTGGTCGGCGAACCGATCGAGCCGACGCTGGCCATCGAGGAGCTCAAGGGGCTGCTGCACTCGCGCATGCAGCATCTGCTGGAGCGGGCGCAGGAGATGTACGGGCCGCACCCCGCCGGTGAGTTCTGGGTGCCCCATCGGCTGGGCGGGGGCGCGCCGTCGTTGGCGGAGGCGGCCCAGCTGGAGGCCGAGGAGGCGGCCGCCCGGGCGGCGCGGCGGGCCCGGTCTGCAGGGGCGCCGGAGTCGTGATCAATGGTGGAGCCGACCTTCCGCGCCTTGGAGCTGCTGGCTCATCTGGTCGTCAAGGCCACCGGCACCAGGATCACCTACCGCGGTGAGGAGCAGATCCCCGAGCGGGGCGGCGCCGTGGTGGCGATCAACCACACCAGCTATGTCGACTTTCTGCCGGTCGCGCTGGCCGTCCACCGCCGGGGGCGTCGGCTGCGGTTCATGATCAAAGCCGAGATGCAGCAGGTCAAAGCGGTCAACTTCCTGATCAAGCACACCCGCACCATCCCGGTGGATCGCGGCGCCGGGGCGGGCGCCTACGCGATGGCGGTGCAGCGGCTGCGCGAGGGCGAGCTGGTGGGGGTCTATCCGGAGGCCACCATCAGCCGCAGCTTCGAGCTCAAGGAGTTCAAGAGCGGCGCCGCCCGGATGGCCATCGAAGCCGACGTCCCGATCGTGCCGGTGATCGTCTGGGGGGCTCAGCGCATTTGGACCAAGGATCACCCGCGAAATGTGGGTCGCGCCAAGATACCCATTACTGTGCAGGTAGGCGCGCCGTTACGGGCGCGCGAAGACATCGCGCAGACCGACGCCGCCCTGCGCGACTCGATGACCACCTTGCTGCACCGCGCGCAAGAGGACTATCCGGGCGAGCCCGGAGCGTATTGGCTGCCGCGCCGGCTGGGCGGCGCAGCGCCGACCCTGGCCGAGGCCGCTCGCATCGAGGCAACCGAGGCTGCGGCCCGCGCGGCCAAAAGGGCCGAGCGCCCGTCGCAGTAGGCGAAGGAGAAGACATGCCCGAGGGGTTCTACCGGCTGGCGGAATGGATCGTTCCGCCGATGGTCGCGATGCAGGGGACCAAGTTCACCTACCACGGCCTGGAGAACATTCCCGCGCGCGGCGGCGCCTTGCTGGCGCAGAACCACACCAGCTATCTGGACTGGCTGCCGACGCTGATGGCCGTGCGCGAGCGCGGGCGGCGCGCCTACTTCATGATCAAGGCGGAGATGGCCGACGTGAAGGCGGTCAACTACGTCATCAATCACGCTCGGCTGATCCCGGTGGACCGCAGGTCCGGGCACGACGCCTTCGAGGTGGCCGTGCGGCGCATGCGCGAGGGCGAGCTGATCGGGATGCATCCCGAGGCCACCATCAGTCGCAGCTTCGAACTGCGCGAGTTCAAGACGGGGGCGGCGCGCATGGCGCTGGACGCACACGTGCCGATCGTTCCGATCGTCGTGTGGGGCGCTCACCGGATCTGGCCCAAGGACCATCCCAAGAAGGTGTTCCGCAACAAGGTCCCGATCACGGTGGCGGCCGGGCAGCCGTTGCCGCCGCGCGGCACACCCGAGGAACTCAACCTGGTGTTGCGTTCGGCGATGAACGACCTGCTGTACCGGGTGCAGGAGGAATATCCGCACCCGAAGGACGAATTCTGGGTGCCGCGGCGGCTGGGCGGCGGCGCGCCCACGCAGGAGGATTCCCGGGCGCTGCGGTTGTCGGAGCTGCAGGAGCGAATGCGCAAGTACGGCACCGACGGCGTGACCCGGCCCGGGCAGAACCAGAGCGGGCTGCATTGAGCCGTCCGGCCAGCCGCCGAGGGGGACGGTCTCGATGACCCTGCCGACGCTCATCGCCTGCGACGTCGACGGCACCCTGTTCGACGACGACGAGAAGATCTCCCCGCGCACCCGCGACGCCATCCGCGCCGCGGTGGGCGCCGGTGCGCAGTTCGTGGTGGCGACCGGCCGTCCGCCGCGCTGGATACCTCCGGTCGTCGATGCGCTGGGTTTCGCGCCGATCTCGGTGTGCGCCAACGGCGCCGTCATCTACGACGCCGCGACCGACCGGGTGGTGTCCACCCGCACGCTGAGCGTCGACACCCTGGCCGAGCTGGCGGAGCTGGCCACCCGCGTCATCCCGGGCGCCGGTCTGGCCGTCGAGCGGATCGGAGAAAGCGCGCACGACACGGCCACGCCTCAGTTCGTCAGCTCGCCGGGCTACGAGCATGCCTGGCTGAACCCGGACAACACCGAGGTGTCGATCCAGGATCTGCTCAGCGCCCCGGCGATCAAGCTGCTCATCCGCCGGTCCGGAGCCCGCAGCGCCGACATGGCGGCCGAATTGGCCAAGCACGTCGGCATCGCGGGCGACATCACCTACTCCACCAACAACGGGCTGATCGAGATCGTGCCGTTGGGCACCAGCAAGGCCACCGGCATCGACGAGATCGCACGGCCGTTGCAGATCACCCCCGAGGAGGTGGTGGCCTTCGGCGATATGCCCAATGATCTGCCGATGCTGCGGTGGGCCGGACATGGCGTGGCGATGGGCAATGCCCATCCCGACGTGCAGGCCGCCGCCGACGAGGTGACCACCGCCAACAACGACGACGGGGTGGGCCGCGTGCTAGAACGCTGGTGGCTTTAGGGCTGCGTCACGTCGGCGTCGGGTGCGACGGCAGCGAGAAGTGCTCGGCCGGAACCGTTGGGCCGCTTGGGGATTCGGTGGTCAGTGGAATGGTGATCCCGTCGACCACCTCGGAGACGTTTCCGGTCAGCCGCTCGTAGTTGAGCGTGCCATGCGCGAAATTCTGCGTAATCTGTAGCGGCTCTTGAATTTCCGCGCTGGTCGGCAATCCGAGCGGGCCACGTTCATAGCTCTGCGAGCCCCAGGCGTCGTAGATGGCGCCGGTGACCGGCTGGGCGCCGGTCTCGGGTGACCAGTACATCGCGCCCCGGGCGAAGGTGACGAAGCGGGCGTCGCCCTCCGCGCTGTCTTCCGGTGAGGTCGGCGAGCCCAGCACGCTGGTCATCCCGCCGATCGCCTGCCAGTGGTCATAGATCGCACCGCCCTGCAGCGCCTTGAGCAACTCTTCGGGCGGATCGTTGACATGCGATGCGATATCACGCATTTCGTCCATCAACGCGTAGGCCGCGTTGCCCGGGCAATCGGTGTTCCCGACGTCGCGGTGGGTGAAGATCGTCGGCAGCGTCGCGACGGCGCCGGCCGGGAAGGTGGTGTAGTGACTGCCGGCCGATTCCAGTTGCACCGTGGCCTTCGGGTCGACGCCGTCCAGGCCCAGCCGCCAGCCCAGCAACCGGCCCATGGTCCGCAGCTGGATCGGGGTGGGGGGCACGTCGTCGAAGTTGCCGATCATCGCCACACCCCAGGTGTTGCGGTTGAATCCGCCGGTGTGGAAGGCCTCGACCGCCTTGGTCATCCCGCCCGCGCTGCCCTCGAACACCTGGCCGTACTTGTCCACCAGCGCGTTGTACGCGATGTCGCACCAGCCCAGCGTCTTGCTGTGGTAGGTGTAGATCGCTTTGACGATGCCGGCCGATTCAAGCGGCGAATAGTCGTTGCTGCCGGCGGTGTGGTGGACCACCGCCGCGCGAATCCCGTTGTCGTACTGCGGGGAACCGCATCGCAACGATTCGTCGGCGCCCCATTGCGCGCGGCTGATGATGGGCGGGGCCTGGCCGGGCATCAAGACTCCGGCCGGTGGTGTCCAATGCGTGTCGGCCGGCGCCTGCGGTGGGGAGATGAGGACGGCCGAGATGTTCTGCCCCAGGGGCTGTTCCCGGGATGCCGGCTTATAGCCCAGGTCGGGTTTCTCGGTCGGCGGCGCCGGGGGCGGTTGGGTCACCGCGGCGTCCAGCGGCCGGGTGACCGCGATCTGAACCGTCGTGGTGGTGCCGACGAACACTGGATCGGTGCCGCGGGGCCCCTCGAGGGACCCCGCCGTTGTCGCCCCGTCGGGTGCCGCGGTTTCGTACTCGGTCTGATACCAGGGACCCCACGAGCCGTCGCGGTGCTTGGCCCGCACGCGCGTCGACGTGCCGGCCAGGTCGCCGGTGAGGGCGACCAGCGAGAAGGGGGTGGCCTGACCGATTTCGCGGACCGTGACGCCGGCCCCCAACCCGACCAGCGGCTGTTCGACCAGTTGGGTGCCGCGGGACGGCCGCGGGCTGGCGGCGCCGCGATCGCGAGTCGTGTCGGCCACCCACGAGACGAGGACGACGGTCGCCGCCATGGCGGTGAGCAGCATCGTCGGCGCACGACTGCGAGACACCAGCCGATGTTACGTGTGTTCCTAATGTTATCTATGAGACGACACGAGCTGAGCGGCGGCGAATGTCGACCAAAATCGACGGCACCGCAGACATTTCTGCGGTGCCGTCTTGTGGAGGGTTTGTAAA
>NZ_QMEU01000105.1 GCF_003284975.1 Mycobacterium colombiense
GGACCGCCGCCCCCGGGCGGGCCGTTCCATCCGGCGCCGCCGCCGCCGGGATTCTGATACCGGCTGTGCGCTAGCCGCGTCCGAAGGTGGCCGCCTCCATCACCGCGATCGAGGCGGCCACCACGGTTTCACCGCACAACAACTCGACCTCGGGGATTCGTGGGGAGGTCGCCGCCAGCGGCTACCCACCGATCTCCCAGATGCGATCACCGCGACCCGCT
Source organism: Mycobacterium colombiense (assembly GCF_003284975.1). Lineage (GTDB taxonomy): Bacteria > Actinomycetota > Actinomycetes > Mycobacteriales > Mycobacteriaceae > Mycobacterium > Mycobacterium europaeum_A. Next base: position 222 of record NZ_QMEU01000105.1, read on the forward strand.
TCGACGACGCGGCGACTGTCCTCCCGCCAGCTGCGGTACTCCGAAGACGTCATTTCCTGCCCCCACGCAGTGCTGATCGGCACGTTTCGGTCCAGATAGTCGGATTCCGCGGTCCTCCATGCCTTGACGTACAGATAAAACGGGATCGCGGTATGGATGTGATGAACCAGGTGGTAGTTCTGATACATCAACAACGGACACAAAACGCGCTCCCAGCCAACCCGAACCCGGGCGACCCGGAATCGGTCGCTCCGTACCGGGACCAGGCCGTGATGAGGCAGCCAGTCAAACCACCACGCGAGGACGCCCACCCCGATCCGCTGGGGGATGAAATAGATGAGCACCAGTTCTCGCCCATAGCCGAGAATCAGGATGGCGGTTACGAAGGCAAGGGCCAGGGTGAGGTAGACGGCAAATCCCAGGGCTTCCTTGCGCGGGCGCCGGCGCAGGCGCGCTACGTAAAAGCGGCAATACCAGGCATCGATTGTCAACCAGCGCAACGGCAACTGCCAACGCGGGCCGGTGATGCTCCACGCGTCCGGATCGTCGTGGATATCTTCGTTGGTGTTGCGATGGTGCGCGAGATGCGTGTACGCAAGCATCGGAAACGTTCCGAACAACGAGACGAACGGCATCGACAAGCGACCGAAGACCTGGTTGATCCAGTTGAGCCGGCTGACGGTGTGGTGAATCGATTCGTGCGCCACGATGAACATAGAAACCGTCACGAAACCCTGAACGACGATGGTGACCACCAACCACCAACGACTCACCCCGCAGAGAACCGCTGCCGTCGCCGCACACCACGCACCGAGCGATCCAAGCCAGACGAGGACGGTCGGCACCGCGATGGTCGGCCGCGCGAACCTGGGAGCTGGGAAGCCTCGCCGGACTGCGGCCACCTCGCCAGCGCGCCGTGACCTCCGCTCGGTGGGGGCAGCAACGTCGACGCTAGTCACCACAACTCCCGGTGAGGAACACGACGCTGACGCACTGCACGGAAATCCATGTGGCACCACCTTGTTTCGACTTTGCTCGTAATACGTATTCGCGTAAGAAACAATCCGCCGTCCCGTCATGTAGGTGAACACGATAAAGACAGTTATATGCAAGCCCATGCCTGCGGATTCGCGCGGTTAGGCGTGGGCCGGGGCTGTCCGATAAACGCCGGATCAGACCTCGGCATCTGTTGGTTTCCGGTCCGGGCGCTTCGACCACTGAAGGTGATCGCTTACGAGTCCCCTGGGACGCTTTTATCCTGCTGGCAGCGCGAACTTTAGCCGAGTCCCCCTCTACGCTCGCCCCGGGAGCCACCTGGCCCGAACCAGGATGTTCACCGGGGTAGACCTCGATAACCTACTCGCCGGAATGCAGCGTTGTCACGCGCTGGAATTTAGCGTGCACTGTCGATTTCCACATCGTGCTGACCGGTGCGGCCCAGTTTTGGGTTCGTTAAGCCTTTCCTCTGCCCGAACGATGGTCGCTTCGCAGAAATTTTGCGGTCCGGCCGGTTGACAGTTCCAGCAGCTCGAATAATTTCAGGCATTTTGCGCTCCTCCTAGACCGCAAGTTCGGGGCTCCACGTATGCTCGCAGGTTTTTCCGCTTTTCAATACCGACACAAGGTTCCCGGCCAGATCGGCCGATACCGACCGGACCGAGGAAAGCCGAACATGATCCATCAGAGTCACCAGCGCGGTCAGCTTGTAGCGCGACTCTACCTGCGGACTTACCGCACTCGGACGCATGGTGACAGGTATCGTTTCGTGATATCTCATGCCCAGCACGAACGCTCTCTTAGAATCGGCGCTCAGCATGAACGGCTCGTCACCCTTGTCGAGAATTCGGAGCATGAGCAGCGGAATTTCGCTTACCCATAGAGGTTCGGCAGGTTTATCGCGATCCGTGTGGGTGCCGATTGGATTTTTGGGATGGGTCCACGCAATCGTCAGACCCGCGGCTATGAGCTCAAGTCTCAATTTCTGTCGCCAAACCTCGCCTTGGGCAGCGACCGCTTCTACGAAGTTCTCCGCATTCTGATATGCGACTCCGACGACCAAATAATGGTCAGAATATCCGGCGTGAAAGTCACGCAACTCGGCTATCGTCCGGAAAAACTCCTCCTCATGCAGGAGCAAATCGCTTGTATCGTAGTAAAACTGGCGCCTTTCCAGCATCCCTCTGGTAAACGGGCAATGAGCTCTGTGGCCATCGCCTTGGACCAGAAAATCAAGATACTGTCGTATTACCGGAACACACTCGTCTGTGTGATAGCTGAGCTCAGTGAAAACGTAGTCCGGTCGTCGGTTCATTGCCCCCCTCCAACGGCAAAACTCGACACTCGCGTCCCACCGGCGCCTGCGTGATCGCCCGAGATCAGGCGCATGGCTGGCAGTGAATCCCCTCCAAATCGAAAACGAGTTTAACCCGAATGCGAGCGGGAGGGTTGCCGATTCGCACCAACAATGTGTCGATTCGATCGAGCAGCGTTCGGGCCAGGTCGCCATGGTGGCCGTCGAGCGGCCGTCGAGCGGCTTGATCAGCGCCGCTCCCGGTTCTCACCCGGGCCCTGGCTAGGTCGCGAGCCGGTCGGGTGACACTCGCCGGCGTTCAGCACTCGATCATCTCCCCCACGCAACCCGCCGACACTCGCGGGAATCCGCACGCACCCGTGCCCGATGCGGCAGTGTTTGTCTTGGCGAATGATGAAGAGCAACACAGTCTGTGAGAAGGCTTCGCCGGCGTTGCGGTGGGGTGGCGGGTGGTCGATGGGGAAGCCGTGCCCGCCGCTGCCTGGATCACATCGCGCAGAGGTGGCGGACATTAGGCCGAAATCTCTGCGCCGCCGGCTGACTACGGGGCAGGATTTCGATCAGTAACCACACCCCTGGGGCAGGGGGGTGAGGGGGTAAGGCTTTGGGGGAGTCGATGAACCGTGACGATCTGGCGCTGCCGCTGACACGCGGACAACTAGACATCTGGCTCGCGCAGGAATCGGGCTATGTCGGTACGGAGTGGCAGCTCGGCCTGTTGATAAGGATCGACGGCGCGATACAGCGTGATGTCCTCGAGCAGGCGATCCGCCAAACGGTGACGGAGGCCGAACCCAGTAGGGTGGCATTCTTCGAGGTCGATGGCCAGGTGCTTCAACGGCCGATCGATGATCCGCATGTCGAGCTTAAGTTTCATGACCTGGTCGGCACGCCCGATCCCGTGCAGGAAGCCTGCCGCCGGGCTTCCTCCATCCAGCGCACCCCGATGGCGTTGAACGGCCAGTTACTCAAGTTCGCACTGTTCCAGACGCAGGCCGAGGAATTCTATTTGTTCGGCTGCTGCCACCACATCGTCCTAGACGGACTGAGCATGGCGCTGATGTGCCGTCGCGTTGCCACCATCTATTCGGCCATGGTTGCTGGATCGCCTGTTCCTGCCGCCTATTTCGGCTCGCTGCGAGACCTGGTTGATCTCGAGTCGGGATACGAAGCATCCGCCGATTATCGGGAAGACGAAGCGTACTGGAGCAAAAACCTTCCGCCGGAAGGCGGACACGATTACCAGCTGCCCCCCGCCACGGTCGATGGGGACCCCTGTGGGCCGTCGGCGTCAGTTCAGTTGGATGCCTTCGCTGTCGGCCGCATGAAGGAACTGTCGAAAAAGCTGCGTGTCCGTCGCTATTCGGTCACCACAGCGGCATGCGCTCTCCTGGTGCATGCGTGGTCGGGAGGCGGCTCCGAGGTGGCGCTGGATTTCCCGGTCAGCCGGCGGGTGCGTCCGGAGTCAAAGACACTTCCGGGGATGCTCGCCGGAGTGGTGCCACTGGTCTTGCAGACGTCACCGGACACCACGGTCGCCGATTTCTGTCAGCATGTGGATACCCAGATACGAAAGTTGCTGAAGCATCAGCGGTTTCCGGTGCACCACCACGACGAAGGCGGCTTTCTCAACCTCAGACAAGCAGCGAACAGGGTCGGTATCAATTTCATCCCGTCTCGATTGACCCTGGATCTTGGTGGCGCTCCGGCAACCGCGACGTATACCAATAACGGCCCCGCCGATCACTTCGGGCTTTTCTTTATTGGGTCGAGTGACCAGCTGTTTCTCAGCACCGCAGGCCGCGGACAGCCGTTTGCGAGCTTTGACGTCTCCTACCTGGGGGCACGTCTGCAGCAGGTGTTGATGGAGATGACGGCCGATCCCGAGCGGCCGATCTCCTCGATCGAAATACTCGATGAGGATGAGAACGCCCGGCTCTATGGGTGGTCGCATCGCGCCGCGTTAACAAAGCCGGCAATGCCGGTGTCGATTCCGGTGGTGTTCACCGAGCACGCCGCCCGTACCCCCGGGGCGGTAGCGGTGACCTTCGACGGCCGCTCCATGACATATCGGACACTCGAGAAGGCCGCGAACCGGTTGGCACACCTTCTGGCCGGCCATGGGGTTGGCCCGGGACAGACTGTGGCACTGCTGTTTCCCCGGTGCGCTGACGCGATCGTGGCGATGCTGGCGGTGCTCAAAACCGGGGCAGCGTATGTGCCGGTCGACCCCGGGCACGCGTCGGCACGAATGGAGTTCATGCTCGCCGATGCCGCACCCGCCGTGCTGATCACCACGGCCGACCTGCGCTCACGGCTGCACGGATTTGGTCCGCTGATCATCGAGGCCCACGATCCCGCCATCGAGGCCCAACCCGACACTCCACTTCCCACGCCCGCACCCGAGAACGTCGCCTACATCATCTACACCTCCGGGACTACGGGCACCCCCAAAGGCGTTGCCATCACTCACCACAACGTCACATGGCTGATCGAGGCGCTCGACGAGCGCCTGCCGTCCGGGGGGGTGTGGGCGCAGTGCTACTCCTCGGCCTTCGACTTGTCGGTGTGGGACATCTGGGGCGCGCTGCTGCGGGGTAGGCGATTGCTGGTGGTGCCCGAGGCCGTGGCGGGCTCTCCGGATGAACTCCACGCGTTGCTGGTCGCGGAGAAGGTCAGCGTGCTCACCCAGATTCCGTCGTCAGTAGCGCTGCTGTCACCGGAGGGGTTGGAGTCGACGGCGTTGGTGGTGGGCGGTGAGGCCTGCCCGACCGACGTGGTGGATCGGTGGGCGGCACCCGGGCGGGTGATGTTCAATGCCTATGGCCCGACCGAGGCGACGGTGTGCGCGTCGATGAGTACCCAACTGTCGCCGGGGCAGGGTCTGGTGCCGATCGGGTCGCCGATCCCCGGGGCGGCGATGTTCGTGCTGGACAAGTGGTTGCAACCGGTGCCGGTCGGGGTGGTCGGCGATCTGTACCTGGCCGGGCGCGGCGTGGGCCTGGGATATGTGCGTCGTGCCGGTCTGACCGCGTCGCGATTTGTGGCCTGCCCGTTCGGGCCCGCCGGGACACGCATGTATCGCACCGGCGATTTGGTGTGCTGGGGTGCGGACGCGCAGCTGCGACACCTGGGCCGCGCCGACGAGCAGGTCAAGATCCGCGGGTACCGCGTCGAATTGGGCGAAGTCCAGGTGGCACTGGCCGCCCTCGATGGGGTGCACCAGGCGGCGGTCATCGCCCGCGAGGACCGTCCCGGACACAAGCGGCTGGTGGGTTACATCACCGGCACCGCCAACCCGATCGAGATCCGCGCGGCACTGGCTGATCGGCTTCCCGCGTACATGGTTCCCGCCGCGGTGGTGGTGTTGCCGTCAATTCCGTTGACGGTCAACGGAAAACTCGACAAGCGTGCTTTGCCCGCACCCGAATTCACCGCCGGTGAGTACCGGGCCCCGGCCGACGCGGTCGAGGGAATCCTGGCCGACATCTACGCCCAAGTCCTCGGGGTCGAGCGCGTCGGGATCGACGATTCGTTCTTCGATCTCGGCGGCGACAGCATCATGTCGATGCAGGTGGTGGCCCGCGCACGGGCGGCCGGCGTGATGTGCCGTCCGCGTGACCTTTTCGTCGAACAGACGGTACGCCGCCTTGCGCGGGTCGCGGCGACGGCCGAGAGCGAGGCCGCCGTCGTCGACGACGGCGTCGGGCCGGTGCTGGCCACCCCGATCATCCGGACGCTGCACAGCGTCAAGGGCCCGATCGACGAGTTCAACCAGACCATGGTGGTCACCGCTCCTGCGGGGGTGACCGAGGCCGACGTGGCGGTCGTCCTGCAGGCGTTGCTCGATCGGCATGCCGCGTTGCGACTGCGCATCGACGATGACGGCGCCGGCGGCTGGTCGCTGGCGGCACCCGAAGTCGGGTCGGTGGATGCGCGCGGATGTCTGCATAGCGTCGAGGTGTTGTCGGGTGAGGCGCTGGTGCGGGCCCGGTCGCGGTTGAACCCGTCGGCGGGGCTGATGCTGAGCGCGGTGTGGGCGACTTGCACCGGACAGCTGGCATTGATCGTTCATCACCTGGCCGTCGACGGCGTGTCGTGGCGAATCCTGTTGGAGGACCTCAACATCGCCTGGGCGCAGCATCACAGCGGGCAGCCGGTGGCGTTGCCGACGGGCGGGACGTCGTTTGCGCGTTGGTCATCGCTGCTCGACGAACATGCGCGCCGCGCCGAGGTAGTGGCCCTGGCCGACGCGTGGCGACAGGTGGCGGCAGTACCGGCGGCGCTGCCGGCGGCGCAACCCGAGGTCGACACCTACCAGAGCGCGGGCCAGTTGTCGGCGTCGTTGGATGTCGAAACCACCCGCCAACTGCTCGGCGAGGTCCCGGCGGCGTTTCACGCCGGTGTCGGTGACATCTTGCTGATCGCCTTCGGGTTGGCATTCGCGGAGTTTCTCGACACCGGCGACGGTATGCCGATCGGTGTCGACGTCGAGGGTCACGGGCGCCACGAGGAGCTGGCCCCCGCTGTGGACCTGTCCCGCACGGTGGGCTGGTTCACCGCCAAATATCCGGTCGCGTTGACGGTCGGGGGCCTGTCGTGGGCGCAGGTTGTCGCCGGTGAGGCCGCACTGGGGGCTCTGATCAAGGATGCCAAGGAGCAGCTGCGCGCCCTTCCCGATTCGCTGACCTATGGTTTGCTCCGGTACCTGAACGCCGACGTCGATCTCGGCGGGGCTGACCCGACGATCGGGTTCAACTACCTGGGCCGCCTCGGCGCAGGTACCGACCTGCCCGGCGAGTTGTGGCGGATCAACGAGGACAGCCTGACGTTTGCGGGTGTGGCAACGGCGGTGCCGCTCGGGTTGGCGCACACGGTGGAGCTCAATGCCGGAACCATGGACACCGAGGCTGGGCCGCACCTGCAGGCGAACTGGACGTGGGCGCCCTCGGTGCTGAACGACGAGCAAGTCAGCCGGCTGAGCCAGTTGTGGTTCGAAGCGCTGGCCGGTATCTGCGCGCACGTCAGAGCCGGTGGGGGCGGGCTCACCCCGTCCGATATCGCTCCTGCCCGCCTCAGCCAGGAGCAGATCGACCAACTCTGCTCGCAAGGCGACGTCGTGGACGTGCTGCCGCTGACGCCGGTGCAGCAGGGTCTGCTATTCCACACCAGCTTCGCGCCCGGTCTGGACGACCTGTACACCGTGCAACTCGGAATCACACTCAACGGCTCCCTCGATGCGCACCGCTTGCGCGAAGCCGTGCAGACGGTCGTCAACCGGCATCCCAACCTGATGGCACGCTTCTGCGAAGGCTTCGGTGAGCCGGTGCAGCTGATCCCGGCCAAGCCCGTGATCGCGTGGCAGGACATTGAACTGAATCCCGTCGGCGTCCACGCCGATCAGCAGATTGAGCGACTATGTGCTGCTGAGCGCGCCGCGGTCTGCGACCTGGCTGACCAGCCGACCTTCCGGGCGGCGTTGATCCGCACCGCAGCAGACCAGTACCGCTTGGTGCTCACCATTCACCACATCGTGGCGGATGGCTGGTCGCTGCCAATCCTGATGCGGGAGGTGTTCGGCAGCTACTACGGCGAACAGCTCCCCGCGGCTCCGTCGTACCGCGGCTTTGTCACCTGGCTGGACGGGCAGGACCGCGGTGTCGCACGCGAGGCTTGGCGCGAGGTGTTGGCGGGTTTCGAGACCCCGACGTTGATCGGTACGCCGGGCCAGGCAGGGCGTCGCGACGTCGCGTCCTTCCGGGTGTCCGCCGAGACCACAGCGGCCCTGACCGAGCTGGCCCGCTCGTGCCACACCACCGTGAGCACCGTGTTGCAGGGAGCGTGGGCGCAGCTGTTGATGTGGCTGACCGGTCAGCATGATGTGGCATTCGGCACCGCGGTCTCGGGTCGGCCCACCGAAGTGCCCGGCTCGGAATCCATTGTGGGGCTGATGATCAACACGGTCCCGGTGCGGGCCACCACCACCGCGCAGACCACGGTCGCCAATCTGCTGGAGCAGCTGCAGCGCATCCACAACGACACGCTCGAACATGAGCATCTGGCTCTGCCCGAGATTCACCGCGTCACCGGTCACGATCAGCTGTTCGACACGCTCTTCCTGTACGAGAACTACCCGGTCGACCCCGGCGCCCTGTTGGGCGCAGATGACTTGGCAGTTACCGAATTTGACGTCCGCGAATACAACCACTACCCGCTTTCGGTGGTGGCGACGCCGGGCTACGAACTGAGCCTTCGCGTCGAATTCGACACGGACGCATTTGACCGTGCGGCCATCGACACCCTGATCGACCGGTTACAGCGATTGCTGGTGGCACTGATCGCCGATCCCGCGGGGCGGTTGTCGTCTCTCGATCTGCTCGACGTTGCCGAGCATGAGCGGCTCGATGCATGGGGCAACCGGGCGGTGCTGGCGCAGCGGCCAAGCGGGCAGGTGTCGATTCCTGAGTTGTTCGCCGCGCAGGTGGCTCGCGACCCAAAGGCGGTCGCCATCACCTGCGGCGAGCGTTCGTGGACCTACCGCGAGGTCGAGGAAGCGGCAAACCGGTTGGCACACATGCTCGCTGGGCAGGGCGCGGGCCCGGGCCAGCGGGTGGCGGTGGTGATACCGCGGTCGGCCGAAGCGGTGATGGTGATCTTGGCGGTGCTCAAGACCGGGGCGGCGTACGTGCCGATCGATCCGTCGGTGCCCGCGACGCGGCTGGATTTCGTGTTGGGCGACTGCGCGCCTATCGCTGTGGTCACCACCGCCGAGGTGCGGTCACGGCTGGAGCGGTCCGGCTTGCCGCTCATCGACGTCGACGACCCAGCGGTGACGACCCAGTCCGAGACCGCGTTACCGGCGGTTGGGCCCGAGAACATCGCCTACATCATTTACACCTCGGGCACTACCGGAACGCCCAAAGGCGTTGCAGTACCGCATCACAACGTCGCCAGGTTGCTGCATACGCTGGACGGCCAGTTGACGTTGGGGCAGGTGTGGACGCAGTGTCATTCGTTGGCGTTTGACTTCTCGGTGTGGGAGATCTTCGGCGCACTGTTATATGGCGGACGGTTGGTGGTGGTGCCCGATTCGGTGGTGCGTTCGCCAGAAGAGTTGCACGCCTTGCTCGTTCGTGAACAAGTCAGCGTGTTGAGCCAGACGCCGTCGGCGTTTTATGCGCTACAGGCCGCCGATGGGCTCTCCCCCGACCTGGGACAGCGGCTGAAATTGCAGACGGTGGTGTTCGGTGGCGAGGCGCTCGAACCGACCCGCCTGGCGACCTGGCTGAAACACCACCCCGGACCGCCCCGTCTGATCAATATGTACGGCATCACCGAGACGACGGTGCACGCCTCGTTCCGCGAGATCGTCGACGTCGACCTCGACAGCAATGCCAGCCCCATCGGGGTGCCGTTGGCCCACCTTGCCTTTTTCGTGCTCGACGGGTGGCTGCGTCGCGTGCCCGCCGGGGTGGTCGGCGAGCTGTACGTGGCCGGCGCCGGGCTGGCCGCCGGGTATGCGGGCAGGCCGGGGTTGAGCTCGACGCGGTTTGTGGCGTGCCCGTTCGGACAACCGGGTGCGCGCATGTATCGCACCGGCGATCTGGTGTCGTGGGGCGTCGACGGACAGCTGCGTTACGTCGGACGTGCCGATGAGCAGGTCAAGATCCGCGGGTATCGCATCGAGCTCGGCGAGATCCAGGCGGCCCTCGACGGGCTGGACGGCGTCGATCATGCGGCGGTGATCGCGCGCGAGGATCGTCCCGGTGACAAGCGGCTGGTGGGCTACATCACCGGGGCCGCCGACCCGGCTGAGGTCCGCACCCAATTGGGAGAACGGTTGCCGACCTACATGGTGCCGGCCGCGGTCGTCGTGCTCGAGGCGCTGCCGTTGACGATCAACGGCAAACTCGACGTCCGCGCCCTGCCGGCGCCCGAATACCAGGATGTTGACCATTACCGCGCTCCATCCAGCGCGGTTGAGGACATCTTGGCCGGCGTTTATGCCCAGGTATTGGGTGTGCAGCGGGTCGGTGTCGATGACTCGTTCTTCGATCTGGGCGGCGACAGCATCCTGTCGATGCAAGTCGTGGCTCGTGCCCGCGCTGCCGGCGTAATGTGCCGTCCGCGTGATGTTTTCGTCGAACAGACGGTGGCGCGGCTGGCGCAGGTCGCCACGGTGGTCGCCGACGACGACGGCGTGGTCGACCAGGGCACCGGGTCTGTGGTGGCCACCCCGATCATGCGCTGGCTGCACAGCGTCGACGGCGCGGTCGAGCAGTTCAACCAGACGATGGTGTTGCAAGCTCCCGCGGGGGTCACGCAGGCCGACGTGGTGGTGGTCCTGCAGTCGTTGCTGGACCGGCACGCCACGTTGCGGCTGCGCGTCGACGACGACGGTGTGGGCAGTTGGTTGTTGTGGGTGCCCGAGCCCGGGACGGTGGATGCCGCCGGCTGCGTGGACACCGTCGACGCGCTGTCGGCTGAAGCGTTGGTGGCGGCCCGGTCACGGCTCGACCCGGGCGCCGGGGCGATGCTGCGCGCCGTGTGGGCCGGGTCGACGAACCAGTTGGCGTTGATCATTCACCACCTGTCCGTCGATGGCGTGTCGTGGCGAATCCTATTGGAGGACCTCAATATTGCGTGGGCCCAGCATCACAGTGGCCAGCCGGTGGCGCTGCCGGCGCCGGGGACATCGTTTGCCCGGTGGTCGTCGCTGTTGGCCGAGTACGCGCAGAGCGCAGACGTGATGGCCCAGGCCGAGGCGTGGCGTCAGGTGGCGGCACTCCCCGCGCCGTTACCGCCGGTACAGCCGGGAGACACCTACGTCAGCGCCGGCCAACTGTCGGTGTCGCTGGATGTCGAGAGGACCCGCCGGCTGCTTGGTGAGGTTCCGGCGGCGTTTCATGCCGGGATTCAGGACATCTTGCTGATCGCGTTCGGCCTGGCGTGGACGCAATTCTTCGGCACCAGCACCCCCGTCGGCGTCGATGTGGAGGGCCACGGCCGCCAGGAGGAACGGGCCCCGCACGTCGATCTGTCGCGCACGGTGGGTTGGTTCACCACCAAATACCCGGTAGCCCTGAAATTCGGGGGGCCGATCGGCGGCCTGTCCTGGAAACAGGTGCTGGCGGGTGACGATGCACTGGGCGCTGTGATCAAGGACGCCAAGGAGCAGCTGCGCGCCCTGCCCGACGGTCTGACCTACGGGCTGCTGCGCTACCTTTCGCCTGAGTTCGATCTGGGTGGGTCCGACCCCGTGATCGGCTTCAACTACCTGGGTCGGCTGGGCGGTGGGGCCGAGCTCTCCAGTGAGTTGTGGCGACTCAGCGAGAACAGTTTCGCGCTGGGCGGCGCTGCGGGCGCGGTGCAGATGCCGCTGGCACATACCGTCGAGGTCAATGCCGGCACCATGGACACCGAGGCCGGCCCGCAGCTGCAGGCCAACTGGACGTGGGCGCGCTCGACCCTGAACGACCAGCAGGTCAGCCGGCTCAGCGAGCTGTGGTTCGACGCGCTTTCGGGCATCTGCGCGCACGTGCGCCGCGGCGGGGGCGGGCTGACCCCGTCCGACATCGCGCCGGCCCGTCTCACCCAGCAAGACCTCGACAAGCTGGCGCAGCAGTACCGGATCGGCGATGTGTTGCCGCTCACCCCGCTGCAGCAGGGCTTGCTGTACTACAGCGGCAACGGGCAGGGCAGTGCCGACTTGTATGCGGTGCAGCTCGACATCACTCTGACTGGTGTCCTTGACCCGCAGCGCTTGCGCGAGGCGGTGCACGCCGTCGTCGCCCGCCATCCGAACTTGGTGGCCGGTTTTTGCGAAGACTTCACTGAACCGGTGCAGGTCATTCCCGCCGATTCGGCGTTGGCCTGGCAGTACGTCGAGCTGAACTCGGCAGATGCTGATGTCGAGGATCAGGTACAGCGGCTGTGTACCGCCGAACGCGCCGCGGTCTGCGACCTCGCCGGACAGCCGCCCTTCCGGGCTGCCGCGATCCGCACCGCGGACGATCAGTACAGGTTCGTGCTCACCAACCACCACATCGTGCTCGACGGTTGGTCGAAGCCGATCTTGCTGCACGAAATCTTCGCCTGCTATCGCGGCGTGCGATTGCCCGCCGCCCCGTCGTATCGCAGCTTTGTCACCTGGCTGTTTAACCAGGATCGGGGCGCGGCTCGGACGGCATGGCGCGAGGTCCTCGCCGGGTTCGACACTCCCAGCCTGGTGGGACCCGGGGGGCGCCCAGCGCTTGGTCTGCGCGCTACGGAGTTGTTCCGGGTGTCCGCGCAGACCACGCAGGCGTTGGGCGAGCTGGCGCGCGCGTACCACACCACGGTCAGCACCGTCCTGCAGGCCGCGTGGGCGCTGCTGCTGACGTGGCTGACCGGCCAGCACGACGTGGTGTTCGGCACCGCGGTGTCGGGGCGGCCAGCCGACTTGGCGGGCGCGGAATCGATGGTGGGTCTGCTGATCAACACGGTCCCCGTGCGGGCGACCATCGGCGCGGAGACGACCACCGCCAACCTGCTGGACCAGCTGCAAAGCAGCTACGCCAAGACGCTTGACCATCAGCACCTGGCCCTGAGTGAGATCCACCGCGTAACGGGGCACGACCAGTTGTTCGACACGCTATTCGTATACGAGAACTACCCGATGACTACCGCCGCGTTATCGGCCGTCGACGAGTTGAACATCAATGGCTTCAGCAGCCGCGAATACAACCACTACCCGCTTTCGGTACAAGCCGTGCCCGGCCACGAACTGGGTCTACGCGTCGAATTCGACACTGAGGTGTTTACCGCAGCCAGAATCGAAAAGCTGGTCGAACGGTTCCGGCGCGTGCTGGTAGCCATGACCGCAGATGTGGAGCAATCGTGACTGTCCGTGCGGTACGGCCGAGCCGCCAAACACCTTGGGCCTGAAGTGAATTGATCACGGATTGCACTGTTTGAACGCGGCCTCGTCGTCAACACCTAAACAGGGGCGCGTCTTCGCCCTCGCGACACATGAGCTACTCCGATCGCCCGGCGTTGCGCGGCAGCGTCAGCCTGAATCGGGCGCCGCCCTCGTGGGGCAGACACACCAGGTCGCCGCCGTGGGCGCGGGCCAGAGCACGCGCGATCGCCAGCCCCAGCCCGGCGCCGCCGTGGTCGCGGGCGCGACCGGCGTCCAGGCGCACCAGCCGCTCGAAGATGTTGTTTCGCTGGTCATCCGGGATGCCAGGCCCGGTGTCGGTGACGGTCACCTCCGCGAGGTCCTCGTGTGCGCGAAGGTCGACGGTGATGGCTCCGGCGGCCGGCGTATACCGGCGTGCGTTGTCGAGCAGGTTGGACACGATCTGCGACAGGCGGGTCGCGTCGGCGTTGAGGGTCAGCGTGGTCAGGCCGGTACGGCTGACGCTGATCTGCGGCGCCAGCATGGCGGCACGGTCGACCTCGCCATCTAGGACGGCGGCCACGTCGACGTCGTGCAGCTCGAGCGCGAGCCCGGCATCGATGCGGCTCAGGTCCAGCATGTCGGAGACGAGCCGTCCGGCGCGGCGAGCGTCGGAGAGCAGCAGGCTCGCCCGACGGTATTGCCCGTCGTCTCGATGGCCGGAGGCGCCGTGCGCGAGTTGTTCGGCGGCGACCTGAATGCCGGCGATCGGGGTGCGCAACTCGTGCGCGGCGTCGACAAGAAATCGCCGGGTTGCCGCCTCGGCCCGCTGGGCGGTGTCGGCGGCGCGCCGGGCGTGGCGCTCGGAGGTTTCCAGGGCGTCCAGCATGCCGTCGAAAGCCCTTGCGGCGCGGCCTAATTCGGTGTCGGTGCGGTCCGGATGCAGTCGGCGGCCACGGTCCCCCGTGGTGATGGCGTTGGCGAGCGCGGTGAGCCGGTCCAGGGGGCGCAGCGCCGCGCGGCTGACCGCAACCAGCAGCAGCGCCGCGAGCAGCAGGGTCGCCAGGCCCGCCCCGATCATCAGCCCGCGCAGCTGATGCGCGACCTGGGTGGTTTGCGTGGTGTCGGCGACCAGGATCACCCGGCTGCCGTCGGGCAGCGGGTGCACGACTGCCGTCGCGGTGGCATCCGGCGGGGGGCCGGGCGGCGGTGGAAATGCATACGGCGGTGGCGGATACGGCGGTGGTGGCGGATACGGCGGCGGTGGGTAGGGCGGCGGGGGCGGATACAGCGGGGGCGGTTCGACCTCGCCCTCACCCAGCTCGGGGCTGATCGCGCGGTCACCGTAGGCGCTGCCGTTGGCGGTGACGACGAGCGCCCGAATCCCGCCACCGTTGAGTTCGGCAGCGAGCAAATCGGGTGAGGTGCGCGCGGCGCTCAACGCGTCGGCGCGCGATGTCGCGGCCAACAGCCGGTCGTGCAGATTACGTTGGGCCAGAACGCCCATGGTGATGTCGATGGTGACCCCCAGCACCACCAACAGCACGGCCAACAGCGCTAGCACCACCAGCGTCACCCGACGTTGCAGCGACGGCGTCGGTGTCCTCGACGCGGCCGTCATGACCGCTCGGCCCGCAGGCGGTAGCCGATGCCGCGCACGGTATGCAGGATCCGCGGCCCGTGCGCCTCGAGCTTGCGCCGCAGCCCGCTGACATGAACCTGCACCAGGTTGGGGTCGTAGGCGTCGTAGCCCCACACCCCGTTCAGGATCTGGCCCGCGCTGACGATCCGGCCGCGCTGCTCCACCAGGAAGGTCAGCACCCGCAGCTCGGTTGCCGTCAGATCCAGCGGGTGACCGCCGCGCGCCGCCACCCCGGCGCCGAGATCCAGCGTGACGTCGCCCACCTGAATCACCTGGGACAGGCGTCCGCGACGGCGTAATACCGCGCCGACCCGCGACACCAGTTCGGCCAGCTCGAACGGCTTGATGACGTAGTCGTCGGCGCCGCCGTCGAGTCCGCGCAGCCGATCCGGCAGCCCGTCGCGGGCCGTGATCAAGACTATGCCGACGTCACCCCATTCGCGGATCACGTCGATCAGTTCGAACCCGTCGCGTCCCGGCAGCATCACGTCGAGCACCACCAGGTCGGGCCGCATCCCGTCGAGAACCCCTTCCAGGCCGTCGCCGTCGCGGCGGGCATCGGTGTGATAGCCGACCTCGGTGAGCGCCTCGCTGACCATTTCCCGGATGGTCTCGGAGTCCTCGACGACCAGCACCCGCGGGGTGCCGATGCTGAACCGGCCGGCCGCACGGAGGCAATCCGTCATGCCCTCCATTGTCGGTGCCGGTGCTGAAACGAACCTGAAGGGCGCTGCCCACTGTGACGAGCCGTTCGTCGGGCGGTTCTTCAGATCCATTTCAGCCCCGGCTTCTAACGTCCATGGCATGACCACGAACGACGACATCAACACCAATGCACCCGTGCCGCCGCCGGTCGCCCAGCCGGAGTTAGAGCGACGCCGCTACCCCACCGGCGTGGTGATCGGCGCCGGGGTGGCGGGGGCCCTGCTCGGCGCGGTCGGTACCGTCGCGGCGATCGCGTTCGCCTGGATCGTCAGCGTCGGACCGCCTCCGCCGCCGCTCGG
>NZ_QMEU01000106.1 GCF_003284975.1 Mycobacterium colombiense
TCGCCGCCTCCGCGCCGCGGATCGGCGCGCCGCGGTGGGACACCGCCATCGTCGGGTTGGATTGCGACACAACGATTCTCGACGAACGGCTGGCTCAGCGCACCGACGCGATGTTCGATCAGGGTCTGGTCGGCGAGGTGGTTGGACTGCTGGAGCGGGGTTTGCGCGACGGGGTCACCGCGTCGCGCGCGCTGGGCTACGCGCAGGTGCTCGCCGCCCTGGATGCGGGCGGTCCGGCGGGCCCGGATGCGGATCGGCTGCGCGAGGCGCGCGAGCAGACCTTCGTCGGCACCCGCCGGTATGTGCGGCGCCAGCGGTCCTGGTTCCGCCGGGACCACCGGGTGCAGTGGCTCGATGCCGCCGATCGCGCCCCTCTCGCCGACGCCGCCGTGCGGGCCTGGCGCCACGTATCCTGAGCAGGTGAAATTCGCCAAGGGCCACGGCACCCAGAACGACTTCGTCGTGCTGGCGGATCCGCAGGCCCAGCTGAGCCTGACCGCGCAGCGGGTCGAAGCGCTCTGCGACCGGCGCCGGGGGCTGGGCGCCGACGGGGTGCTGCGGGTCACCACCGCCGGCGCGGCGCGCTCGGCTGGCGTGCTCGACCGGGTGCCCGACGGTGTGGACCCTGGCGACTGGTACATGGACTACCGCAACGCCGACGGATCGGTCGCCCAGATGTGCGGCAACGGCGTGCGGGTCTTCGCGCACTACCTGCGCGCCAGCGGCATGGAGTCGCGCGACGAGTTCGTGGTCGGGTCGCTGGCGGGTCCGCGGCCGGTCGTCGTGCACCGCGCCGACGCCACCACCGCCGACATCAGCGTCGACATGGGCAAGGCCAACACCCTGGGCCCCGGGAACGCGGTCGTTGGGGGTCGGCGGTTCTCCGGCCTGGCCGTCGACGTCGGCAACCCGCACCTGGCCTGCGTCGACCCGGACCTGACGCCCGACGCGCTGGCGGCGCTGAACGTGGCCGCGCCGGTGAGCTTTGATGCGACCCAGTTCCCGGACGGGGTGAACGTCGAGATCGTCACCGCACCCGTCGACGGGGCGGTGCACATGCGGGTGCACGAACGGGGCGTCGGCGAGACGCGCTCCTGCGGCACCGGAACGGTCGCGGCCGCCGTCGCCGCGCTGGCCGGTGCCGGTGCGGCCACCGGCACCCTGACCGTCCGGGTGCCCGGCGGCGAGGTCGTCGTCACCATCACCGACGCCACCAGCTTCCTCAGGGGACCGTCCGTGCTGGTGGCCCACGGAGAAGTCAGCGAGGAATGGTGGCGCGGACAGCAGCGTTAAATCAAGTGCACAAAACCTTTTTCGCGTGCATCATCTTGTATTGCCTATGACACATCCCGAATTCCGCGATCATTCTCCGGCCGCACCGGAGCCCAGCACGGGCGAACTCGCCCTCGAAGATCGGTCGGCGCTGCGCCGCGTCGCCGGCCTGTCCACCGAACTCACCGACATCTCCGAGGTCGAATACCGCCAGCTCCGGCTCGAGCGGGTCGTCCTGGTGGGCGTGTGGACCGACGGCACCGCCGCCGACAGCGAGGCCAGCATGGCCGAGCTCGCCGCCCTGGCTGAAACCGCGGGCTCCCAGGTGCTCGAGGGGCTGATCCAGCGCCGCGACAAGCCCGACCCGTCGACCTACATCGGCTCGGGCAAGGCCCAGGAGCTCCGCGAGGTGGTGCTGGCGACCGGCGCCGACACCGTCATCTGCGACGGTGAGCTGTCCCCGGCGCAGCTGACCGCCCTGGAAAAGGCCGTGAAGGTCAAGGTCATCGACCGCACCGCGCTGATCCTCGACATCTTCGCCCAGCACGCCACCAGCAGGGAGGGCAAGGCGCAAGTCACGCTGGCCCAAATGGAGTACATGCTGCCGCGGCTGCGCGGCTGGGGTGAGTCGATGTCGCGGCAGGCCGGTGGTCGCGCCGGCGGCAGCGGGGGAGGCGTGGGCCTGCGCGGTCCCGGTGAAACCAAGATCGAGACCGACCGGCGGCGCATCCGCGAGCGGATGGCCAAGCTGCGCCGCGAGATCAAGGACATGAAGCAGGTCCGCGACACCCAGCGCAGCCGGCGGGTGCACAGCGACCTGCCCTCGATCGCCATCGTCGGCTACACCAACGCCGGCAAGTCGAGCCTGCTCAACGCGCTGACCGGCGCCGGGGTGCTGGTACAGGACGCGTTGTTCGCCACCCTGGAGCCCACTACCCGGCGCTCCGAATTCGAGGACGGCCGGGCGTTCGTGCTCACCGACACCGTCGGATTCGTCCGGCACCTGCCCACCCAACTGGTCGAGGCGTTCCGCTCCACGCTGGAAGAGGTCGTCGACGCCGACCTGCTGGTGCACGTCGTCGACGGCTCCGACGTTAACCCCCTGGCGCAGATCAACGCCGTCCGCCAGGTGGTCTCCGACGTCGTCGCCGATTACGGGACCGACCACGACGGCGGCGCGCCCCAGGAGCTGGTGGTGGTGAACAAGGTCGACGCCGCAAGCGATTTGGCGCTGGCCAAGCTGCGCCATGCCCTGCCCGACGCGCTGTTCGTCTCCGCGCGCACCGGCGACGGGATCGACGCGCTGCGCCGTCGGATCGCCGAGCTCGCCGTGCCCGCCGACACCGCCGTGGACGTGGTGATCCCGTACCACCGCGGCGACCTGGTGGCGCGCCTGCACGCCGACGGACGCGTCCAGCAGGAGGAGCACAACGCCGAGGGCACCCGGATCAGGGCCCGGGTCCCGACGGCCCTGGCCGGCCGGCTGCGCGAGTTCTCGGCCGACTAACGGGCATTCGCCCCACGACCGGGCGATCCGTGCTGCGCGGCAGGCCCGAGACCCCCGAGGGCGGCGGTGGCCGACCCCGCCAGCCGCCGACCAACCGTCCGGTTGGTATATGTTGGGCTGCAGAATCCCAGTCGCCGGAGGTCTTCCATGAGCAGCGCCATCAAATACCAGCGCACTCTTTTCGAGTCAGAGCACGACCTGTTCCGTGAGTCCTACCGGGGCTTCCTCGAGCGCCACGTCGCGCCCTATCACGACGAGTGGGAGAAGGCGAAGATCGTCGACCGCGGCGTCTGGCTGGAGGCAGGCAAGCAGGGCTTCCTCGGCATGGCGGTGCCCGAGGAGTACGGCGGCGGCGGCAACCCCGACTTCCGGTACAACACGATCATCACCGAGGAGACCACCGCGGGTCGCTACAGCGGCATCGGTTTCGGTTTGCACAACGACATCGTGGCGCCGTACCTGTTGGCGCTGGCCACCGAAGAGCAGAAGCAGCGCTGGCTGCCGAAATTCTGTACCGGAGAGTTGATTACGGCGATCGCGATGACCGAGCCGGGCACCGGCAGCGATCTGCAGGGCATCAAGACCCGCGCGGTCAAGCAGGGCGACCATTACGTGCTCAACGGGTCAAAGACGTTCATCACCAACGGAATCAACTCCGACCTGGTGATCGTGGTCGCGCAAACCGACCCGGAAAAGGGCGCGCAGGGCTTCTCGCTGCTCGCCGTCGAGCGTGGCATGGAGGGCTTCGAGCGCGGCCGGCACCTGGACAAGATCGGGCTGGATGCCCAGGACACGGCGGAGCTGTCGTTCACCGACGTGCACGTGCCGGCCGAAAACCTGCTGGGCCAGGAGGGCATGGGGTTCATCTACCTGATGCAGAATTTGCCACAGGAACGGATCTCGATCGCCATCATGGCGGCCGCGGCCATGGAGCAGGTGCTGGAGCAGACCCTGCAATACACCAAGGAGCGCAAGGCGTTTGGCAAGCCGATCGGCAGCTTCCAGAACAGCCGGTTCGTGCTTGCCGAGCTGGCGACGGAGGCGACCGTGGTCCGCATGATGGTCGACGAGTTCGTCCGCCTGCACCTGGATCACAAACTGACCGCCGAACAGGCCGCGATGGCCAAGTGGTACTGCACCGAAAAGCAGGTGCACCTGATCGACCGCTGCCTGCAGCTGCACGGCGGCTACGGCTACATGCGTGAATATCCTGTCGCCCGTGCCTATCTGGACGCGCGGGTGCAAACCATCTACGGCGGCACGACCGAGATCATGAAGGAAATCATCGGCCGCAGCCTCGGTGTATAGCGTTTCGTTTGCTGGATAACTACGGTAGCCGCAGGAACGTCTATCGGCCAATGGTCGGTGAGAGCGTGAATTCGGTGGTGGTTCCCATAGCGTCGGCGGATGTGGCTCGGGTACGCCGGGCGCGTCGTCGCATAGTCAGGCCCCCGATCGCCTCGCGGGCAACGGCTTGTGCGTCGTGATCGGCCGCGTCCGGCGCAATTCGGCTGTGCGAGTCGGCAGTCCGGCGGCGTTCCTCGATCGCGCATTCCGGCCGCTTATCTGTGCGATATCCGCAACACCGCGCGAACGGTGGCCCCGCGGATCGCGATTGGGCCATGGGCACGCATCATTTCGACATCGGTGTGGTATCCGTTTTTGTAAAATTCGTGATTTGACTTCGCATTTCTTGTTGGTTGGAGCAAAGTTATGCGAGCCCGGCGGTAAGGCTGATCGTGCGCGGGTCCATTTTCCGCGCAAGCACGGCCCGGTCGCCGGTTATGCAGGTAAGGGCATAGCCGCAGATAGATCCCTATCCGCCGGCTGGGAGGCTTGGTGAAGGTGCAGAGAGGTCACATGCGCAAGCTGATCGGAAGCGCGCTGGTCAGCTTGACGACCACCGCACTGGCCGCCGTGCTGCTGGCCCCCACCGCGGTAGCGAGTCCGATCGGCGACGCCGAAGCCGCGATTATGGCCGCCTGGGACAAGGCCGGCGGCGACACCTCGCCATTGGGCGCCCGCAAGGGCGACGTGTACCCCGTCGGGGAAGGTTTCGCCCTGGACTTCGACGGCGGCAAGATGTTCTTCACCCCGGCCACCGGAGCCAAGTTCGCCTACGGGCCCGTCCTGGACAAATACGAGCAGCTCGGCGGGCCGGCCGGCAGCGATCTGGGCTTCCCGACCATCAACGAAGTGCCCGGTCTGTCCGGCCCCGACAGCCGGGTGATCACCTTCTCGGCCAGCGACAAGCCGGTGATCTTCTGGACACCCGAGCACGGCCCGTTCGTGGTGCGCGGCGCGCTGAACACCGCCTGGGACAAGCTGGGCAGCTCGGGCGGGGTGCTGGGCGTGCCGGTCGGCGACGAGACCTACAGCGGCGAGGTGTCCTCGCAGAAATTCAGCGGCGGCCAGGTCTCGTGGAACCGGCAGACCAAGCAGTTCACCACCGAACCGCCGGCGCTGGCCGACCAGTTGAAGGGCCTGCAGGTGGCGATCGATCCCACCGCGGCGATCAACACGGCATGGCGCGCGGCGGGCGGACCCAGCGGGCCGTTGGGCGCCAAGCAGGGTGGCCAATATTCCGTCGGCGGTGACGGGATCGCTCAGAACTTCGCCGGCGGAAAGGTGTTCTTCACGCCGGCCACCGGCGCGAACGCCGTCGAGAGCGACATCCTGGCCAAATACGAGTCGCTGGGCGGCCCGGTGGGCAGCGACCTCGGATTCCCCACCACCAACGAAACCGACGGCGGCATAGGCCCTTCCAGCAAGATCTGCACCTTCTCCGCCGCCGACAAGCCGGTCATCTTCTGGACGTCGGAGCACGGCGCGTTCGTCATCCGCGGCGCGATGAAGGCGGCGTGGGACAAGCTGCGCGCCCCCGCCGGCAAGCTCGGCGCGCCGGTCGGCGACCAAACCGCGAACGGCGACGTGATTTCGCAGCAGTTCACCGGCGGCAAGATCTCATGGAACCGGGCCAAGAACACGTTCAGCACGGAACCGGCCAACCTGGCGCCCCTGCTGTCCGGCCTGCAGGTGTCGGGTCAGAACCAGCCCAGCAATTCGGCGATGCCGGCGCACGCCAAGAAGTTCACCTGGCACTGGTGGTGGCTGATGGCCGCAATTCCGGTGTTGGTGCTGCTCGTACTCCTGGCGTGGGTTTTGTTCAGCTGGCGCCGGCGCCGGCCCGGGCAACCCGACGCCGCGGGCTATGAGCCCGACCGCGGCCGCGACTTCGGCTACGACGCCGACGGCCCGTGGGGGCACGACGATTCCGAGCACGACGCCGAGTCGTACGCGCCGCTGAGCGCGCCGGCTGAACCGGCGCCGGACGCCGGGCGGGTCAGCTGGCAGCGTCAGGCTCCGGCCGAGAGCGACTACGGATTCGAGCAGGACGACCCCGACGCCGTCGACACCGACTCCATCCCCGTCGTCTCCGAGGAGATGCTGTCGGAGGCCGAGTATCCCGCCGCCGAGGCCGACTACACCGACTACGCCGACGAAGTCCCCGAGCTCGCCGAGCCCGAGACCGCGGACGACGCGGCCTACGTCGACGCCGAGGACCCCGACGCCGACTACGCGCGGGAGGCCTACCCGGACGACGAGTATCCCGACGTCGTCGTTCCCCGCACCCCGCCGGACACCGACGCCGTGACCGGCGCCCTGGAGACCGCCGAGCCCGAGGACGACTACCTCGACGTCGCCACGTCCGAGCCCGACGTCGAGTCGGGGGCCGACACCGCCGCGGGAGCGGACGTGGTGGACGCCGTGGTCGCCGGTGCGGTCGCCGCGGGGATGCCGGCGCGCAGCGGTCGGCACGCCGCCGCCGACGACGACGCCGAGGACGGCTCGGAAAACGGTCTAGCGGGCCCGGACGGCCGGCCGACGATCCATCTGCCGCTCGACGACCCGTACCAGGCGCCCGACGGATACCCGATCAAGGCCAGCGCCCGTTACGGGCTGTACTACACGCCGGGCAGCGACCTGTATCAGGACACACTCGCCGAAATCTGGTTGTCGAGCGAGGAAGTCGCGCTGGCCAACGGCTTCACCCGGGCCGACTGACTCCTCGCGCGTCAGACCTTGCGGATGACCGTGACGACCTTGCCGAGCACGCTCGCATCGTTGCCGGGGATGGGGTCGAACGCCGGGTTGTGCGGCATCAGCCAGACCTGACCGCCGGCGCGTTTGAACGTCTTGACGGTGGCTTCGCCATCGAGCATCGCCGCGACGATGTCGCCGTTGTCGGCGACGTTCTGCTGACGCACCACCACCCAGTCGCCGTCACAGATCGCGGCGTCGACCATCGAATCGCCGACCACCTTGAGCAGGAAAAGTGTTCCCTCGCCGACCAATTCGCGCGGCAGGGGAAAGACGTCCTCGACGGCTTCCTCGGCCAGGATCGGTCCGCCGGCCGCGATACGCCCGAGCACCGGGACGAACGTGGGTTCGGGCAGGGCATCCGAGCCGGCCACCTCGGTGGCGGGCGCGGCCACCTCGTCGTCGGCCCCTCGGACATCGACCGCTCGCGGGCGATTGGGATCGCGCCGCAGGTATCCCTTGCGCTCCAGGGTGCGCAGCTGGTGTGCCACCGATGAGGTCGACGTCAGGCCGACGGCGTCGCCGATCTCGCGGATGCTCGGCGGGTAGCCGCGGCTGGTGACCGAGGCGCGGATGACATTCAGAATGGTGCGCTGCCGCTCGGTCAGCGAAGGATCCACGGAGTGCAACCGGCCTTCGGGGCCGGGCGGAGAAATGTCGTTGCTGTCGCCCATGGCACTGAATGTAGCCGCCCCACGAACAAGAATCAAACATGTGTTCGAGTAGCGTGTCGCCCCGGGTGGAACGCCGGCGGAAAAAGGCCGAAGCCCGGTGAATCACAAATGTGTAACTCTTCGGGATATCGGGTATTTAGGCCTCGTGACAGTGGTAGAGGCCGACGAACTTGTCGGTGGTGTGATCTAGCGTCTGCTCGTGCGACACGCTTCGCTCAAATGTTCGGGTTTCGAACACACAAGCGATTAGTGTCGAACACACGAGCGAGAAGCTAGTTGACCGGAGGAACGAAGATGACAGTCATCCACACGCCTGCGCCGCGTATCAGCAGTCTTCGGCGCCCGATCAACGGACCCGTCCAGGGCGTTCGGTACGGACGTGACGGGCTGGCCCGGTCGCGCAGGCCCGCGCCGGCCCGCCCGGCGGGTGCGGCGACGCGCTACTACGGCACCGGGGTGGCAAGGTCGGTCGCTCCGCACCGCAGGCGCGCCACCACCTGGGCGTCGACGATCGGGCTGGCGGTGGCCGCCGGGGCGATCACGCTGTGGCTGGGTCTCGTCGCGAACGTCGGCCAGGTGCTCAACGGCGACTCCGCCAACTCCGCCGCCCACGTTCCCGACCGGCTCGCGGTCGTCCGCGTCGACGCGGGGGAGTCGCTGCAGGACTTCGCGCACCGGGTCGCGCCCGACGCGCCGACCACCCAGGTCGCCGACCGGATCCGCGAGCTCAACGACCTGCACTCGCCCAACCTGCTGGCCGGCCAGACCCTGATCGCTCCCGTCGGCTGACAACCGTTGTGCGAAAACGGCTTCGTTAGCCGTGCAGATCGGCGCGCGGGTACGCTCAAAGTCCTGCGGTTGTTTGTCGGCACGGTGAAGGAGCGGTCATGCACTGTCCGTTCTGCCGTCATCCCGACTCCCGCGTGATTGACTCGCGCGAAACCGACGAAGGCCAGGCCATCCGCCGTCGCCGATCCTGTCCCGAGTGCGGACGGCGTTTCACCACGGTGGAGACCGCGGTCCTGGCGGTGGTCAAGCGCAGTGGCGTCACCGAGCCGTTCAGCAGGGAAAAGGTGATCAGCGGCGTCCGCCGCGCCTGCCAGGGCCGCCAGGTCGACGACGATGCCCTAAACCTGCTGGCCCAGCAGGTCGAAGACACCGTGCGCGCCGCGGGTTCCCCGGAGATCCCCAGTCACGAAGTGGGCCTGGCCATCCTCGGGCCGCTGCGCGACCTCGACGAGGTGGCCTACCTGCGGTTCGCCTCGGTGTATCGCTCGTTCGAGTCCGCAGACGATTTCGAACGCGAGATCCAGGCGCTCCGCGATCACCGCGGAGTGGCCACCCCGGGCTGACAAGACTCCCCGGGCCGTCCCGGCCCGCATCGTCGCCCGGCGGGGTTTGGATCGCCTGGCTCCTCCCCGGGCCGTCCCGGCCCGCATCGTCGCCCGGCTAGGTTTGAATCGCCTGGCTCCTCCCCGGGCCGTCCCGGCCCGCATCGTCGCCCGGCGGGGTTTGGATCGCCTGGCTCCTCCCCGGGCCGTCCCGGCTCGCATCGTCGCCCGGCTAGGCTCGGATTCATGCCCCCTGACTTGCATCCCGACCTTGCGGCGCTGGCCCCGCTCCTTGGGGCCTGGTCCGGCCAGGGCGCGGGAAAGTACCCGACGATCCCGCCGTTCGACTACCTCGAGGAAGTCGTGTTCGCCCACGTCGGTAAACCGTTTCTGGCCTACGGGCAGAAAACCAAAGCGGTCGCCGACGGCAAGCCGCTGCACGCCGAAACCGGATATCTCCGGGTGCCCCAACCGGGCCACGTCGAGCTGGTCCTGGCGCATCCCAGCGGCATCACCGAGATAGAGGTGGGCACCTACTCGGTCACCGGTGACGTCATCGAAATGCAGATGGCCACCACGACCGTCGGGCTAACCCCCAGCGCCAAAGAGGTGACGGCGCTTGGCCGTTCGTTCCGCGTCGACGGCGACGAACTGTCCTATACCGTGCAGATGGGCGCGGTCGGGCAACCACTACAGGACCACCTCGCCGCGGTGCTGCACCGGCAAAGCTAGACCGCTCGCGGTCGGGGTCGTCAGTTCAGGTGTCGCACACCGTCGTTGACGACCCGCCCGGCCACCCCGACCCAGCCTTCGGCGCTCCACGTCGTGTCGATGACGGAGCCCCTGCCCTGGGTGATCCGCAGGCTCTGGCTCAGGTAGTCGGTGATGCGCATCGCCGCCGAACCGGTGGCCTCGTCCTCGACCACACCGAGGTTGGCGGCGAACATGCGCACCCGCAGCGACCCGGTCGCCCGGTCGGTCCAGGCCCACAGGTAGTGCGCGGTGTCGTCGGGGAAGTCCGCTGGGTCGGCGGCGAGAACCTCTTCGGCCGAGGCGAATTCGTGCAGGGCGAAGTCGGGCGCCCAATCCGCGCGGGCGTTGATGCGGGCGCGGTGTGCGTCGTAGCCCACCTGCACGAGGCCCGCGGGTACCCGCAGGGTGTTGATCGGCGAACCGTTCTCGCGCAGCCACCACGTCGCGCCGACGGTCGGGTGGCCGGCGAACGGCAGTTCGGTGCGCGGCGTGTAGATAGTGGCGTGTGCGGTTGAGGAACCGGTGGGCGGGAGGTCCACGAAAACCGTCTCGCTGTAGCCCAATTGGGTTGCCAGCCGCTGCCGGTGGGCGGGGTCTACCCGGCGCGCGTCCACCACGCCCAGCGGATTGCCGAAATTGCCGTCTGAATCGGTGAACACCCGTAACACCGTCACGTCGATCCCCATGGCCCGACTGTACGGCGCCGAAGGCACCCGCATCGATCATGGGATCAGGTGGCGCTGCGTTCGTCGGACCCCATGGCGTTCAGTACGGCCACGCGGGTGGTAGCGGGGCCCGAGACGGCCCGCTCGCCGCCGCCGCTGCGCAGCAGGCTGCGCAGATTGGCCTGATCGTATTCGGCGGGGTCGGTGGAATCGATGAAGCGTTCGACGACGTCGATGAAACGGGCCGGGTCATCGTGAAAGGGGAAGTGGCCGGAGCCTTCGAAGATCTCCAGCCGCGAGCCGGGCATCGCGGCGTGCGCCATCCAGGCGTGACGTACCGGGACCACCACATCCTTTGTGCCCCAAACGATCTGCACCGGGATGGCCTCGGTCAAATAACATCGGTCGAGCATAGTGACGATCTGCCCGCGCCAGTCCACCACCGCCCGCAGCGTCCGACTGAACGCCGCGGACGCCGTCGGTTCGGGCAGGTCGTCGAGGATGCGCAGCACGTTGGGCAGATCGCGGGCCAAGCCGCTGCTGCCCAGCGCCATGCCCAAAACGCGTCCCATGAGCTGAACCGCCGGCAGCACCAGCGGTAGCCGCAACAGGGCGATCGCCTCGCTGCCCATCGGCAGCGACGCCCACCGCAAGACGAAGTTGACGTCCTTGGTCACGCCACCGGCACCCACCAGGATCAGCCGCTCCACCAAATGCGGGAATTGGTAGGCGAATTGCATGGCCACGCCGCCGCCCAGCGAGTGACCGATGATCGTCACCCGCTCGATGTCGAGCACGCTGAGCAGGTCACGCATGCCGTTCGCGTAGGCCGCGATCGAGTAGTCGGCGCGCGGCTTGTCCGATCGCCCGTGCCCCAGCAGGTCCGGGGCGATCACCGTGAATCGCTGGGCGAGCTTGGCCTGCACGGTATTCCACGTGGTCGAGTTGTCGCCGATGCCGTGGATCAGCAGGATCGCCGGCCCGGAACCGGCGATGCGGTAGGCCCGCTTGTAACCGTGGATGGTGCGGAACTCGAGTCTAGGTGCGGTCACTTCACGCACCGGGCGGAGCGTGGGATTGCGCTTCCGCTCGGTCATATCGCCAACCTTGGTGTCGGGCCGGGCTAAGGCGGTCTGGCTAGGGGCTCGTGCTACGGGGGTCAGGCATGGTCGTCGTCGTCGAACTTCTTCTCCGCCTGCTGGGCCAGAAATCGCTCGAACTCTGCGCCTAGCTCATCGCCGCTAGGCAGATCCTCGTCGCGAGCTAGTAACGATCTGTTCTCCTGAGCGTCGATGAAGGCATCGTACTGTCGCTCCAGCGCGGCCACCACTTGAGCGACCTCCGCGCTCGCCTCGACCTGTTCGTCGATCTTGGCCCGGATCACCTCGGCCGCCTCGGTCAACGCGGTCAGCGGCAGCTCCAGCGACGCGGTCTTGGCGACCTGCTCGAGCAGCGCCTGCGCGGCGGCCGGGTAGTCGGTCTGGGTGAGGTAGTGCGGGACGTGCACGGTGTAGCCGACGACTTCATGACCGTGCTGGCCCATCCGGTATTCGAGCAGGTTGGACGCGCTGCCGGGAACCTGGATCTCCG
Source organism: Mycobacterium colombiense (assembly GCF_003284975.1). Classification (GTDB taxonomy): domain Bacteria; phylum Actinomycetota; class Actinomycetes; order Mycobacteriales; family Mycobacteriaceae; genus Mycobacterium; species Mycobacterium europaeum_A. The sequence continues at coordinate 11,894 of NZ_QMEU01000106.1, forward strand.
AGATCCACGGCTGGAAGTTGGCGATCAACTCGGGATTGTTCGAGTGCGCGGTCATGGTGGTCGGCCGGGTGTGCGGAACCGCCATCGGGACGGTGCCCAGGCCGATGGTCTGGCGGACGCCGAGGCGCTCGGCCAACAGCCGCACCGCCGTGATGAAGCGCTCCCACTTCAGATCCGGCTCCATGCCGGCCAGCAACAGGAACGGGGTGCCGACCGTGTCACGCAGCGCGTAGAGGTTCAGCTCCGGCTCTTCGTAGTGGGTGAAGTGATCGGTCTTGAACGTCATCAGCGGCCGCCGGGACCGGTAGTCCAGCAATTCGTCGATCGCGAAGGACGCGACCAGCTCGGTGTCCAGCACCGCCTTCAGATGCGCGGACGCCAGCTTGATGGCATGCCCGGCGTCGGAAAAGCCCTCCAGGGCGTGCACCAGCACCGGACCGCGGCCGTCGGACGTCGACAGCTGCGGCGCCGGCAGCTCGAGCTCGTACATCCCGGCCTGCCCCGGCTGGTACCGGTCAGCTGGGTCTTGGTGATGAGCCATTTGCGATCGCCTCCTCTCGGGGGTTCTTCCAGGGTGCCCTACCAAGTGTCCCCCGAATCAGGCGGCACCCGCATCGCTCAGCGAACTTCGCGTCACGCTTGTAGCTGAAACACGATAATTCTCAGGCGTAATCCGAAAGCGACGCGGCGCGGCGCACCGCGATATGCGTGAGTCGGCTTGCCGCCCCCCGGTCAGGCATGATGAAGGCGATGCGCATTCGGATCCTGATGCTCTGCTCGGTGCTGGGGGTGGCGACGTCGCTGACGTCGTGTCACCGGCCCGTCGAGCATGTTTCGGGTGCGCCGGTATCCGCCCCGCGCGTAGGCGGGCCTGTGCAGCGGCTCAGCCAGCCCGAACAGAAGGCCGTCGCCGGTCCGGTCGAGCCGGATCGGCGCATCGGGGCGATCTTCATCGATGGCGGCCCGCTGCACGTGTGCACCGGTTCCGTGGTGCATTCGACGGGTGGCAACCTGATCATGACCGCCGCGCACTGCCTGGCCGGAGCGTCGCTGATCACGTTCGTTCCCGGTTTCGCCGGCGATGCCCCGCCCGGTCCCGCCGATGTGTGGAAGGCCGACGCGGTCTACCTGGACCCGCGCTGGACGGCCAGCAAAGACCCGCACGCCGACTACGCGATCGCCCGGGTCAGCAACGACGCCGGTGCCCCCGTCGAGTCGCGGGTCGGCCTGGCGCTGACGCTGGGCGTGACGCCTCCGCCCGGCAGCCGCGTCACCGTGCTGGGGTATCCGGCCGGCGTGGGGGGTTCGCCCATCGGGTGTCAGGCCAGCACGTCGGTCACCGACACCGGGTTTCCCGCGCTGGCCTGCGAGGGGCTGGTGGACGGCACCAGCGGCGCGCCCTGGGTCAGCGGGACGACGCTCATCGGGGTGATCGGCGGTCTGGAGCGGGGTGGCTGCGCCGCGAACATGTCGTATTCGGCGCCGTTCGACGCGCACACCGCGGAGCTGCTGGCCCGCGCCGAGGCCGGCGGCCCCGGGGATCCGGTCGCGGGCGACCTGCAAGACGCCTGTTAGTGGCGATCGCCAGCGCGGCGCAGCGGGTCGCCAATCCGGTTCGCAGCGGGTCGCCACCATCGGGCTAGTGGCGGAACTGGTTGAGGGCCCGGACCTTGTTCATCACGTCGAGTGCCGCCACCTTGTACGCCTCGGAGAACGTGGGGTAGTTGAACACCGCGTCGACCAGATACTCCACCGTGCCGCCGCAGCCCATCACCGCCTGCCCGATGTGCACCATCTCGGTGGCGCTGGTGCCGAAGATGTGCACCCCCAGCACCTTGAGGTCCTGGGTGGACACCAGCAGCTTGAGCATCCCGTAGGAGTCGCCGGCGATCTGGCCGCGGGCCAGCTCGCGGTACCTGGCAACGCCGACCTCGTAGGGGATTGCGTTCTTCGTCAGCTCCACCTCGGTGGCGCCGACGTAGGAGACCTCGGGGATGGAGTAGATGCCGATCGGTTGCAGCTCGGTGATGCCGTCGCTCGCCTCTCCGAACGCGTGGTAGGCGGCCAGGCGGCCCTGCTCCATCGACGTGGCGGCCAGGGCGGGGAAGCCGATCACGTCGCCGACGGCATAGATGTGGGGCACCTTGGTCTGGAAGTTGTCGTCGACGAAGATGCGTCCGCGCTTATCGGCCTCCAGTTCGGCGTTGTGCAGATCGAGGTGATCCGTCTGGCCCTGCCGCCCGGCCGAATACATCACCGTCTCGGCGGGAATCTGCTTGCCGCTGGCCAGGGTGGTGACGGTGCCCGCCGACCCGACGTCGACCGCGGTCACCTCCTCGCCGAACCGGAACGTCACCGCCAGGTCGCGCAGGTGGAACTTCAGCGCCTCGACGACTTCGGGGTCGCAGAAGTCGAGCATGTCCTCGCGCTTCTCCACGACGGTGACCTTGGTGCCCAGCGCGGCGAACATCGAGGCGTACTCGATGCCGATGACGCCGGCGCCGACCACCACCATCGAGGTGGGCAGCGACTTGAGATCGAGGATCCCGTCGGAGTCGAGCACTCGGTGTTCGTCGAACTCGACGCCGGAGGGCCGCGCCGGCCGGGTGCCGGTGGCGATGACGACGTATTGACCAGTGATGGTTATCTTTTCGCGCCGCGACGGGTCCTCGACCTCGACGGTGTGCGGGTCGATGAAACGCCCGTGACCGATCAGCAGGTCGATCCGGTTGCGCATCAGCTGGTTGCGCACCACGTCGACTTCCTTGCCGATCACGTGCTGGGTGCGGGCCAGCAGATCGGCCGGGGTGATCTTCTCTTTCACGCGGTAGCTGGCGCCGTAGAGTTCGCGTTGGCTCATCCCGGTGAGGTAGAGGACCGCCTCGCGCAACGTCTTTGACGGGATGGTGCCGGTCTGCACACACACGCCGCCAAGCATCTGGCCGCGTTCGACGACGGCGACCGACTTTCCGAGCTTGGCCGAGGCGATGGCGGCCTTCTGGCCGCCGGGCCCGGACCCGATGACCACCATGTCGTACTCTTGCGCCGAACTCATGGCTTAAACAGTAAGGCAGCACAACGCACAGTGCTGGGTTCATCCACAGGTCCGCCGCCGCACCCGCGCACCTGAGCACCGCCTGACGGTGACCGCCGTCAGCGTGGTGCCCATGACGACGCATCGAGCAGACTTCGAACTGTCCCGCCCAGGCGCACTCATCGCGGCGCTGCCGGCCGTTCTCGGCTTCGTTCCCGAAAATTCATTGATATTAGTGTCTTTGGGCGACGGCGAACTCGGGTCGGTGATGCGCGTCGACCTCTCCGAGGAGGTCATCGACCGGGTGGGACACCTGGCGGAAGTCGCCGCCGCGGCGGCCCCCGAGGCCGTGATCGCGGTGATCGTCGACGCGGACGGCGCCTACTGCCCAAGCTGCAACGAGGAATACCGTCAGCTCTCGGTGGCGCTCGCAGAAGCCTTGTCGGAGAACGGCATTGAGCTCTACGCCACTCACGTGGTGGACCAGGTGGCGCTCGGCGGGCGGTGGCATTGCGCCGAGGGCTGCGGGTCGAGCGGCGTGGTCGAAGACCCCGCGGCCTCCCCGCTGGCCGCCGCGGCGGTGCTGGAGGGCA
>NZ_QMEU01000107.1 GCF_003284975.1 Mycobacterium colombiense
GCAAATTTGCGGATAAGCAAGGCGCGCACGCCCATGATGGTAAGGCGAAGCCGCTCCGGCCGCCGGACAGCCGGTGAACACAGCACCGGTGATCGCTGAGCGCGAACATCGACCACGGTGTCGGCGGTGCCGACCGAGGCGATAGGTTCAGCTGATGAGTCACGTCGACGCGAGTGCGCCCGAGCGCTTGTTCGCGCTGGCCGATCAGGTACAAGGTTTCATGCCGGCCGACGAGGGTCGCGCGCTGTACGACGCCGCGCTGCGCTATCTCGGCGGCGGGCTGGGCGTCGAGATCGGTACGTACTGCGGCAAATCCACGCTGCTGCTGGGCGCCGCGGCGCAACAAACCGGCAGCGTGCTCTACACGGTCGACCACCACCACGGGTCCGAGGAGCACCAGGCCGGTTGGGAGTATCACGACGCGTCGATGGTGGACGAGGTGACGGGCCTGTTCGACACGCTGCCGACGTTTCGCCGGGCGCTCGACACCGCCCGGCTGGACGACCACGTCGTCGCAATCGTCGGCAAGTCGCCGCTGGTGGCGCGAGCGTGGCGGGCGCCGCTGCAGTTCCTGTTCATCGACGGCGGCCACAGCGAAGCCGCCGCGAACCAGGACTTCGACGGCTGGGCCAAGTGGGTTGCCCCCGGTGGGGCGCTGGTCATCCACGACGTTTTTCCCGACCCGAAGGACGGCGGGCGCCCGCCCTACTACATCTACTGCCGCGCACTCGATTCCGGACAGTTCCGGGAGGTATCGGCCACCGGATCGTTGCGGCTGCTCGAACGAGTCAGCGGTCAGCCAGGGGAGCGGGTCTAGCCAGCCCGCGGGTTACCGGCCCGGGCCGGTGACCACGCATTCGCAGTCGAAGTCGGTCTGCAAACCCAGTGGCAGCTCGTCGCCGCGAAAAACGCCCGCGCCGGCGGTGGTGTTCGACAAGGCGTCCGCCGCCAAGATCACGGCCGCACCCGTCCAGGTGGTGCGCTCTTCCGGCCACCGCTTGCCATCGGCGAAAACCAGTCCCGTCCAATAAGATCCGTCGTCTTCGCGCAGATGCTGCATCGCGGCGAACTGCCGGTGGGCGTCGGAGTGTTGTCCGATGGCATCCAGCGCCATCACCAGCTCGCATGTTTCGGCACCCGTCACCCAGGGGCGATCCCCGACGCACCGGATGCCCAGGCCATCGACCACGAAGGCATCCCAACGCTGCTTGATGCGCGCGGCCGCCGCCGGGCCACGCAGGGCGCTACCGAGGATGGGGTAGTACCAGTCCATCGAGTAGCGGTCCTTTTCGGTGAACGCCTCGGGATGCGCGGAGATGGCGTGCCCCAGACGACCGAGCGCCAACTCCCACTCTGGCTGCGGGTCGCCGACCAACGCGGCCAGGGCAAGCGCACAGCGGATGCTGTGGTAGATGCTCGAGCACCCGGTCAGCAGGGCCTCCCGCAACACACCGGCTTCGCTTCGGGCCCAACCGATCTCGCCGTAACCGACCTGCATGTCGATGACGAAGTCGATCGCTTTGTGCACCACGGGCCACATTTCGGCCGCGAATGACTCGTCGCCGGTGACCAGCACGTGGTGCCACACCCCGGCGCCGATGTAGGCGCAGAAGTTGCTGTCGCTGTTGGCGTCTTCGATGACCCCCGACCGGAACTGGAGGGGCCAGGAGCCGTCGGGTCGTTGGGTGCGCCGGCTCCAGTCGAACGCGGCGCGCGCCGGCTCCAGCAGTCCGGCGGTGGTCAGCGCCATCGCGCACTCGATGTGGTCCCACGGATCGGTGTGCCCGCCCTCGAACCAGGGGATGGCACCCGTCGATTCCTGCGCGGCGGCGATGGAAAGCGCGGTCTGGCGGCACTGCTCGGGAGTCAACACCCCCGCAACGGCTGGCACATTAGACCGATGCAACTGAATATCCCTCAGTCGCCAGGCTTTTCGCCTCCTGCGGCTTGACGAAGTACATGGCTACGCTTTTGCCCACCAGCGGGTTGAGCAGCGACTCCGCCAGCTGGGTGATCTTGGGCCGCTGCATCAGGTCCCAGACCAGGAGCTTGTGGTAGGCAGTCACCGCGGGATGGTCGGTGTTCTCTACCCCCACAGCGCATTTGAGCCACCAGAAGGGGGAGTGCAGCGCATGGGCGTGATGGGTATGGGTCAGTTCCATTCCGTCGCGGGCGATCTTGCCGCGCAATTCGCTGGCTCGGTAGATGCGTACGTGGCCACCCTCGTTGGCGTGGTATTCGTCGGACAGCAACCAGCACACCCGCTCGGGCAGCCACCGTGGGACGCTGACCGCCAACGTGCCGCCGGCTTTGAGCACCCTGATCAGCTCGGCGATCGCCACGTCGTCGTGGGGAATGTGCTCCAGGATCTCCGACGCGATGACGCAGTCAAACGTCTCGTCGGCGTAGGGCAACTTCAGCGCGTCACCGACGACTACCTTCGCCGAGGCACCCGCGGGCGCCTCGCCGGCTTCGGCCATCGCGCGCAAAATGGTGTCCACCGAACGCAATTCGGCTTCGTCGCGATCGAAGGCCACGACGTCGGCGCCGCGGCGATACGCTTCGAACGCGTGCCGGCCGGCTCCGCAACCCACGTCGATGACCTTGCTCGACGGTCCGATCCCCAACCGGTCGAAATCGACTGTCAGCATGACGCTTCGCTCTGCGCGTTGCGTGCGATCGCCCGCTCGTAGACCCGAACGGTTTGCGCGGCCACGGCTTCCCAGCTGAAGACGTCGACGGCGCGGGTTCGTCCCGCCTTGCCCAGGCTGCGGCGCTTTTCCGGTGAGTCCAGCAGTTCACCGAGCGCGTGGGTCAGCGCATCGACGTCGGCGGGCGGCACCAGTTCGGCGCAAGCACCGTCGGCCCCGAGGACTTCCGGCAGGGCACCGACCCGGCTGGCGACGATCGGGGTTCCGCTGGCCATGGCTTCCACGGCGGGCAGCGAAAAGCCTTCGTAGAGCGACGGAATGCAGGCGACCTCCGCAGAGGCGAACAGGGCGGCCAGTTCGGCGTCGGAGAGCCCGCTGGTGATGTGCACGATGTCGGAGATCCCGAGTTCGGCGATGAGTTTGTGGGTCGGGCCGTTGGGCTCCACCTTGGCAACCAGCCGCAGCTCGAGATCACGCACGGTGCGCAGCCGGGCGACCGCTTGCAGCAGGTTGCGGACGCCCTTGAGCGGGGTATCGGCACTGGCGATCGCGATGATGCGGCCGGGCTCGCGGGGGCCCGACCCCGGTTTGAACAGCTCGGTGTTCACGCCCAGCGGCACGACGTGAAGTTGATCGGGCGCGACGCCGAAGTCGGCGATGATGTCGGACGCGGACGACGAAGAGACGGTCAACAGGTCGGGGATGTGGCGGGCGACCTCCTGCTGCATGTCCAAGAATCCATACCAGCGGCGCACCAACGGTTTTCGCCACCATCGCGCGGCCGCCAGATCCAGCACCCGGTCGCGGGTGATTGGGTGGTGCACGGTCGCCACCACGGGAAGTCCCGCCTCGGCGATGCGCAGCAGCCCGGTGCCCAGGCTCTGGTTGTCGTGGACGACGTCGAAATCGGCTGTGCGCCGGGCAAGTAACCGCGCGGCCCGCATCGTGAACGTGCGCGGTTCGGGAAAGCCCGCGGTCCACGTGGTGAGCAATTCGCGCACGTCGATCGAGTCGCGAATCTCGCTGGGCCGTGGTACCCGGAATGGGTCGGGTTCCCGGTACAAATCGAGGCTAGGCACTTCGGTGAGCCGGACCCGCGGGTCGAGCAGGTCGGGGTATGGCTGGCCGGAGAACACCTCGACGTCGTGGCCGAGTTCCACCAGGCCGTGGCTGAGATGGCGCACGTAGACGCCCTGTCCGCCGCAATGGGTCTTACTACGGTAGGACAGCAGGGCAATTCGCATACTCAACTCTTCTTTGCTGGAAAACGACCGCGGAATGGCGCCGAATACATCGCGGTCAACGGACTCCCGAATTCCGCGACAGCAAACTGGACATGTGTCCAGACTATAGTTCGATCACCTAATCGTGCGCAACGAGCCGGAAATCCACCGTCCCTTGTGCAGGCGGGCCCCGGGATGTCCGACACGCAAAGATCATGCCACTGGCCGGTGTCCGCCCTCTTTCCGACCGGTCGGTTCCCCACCCGAGGCGCCCAGGCCCAGCGGCGCTGACCGGCGAAGATCGCTCTGAGGAAGGCCCGCGCCTTTTGTTACCATCGCGCGGTGCGGGATTCGGCCGGACCGGGTGGGCGCGGCGATCGGTGGTCGCTGTCGAGGCGCGAGGTCCTCAGATGCGCCGGCGCCTATGTCGTGGCGCCGGCCCTGTTGAGCCTGGGCGCGGTGGCGGCAAGCCCCGCCGCCCCAGAGGCCTCGGCGGCCGGCTTGAGGCTGATCGATTTCGCCGAGCGCAGGATCGCACCGGACGAGATCAAGTCGGCGGGTTATGACGGCGTGGTGAACTACGTGTCGCAGTCGCGGCCGGGCGCCAACTTCGAAGCCAAGCCGCTGACCCGGGAGTACGCCGATGCGCTGCGCGCGGCGGGCCTGCATATCGTCAGCAACTTCCAATACGGCAAACCCGGTTGGCCGGACCCGTCGGATCTCACCCGCGGCTATGACGGCGGTGTCGCGGACGCCCACACGGCCATGCAGCTGCACTCGGCGGCCGGCGGCCCGAACTCGGCCCCGATCTTTTTCAGCGTCGACGATGACATCGACGCCAGCACATGGAACAGCCTTGCCGTCCAATGGTTCCGAGGCATCAACTCGGTGCTGGGTGTGGGTCGCACGGGGATCTACGGAGATGCCCGGGTGTGCGGGTGGGCGATCAGGGACGGCGTCATCGGGCCGTCCACCAGCGCCGGGCACCAGTGGGCGTGGCAGACCAGGTCGTGGTCGCACGGCGAGCGCGAACCCGCGGCGGTGCTCTACCAAACGGTCGTCAACAGCCCGGGAAATCCGGGCCCGCTGCTCGGCGGCATCAATGTCGACGTCGACGATGTCCTGGCCGCCGATTTCGGGCAGTGGGACCTGGATCGCTGACCTAGACGCCTTCCTGCGCTACACGAGACATAAACCAGGGCGACCGAGTGCGGCGTGTCGTGTGCGTGGTTTATGTGTCGCGAGATCGCGGGCGCATCGTCCATGAAAGAACGCGGCACGAAAGAAGGGGCACCCCGCGAGCGCATAGCCCGCGGGGTGCCGCTTCTTGCCGATGACCGGGTCTTACTTGAGGTCGAACCGGTCGTTGTTCATGACCTTCACCCACGCCGCGACGAAGTCCTCCACGAACTTGCCGTGGTTGTCGTCCTGGGCGTAAACCTCGGCCAACGCGCGCAGCACCGAGTTCGAGCCGAACACAAGGTCATTCGGGGTCGCGGTCCACTTGAGCTCGCCGGAGGCCCGGTCGTGCCCTTCGTAGACGTTCTCCGCGGTCTCCGAGGCCTTCCACTCGGTGCCCATGTCGAGCAGGTTGACGAAGAAGTCGTTCGTCAACGCGCCCGGCCGGTCGGTGAAGACACCGTGCTTGCTGCCGCCATGGTTGGCGCCAAGCGCGCGCAGCCCGCCGACGAGCACCGTCAGCTCCGGACCGGTCACACCGAGCATGTACGCCCGATCCAACAAGAGCTGCTCGAGCGGGGCCTTCTCACCGGGCCGCGCATAGTTGCGGAACCCGTCGGCCCGCGGTTCGAGCACGGCGAACGACTCCACGTCGGTGCTCTCCTGCGAGGCGTCGGTGCGTCCAGGGGCGAAATGCACCGAGATCTCGTAGCCCGCGTCCTTGGCCGCCTTCTCGATCGCCGCGGAACCGGCCAGCACGATCAGGTCGGCGATCGAGATCTTCTTCCCGCCGGAGGCCGAGGCGTTGAAGTCCTGCTGGATCCCCTCCAGCACGGGCAACACCTTGTCGAGTTCGGAGGGCTCGTTGACCTCCCAGCTCCGCTGCGGCTCAAGTCGCAGCCGCCCGCCGTTCGGGCCACCGCGCTTGTCGGTGTTGCGGTAGCTGACCGCTGCCGACCAGGCGGTCTTCACCAGCTGCTGAACGGAGAGACCGGACGCCAGGACCTTGCTCTTCAGGTCCGCAACGTCCTGCTCGTCAACCAGCGCGTGGTCGACGGCCGGCACCGGGTCCTGCCACAGCTGCGGTTCGGGAATCCACGGCCCAAGGAAGCGGGTGACCGGTCCCATGTCGCGGTGCAGCAGCTTGTACCACGCCTTGGCGAAGGCGTCGGCCAGCTCCTCCGGGTGGTCCAGCCAGCGCCGGGTGATGTCGCGGTAGATCGGGCTCTCTCGCAACGAGATGTCGGTGACCAGCATCGTCGGGGCGCGCCCCGGCCCCCCGAACGGATCCGGGATGGTCCCCGCGCCCGCGCCGTCCTTGGCGGTGAACTGCCAGGCCCCGGCGGGGCTCTTGGTGAGCTCCCACTCGTAGCCGTACAGCGTCTCCAGGAAGGAGTTGTCCCACTTCGTCGGCGTCGGCGTCCAGACCACCTCGAGTCCGCTGGTGATGGCGTCCTTGCCCACGCCGCTGCCGAACGAGCTCTTCCAGCCCAGCCCCTGCTGTTCGATCGGGGCGGCCTCAGGTTCCGGACCGACCAAGTCGGCGTCGCCGGCACCGTGCGTCTTGCCGAAGCTGTGACCGCCTACGATCAGCGCGGCCGTCTCCTCGTCGTTCATCGCCATCCGGCCGAAGGTTTCGCGGATGTCGATCGCCGCCGCGACCGGGTCCGGCTTGCCTTCGGGGCCTTCCGGATTGACGTAGATCAGACCCATGGTGGTGGCACCGTAGGGCTGCGCGAGATCGCGTTCGCCCGAGTAGCGCTTGTCGGTGCCCAGCCACTCTTCCTCTTCACCGAAGAGAATCTCCTCGGGCTCCCAGACGTCTTCGCGGCCGAAGGCGAAGCCGAACGTCTTGAATCCCATGGATTCCAGGGCCGTGTTCCCGGCGAACAGCAGCAGGTCCGCCCAAGAGATCTTGTTGCCGTACTTCTTCTTCAGCGGCCACAGCAGCCTGCGCGCCTTGTCCAGGCTCGCGTTGTCGGGCCAGCTGTTGAGCGGAGCGAAGCGCTGCATGCCCTGGCCGCCGCCACCGCGACCGTCATAGATGCGGTAGGTGCCGGCGGCGTGCCAGCTCATCCGGATGAACAGGCCACCGTAGTGGCCGTAGTCGGCGGGCCACCAGTCCTGCGAGGTGGTCAGCAGCTTGATCATGTCGGCCTTGAGCGCCTCGACATCGAGCTTGGCGAACTCCTCGGCGTAGTCGAAGTCCTCGCCGAGCGGGTCGGACTGGGGGGCATGCGGGTGCAGGCGCGACACATCGACCTGGTTGGGCCACCAGTCCTGGTTGGTCCGCGGGGCGCTCGACTTGGGCTGCGGTGAAGGGATTGCTGGGTTTTCGCTTTCGCTGTTGCTAGCCGACCCGGCGTCGGGTTGGGGAGGGCGGCCGGCGGATGTATCAGATGACACAGCATTCCTTTCGAGGGTGGGTGAATCGGGCTGCGATCACGGGCTGTGATCTAAGAACCTGTCGTCGAGCAATCGGCACACAGGCCCCAATAGATGACCTCGGCCTCGTCGAGAACGAAGCCATCGAGAACGTTGTCGTCGTCCGAGGGCGTCAGGCAGGGAGCGTCACCGACGGCACAGTCGATGTCGGCGATGATCCCGCAGGATCGGCACACGACGTGATGATGGTTGTCGCCGACGCGCGATTCGTAGCGCGCGACCATGCCCAGGGGCTGGATGCGCCGAACCAGACCGACGGTGGTCAGCGCATTGAGCACGTCGTACACCGCTTGACGCGAAACTTCGGGCAGGCCAACCCGTACCGCCGAGAAGATCGTCTCGGTGTCGGCGTGCGGGTTGGCGTCCACGGCTTCCAGCACGGCAACCCTGGGCCGGGTGACCCGCAGATCGGCCATCCGCAACCTGCCCGCGTAATCGGCCGTCGATGACACGCCACCAATATGACGCACTTAATTGGAACGAGTCAAGAGTTTATTGTGAAGTGAGGCACAACTGCAGGTGACGGATGAGCTGGATCACCCGCCGGCTCAGGTCGGTTTCAGGGCGCTACCCCTGCGCCAGTCGTCCCAGCTGAGCGTCCAGTCGCCGTTTTGCGCCAGCGTCAGCGGTGGCCCGCCGCTGTTGCGGACCTCGACAACATCACCCGGTACCGAGAAGTCGAAGAACCATTTCGCGTTGTCGGCGTTGAGGTTCAAGCAGCCATGCGAGGTGTCGCGGTGGCCCTGGGCCCATACCGTCGCGTCGAGTTCGTGCAGATATATGCCGTCGCTGCTGATCTTGGTCGCCCAGTTGATGGTCTCGCGATATCCGAGTCTGGAGTTCTTGGGCAGCCCGAAGGTCGAGGAGTCCATGATGACGGGATTGCCCTTGTCCAGCACCGTGTAGACCCCGGAGGGCGTCCACAGCGAGATCGTCTTGCCGCCGACGTTTTCCGTGCCGCCCATTCCCATGCTGGTCGGCATCGTGCGCACCAGGTTTCCGTTGTCGAAGACGCTGACCTGGTGGGTGGCGTCATCGGCGATCGAGACGTGTGCGTCGCCGATCCGAAACGAGACTTTGGTGTCGTCCTGCCCGAACAGGCCGTCGCCCAAGGCTATTCCGTAGATCTTCGCCTCGGCGGTGACGGTCGTGCCGGGCGCGTAGTAGTGCTCGGGCCGCCAATGAGCGTTCTGGTCGTCGACCCAGTACCAGGATCCCTCGACTTTCGGGTTGGTGGTCACCGACAGTTGTCGCTCGGCGGCGGCCCGATCCGCGATCTTCTCGTCGAAGTGCGCCACGATCACCGTTCCGACGCCGTAGGTACCGCCGTCGTGCAGCGCGGCCTCCGACGTGGCGGTGAACGACACCTTGGTCTGGTTGGACGGCTTCAGCGTGGAAAACGACGAAACCTGCTTGGCCGCAACACCACTGACGCCACTGCTGGTGACGGTCAGGGTATATGTGCGTCCGTAGCCCAGCGGGGCCGTCGGCTTCCACACCGTGTTGTCGGGGGTCATGACGCCCTCGATCGGCTTGCCGCTCTCGTTGACCATCTCGACACCGGTCAGGGTTCCGTTCTCGGCTTTGACCGTGACCGGGGCGACCGGGTCGACGTCATGCGAGTCGGGGCCGGGAGTGATCGTTATCTGCGCCGGCCCAGCGGTTTTCGCGGGCACACCGCCCTGCCCGCAGTGGCCGCCCGGGCAATGCGTGGTCCCAACGTATATCGCGGCCACCGCGGCGACGATCACGCACACCGCAAGCAAGAGTCGGCGAGGCCGGCTGACCCGCAGGATCCGGCCGACGAGCTGATCGCTGTTCTTGGACATCATGAAGCTGCCGAATCCCTGCTTTCTGGTTCTCGCAGGCCTGAGAGTTCTGCCCGGCGAAGTCGATGTTGTAGATGAGGTATCCCGCGACATGCGGTTTTTAAACCGTCCGGGGTCACCCCGACCCTGCAACCGGCGTGCGCGAGAGATCATGGCGTCATGGCCGATGACGAACTCGACAGCCTCTACGAAGTGGCGCCCAAGGAGTTCACCGCGCAACGCACCAGACTGGCCGCCGCGGCCAAACAGCGCGGCGATACCGCCGCGGCGAAACGGATTTCCGCCGCCAATAAACCGACGACGGCCGCCTGGATCGTCAACCGACTGGCGCTGCGCCACGCGGACACCCGGCGCCGGCTCGCCGACCTCGGGGAGCGACTTCGCGCCGCGCATGCGGCGATGGATGGCGGACGGATCCGGGGCCTGACAGCCGAGCAACGCAAACTCATCGACGAACTCACCCGCAAGGCGCTCGAGGGGGCCGATCTCAAGCAACCGTCAACGGCCGTGCGCGAAGAGCTCACCAGCACGCTGCAGGCCGCCATCGCCGACCCGCAGATCGCGGACCGCCTGGGCCGGCTGGCCCGGCCCGAGCAATGGTCGGGTTTCGGCGGCTTCGGCGAGGCCGCGCCGGAATCGGCGGGGACTGCGAGCCAACCGGCGAAGCGCCCCGGCGCATCGGCACGGAAGCGGCCCGCGACGCGGTCGGCGGACGCCAAGGCGCAGACCGAACGGCGCGAGAAACTGAGCGCAGCCGTCGACACCGCCGAACGCGTCAAGGCCGAGGCCGATGACGTGTTGGCGCAGCGACAAGCCGAACGAGATGGCGCCCGCCGGAGCCATGACGATGCGGGGCGGGCGCTGCGGGCGGCCGAACGAAAACTCGACCGCGCCGAAAAGGCCTACGACGAGGCGCGGCAGGTGAGCCGAGCCGCCGCGGAATCGGTGAAGGAGGCCAAAGCGCGGTTGAAGCGTACGTGAGCCCGCCGGGTGCGTTTCCGTGGGCCGGGCCGGGGTATCAGCAAAACCGTGACCTCCTTGTGGATGACAGAACGAAGCGAACAGCCGTGGACCGCAAGCCGGCTTGACCAAGGTTCGGTGTCCGCCGATGTCATCGTCGTGGGCGCCGGCATCACCGGCCTGATGACGGCCGTCCTACTGGCCCGGGCCGGTAAGGACGTACTGGTGCTGGAGGCGCGCACGGTGGGGGCGTGCGCGACCGGGAACACCACGGCCAAAATCAGCCTGCTGCAGGGCAGTCAGCTCTCCAAGGTGCTACCGCGGCATGGCCGCGACGTCGCGCGCGCATACGTGGACGGCAACCGGGAAGGCCAGGAGTGGGTGCTCGCCCACTGCGAGGCCAACGGAGTCGCCGTGCAGCGCGAGGACGCCTACACCTACGCCCAGTCGGTGCGGGGCGTCCCGCGGGCGCGCGCCGAACTGGCCGCATGTCAGGCTGTCGGCCTGCCGGCGGTGTGGGACGACGACGCCGACGTGCCGTTCGCGTATCACGGCGGGGTGCGGCTGGCCGACCAGGCGCAGTTCGACCCGATGCCCTTCCTCGACTCGCTGGCCGTCGAGCTGCTCGACCGCGGCGGACGGCTGGTCGAGCACACCCGGGTGCGACGGGTCTCCTGGCGCGGCAAGCAGGTCCGCGTGCAGGTCAACGACGCCGCCGAGCGAGACGTCGAACTGCAGGCTCGCCAGCTGGTGCTGGCCACCGGCATCCCGATCCTGGATCGCGGCGGTTATTTCGCGCGGGTCAAGCCCAGCCGGTCCTATTGCCTGGCGTTCAAGGTTCCGGGCAACATCACCCGCCCGATGATGATCTCCACCGACTCGCCGACCCGTTCGGTGCGATACGCCCCGGTCGCGGACGGGGAGCGGCTGATCGTGGGCGGCGCCGGTCATACCGTGGGGCGCGAGAAGAGTCCGTCCCAGGCGCTCGACGAACTGTCGGCGTGGGCACGCAAACACTACCCGGGCGCCGTGCAGACCCACTTCTGGTCGGCGCAGGACTACACGCCCATCGACCATCTGCCGTATGTGGGACCCATCCTGCCTAACACCGAAAGCATCTTTGTCGCAACGGGTTTCAACAAGTGGGGGATGACCAACGGGGCCGCCGCGGCGCTGGCGCTGTCGAGCCGCATGCTGGGCGGGCGGATGGACTGGGCCCGCGCGTTCGCCAGCTGGAGTCCGCACGAGTTGACCGGATTGACGACCGCCCTGCAGGCCAACCTCGAGGTCGGCTTCAACCTGACAAAGGGCTGGATCACCCCGGCGATACGGACGCACCGCCGCAGTCCCGTCAACGGCGAAGGCGGCGTGGTGAGCGGCCCGCCATGGCATTTGGAGGCGCGCTGCCGCGTCGACGGGACCGAGCATCGCGTCTCACCCGTGTGCCCGCACCTCGGCGGGATCGTGAACTGGAACGACGCCGACAAGGCGTGGGAGTGCCCGCTGCACGGGTCGCGCTTCGCGCCCGACGGCACCTTGCTGGAAGGGCCGGCCACCCGCGATCTGACCGCATAAAACCGGCGCCCGACTCAGCCCGTCTTTTGAAAGACGAGCCAGCGCAACTCGATTGGGGAGTCGCCACGCTCGACGTCGAACACGTCGAGGCCACCGGCCCATCCCTCGAACCATCCCGTGGGCGGCCAGGCGTCCGTTGCCGACCGGGCCTTCTCGTACTCGTAGGCGGAGTCGTCGGCGATCGGTTCGAGCGGCAGGCCGGCCGCCGCGGCGGCCACCTCGTCGCGGGTGAAGATCATGCTGTTGCATTGCTGGCTGAATTGCACGGCGACGTCGTCGGGAACATAGCCGTCGCGGGCCAGGAAGGTGTTGAACACCAACCGGCCGCCTTGCGCCAGGCAATCGGTGGCGAGTTCGAACATGCCGCGCAATTCGCGCGTCGTGCGGAAGTCGGACACCACTTCGGAGAGCACCATGAGCTGATAGCGCTCGCGTACGCCCTCCATCGCGGTGAAGACATCGCTTTGAATGACGTTCACGCTCAACGATTCGCCGTCGGCGTCGGCGACGATCACCTCCGCGAACTTGGCGGTCATCTCGACCGCGTCGACCGGATGCCCGCGCCGGGCCAGGGCCAGCGCGTTGCGCCCGGTGCCCGCGCCGACGTCCAGCACCCGGTAGGCCGAAGGGTCGGCGGCCTCGGCCGCCAGGGCGAGCACGCGTGCATCCGGCTCGGTGCCGAACAACGGCGGCGGGCGGACCTGCACCCACTGGTCGTAATCGGCGTCGACCGTGCGCCAGTCGGCTTGGACCCGGAAATTCACGTCCGTCCCGAACGGAGCCTGATACGAGATCAATACCTCCGAACGAGGGGATGCCTTGAAGGCCTTCGCCAACTCGACTTCCAACGCCGCCCGCAACCGCGCGGAGTTTTCCGGGGTGTACCAGACACCTAGGGTGGCGCAGACGTTGCCGCACAGCGCGACGTACTCGTCGATCAGGGCCGGCACCGCAGGCACCCTGATGTGGCCCTCGGCCGACAAGCGCCGATACAGCCGCCTGATCATCGCTTCGCGCAGCATCAGCGGGTCGAACGACGCATTCGGCGGATCCTGCACCAGAACCTTCTACACGACCTTCCGGCTTTGCACCACCGCTCGGATGAACCGGAGCTCCGCTACGCCCGGCGGGCGGCGCCTTCGAGGAGGTCGGCCGCCGCCACCAGGCTCTCGTCGGGTTTGGTCAGCCGGGTGGCGACCTCCCTGGCGCGGCTGAGGTAGTGCGCAGAACGCACCGAGCGCAGGTCGGCAACCAACGAGTCCAGGGTGGAGGCCGAGAACGCCCGTCCCACGCCGACTTCCAGCTTGACGATCGCGTCGGCCCAGATCGGTTGATCGAGCCACAGCCAGAGAATCAGCATGGGCACGCCCGCCCGCATGGCCGCGGCGGTGGTGCCGGCACCGCCGTGGTGCACGATCGCACGGCAGGCCGGAAACACCGCGGCGTGGTTCACCGTCGCCACGATCTTCACGTGGTCGGCGGGCGGGATATGGGTGAAATCGTTTGGGCCGCTACAGATCAACGCCCGCTCGCCGATTTGCGCGCAGGCCGCGCCGATCACGGCGACGGTCTCGGCGGGGGAGGTGACGGGCGTGCTGCCGAATCCGAAATAGATCGGCGGCGTCCCGTCGGCGATCCAGGACAACACCTCGTCGTCGGCGTCGGTGGGCAGTCCGAGGGTCAGCGACCCGACGAAGGGCCGCCGATATCCCGACCTGGCCCATTGTTGGGCCAGGTCGGGCGCCAGCAGCTCGTCGTAGGTCTGGATCTCCAGCGGCGATTGCGCCGACGGTGCACCGGGCAGTCCGAGCGCCCGCCGCTGCGCGCCCTCGGCCGCGCTAGTGACGTCCGACTGCAGCCGGCCCAGTTCCATCGTCTCGGCGGGAAAGAAGTGCAGCGCCGCCAGTGGGATGCCGAAATGTTCGGCGACGTTGGCGGCGAGCCGCTGCTCGTTCATCCCGGCCACCAGCAGGTCGGCACCGGCCGCCAACGAGGCCAGCGTCTCGCTCTTGCCGGCCCATACCGTGGTGACCCGCTCGATCACTTGCGGCAACGCGCTCATCGGGTTCTGCACATTGCGGACGAAAGTGGTGGCCATGTTGATCTGCTCGCGACTGTCGGGTCCGTAGGCGACCGCGGCGAGCCCCACCGACTCGGCCACGTCGAGCTTGTCGGGCGGCACCGCGATCACGACGTCGTGTCCTCGCCCACGCAACTCGCGGGCGACGGCAACGCAGGGCTCGACGTCGCCGCGGCTGCCGTAGCCGGCCAGCACAATTTTCATCAACAGACCTCACTCGCAGGGATGGGATCAAATCCAAGCAGAAGGGAGGGTCGCCCGACTTGCTGGGCGCGCGGGTACTCCGCTGAGCACGGGTTTGTGGCCGGGTACTCCGCGCGCAGCCACGCCGCAGACCCGCAAACGTGTTGAGAGCCGGCTGAGAGTGATTTGCGCAATACGAGCGGAACCCTTGTGAGTTTCCGCCGCCATGTGCAGGTAACCTATCGTTAACCCACGGCAACAGTTTCGCTGTAATCGTTGACGTGGGGGCACCTGCAACGCGTAAGACCGGTCCGCTAGCGCTGGGGACGGTCTTATTCGGCGGTCTTCGTTCACGGCACTGGCGGCAACGGAGGGAATGCGATTTGTTTGCTGCTCGGCTGGTTATCCCCATACGACGCGCATCGAGGGCCCACGGGATCATGACGGCAACCGGAGGAAAACGACATGGACTTCGCGGTACTACCGCCGGAGGTTAACTCCGCGCGGATGTACGCCGGTCCGGGGTCGGGACCGATGCTGGCCGCCGCGATGGCCTGGGACGAACTGGCCGCCGCGCTGCAGTCGACGGCGACCTCGTACGAGGCCGAGATCACGGCCCTGACCTCCGGCCCGTGGGTGGGCCCGTCGGCGGCGTCCATGGTCGCCGCGATCACCCCCTACCTGCAGTGGATGAGGACCACCGGCGCCCAGGCCGAAGAGGCGGCCAACCAGGCCAGAACGGCGGCGTTCGCCTACGAGACGGCGTTCGCCGAGACCGTGCCGCCCCCGGTGGTCACGGCCAACCGCACCCTGCTGGCGACGCTCGTCGCCACCAACGTCCTCGGGCAGAACACGCCCGCGATCGCCAGCACCGAGGCGGAGTACGCCGAGATGTGGGCGCGCGACACCGGGGCGATGTTCGGCTACGCGGGTTCGGCGGCCGCGGCGACACGGCTGACCCCATTCACCCCACCCGACCAGACGACCAACTCCGACGCCGCGCAATCTGAGGCCGTGTCCCAGGCCACCGGCACCGCGGCCGGCAGCACCCGCAATGCGGTGGCGCAGCAGTCGTTCTCCGCGGTGCCCAACCTGCTGAGCAGTGCCGCGTTCGGCCCAGCCGCCGTCGACCCGACGTCGGCGACCGACCTGCTGAACCTCGAGGCCGACCTCATCACGGTTTTCCTGGACGCGCCGGCCGCCGTCGCCGGCCTCGGGGTCGACTCGCCCTCGGCCGCGATCGCCCTGCCCTTCGACATCGCCGGCGCACTCACCGGTTTCCACACCGACGACATCGTCAGCGGCTGGGCCGGGGTGCAGTCCTGGCCGGGCACCGGCGCCGTCCCGCCGTCGCCGTTTCCGGTCATCACGAACCCGGCGGGGGGCTTCGGAA
>NZ_QMEU01000108.1 GCF_003284975.1 Mycobacterium colombiense
GGCGCTGAGTACGGCAGCGAGGCGCCCCGACGCGTCCTGGCATGATGGGACCTTGAACCCGGTGAGCCAGGGGAACGACGACAGAGGAAGCTCAAGGAGCGGCCGCATGGCAGACCCGCAGGACCCAACCAACAGCGCACCCGACGGCGCCGGCACCCCGCCGGAGAAGACACCGCCCGCCAAGGCGGTGAAGAAGACCGCGAAAGCGCCCGCCAAGAAGGCACCTGCGAAGAAGGCGCCCGCCAAGAAAGCGCCGGCCAAGAAAGCACCCGCCAAGAAGGTGCCGGCCAAGAGCGCCGAACCGGCGCCCCCGAAGCCACCCGAACGCCCGGCCGAGCAGCCGCTCGACGTCGCCCAGCGGGCCGAAAGCAACGGCGACCTCACGGCCGCCGCCAAAGATGCTGCCGCGCAGGCGAAATCCACCGTGGAGGCCGCCAACAATCCCGTTGCTCCCGCGATCGCCGGTCCCGCGGCGGGTCAGTCCCCCGTGCCCCTGATCGTTGCCCTGGCCGTCAGCCTGCTGGCCATCCTGCTCATTCGCCAGCTGCGTCGCCGCTGAGCGGCGGGCGTCTAACGTGTCAGAAGTGACGGTGTCATTCCGGCCGACGGCCGACCTGGTAGACAGCATCGGTCCCGACGTACGCAGCTGCGACGTGCAATTCCGCCAGTTGGGCGGCCGGACCGAATTCGCCGGCCCGATCAGCACCGTGCGGTGTTTTCAGGACAACGCGCTGCTGAAGTCGATCCTCTCGGAGCCCGGCGGCGGCGGGGTTCTGGTCATCGACGGCGACGGCTCCCTGCACACCGCGCTGGTCGGCGACGTCATCGCCGAGTTGGCCCGTTCCAACGGCTGGGCCGGGCTAATCGTCAACGGCGCCGTGCGCGACTCGGCCACGCTGCGGGGCATGGACATCGGCATCAAGGCGTTGGGCACCAATCCCCGCAAGAGCACCAAGACCGGTGCCGGCGAGCGCGACGTCGAGGTCACCCTGGGCGGGGTGACGTTCACCCCGGGCGAGATCGCCTACAGCGACGACGACGGGATCGTCGTCGTCGCCGCAGACTGATGCGCTAAACCGCTACCGGGGCAGGCTTTTTCGCGAACTTCAAGCCTTCATCGTCGACCCTGCCGCGCCGGATCGTGCGCATGTCGAAGAAGTAGTTCTGCTTGAGCCGCCATGGCGCCCGTGACCCCGACTTGGGCAGCAGGTGCATCGACCGCCGGAAGTAGCCGGGACTGAAGTCCATGAACGGCAGCTCGTCGACATCGCTGCCCGGGCGCTGCGGCTCGACGAAGTCAAAGCCCTTGGCGTCCATGTAGTTCAGCAATCGGCAGACGAACTCCGAGACCAGGTCGGCCTTCAGCGTCCAGGACGCGTTCGTGTATCCGAAGGTGATCGCGAAGTTGGGCACACCGGAGAACATCAGCCCCTTGTAGGTCATCAACGAGGTCAGGTCGATGTCCTGGCCGTTGCGGGTCGGCTTCACCCCGCCCAGTAACTGCATGTTCAATCCCGTTGCGGTGACGATGATGTCGGCCGACAGCTCCTCACCCGAGGTGAGCTTGATGCCCGTCCTGGTGAACCGGTCGATGGTGTCGGTGACGACGTCGGCCTTGCCGTGCCGGATGGTCCGGAAGAAGTCGCCATCGGGGGCCAGGCACAGCCGCTCGTCCCACACGTTGTAGCGCGGACCGAAGTGCTTTTCGACGTCGTAGCCCTCCGGCAGGCGTCGCTTCGCCATCGTCATCAACGTCTTGCGCATATAGCCGGGGGCCTTGCGGGACAGCTGGTACTGGAAAGTGCTGAACGCGATGGCTTTCCAGCGATTGGCCATGTGCGCGAGGCGCTCGGGCAACAGCCGGTTGGCCTTCTCGGCGAACGGATCGACCCCGGGCAGCGACCCGATGTAGGTCGGCGAGCGCTGCAGCATGGTCACGTGGCCCGCGCCCGAGTTCACCAGGGCGGGAATCAGGGTGATCGCGGTGGCACCGGATCCGATCACGACGATCCGCTTGCCCGCGTAGTCGAGGTCCTCCGGCCAGTGCTGCGGGTGGACGATGGTACCGCCGAAGTCCTCGGAGCCCGGGAAGGTCGGCGAGAACCCCTCGTCGTAGTTGTAGTAGCCGGTGCAGGCGAACAGGAACGAGCACGTGATCTCGCTCTGCCGGCCGTCACTGTCGACGGTCACGGTCCAGCGGTTGTCGTTGTCGGACCAGTCGGCGGCCACCACCCGGTGGCGGTAGCGGATCTTCGGCTCGATCTGGTTCTCGATGGCGGTCTCCTTGATGTAGGCCTTGATCGAGGCCCCGTCGGCGATGGACTTCGCCGAGCGCCAGGGCTTGAACCGGAAGCCCAGGGTGAACATGTCCGAGTCCGACCGGATGCCCGGGTACTTGAACAGGTCCCAGGTTCCGCCGAGGTCGGCCCGGCGTTCGAGGATGGCGTAGCTCTTTGTCGGGCAGCGTTCCTGCAGGTGCCAGGCCGCGCTCACGCCGGAGATGCCGGCGCCGACGATCAGGACGTCGAGGTGCTCAGTCATGAAGCCAACGCTATCAACACCGTGTTGAGCTAGTCAACACTGTGTTGAAATACTCAACGGCGTGTAAAGTAGCGGCCGTGACTACCGTCGGTTCCGCCCGCACCCATCGGGGCAGGCGTTCAGCGCGCCCGTCCGGCGACGACCGCGAACTGGCCATTCTGTCCACCGCCGAACAACTGCTGCGGGAGCGCCCGCTCGCCGACATCTCCGTCGACGACCTGGCTAAGGGTGCCGGCCTGTCCCGGCCGACGTTCTACTTCTATTTCCCGTCCAAGGACGCCGTGCTGCTCACGCTGTTCGAACGGGTGATCATGGCGGCCGACTCCGCGCTGGAGACCATGGTCGCCAACCCGCCCGCCGACCTGAAAGCGTTGTGGCGCATCGGGATCAACGTGTTCGTCGAGACCTTCGGGGCGCATCGCGCGGTGTCGCTGGCCGCCGACGCGGCGCGCAGTAACAAGGACGTCGACGACCTGTGGTCGCGCTTCATGCAGAAGTGGGTCGACCACATCACCACCGTGATCGAAGCCGAGCGCGCCCGCGGCGCGGCACCGGTGACGCTGCCGGCCCGCAACCTGTCCGCGGCGCTGAACCTGCTCAACGAGAAGGTCATGCTCAGCTCGTTCGCCGACGCGCGGCCCTCGGTACCCAGCGAGCAGTTACTCGACACGCTGGTGCACATCTGGGTCAGCAGCGTGTACGGCGACGCCTGCTGAAACGCAGCTGTCGGCGCCCTATGCGAACATACGTTCGTGCGGTGCGATGCGTCCATCCTGCACGCGGACCTCGATTCCTTCTACGCGTCCGTCGAGCAGCGCGACGACCCGACCCTGCGGGGCCGCCCGGTGATCGTGGGCGGCGGGGTGGTGCTGGCCGCGAGCTACGAGGCCAAGGCCTACGGGGTGCGCACGGCCATGGGCGGGTCGCAGGCGCGGCGGCTGTGCCCGCACGCTGTGGTAGTGCCGCCGCGGATGAGCGCCTATTCGCGCGCCAGTGACGCGGTGTTCGAGGTGTTCGGTGACTGCTCCCCGATCGTCGAGCCGCTGTCGGTGGACGAGGCCTTCCTCGACGTCGGCGGGCTGCGTCGGGTCAGTGGCACGCCGGTCGCGATCGCCGAGCGGCTGCGCGCGGACGTGCGCGAGCGGGTCGGGCTGCCGATCACCGTTGGTGTGGCGCGCACGAAGTTCCTCGCCAAGGTCGCCAGCCAGGAGGCCAAGCCCGACGGGCTGTTGGTGGTGCCGCCCGATCAGGAGCTGGCCTTCCTGCGGCCGCTGCTGGTGCGCCGGCTCTGGGGCGTGGGCGCGGTGACGGCCGAGACGCTGCGCGCGCACGGCATCGTGACGGTCGCCGACGTCGCCGAGCTCAGCGAGTCCGCGCTGGGTTCCATGGTGGGCGCGGCGATGGGCCGCCAGTTGTACGCGTTGTCCCGCAATATCGACCGCCGCCGGGTGACCACCGGTATCCGTCGCCGGTCCGTCGGCGCGCAGCGGGCGCTGGGTCGCGCCGGCAACACCATGTCCACCACCGAGATCGACGCTGTCGTGGTCAGTCTGATCGACCGCATCACGGGCCGCATGCGCGCCGCCGGACGCACCGGCCGCACCGTGGTGCTGCGGCTGCGCTTCGACGACTTCGGCCGGGCGACCCGATCGCACACCCTGCCGTGGGCCACGTCATCGACGGCGCCCCTGCTGGCCGCCGCGCGCGGGCTGGTCGCAGGCGCGGCGCCGCTGATCGCCCAGCGCGGCCTGACGCTAATCGGCTTCGCCGTGTCGGGCATCGACCGCAGCGGCTCCCAGCAGCTGATGCTGCCGTTCGCCGACGACACCAATCGACTCGCCATCGACGCGGCGATCGACCGAGTGCGGGATCGGTACGGCAAGTCCGCCCTGACGCCCGCGGTTTTAGTCGGACGCGATCCGGGTATAGAAATGCCGCACCTACCCGACTGACGCGTTGTCGCTGTTTATGCTAATCATGGTCTGCCGCAACACTTTTCGATGATTTGAGGTTCATTTGAATCTGCGTTGCGACGCCGGTTGTGCGGCCGCCCGATTGTTAGGCTGGCCAAAACCCGACCTCGAAAGTGAGTAATTGAATCCGATGCCGCCGCAGCAATCCCGCGACACCGGCCTGCCCCACGAGGGTCTCGTGCTTGGTTACAGCGCGTTACTCGCCTTGTCCGCGGGCTTCGTCAACGCCGTAGCGCTGCTGATTTTGGCGGTGCCCGTCGGCAATCTGACCGGGATCTCCACCCAGCTGGGCATGAACACGGCCAACCCGTGGCTGTACGAAGGCCACGTGCTCGGCGCAATTTTTCTAGGCTTCCTGACGGGAGCGACCATCGCCGGGGCGATCCTCGCACCCACCGATGGTCTTGCCGGTCCACGCCACGCCGCCGTGCTCTTCCTCGAGGCCGGCTTGCTGGTGCTCGCCGCGGCCGGGGTCGAGGAGACCGTCGTCAGGGCACAAATCAACGCCCTCGGCATCGAGCAGACCGCGGTGCAGGCGCTGTTCGCCGCCGCGGCGCTCGGTTTGCAAAACGGGATGACATCGAGCTTTCGCGGAATGGCGATCCGCACCACGCACTTCACGGGAACTGTCACCGACCTCGGGCTGATCCTCGGTCGCAGCCGGCTACACGGAATCAAGAACTGGAAAACGGCGATATTGGCGACGACTCTCGTGTTATTCGTCGGCGGCGGCGTGGCCGGGATCGTGTTCGGGGCTCGGCTGGGGGGTTACGCATTGCTGATCCCGGCCGCGACCTGCGCGACCGTCGGTACCGCCAACCTGCTGCAGGGCGCCGGCCGCAGCGGCGACGCACCGGTTCCCCAGGACGCCGAACCGGTGCAGGTCTGAGCGGCGTCTCAATTGGCGGCGGTCCACTCCCGCAGCCGCTCGGCGGGCCATGTGTTGATGATCCGGTCGACGGGCACTCCCGCGTCCAGCGCGCGTTGGGCGCCGTAACCGAGGAAATCCAGCTGACCGGGCGCGTGCGCGTCGGTGTCGATGGTGAACACACAGCCGATCTCCAGCGCCAGGTTCAGCAGCCGCGACGGCGGATCGCGCCGCTCGGGGCGGGAGTTGATCTCGACCGCGGTGCCATGGTCGCGGCATGCGGTGAACACCGCCTCGGCGTCGAACTTGGACTCCGGCCGGATGCCGCGATTCCCGGACACCAACCGGCCGGTGCAGTGCCCCAACACGTCGGCGTGCGGGTCGGCGACCGCCCGCAGCATCCGCCGGGTCATCGCTGGCGCATCCATCGACAACTTGGAGTGCACGCTGGCCACCACCACGTCGAGGCGCTCGAGCAGCTCGGGTTCCTGGTCGAGGCTGCCGTCGTCGAGGATGTCGACCTCGATCCCGGTGAGGATGCGCATCGGCGCGAACTTCTCCCGCAGGCCGTCGATCACGTCGAGTTGCTTGCGCAACCGCTCGGGTGAGAGCCCGTTGGCGATGGTCAGTCGCGGCGAATGGTCGGTCAGCGCGCAGTACTCGTGGCCCAGCGCCGCCGCGCTGGCCATCATCTCGTCGATGGGCGCCGAGCCGTCCGACCAGTTGGAATGCAGATGCAGATCCCCGCGCAGCGCGGAACGGATGTCGCCGCCACCGAGATCCTCGGCACTGGAACGTAATTCGACGAGTAGATCGGGTTCGCGGCCGGACCACGCCTGGTCGATGACCTTGGCGGTCTTGGGACCGATCCCCGGCAAGGACTGCCAGCTGTTGGCCTGGCCGTGCCGCTCCCGGGTCGCGTCGTCGAGGCCCTCGATGACGTCAGCCGCATTGCGGTAAGCCATCACGCGCCGGGGGTCGTGGCGGCTGCGGTCCTTGAAATAAGCGATCTGCCGTAACGCCGCTACCGGATCCATGACTCCAGTGTGCCCGCGCGGTGATTGCAAGCGCGGCGAAGCCGGGCGCCGCAGGTCACCGCAAGACCCCTCCGGTTACAACAGCTGCCCGGCGACGAACCCGGCGAACAGCACGCCGAATCCGCCGATCTCCCCGGCGATCAGCGCCGCCATCGCCAGCACGAGACGCCCGTCGGCGTTTTCGAACTGGTTGACGGTGTCGCGGCGCGCGCCGTGGCTGATGTAGGCGGCGATGGCGGCCACGAAGAAGAAGACGACCACCCCCGCCGCCGTCAGGTTCACCCAGACCGGCCAGGCGCTCAGTTGCACGAACACTGCGAGCAGCAGCGTCGCGAACGAATACAGCAGCGCCGCCCGGTGCGCGATGTCGACGTAGGGATGCGCGAGGTGATTGTCCGACGTCATCATCTCGCGGTATTTCCACACGCCCAGCACCAGCGCGAGCAGGAAGATCAGGCCCGCCGCCAGCAGGGTGATCTTGGTGTCCATTCCGAGGGACCCGCAGACAGCAGTCATCGTGAGCTTGAGTTTAGTTGCCCTTCATAAACACCGACTAACGTCGACGGCATGCGATTCGCGTTCAAGACTTCCCCGCAGAACACCACCTGGGCACAGATGCTCGCCGTCTGGGCGGCGGCCGACGACATCGAGGTCTACGAGTCCGGGTGGACGTTCGACCACTTCTACCCGATCTTCTCCGACAGCAGCGGGCCCTGCCTGGAGGGGTGGACGACACTGACCGCGCTCGCCCAGGCCACCAAGCGGCTGCGGGTGGGCACCTTGGTCACCGGGATCCACTACCGACACCCCGCGGTCCTGGCCAACATGGCCGCCGCCCTCGACATCATTTCGAACGGACGGCTGGAGCTGGGCATCGGCGCCGGCTGGAACGAGGAGGAGTCCGGCGCCTACGGCATCGAACTGGGCAGCATCAAGGAACGCTTCGACCGCTTCGAGGAGGCGTGCGAGGTGCTGACCAGCCTGCTCAGCCAGGAGACCACCGACTTCGACGGCAAGTTCTACCAGCTCAAGGGCGCCCGCAACGAGCCCAAGGGCCCGCAGCGCCCGCACCCACCGATCTGCATCGGCGGCAGTGGGGAGAAGCGCACGCTACGCATCACCGCGCGCTACGCCCAGCACTGGAATTTCGTGGGCGGCCCGCCCGACGTCTTCGCCCACAAGCGCGACGTGCTGGCATCGCACTGCGCGGACATCGGCCGCGATCCCAAGGAGATCACGCTCTCGGCCCACCTGCGCCTGGAGCCGGATCTGAATTACGGGAAGGTCATCGAGGACGCCGCCGGGCTGGCCGCTGAGGGCTTGGATCTGGGTATCGTCTACCTGCCGCCGCCGCACGACCCGGCCGTGCTCGAACCGCTCGCCGAGGCGATCCGCGACTCGGGCCTATGGGAGCGGTGACGGCACCTTTGGGGCGGCCCGGCGGAAATCCCGCCGGGCGTCCGTTGAGCAAACCCGCGGCGCGCCGCTGAGCGCGCCGAACGGGCGGTCACGCACCGAACAGCAACAAGTCCTGGGGGGTCACCAAGCGTTCGTGCTTGGCGGGGAACTCCCGACTTTTGACCGGGTGACGCAACCATGACCAGGCGATTCGCCCCATCCGTGACTGAGGTAATGGGTGGATATGCACAAGAATCTCTCCTGCGATCGGTCGTTCAACCGGGAAACCGGTGTGACCCCCATGTGAGCGGGCTCACAACGGGTTATTAGACACCCGGGGGCTGGCAAACAGTGGGAGACGCGCCGGACGAAGTCCGGCCTGTTTCTGGTGTGACTGGTGTTACTACTGAAGCGGTGCCGCGGTGGGCTTGACCGGCGCCGGCAGCGCCGTCGACCCCATCAGGAATCGGTCCGTCGCGGCCGCGGCCGCTCGCCCCTCAGCAATCGCCCAGACGATCAGTGACTGGCCACGACCCATGTCACCGGCGACGAAGACGCCCGGAACCGATGTGTCGAAATCGGCGCCGCGGGCGACGTTGCCCCGCTCGGTGAGCTTGACCTCGAGGTCGGTGAGCAGGCCCTCCTTCTCGGGGCCGACGAAGCCCATCGCCAGCAACACCAGGTCGACCTCGAGTTCGAACTCCGAACCCTCCACCTTGACGAACTTGCCGTCCTCCATGGTCACCTCGTGCGCCTTGAGCGCCGTCACGTGACCGTCCTTGCCGACGAACTCCTCGGTGTTGACCGAGAACACCCGCTCGCCGCCCTCCTCGTGCGCCGAGGACACCCGGTACATCAGCGGGTAGGTCGGCCACGGGGTGGACGGGGCGCGCGTCTCCGGCGGCCGCGGCATGATCTCGAACTGGTGGATGACGGTCGCGCCCTGCCGGTGGGCGGTGCCCAGACAGTCGGCGCCGGTGTCCCCGCCGCCGATGATGACGACCTTCTTGTCCTTGGCGGTGATCGGCGGCTGCCCGTCGGGACCCAGCACGTCGTCGCCCTCCTGCACGCGGTTTCCCCACGGCAGATACTCCATCGCCTGGTGGATGCCGTCCAGTTCGCGGCCGGGGATGGGCAGATCGCGCCCTGCGGTGGCGCCGCCGGCCAGCACCACGGCGTCGAAGTCGGCGCGCAGTTGCTCGGCGGTGATGTCCACGCCGACGTTGACACCGGCGCGGAAGTCTGTTCCCTCGGCCCGCATTTGGTCCAGCCGGCGGTTCAAGACACGCTTTTCCATCTTGAATTCCGGGATGCCGTAGCGCAGCAGGCCACCGATGCGGTCGGCCCGCTCGAAGACGGTGACGGTGTGGCCGGCGCGGGTCAATTGCTGGGCGGCGGCCAGACCGGCCGGCCCGGAACCAACCACGGCGACCTTCTTTCCGGTCTTCTTCTCCGGCGGCAACGGTCGCACCCAGCCCTCGTCGAAGGCCTTGTCGATGATCTCCAGCTCGATCTGCTTGATCGTCACCGGGTCCTGGTTGATGCCCAGCACGCAGGCCGGCTCGCAGGGGGCCGGGCACAGCCGCCCGGTGAAGTCCGGGAAGTTGTTGGTGGCGTGCAGCCGCTCTATGGCGTCGCGCCACCGGTCCCGGCGCACCAGGTCATTCCACTCCGGGATCAGGTTACCCAGCGGGCAACCGTTGTGGCAGAACGGAATACCGCAATCCATGCAACGGGTCGCCTGCTCGCGCAGGGTCTCGTTGTCGAACTCCTCGTAGACCTCGCGCCAGTCGCGCAACCGCAGCGGGACAGGCCGACGCTTCGGTAGTTCCCGATGCGTGTATTTCAGGAAACCGCTCGGGTCAGCCATGCGCGGCCGCCATGATCGCCTTGTCCACATCCACGCCGTCGCGTTCCGCTTCGGCGATCGCCTGCAGCACCCGTTTGTAGTCCCGCGGCATCACCTTGGTGAAGTGCCGCCGGTGTTGCGCCCAGTCACCCAGAATGCGCTGACCGACAGCGGAATCGGTGGCATCAACGTGTGCCTGAATCATGCCGTGCAACCACTCGTAGTCATCGTCATCCAAGCTCTCGAGCTCGACCATCTCCGCGTTGAGATTGCCTGGAAATTCGCCCTGCGGGTCGTAGATGTAGGCCACGCCGCCGGACATGCCCGCCGCGAAGTTGCGGCCGGTGCGACCGAGGACGACAACCTTGCCGCCGGTCATGTATTCGCAACCGTGGTCGCCGACGCCCTCGACGACGGCGTGCGCACCGGAGTTACGTACGGCGAACCGCTCGCCGACGACGCCGCGCAGGTACGCCTCGCCGCTGGTCGCGCCGAACAGGATCACGTTGCCGCCGATGATGTTGTCCTCGGCCACGTAGTCCGCCGGCGCGTCGTCCGACGGCCGCACCACGATCCGGCCACCGGACAGGCCCTTGCCGACGTAGTCGTTTGCGTCGCCGTAGACGCGCAGCGTGATGCCCCGCGGCACGAACGCACCGAAGCTGTTGCCCGCCGAGCCGTCGAAGGTGATGTCGATGGTCCCGTCCGGCAACCCTTGGCCGCCATAAGCTTTGGTGACCTCGTGGCCGAGCATGGTGCCCACCGTGCGGTTGACGTTGCTGATGGTCGTGGAGAACCGCACCGGCTTCCCGGAGTCCAGCGCCTCGCGGCTCATCACGATCAACTGCTGATCGAGCGCCTTGTCCAGACCGTGGTCCTGGCGCGAGCTGCAGTACAGGTCCTGATTCATGAACGCCGATTCCGGCTCGTGCAGAACCGGGGCCAGATCCAGCCGGTGCGCTTTCCAGTGGGCCCGGGCCAGCGTCATGTCCAGGGACTTCACCTGGCCGACGGCCTCGTTGATCGTGCGGAATCCCAACTGCGCCATGTACTCGCGCACCTCTTCGGCGATGAACATGAAGAAGTTCTCCACGAATTCGGGCTTGCCGGTGAAGCGTTCGCGCAGCACCGGGTTCTGGGTGGCCACCCCGACGGGGCAGGTGTCCAGGTGGCAGACCCGCATCATGATGCAGCCCGACACCACCAGCGGCGCGGTGGCGAAGCCGAATTCCTCGGCGCCGAGCAGCGCGGCGATCATCACGTCGCGGCCCGTCTTGAGCTGGCCGTCGACCTGGACCACGATCCGGTCGCGTAACCCGTTGAGCAGCAACGTCTGCTGGGTCTCGGCCAGCCCCAGCTCCCACGGCGCCCCGGCGTGCTTCATCGAGGTCAGCGGGGTGGCACCGGTGCCGCCGTCGTGCCCGGAGATCAGCACCACGTCGGCGTGCGCCTTGGACACCCCCGCGGCCACCGTGCCGACGCCGTTCTCGGAGACCAGCTTGACGTGCACGCGCGCGGCCGGGTTGGCGTTCTTGAGGTCGTGGATCAGCTGCGCCAGGTCCTCGATGGAGTAGATGTCGTGGTGCGGCGGCGGCGAGATCAGTCCCACGCCGGGCGTGGAGTGCCGCACCTCGGCAACCCACGGGTACACCTTGTGCCCCGGAAGTTGGCCACCCTCACCAGGTTTCGCGCCCTGGGCCATCTTGATCTGGATGTCGGTGCAGTTGGTCAGGTAATGCGACGTGACGCCGAACCGCCCGGAGGCGACCTGCTTGATCGAACTGCGCCGCCAGTCGCCGTTGGGATCGCGGTCGAAGCGCTTGACGTCCTCGCCGCCTTCACCGCTGTTGGACCGACCGCCCAGCCGGTTCATCGCAATGGCCAGCGTCTCGTGCGCCTCGGCGGAGATCGAGCCGTAGCTCATCGCCCCGGTCGAGAAGCGCTTGACGATTTCACTGGCGGGCTCGACTTCGTCCAGGGGAATCGGGGGATTGATGCCGGCCCGGAACTTCAGCAGGCCGCGCAGCGAGGCCATGCGCTCGCTCTGGTCGTCGACCAGGCGCGTGTAGTCCTTGAACACCTTGTACTGGCCGGTGCGGGTGGCGTGCTGCAGCTTGAAGACGGTCTCCGGGTTGAACAGGTGGTACTCGCCCTCGCGGCGCCACTGGTACTCCCCGCCCACCTCGAGCTCGCGGTGGGCCCGCTCGTCCGGGCGGTCCAGGTAGGCCAGCGCGTGCCGGGTGGCGACGTCCGCGGCGATGTCGTCCAGGGTGATACCGCCGATGGGACAGCTCAAGCCGGTGAAGTACTCGCTGAGCACGTCCTCGGAGATGCCGACCGCCTGGAACAGCTGGGCACCGGTGTAGGACGCCACGGTCGAAATGCCCATCTTGGACATCACTTTGAGCACGCCCTTGCCGGCGGCCTTGATGTAGTTGCTCAGCGCCGCCTTGCGGTCGATGCCCTCGATGACGCCGCGATCGAGCATGTCCTCGATGGACTCGAACGCCATGTACGGGTTGATCGCCGCGGCGCCGAAACTGATCAGCGCGGCCATGTGGTGCACCTCGCGGGCGTCGCCGGTTTCCACCACCAGCCCCACGTGGGTCCGGGTGCGGTCGCGCACCAGGTGGTGGTGCACCCCCGCCACCGCGAGCAACGACGGGATGGGCGCCATCCGTTCGTCGGATTCGCGGTCGGACAGGATGATCACGCGCGCTCCGTCGGCGATCGCCGCCGACGCCTGCGCGCGCACCTCCTCGAGCGCGGCGGCCAGCCCGGCGCCGCCCTCGGCGACCGGGTAGAGGCAGCGAATCACCTTGGAACGCATGCCATGTGGCCGACCGTTGACCTCGTCGTCGGGGTCGAGGTTGATCAGCTTCGCCAGCTCGCGGTTACGCAGAATCGGCTGCGGCAGCGCGATCTGGTGACACGAGCGCTCGGTCGGCGTGAGCAGGTCGCGCTCGCCGCCGGTGGTGCCCTGCAGGCTGGTCACCACCTCCTCGCGAATGGCGTCCAGCGGCGGGTTGGTCACCTGCGCGAACAACTGCTGGAAGTAGTCGTAGAGCATCCGGGGTCGCTGCGAGAGCACCGCGACCGGGGTGTCGGTACCCATCGACCCGATCGGCTCCGCGCCGCTGCGCACCATGGGCCCCACCAACAGGTTGAGTTCCTCGTAGGTGTAGCCGAATATCTGCTGCCGCTTGACCAGTCGGTCGTGGGGCATCCGCTTGTAGTTGCCCTGCGGCAGGTCGTCGAGCGGGACCAGGTTCTTGTCCAGCCACTCCTGGTAGGGGTGCTCGGCGGCCAATTCGGCCTTGATCTCCTCGTCGGAGACGATGCGGCCCTGTGCGGTGTCCACCAGGAACATGCGGCCGGGCTGCAACCGCATCCGGCGGACCACCTTGGCGGGGTCCAGATCCAGCACACCGGCCTCGGAAGCCATCACCACCAAGCCGTCTTCGGTGACCCAAATCCGCGAGGGGCGCAAGCCGTTACGGTCGAGCACCGCGCCGATGATGGTTCCGTCGGTGAACGTGATCGACGCCGGGCCGTCCCACGGCTCCATCAACGAGGCGTGGTACTGGTAGAACGCCCGCCGCGCAGGATCCATCGACTCGTTGCGTTCCCACGCCTCCGGGATCATCATCAACACCGCATGAGCGAGGCTGCGCCCGCCCAGGTGCAGCAGTTCGAGCACCTCATCGAAACGCGCGGTGTCGGACGCCCCCGGGGTACAGATGGGGAACAGCTTCTCAACGTCGGCTTCGGTTCCGAAGACGTCGGTCTTGATCAGCGCTTCGCGGGCCCGCATCCAGTTCTCGTTACCGGTGACGGTGTTGATCTCACCGTTGTGCGCGACGCGGCGGAACGGATGCGCCAGCGGCCACGACGGGAACGTGTTGGTGGAGAACCGGGAGTGCACGATGCCCAGCGCGCTGGTCAGCCGATCGTCTTGCAGGTCAAGGTAAAACGCCTTGAGCTGCGGGGTGGTCAGCATGCCCTTGTAGACGAACGTCTGACCGGAAAGGCTTGGGAAGTAGACGGTTTCGCGGCCGGGCCCGTCCTGACCGGGGCCCTTGGTGCCCAATTCGTGCTCGGCGCGCTTGCGCACCACGTAGGCGCGGCGTTCCAGCGTCATGCCGGATGCGCCGGCCATGAACACCTGCCGGAACGTGGGCATCGCGTCGCGGGACAAGGCGCCCAGCGACGAGTCGTCGATAGGCACGTTGCGCCAGCCCAGCACCGTCAGGCCCTCGGCCTCGGCGATCTTCTCCACGGCGGCACACGCGGTCGCGGCGTCCTTCGACGACTGCGGCAGGAACGCGATGCCGGTGGCGTAGCTGCCGGGCGGCGGCAATTCGAAGTCCACGACCTCACGCAGGAAGGCGTCCGGGACCTGCAGCATGATGCCGGCGCCGTCGCCACTGCGCGGCTCGGCGCCCTGGGCACCCCGGTGTTCGAGGTTCAGCAGCGCAGTGATTGCCTTGTCCACAATGTCGCGGCTACGGCGGCCGTGCATATCGACGACCATGGCAACCCCGCACGCGTCGTGCTCGAACGCGGGGTTGTATAACCCGACGCGCTTGGGCGTCATATGCACCTGACCCTTCACCTGAACGTTCTGCGCGGCCGTTAGCAGCGGCCCCGACGAGGTCGCACCCTTAGGCTGCGGGCTATGACCCCTTCGGTCTTGTCTCGATGGGCTGTGCCCCAGGCGGAGATACTCCTGTTAGGGACGTCCGTGCAGCTCTGAACGGTGGCCTGGAACCGGTCTCGACAAGTCGTAAAACGATATGACAATACCCGCCTGACATGCCAACTTCGTCAAGTCTAGCCGCCAGCTGGCAGCGTCGTAAATTTCGCTGCCGACGGTGAACCGCGATTCTGCCCACCGCCGGGCCGGGGGGCCGAATTGTCTGCATAGCTGGGCCTATTCCGGGTAGCCCGGTGCGCCGGCAGGCCGCCGTGTCAAGTTTGCTGGCGAGCGCGTATAGGTCCCTCGGAGAGGCCACCGTCAGAGGTACTGGCGTGCTCAGCGGCCGCCCCCGTGGTGTCGTGGGGTTTCGCCAGCTCACGCGGCGAGTTTGCAGGTTCGCGCATCCGGTGCCGCAGGAGATACTGGACGGGTATTAGTCAGACCCGGTGTCGCAGGTCGGACCGTGGCGCTTATCACGTCACGCCCGCGCCGCCGCCGGGCCACCGGCACGACTGATCGACCGCCTGGCACCCGAGGAGCCCATGAACGAGCGCGACGAATTCCTGCGGGACCGTCTGCAGCCC
>NZ_QMEU01000109.1 GCF_003284975.1 Mycobacterium colombiense
GCCCGGTCCGGCGCGAGGTGCTGGAGCTGGCGGCCGGTCGCGGCGATGATCTCGGGGTCGAGCAGGTCACGCAGCTCCACCCGGCCCAGCAGCTCGGCCAGCAGCGTGCTGTCCAGTGACAGCGCGGCCGCCCGGCGCTCGGCCAGCGGGCTGTCGCCCTCGTACATGAACGCGCCGACATAGCCGAACAGCAGCGACGCCGCGAACGGCGACGGCCGTTGCGTCTCGACCTCGAGCAGCCGCACGCGCCGCTGCGCGATGCCGGTCATCAGCCGGGTCAGGGCGGGAACGTCGTAGACATCCTGCAGGCATTCGCGGATGGTCTCCAGCACCACCGGGAAGTCGGGGTATTTGCGGGCCACCTCCAGTAACTGGGCGGCCCGCTGGCGCTGTTGCCACAGCGGCGAGCGGCGCCCGGGATGGCGGCGCGGCAACAGCAGGGCGCGGGCCGCGCACTCGCGGAATCGCGACGCGAACAGCGCCGAGCCGCCCACCTCGGCGGTGACGATCGGGTCGATCTCCTCGGCGTCGAAGACGAAAAGGTCTGCGCCGGGCGGGGTTTCGGTCCCGGCGTCCGACGCGAAATCCGAAATGGTGTCGGGCAGCCGCACCACGACGCCGTCGTCCGACGCGGTGGGCTTCTCGTCGATGCCGTAGCGCTCGCGCAGTCGGCGGGCCACCGCCAGCGCCAGCGGTCCGTTCACCGGCAGACCGTACGGCGAGTGCAGGATCACCCGCCAGTCGCCCAGCTCGTCGCGGAACCGCTCGACCAGCAGCGTGGTGTCGGTCGGCACCACCCCGGCGGCGCCGCGCTGCTCCTCGAGCAGGCCCCACAGGTTGTCGGTGGCATACGCGTCGAAACCCAGTTCGGCGCAGCGGGTGTCGAAGGCCGGGCGTTTGAGGCCGGCCAGCTCGCCGGTGAAGGCGCCGAGCGCGGCACCCAGCTCGGCCGGGCGGCCCAGGCCGTCGCCGCGCCAGAACGGCAGCCGGGCGGGCTGGCCGGGGGCGGGGATCACCAGCACCCGGTCGTGGGTGATCTCGGTGATCCGCCAGCTGGTGGCGCCCAGCGAGATGACGTCGCCGGGACGCGACTCGTAGACCATTTCCTCTTCGAGTTCGCCCACCCGCGATGGCTTCTCGGCTTCGGAGGCCAGATACACGGTGAACAGCCCGCGATCGGGGATGGCGCCACCCGACGTCACGGCCAGCCGCTGCGCACCGGGCCGGGCGGTCAGCGTGCCGGTGTCGCGGTCGTAGACCAATCGCGGTCGCAGCTCGGCGAATTCGGTGGACGGATACTTGCCGCTCAACAGGTCCAGGGTGGCCTCGTAGACGCTGCGCGGCAGCGTCGCGAACGGGGCGGCCCGCCGCACGGTGTCGAACCACCGATCGGCGTCCAGCGGTTCCAGCGCCGCCGCCGCGACGGTCTGCTGCGCCAGGATGTCCAGCGGATTGGCGGGCACCCGCATGGTCTCGATCTGGCCGGTCAGCATGCGCTGCACGCTGACTGCGCAGCCGATCAGGTCGGTCCGGTGCTTGGGGAACAGCACCCCCTGGGAGACCTCGCCGACCTGGTGGCCGGCCCGGCCGATGCGCTGCAGGCCGCTGGCCACCGACGGCGGCGCCTCCACCTGGATCACCAGATCGACCGCGCCCATGTCGATGCCCAGCTCCAGGCTGGAGGTGGCCACCACCGCCTTGAGCAGCCCACGCTTGAGGTCCTCCTCGACCAGGGCGCGTTGTTCCTTGCTGACCGAGCCGTGGTGGGCGCGCGCCAGTATCGGGTCGGCGCCGTAGGTCTGGCCGCTGCCCATGATGTGCGCCGGGGCGCCGCCGGCCACCTTCGGGTTGGCGTCCATGATGAGTTCGACGCCGCTTCGCTCGGCGTGAATCTCGTTGAGGCGGGCGGTAAGTCGCTCCGCCAGCCGGCGCGAGTTGGCGAACACGATGGTCGAATTGTGTGATTCGATCAGGTCGACCAGGCGGTTCTCCACGTCGGGCCAGATGGTGTTGTTCGCCAGGTTGGCCATGTCCGGCACCGGCACCTGCACGCTGAGCTCGACCGTCTTGGCTGACGGCGGGGCCACGATGGTCGTTGGCGCCTGCCCGGACAGGAACCGGGCGAGCTCCTCGGGCGGTCGGACCGTAGCCGACAACCCGATGCGCTGGGCGGGCTTGTCCTCGCGCAGCTCATCGAGGCGCTCCAGCGACACCGCCAGGTGCGCGCCGCGCTTGCCGGCGGCGATGGCGTGGATCTCGTCGACGATCACGGTCTGGACGCCGGCCAGCGTCTCGCGGGCGGCCGAGGTGAGCATCAAGAACAGCGACTCGGGCGTGGTGATCAGCACGTCGGGCGGGCGGTTGATCAGCTGGCGGCGGGTGGCGGGCGGGGTGTCGCCGGAACGGACCCCGACGCTGATGTCGGGGGCGGGTAGGCCCCGGCGTTCGGCGATGCGGGTGAGCCCGGCCAGGGGGGTGCGCAGGTTGCGCTCGACGTCGACGGCCAGCGCCTTGAGCGGGGAGACGTACAGGACCCGGGTGCCGGCCGGACGTTCGGCCGAGGCGGCGAGGCTGTCCAGCGCCCACAGGAACGCCGCCAGCGTCTTACCCGATCCGGTCGGGGCGATCACCAGGGTGTTGTGGCCGTCGGCGATCGCGTTCCAGGCGTCGGCCTGCGCGGTGGTGGGTGCGTCGAAGGTGCTGGTGAACCACTCGCGGGTGATGGCGCTGAACCGGCCCAACGGGTCGGGGCGGCCGGGTGGCCCGGAGTCGGCGCGAGTGCTCACCCGTCCATGGTGCCAAGGGGCACCGACAAGGCGTCGGCTAGCGCGGCTCGATCCGAGCGGTCGCCATCGCGTGGGACAGTTCCTCGGGGATCTCGGGGACCCGGGCGATGGCGTCGAACAACGAGTGCGCGCACGCGTCGGCGAGGCGATCGGCATTCGTGGTGGGGTCGATGATGCGTTGCCGGCACAACTCGAAGGTGAACGCCAGCCAGCCGTGGCAGATCACCCGCAGGTCCCGCTCGACGTCGGGTTCCAGCTTCCCCGCGGGGGTCTTGGCCACCAGGTCGCTGATCCGGCTCATGATGTGCTCGAGCTGACGGTTCTTGGCTTCATCGTCGACGCCCAGCAGAACCGGGTCGGACCGGCCCAGGCCGACGTAGGCGGCCCACGCCGCCTCGGGGTTCTGCTCGTGGTAGGCCATGTAGGCCATCACGCCGGTGCGGACCTCTTCGTACATGGTCAGGCCGGTGGCGTCGTCCATGTTGGTGTTCTCGTACAGGCGGTCGGCCTCGTCCTTGACCACCGCCGCGAAGAACGCCCGTTTGTCGGGGAAGTAGTGATACATCAGGGCCCGCGACACCCCGGCGCGTTCCGCGATCTCGTCGATGCGGACCTCGTCGTAGGGCCGCTTCCCAAAGACCTCTGCCCCTAAAGCGAGCAGCTCAGCGCGTCGATCCTCGGGGGATAAGCGCCTGCGGGCTGTCGGCATGTGTCAGATAGTACTCATACGACATGAGACCCCGGCCACTTTGGATTCAACCGAACTTCACGCCCTGGGCCAGCGGTAACGCGCCGGAATAATTGACGGTCGGTACTTTGGCGCATGTAGGCCTGCCACGAGTCGGTGCCGGATTCGCGTCCGCCGCCGGTTTCCGTCTCTCCACCGAACGCGCCGCCGATTCCGCAGTCGAATTCGGCCAGGAAGCGCTAAGCCTCGCGCAGGTCGGTGGTGAAGATGGCCGACGATAGGCCCTGCGGCACCGCGTTGTTGAGGGCGATCGCGTCGTCGAGTTCGTCGTAGGTCAGCACGTAGAGGATGGGCGCGAACGTTTCGGTCGCCACGATTGCGGTCTGCGCGGGCATCCGCACCGCGCTGCGGGCCCGGATTTAGCGCGTTGACCTCACGCCGAGCCGGTTTACCCCGGTTTGCCGCGGGGTACTTGAACCCGTGCGCCTTCCGCTGCTACCAGCGCGCGACTGCTGCCCAGAAGCTAGCGCGGTAACCAATGCGACGCGGCGAGCGAATAAAAGATAAACGTGAGGCCCCGAAGGGGAGGTGACAACGATGCAGAAAGCGGATGCGCGATCGGGTGGTGATCGCCTGGGACAGGAGGACGGCGAGGTGTTGGCCGCCGTCCGGTTCACCGTGCTGGCCACGCTCGCTGCCGTCGGCTTCCTGTTTATCGCGGCGGTGTGGGTGAGTACCTGCCCGGGAGTGAACGTGGACACCGTGGCATGCGGTCCGCCCCAGCGCACTCTGCTGGCGTTCGGCGGTCCGCTGATCGCCCTCATCGCCGGGGTCTGGGCGTTCGTGCGCACCTATCGGGTGTGGAAGGCCGAGGGGACCTGGTGGGGTTGGCACGGCGCGGGCTGGTTCTTGCTGACGGCGATGGCGTTGATGGTCGCCATGGGTGTCGCACCGATCGCAGGGCCGGTACTGGCTCTTTAGCTTTGTTCTCCCGCGATCTAACGTTGATGGTGCGGTGAGGAGCAGCTATGGGAGACACCTACCATGACCCCGTCGACCATTTGAGGACCACGCGGCCGCTCGCCGGCGAGTCGCTGATCGACGTCTTGCACTGGCCCGGATACCTCTTAGTCGTCGCGGGCGTGATCGGGGCCTGCGGCAGTCTGGCGGCCTTCGGCAGCGGACATCACCACGAGGGTATGACCGCGGGCGTCGTCGCGATCATCACCACGGTGCTGGGGCTGGCCTGGCTGGCGGTGGAGCACCGCAGGATTCGCCGGATCGCCGATCGCTGGTACACCGAACATCCCGAGGTGCACCGGCAGTGGCCGGCCAGCTAGCGCCGCCGATCCGGCACCGACTCGGCCGTCATTTTCGCCGGTGACCTGCCCGGACGCCGCACCGTGTGAAATAGCGCATGAAAGCCAAATCGGCGGTTACAGCCGTGAACTTGTGGGTATCAGGTCTGCACCATGATGAGTGCCGGAACGGTTGCGTTTGCGTGGTCACCCCATCATGGGGGACGACATCACGAACACACCGAAATAAATGTCTACTGCGACCAGGATCAAGACGACCAGCGTGACCCCGGCGATCACCGCGACGTGCCTCTACCGGCGCGTCGCGTCTGTATCGGTCGTGTCAGGCCCACGCACATCGGGCCGAATACCCGGCGGCGATCATGACTAACCGGCTCGAGCGCGAGGTCCACGGTGGGCTGCGAAGCAGTAGTAGTGTCAGTCAAACATTGCCGGGAGACCATATGAACGATGCTGGATTGCACGCTAACAAGCGTCCGCGCGGCCACCGCGCCGTCGAACTCCACGTTGCTGCGCGGCTGGAGAACCTCGCGATGCTGCGCACCCTGGTCGGTGCCATCGGCACCTTCGAGGACCTGGATTTCGACGCGGTGGCGGACCTGAGGCTCGCGGTCGACGAAGTGTGCACCCGGTTGATTCGTTCGGCCACTCCCGACGCGACCCTGATCGTCGTGGTCGACCCGCAAGACGACCAATTGGTGGTGGAAGCTTCCGCGGCATGTGACACCCACGACGTGGTGGCGCCCGGCAGCTTCAGTTGGCACGTGCTGACGTCGCTGGCCGACGACGTCCAGACTTTCCATGACGGTCGCGAACCCAATGAAACCGGCAGTGTTTTCGGCATCACGCTGACGGCGCGACGGGCGGCCTCCAGCAGGTGACAGCGCGAGCTGCCGGCGGTTCGGTTTCGCGTCCGAACGAATACGCCGATGTTCCGGACATGTTCCGTGAGTTGGCCAACGTCACGCCCGACTCCATGGAATTCCAACGTCAACGGGACAAGATCGTCGAGCGTTGCCTGCCGCTGGCCGACCACATCGCGCGCCGCTTCGAGGGTCGCGGCGAACCGCGCGACGACCTGGTCCAGGTGGCGCGCGTCGGATTGGTCAACGCCGTCGTCCGCTTCGACGTCGAGACCGGATCGGACTTCGTGTCCTTCGCGGTCCCGACGATCATGGGCGAGGTCCGCCGCCACTTCCGCGACAACAGCTGGTCGGTCAAGGTTCCGCGGCGGCTCAAGGAACTGCACCTGCGCCTGGGCACCGCCACCGCCGACCTGTCGCAGCGGCTGGGCCGGGCGCCGACGGCGACCGAGCTCGCCGCCGAGCTCGAAATGGACCGCGAAGAGGTGGTCGAGGGCCTGGTGGCCGGCAGCTCTTACAACACGTTGTCGATCGACAGCGGCGGCGGTAGCGAGGACGAGGAAGCCCGCGCCATCGCGGACACCCTGGGTGACGTCGACACCGGGCTGGACCGCATCGAGGACCAGGAATCGCTACGACCCCTGCTCGACGCGCTGCCCGAGCGGGAGCGAACGGTGTTGGTGCTGCGGTTCTTCGAGTCGATGACACAGACCCAGATCGCCGAGCGGGTCGGCATCTCCCAGATGCACGTGTCCCGCCTGCTGGCGAAGTCGCTAACGCGGCTCCGGGACCAGTTGCAGTAGCGGCCGGGACTCTTCGTCGTCGTCGTCAACCCGCAGCGGCTCCAGCAGCGGTTCGGCCCGCGGCGTCGTCACCGGCAGCGTGGCGTCGGGGTCGCAGACCCGCAACAACCTCGCCACCGCCGGGCTGGGTGCCATGGCCCAGGACACCTGGGCGGCCGAGCACGCGACGTTGATCCGATGCAGGGCGGAAAAGCCCGCAGTGCCAATGAATTTCAGGCCGCGTAGGTCGAGGATCACCCGCCGCGAACGGTTGGTGCTCTGCCGCACGTAGGCGGCGAGTTGATCGGCGTTGGCCGCATCGAGCTCACCGTCGACCGTGATCAGGGCGCCCGTCGGGCCCCAGCGGGCGGTGAATTGTGCTGTGCGGCTTTGTTGCCAAGATTGCGCCACAGACATCGCTGACTCCATCCCTTGCGGGGATTCTGCTGTCGATACGTCAGCCGTGCGAAGAGACTTCGGAGAAGGAGGGAATGCCGCCTACCCCCACGTCATGGACGTATCCCGGGCGGCTGTGAACTCAACCTTGCCCGCAACCCTACTCGCGGTAGCCAGGGCCTACAACGTTGTCTGGGAAATCTTTCTTGCCCAAGCGCTATTTGATCTCGGCGAGCACGGTGCCCTGGGTGATGGCGGCGCCGGGCTCGACCGCAAGTCCGGTGATGACACCGTCCTTGTGCGCGGTGACCGGGTTCTCCATCTTCATCGCCTCGAGCACCACGACCAGATCGCCTGCGGCGACCTCCTGGCCCTCCTCGACCGCGACCTTGACCACGGTGCCCTGCATGGGCGCGGTCACCGCGTCGCCGGAGGCGGCCGCACCCGCGTGCGCCCCGCGCTTGCGCGGCTTGGGCTTCTTGCGGATGACTCCGGCCGGATCGGCGGCGGCGCCGTTGGACAGCGCCAGGTCGCCGGGCAGCGACACCTCGAGCCGGCGGCCGCCGACCTCCACGACCACCTTCTGGCGCGGCCGGGCGTCCTCTTCGTCGAGAGGCTCGCCGCCGGTGAACGGTTCGATGGTGTTGTTCCACTCGGTCTCGATCCAGCGGGTGTGCACCGAGAAGCTCTCGCCGTCACCGATGAACGCCGGGTCTCTCACCACGGCCCGGTGGAACGGGATGACCGTGGCCAGACCCTCGACGTGGAATTCGTCCAGCGCGCGCCGCGAGCGGGCGAGCGCCTCCTCCCGGGTGGCGCCGTACACGATCAGCTTGGACAGCATCGAGTCGAACTGGCCGCCGATGACCGAACCGGCCTCCACGCCCGAGTCCAGCCGCACGCCGGGCCCGGTCGGGATGTCGTAGCGGGTGACCGGGCCGGGCGCGGGCAAAAAGCCACGTCCGGCGTCCTCGCCGTTGATCCGGAACTCGATGGCGTGCCCGCGCGGCGTCGGGTCCTCGGTGAGGTCCAGCTTCTCGCCGTTGGCGATCTTGAACTGCTGCAGCACCAGGTCGATGCCGGCGGTCTCCTCGGTGACCGGGTGCTCGACCTGCAGGCGGGTGTTGACCTCCAGGAAGGAGATCAGGCCGTCCTGGCCGACCAGGTACTCGACGGTGCCGGCGCCGTAGTAGTGCGCCTCCTTGCAGATCCGCTTGGCCGACTCGTGGATCTCCTTGCGCTGCGCGTCGGTCAGGAACGGCGCGGGGGCCTCCTCCACCAACTTCTGGAATCGGCGCTGCAGCGAGCAGTCACGCGTGCCGGCGACGATGACGTTGCCGTGCTGGTCGGCGATCACCTGCGCCT
This sequence comes from Mycobacterium colombiense, assembly GCF_003284975.1. Taxonomy (GTDB): domain Bacteria; phylum Actinomycetota; class Actinomycetes; order Mycobacteriales; family Mycobacteriaceae; genus Mycobacterium; species Mycobacterium europaeum_A. The sequence continues at coordinate 8,200 of NZ_QMEU01000109.1, forward strand.
CGACGTGGCGCGGCTTGTCCAGGTAGCGCTCGACGAAGCACTCGCCGCGGCCGAACGCGGCGACGGCCTCGCGGGTCGCCGACTCGAACAGCTCGGGGATCTCTTCGATGGTGCGGGCCACCTTCATGCCGCGCCCGCCGCCGCCGAACGCCGCCTTGATGGCGATCGGCACGCCGTACTCCTTGGCGAAGGCCACCACCTCGTCGGCGTCCTTGACCGGGTCGGGGGTGCCGGGCACCAGCGGCGCCTGCGCGCGGGCGGCGATGTGGCGGGCGGTGACCTTGTCACCGAGGTCGCGGATGGACTGCGGGCTGGGCCCGATCCAGATCAGGTTCGCGTCCAGCACCGCCTGCGCGAAATCGGCGTTCTCCGAGAGGAACCCGTAGCCGGGGTGAACGGCGTTGGCGCCCGACTTGGCCGCCGCGTCGAGAAGCTTGCCGATGTCCAGGTAGGACTCGGCCGACGTCTGACCACCCAACGCGAACGCCTCGTCGGCCAGACGCACGTGCGGCGCGTCGGCGTCGGGCTCGGCGTACACCGCCACGCTGGACAGGCCCGCATCGCGGGCCGCGCGGATCACCCGGACAGCGATTTCGCCGCGGTTGGCGACGAGCACTTTGGAGATCCTCGAGCTGGCGTGACTAGCCACAGCGCCTCCTGTTTGGCATAACCGCAGACGTATTTCTGCGGGCTTCTCTAAGAGAATTTCTTACAACGAGTTCTCGGGAAGTCTAAGCGCCGCTCCGTTGGGCCCGACGAGGCGGCCCACCTTTTTTCAGGACGACTCGCGCAGCCTGCGCTTGATGCGGGCCAACATCGCCGACAACCCGCGCAAACGCAGCGGGCTGATCAGAGCGGCCAGGCCCAGGTCGGCGTAAAAATCCTCGGGCACCGCCAAAATCGCGGCGGCGGGCTGCTCGTCCAGACCGGTCGCCAGAATCGACGCGAACCCACGGGTGGTGGGCGATTCGGCGGGCGCGCTGAAGTGCAGCCGCACCCGGTCGGGGTCGCTGGCGTCGACGTGCAAAAACAGCGGCGTCTGGCACTCGGGCACCGGCTCCATGGCCGCCTCTTGCAGGTCGGGCGGCAGCGCCGGCAGCTCGTTGGCGAATTCCAGCAGCAGCGCCAGCTTGTCCTGGCCCTCGACTTCGGCGAAGTCGGACACCACCTCGGCCAGGGGAGCGGGCATGGTCATCGCGGCGCCGCCATCAGACCGGGACGGCGCCCGGCTCGTCACCCGCCACGATAGGCGTGCGCACGGTGTTGCCCCACTCGGTCCACGACCCGTCGTAGTTGCGCACCCCAGGCTTGCCCAGCAGATGGGTCAGCACGAACCAGGTGTGGCTGGACCGCTCGCCGATTCGGCAGTACACGACGGTCCTGTCGTCCGGCTCGATGAAGCCGTACAGCTCCTCGAGCTCCTCGCGGCTGCGGAATCGGCCGCTCTCGTCGACGGCCTTGGCCCACGGGATCGACCGCGCGGTGGGGATGTGGCCGCCGCGCAGCACGCCTTCCTCCGGGTACTCGGGCATGTGCGTGCGCTTGCCGGTGTACTCGTCCGGCGAGCGCACGTCGATGAGCGGCTGGCTGCCGAGAATGCCCAGCACGTCGTCCTTGAAGGCTCGGATGGGCCCGTCGTTGCGGGTCACGACGGGATAGCCGCTGGAGGTCTTGGTGGGGACGTCCAGCGTGGTCTCCCGGCGTTCGGCAAGCCACAGGTCGCGGCCGCCGTTGAGCAGCCGCACGTCCGGGTGGCCGAACAGCGTGAACACCCACAGCGCGTAGGCGGCCCACCAGTTGCTCTTGTCGCCGTAGATCACCACGGTGTCGTCGCGGGCGATGCCCTTGCGGTCCATCAACTCCGCGAACCGCGCGCCGTCGATGTAGTCGCGGACCCGTGGGTCGTTGAGGTCGGTGTGCCAGTCGATCTTCACCGCGCCGGGAATATGGCCGACGTCGTAGAGCAGCACGTCCTCGTCGGATTCGACGATCGCCAGGCCGGGGGTGCCTTGGTTGGCGGACAGCCAGTCGGCGGTGACTAGGCGCTCGGGGTGGGCGTAGGCCGACAATGTCGGGCTTGGATCGGGGGGTAGTGCCACGCTGCCGAGCCTACCGCCAGCGCCGCGAGGTCCCCAGCGCATGGACCATCGCGACACATAAACGTTGGCGACGACACGCCGACGAAGGCCGCCGTGGTTTAAGTTTCGCGCACCGGCCGGCGTCAGTTGGCGGCCCACAGCGCGGACACCGACAGCCCGACCCGCGCCAGCAGCGACCGCAGCAGCGGCAGGCTGACGCCGATCACGTTCGACGGGTCGCCGTCGATGCCGTCGACGAACCAGCCGCCCAGGCCGTCCAGGGTGAACCCGCCCGCCACGTGACGCGGTTCCCCGTCCGCGACGTAGGCCCGCAGGTCCGCCTCGGAGGGAGTGGCGAAATGAACTGTGGTGCAACGCGATTCCACTTCGCGGTGGGTGATGGCGCCGTCGCGCAGCCGCAGCAGGCAGTGCCCGGTGTGCAGCTCGCCGGAGCGGCCGGCCATCAGGCGCCACTGGCTCGCGGCGGCCTCGGCCGTCCCGGGCTTGCCGCACAGCCGGTCGTCAATCGACAGCATCGAATCACAGCCCACTACAACGCAATTGGCCGCGACATCGCCGTTCAGCCCGCCGGCCACCCGCTGGGCCTTGGCTTCGGCCAGGGCGCACACCACATCACCGGGCGATGCGTTCGGGCCCAGTGCGGCGGCGACGGCATCCTCGTCGACGCCGGATACCACGACCAGCGGGTCGACGCCGGCCTGGCGCAGCACCTTGAGCCGGCCGGTCGAGGCCGACGCCAGCACCAGGCGGGTCAATGCCTCATGTGGGTCATCTGCTGGAACGTGAGCCGCTGATAGTTCGTCATCGCGAACCGCAGCCGGTCGACCGGCAGGCCCCACCGGGTCCGCTCGGGCTGTTCGGGCTCCGGAGCGCCACCGGCGCAACCCAGCACCGCGACCAGGGCGGCCACCTCCTCGGCGGTGGGCTCGCCCCGCAGGATCTGGATGTGCGGCTCGTGCGGCTGCGGTTGCGAAGCGTCGTCGGCGACGGCGTTGTCCTCGGTCATAGCGGAATGTTCCCGTGCTTCTTGGGGGGTAGGTGGGAGATCTTGCGTTCCAGCAGGCGTAGTGCGGTGCCGATGTAGCCGCGGGTGTGCGACGGCGGGATCACCGCGTCGACGTAGCCCCGCTCGGCGGCGACGTACGGGTTGACCAGGGTGTCCTCGTACTCCTGCTGCAGCTGCAGGCGCAGCGCGTCGACGTCCTTGCCCTCCTTGGCCGCCTCGGAAAGCTGCTTGCGGTAGACGAACCCGACCGCACCCGAAGCGCCCATCACGGCGATCTGCGCCGACGGCCAGGCCAGGTTGACGTCGCAGCCCATGTCCTTCGAGCCCATCACGCAGTAGGCGCCGCCGTAGGCCTTGCGGGTGATGACGGTGATCTTGGGGACCGTGGCCTCGCCGTAGGCGAACAGCAGCTTGGCGCCGCGGCGGATGATGCCGTTGTACTCCTGGCCGGTGCCCGGCAGGAAGCCCGGGACGTCCACCAGCATGATGATCGGGATGTTGAAGCAGTCGCAGGTCCGCACGAACCTGGCGGCCTTCTCCGAGGCGTTGATGTCCAGGCAGCCGGCGAACTGGGTCGGCTGGTTGGCCACGATCCCGACCGGGCGGCCTTCGACGCGGCCGAATCCGACGATGATGTTCTGCGCGTAGCCGCCCTGGACCTCCAGGAACTCGTCGTCGTCGAGGATCCGGGTGATCACCTCGTGCATGTCGTAGGGCTGGTTGGGCGAGTCCGGGATCAGCGTGTCCAGCTCGAGGTCCTCCTCGGTGAGGTTGTCCTCGATGGCGCCCGGCGGATGCGGCTCGGCGTAGCGGGGCGCGTCGGTGGCGTTGTTGGGCGGCAGGTAGCCCAGCAGATCGCGGACCCAGTCGAAGGCGTCCTGCTCGCCGGAGGCGACGTAGTGCAGGGTGCCCGACTTGGCCATGTGGGTGTGGGCACCGCCCAGCTCCTCCATGGTGACGTCCTCGCCGGTGACGGTCTTGATGACGTCGGGCCCGGTGATGAACATCTGGCTGGTCTGGTCGACCATTACGACGAAGTCGGTCAGCGCGGGGGAGTAGACGTGCCCACCCGCGGCGGCGCCCATGATCAGCGAGATCTGCGGGATGACGCCCGACGCCAGGATGTTGTTGCGGAAGATCTTGCTGTACAGGCCCAGCGAGACGACACCCTCCTGGATCCGCGCGCCCGCGCCGTCGTTGATGCCGATCAGCGGGCGGCCGGTCTTGATCGCCAGCTCCTGGATCTTGACGATCTTCTCGCCGTACACCTCGCCGAGGCTGCCGCCGAACACCGTGGCGTCCTGGCTGAAGATGCACACGTCGCGGCCGTCGATGGTGCCGTAGCCGGTGATCACGCCGTCGCCCAGCGGGCGGTTGTTCTCCAGGCCGAAGTTCTTGCTGCGGTGCCGCGCCAGCGCGTCGAGCTCCACGAAGGAGTCCTCGTCGAGCAGGGCGAGAATGCGCTCGCGGGCGGTCAGCTTGCCCTTGGCGTGCACCTTCTCGACGGCCTCTTCGCCGACCGGGTGCAGCGACTCTTCGCGGCGCTTGTGCAGCTCGGCGAGCTTGCCCGCGGTGGTGTGGATGTCGATGGTGTGCTCGGCAGCGGGCTCCGCTGAATGCCCCGTGTGGTCGGTAACGCTCGTCATGGCAGCGATGTTATCGGCAGCCCCGTCGGTCTCCCTTAAGCAGCCCTTAAGTAGTCGCCGGCGATTTGCAAAAACGGCTGCGCGCCGGTCTGGCGTCGTCGATGTTGGTCGGTATCGTCGTCGGACGGCGAATCGTGGGAGTGCGGATCCTCGCGGAAGCGGACAGCGACACCCTGATCGCGCGGCTGGCGCCCGCGATGCAGAACGTATTGACGGCGCAGGAGTAGCGATGGTCGACTGGGCGGGCGAATGTGACGTGCTGGTCGCGGGTTCCGGCGGTGGCGGCGTGACCGGTGCCTACACCGCGGCGCGCGAGGGCCTGGACGTGCTGCTGGTCGAGGCGACGTCGAAATTCGGTGGCACCACCGCATATTCGGGTGGGGGCGGCGTGTGGTTCCCATGCAATCCCGTGCTGCTGCGCGCGGGAACCGACGACACCATCGAGGACGCGCTCACCTATTACCGCGCGGTGGTCGGTGACCGCACGCCGCGCGAGCTGCAGGAAACCTATGTGCGCGGCGGCGCCCGGCTGATCGAATACCTGGAAGCCGACCCGAACCTGAAGTTCGTGCCGCTGCCCTGGCCCGACTACTACGGCAAGGCGCCCAAGGCACGCCTGGACGGCCAGCGCCACATTGCGGCCAAGCCGCTGGCGGTGGCCGCCGCCCCCGAATTCCGCGAGGCGATCCGCGGACCGCTGGACACCGACCGGCTCGGTGCCGAGCCCCCGTCGGACTACTACGTCGGGGGCCGCGCCCTGATCGCGCGGTTCCTCAAGGCCATCGGCCAGTACCCGACGGCGTCGCTGCGCCGCGACGCCGCGCTGGTGGAGCTGGTAATGACCGACGGCCGCGTCACGGGCGCCGTCGTCGAGACCGCCGGCGAGCGCCGTGCGATCCGGGCCCGCCAGGGGGTGCTGCTGGCCGCCGGGGGTTTCGAGGCCAACGAGGAGCTGCGCCGCCGCTACGGAGTGCCGGGAACGTCGCGAGACACCATGGGCGGCCCGGGAAGTCGCGGCCTGGCGCTGCAGGCCGGCATCGCCGCGGGCGCCGACACCGACCTGCTCGACCAGGCCTGGTGGTCGCCGGGCATGACGCATCCCGACGGCCGGTCCGCCTTCGCGCTGTGGTTCACCGGCGGCATCTTCGTCAACCAGGATGGCGACCGGTTCGTCAATGAGTCCCGGGCCTACGACCGGGCCGGCCGCGAGATCATCGCCCAACTGGCCGACGGGTCAATCACGTTGCCCTACTGGATGATCTACGACGATAAGGAGGGCGAAGTGCCGCCGGTCAAGGCGCCCAACGTCTCCATCGTCGAGACCGAGCGCTACGTCGCAGCGGGCCTGTGGCACACCGCGGACACCCTCGAGGGGCTCGCCGTCAAGATCGGCGTGCCGGGCGAGCGGTTGGCGGCGACGGTCGCGCGGTTCAACGGCTTCGCCGCCGCCGGCGTCGACAAGGACCTCGGCCGCGGCGACGAGGCCTTCGACCGCGCCTTCTCGGCGGGCGCGTCGCCGCTGGTGCCCATCGACTCACCGCCCTATCACGCCGCCGCCTTCGGCATCTCCGATCTAGGCACCAAGGGCGGTCTGCGCACCGACACCGCGGCGCGGGTGCTCGACGCGCAAGGCACGCCGATCCCCGGCCTGTACGCGGCGGGTAACACCATGGCCGCGCCCAGCGGCACGGCCTATCCCGGCGGCGGCAACCCGATCGGAACCAGCATGCTGTTCAGCCATTTGGCCGTGCTGGACATGCGCGACCGTCGGCCCTGAGTTCTAGGCTGGGTGCGGTGACGGAACGAGATCGGCTTCGAGCACCGCTGGACGAGGGCGCGTTGCGCGCCGAGTTGATCGGCACCGGGCTCGGCTGGCGCCAGCTCGAGATCGTCGAGCAGACCGGCTCCACCAACGCCGACCT
>NZ_QMEU01000010.1 GCF_003284975.1 Mycobacterium colombiense
TCACCGCAGCGGCTGGCCGCGGATCTGCGCAGCGCCGACAACCGAGATTGCCCGAGCCGCAACGACTTCCTGGGCGCCGCACTCGCCGACGTCGTTGGTGGCCCGGTGGGCCGGCACGCGCTGATCGGCCGCACCCGGCTGATGACCCCGCTGCGGGTGATGTTCCTGATCGCGCTGGTGTTCTTGGCATTGGGTTGGTCGACGAAGGCCGCGTGTCTGCAAAGCACCGGCACCGGCACCGCCGATCAGCGGGTGGCCAACTGGGACAACCAACGCGCCTACTACGAGTTGTGCTACTCCGACACGGTGCCGCTTTACGGCGCAGAGTTGTTGAGCCAGGGCAAGTTTCCGTACAAATCGAGCTGGGTCGAGACCGACTCCACCGGTGCCCAGCAGATCCGTTACGACGGGCAGCCCGCGGTGCGCTACATGGAGTATCCGGTGCTGACCGGGATCTATCAGTACGTGTCGATGGCGCTGGCCAAGACCTACACGGCCCTGAGCAAGCTCGCCCCGCTGCCGGTGGTCGCCGAGGTGGTGATGTTCTTCAACATCGCCGCGTTCGGGCTGGCGCTGGCCTGGCTGGCCACCGTCTGGGCGAGCGCGGGCCTGGCCGGGCGCCGGATCTGGGATGCCGCATTGGTCGCGGGTTCGCCCATTCTGATTTTTCAGATCTTCACCAATTTCGACGCGCTGGCAACGGCATTCGCGATGGCCGGCCTGCTGGCGTGGGCGCGACGAAAGCCGGTGCTGGCGGGCGTGCTGATCGGGTTGGGCGCCGCGGCCAAGCTGTACCCGTTGCTGCTCCTGGGCCCGATGCTGCTGCTGGGAATCCGGACCGGACGGCTGCGCGCGTGGGTCCGCACCGCCGGGTCGACCGCAGCGACTTGGCTGTTGGTGAATCTGCCGGTGCTGGTGTTCTTTCCGCGCGGGTGGTCGGAGTTCTTCCGACTCAACACGCGGCGCGGCGACGACATGGACTCGTTGTACAACGTCATCAAGTCGTTCACCGGGTGGCGGGGGTTCGATCCCAAACTCGGATTCTGGCAGCCGCCGACCGTGCTCAACAGCGTGGTCGCCGTGTTGTTCGTGGCCTGTTGTGCGGCGATCGCATACGTCGTGTTGACCGCCCCGCAACGGCCGCGGGTGGCGCAGCTGGCGTTTTTGGTGGTCGCGGCGTTCCTGCTGACCAACAAGGTGTGGAGCCCGCAGTTCTCGCTGTGGCTGGTGCCGCTGGCGGTGCTCGCCCTGCCGCATCGCCGGCTGCTGTTGGCGTGGATGACCGTCGATGCGCTGGTGTGGGTGCCGCGGATGTATTACCTGTACGGCAACCCCAATCGTTCCCTGCCCGAACAGTTCTTCACAACCACCGTGCTGCTCCGCGATATTGCGGTTATCATGTTGTGCGCGTTCGTGATCCGTCAGATCTACCGGCCCGGTGAGGACTTGGTGCGGTGGGGCGGACGGGTGGACGATCCCGCGGGCGGACCGTTCGACCGCGCACCCGACGACCCGCCCGGTTGGTTGCCCGACTGGCTGCGGCCGCCGGGGTCACGCCGCTCGGCCGTCCCGGCAGCCGAGCACGCCGGCGAGCAGGCCCCAGTGGCGAGCGGGGCGCCATGACCCGCGCCGACGACGACGATCCCGGCGCAGCCGGGGGCGAAGGCTTGGCGCCATGACGCAGGTTGCCATCCCCATCTTCCCGCGATTCACCGCGCTCGACGCGGTGGGTCCATACGAAGTGCTGCAACGCATCCCGTCCATCGACGTCGTGTTCGTCGGGCACCACCGCGGTGAGATGCGGACCGAGAACGGCATGCTCGGTGTCAGCTGCGACGCCACCTTCGACGACGTGGACGCACCCGATGTGGTGGTGTTCCCCGGCGGCATCGGCACCCGACAGCTCATCCACGACGACACCATCCGGGCGTGGCTGCAAGCGGTACACCCCAACACCCGGTTCACCGCTTCGGTGTGCACCGGTGCCCTGCTGCTGGCTGCGGCCGGGCTGCTGGACGGGCTCACGGCCACGACGCATTGGCGGGCCGCGGACCTCCTCAACGGCTTGGGCGCCCGCTACGTGCCGCAGCGAGTCGTCGAACACCTGCCACAGCGGATCATCACCGCCGCGGGGGTCTCCTCCGGCATCGACATGGCGCTACGTCTGGTGGAACTGCTCGTCGATCGCGAGGCCGCACAGGCCGCTCAGCTGCTGATCGAATACGACCCGCAGCCGCCGTTCGACTCGGGCGCGCTCGCCAAGGCCGACCCGGCGACAGTGGCCAGGGCCGGCGAATACTTGGCCGCCCGGCGATAGCGGGTTGCCCGACCGGCCGGATTTTTCTGGTCAGCCCCCTTTCCGGTAGCCTGATGCGGTTGCCGACGCAGGCGACCCTCCTGCCACGGATCGTCCGTGGCCGCTTGAGACCAGAGGAGGTGGTGAGGTTTCCATGCGTCCATACGAAATCATGGTCATTCTCGACCCCACGCTCGACGAGCGCACCGTTGCCCCGTCCTTGGAGACGTTCCTCAACGTCGTCCGCAAGGATGGTGGATCCGTCGACAAGGTGGACATCTGGGGCCGCCGCCGGCTGGCCTACGAGATCGCCAAGCACGCCGAAGGCATCTACGTCGTCGTCGACCTGAAGGCCGAGCCGGCGACGGTATCCGAGCTCGACCGCCAGCTGAGCCTCAACGAGTCGGTACTGCGCACCAAGGTGATGCGCACCGACAAGCACTAACAGCAGTGGTCGCGTCGTGGGCCCACCGTCGGTGGACTTGCGTAGGCTCAGCGAGGACCACCGTCGCAGAAGCGAGCAGCGGGGCGGAACGAGGAGGAAGTTGTGGCTGGTGACACCACTATCACCGTTGTCGGAAACCTGACCGCCGACCCCGAACTGCGGTTCACGCCGTCGGGTGCCGCCGTCGCGAACTTCACCGTGGCGTCGACCCCCCGGATCTATGACCGCCAGAGCGGGGAATGGAAAGACGGTGAGGCGCTGTTCCTGCGATGCAACATCTGGCGGGAAGCCGCCGAGAATGTCGCGGAAAGCCTGACGCGTGGTGCCCGGGTGATCGTCACGGGCCGGCTCAAGCAACGCTCGTTCGAAACCCGTGAAGGTGAGAAGCGCACCGTCGTCGAGGTCGAGGTCGATGAGATTGGCCCCTCGCTGCGGTACGCCACGGCCAAGGTCAACAAGGCCAGCCGCAGCGGCGGTGGCGGTGGCGGCGGCGGCTTCGGCGGTGGTGGCGGCGGCGGCGGATCACGCCAGCAGTCGGCGCCGGCGAGCAGCGCTCCCGCCGACGACCCGTGGGGCAGCGCGCCCGCATCGGGCTCCTTCGGTGGCGGAGACGACGAACCGCCCTTCTGATTCGAGAAAACTTCAGTAATAGAGAACGGAAAGAAAAACAGACATGGCCAAGTCCAACAAGCGGCGGCCGGCTCCGGAAAAGCCGGTCAAGGCACGCAAATGTGTCTTCTGCGCCAAGAAGGATCAAGCGATCGATTACAAGGACACCGCGCTGCTGCGTACCTACATCAGCGAGCGCGGCAAGATCCGTGCGCGTCGCGTCACCGGCAACTGTGTGCAGCACCAGCGTGACATCGCCATCGCGGTGAAGAATGCCCGCGAGGTGGCGCTGCTGCCCTTCACCTCCTCGGCGCGATAGCCGCCGAGGGCCTACCGAAAGTACGAAACGATGAAGCTGATTCTGACGGCTGACGTCGACCATCTTGGTGCCGTCGGCGACACGGTCGAGGTCAAGGACGGTTACGGCCGCAACTTTCTGCTCCCGCGCGGCCTGGCCATCGTGGCCTCGCGCGGCGCGCAGAAGCAGGCCGACGATATCCGCCGCGCCCGCGAAACCAAGGCGGTGCGCGACCTCGGGCACGCCAACGAGCTCAAGACGGCGATCGAGGCGCTCGGCCCGGTCTCGCTGCCGGTGAAGACCGCGGCCGATTCCGGCAAGCTGTTCGGCTCGGTGACCGCCAGCGATGTCGTCGCCGCGATCAAGAAGGCGGGCGGCCCCAACCTGGACAAGCGGATCGTGCGGCTGCCCAAGTCGCACATCAAGGCCGTCGGGACCCACCCGGTGGCGGTGCACCTGCACCCCGAGGTCGACGTGGAAGTCGCGCTCGAGGTCGTGGCACAGAGCTAAGCACCCGACGTTTGCTCGTCGCGGCGGTGGCCATGATCGGCCGACGCCGGGCTTCGTTGTGCAGCGGGCACCCGCGCGCCCATTGGTAGCCAGCGTCGCGGACGTGCTCCCTGGCGAACTATTTCTGGGGTGTATCCGGGCAGCGCGCTTTACCGGCCCGTAACGCTGGGAAAATATGGCGGAAAGCCAACACGCCCGGGGCAGTAACCTGCGACGACACGCCGTAGAGATTCTTGTCCACACGAATTCAATGGCGTTGTATGGCCGGTATCTGCACCGATGTCCCAGCCCTTTGCATTAATCCACAGGTTCTCCACACCCCGCTCAACACAGGTGTCGACGGATATGCACACACGATGCACAGCTTCATAAACAGCACCCCCTTTGCGTCCTAGCCAGCAACGTTTAACGTCGTCCCGGCGCCGGCGTGCGGGTGCCATGAGGCGCAGGTTGTCAGCGCCTTGACTTACGCTCAGATCGATTATCGAATGTATGTTCGGGTGCGTGGATCGGGGGAGGAGGGAATCCGTGGCAGTCGTCGATGACTTGGCGTCGAGCATGGATTCTTCGCCGCCTAGTGAAGATTTCGGGCGCCAGCCACCGCAGGACCTGGCGGCCGAGCAGGCGGTGCTGGGCGGCATGCTGCTGAGCAAGGACGCCATCGCCGACGTGCTCGAACGGCTGCGGCCCGGCGACTTCTACCGCCCCGCCCACCAGAACGTCTACGACGCGATCTTGGACCTCTACGGCCGTGGCGAGCCGGCCGACGCGGTGACCGTCGCCGCGGAGCTGGACCGCCGCAACCTGCTGCGCCGGATCGGCGGGGCGCCGTATCTGCACACGCTCATCTCGACGGTGCCGACAGCGGCCAACGCGAGTTACTACGCGACCATCGTGGCCGAGAAGGCGCTCCTGCGGCGGCTCGTGGAGGCGGGCACCCGGGTGGTGCAGTACGGCTACGCGGGCGCCGACGGCGCCGACGTGGCCGAGGTGGTCGACCGCGCGCAGGCGGAGATCTATGAGGTCGCCGAGCGGCGGACGTCGGAGGATTTCGTTCCGCTCGAGGATCTGCTGCAGCCGACGATGGACGAGATCGACGCCATCGCCTCCAACGGTGGCGTCGCGCGCGGCGTGCCGACCGGCTTCACCGAGCTCGACGAGGTGACCAACGGCCTGCATGCCGGGCAGATGATCATCGTGGCGGCTCGACCTGGAGTGGGCAAAAGCACCCTCGGACTAGATTTTTTGCGGTCGTGCTCGATCAAGCACCGCATGGCCAGCGTGATCTTCTCGCTGGAGATGAGCAAGTCCGAAATCGTCATGCGGCTGCTGTCAGCCGAAGCGAAGATCAAGCTCGCCGACATGCGGTCGGGCCGCATGAGCGACGAAGACTGGACGCGGTTGGCGCGGCGGATGAGCGAAATCAGCGAGGCGCCACTGTATATCGACGACTCGCCGAACCTGACGATGATGGAGATCCGGGCCAAGGCGCGCCGGCTGCGGCAGAAATCCGACCTGCGTCTGGTCGTGGTCGATTATCTGCAGCTGATGTCGTCCGGCAAGAAGGTCGAGTCGCGGCAGCTCGAGGTGTCCGAATTCTCGCGTCATCTCAAGCTTTTGGCCAAGGAGCTTGAGGTGCCGGTCGTCGCGATCAGCCAGCTCAACCGCGGTCCCGAACAGCGCACCGACAAGAAGCCGATGTTGTCGGACCTCCGTGAGTCGGGATCGCTGGAGCAGGATGCGGACATGGTGATCCTGCTGAACCGGCCCGACGCATTCGAGCGCGACGACCCGCGCGGGGGAGAGGCGGATTTCATTCTCGCCAAGCACCGCAACGGCCCCACCAAGACGGTGACCGTCGCGCACCAGCTGCATCTGTCGCGGTTCACCAACATGGCGCGGTGATCCGGTAATTTTTGTAGGTTGCCAGCTCACGTTCGGCTGTACCTGTTCAGCTCGTTGTGAGATGGGCGCGCTATGAAACCCGCAGCAATCTTCCTCCGTTGCGGTCTTCGGCGGAGGGGGCGAGGTTTCCTCGGCCCAACGCTAATTCGCCCCCTGTAGTGGTGGGGTCAGCGCTTCCGCGATGTCGCGTCCCAGCTGGGGTCGCGACCGAGGTAGCGCAGGATCTTGTCCATGCTGGACTGGCTGGGGCCATCGGTGGCGTGCGCGAAGGGTGCGCCGGGGACGTCTCGTGCCTCGCCCTCGGGGGCGAGGAGAGCCAGAGGCAGCGCAGCGTCAACCACCTCGTCGGCAAGGGTGAATGGCATCCCTAGCGCTTTCGCGACGTCCCAGCCGTGGACGACGTAGTCGACGAAGTGAAACCCGATGGCCACCGCGCCGGGGAACTTCGCGTCCGGCCCGAACTCGGGAAGGGTGAACGACGCGTCGAGTACCGCGTCGTCGGCGAACGCTGCGAGCACGTCCTTCGCTGCGTCGGCGTAGGCCGCACCAGGGTCGGCGGCGACCGCATCCCTCACAGATGACGCGTCCCATACCTTGGGCTCCCTGCCGAATCCCCGTGCGGCTGAGGCGAATCCGCGGTGTTGAATGGTCATGTGGGCGAGCAGGTCGATCAACTGCCAGTGAGCACACGGGGTGGCCGCGTTGAGATCATCGTGCTGCACGGAGCCGACGATGCTGGTGGAGGTCATCACGGCGATGCGGTGCAGAGGGCGAATGTCCGGAAGGTCCATAGGCATCAACACATCATAAGCGCATGTATATGATCTGACAACGCTTAGAGTTGGCTGATGGCACCCAAACCACGGCGTGATGACTTGGCGGCGATGCTGCATCCACTGCTCAGGGACCTCGTCGCAGCGGAGATGCCGATCCTCGCCGCGCACCACGTGAGCATGTGGGGGTACGTCGTTCTGGATGCGCTAGATCGGTCGCCTGTGCGCACACAAGCAGCACTCGCTGAGTCCATCGGCGCAGACAAGACGCGGATCATCCCGACGCTCGACGAGCTGCAAGAGCGCAGCTACATCGAGCGCAGGCCTGACCCAGATGACCGCCGGGTCCGCCTGCTCGAAATCACGCCGGCCGGCCGTGAGGTCAAGAACGCGGTGCAAGCCGAAATTCAACACAGCGAAGAACACTGGCTAGGCGAGCTGACGACGGAGGAGCGCAGGGTGTTTCTGCGAGCACTTGAAAAGCTCAGCAAATTGAGAACCCAATGACTCCAATGGAATCATCCAAGGTCTGGGCCACCGCCGCGTGAGCGAGGCGTGAGACCTACAAGCTCACACGGACGTCAGCGGAAACGGATGTTCAACGTCGCCAGGCCAAATATCTTGCGGCCGGCCGACTTTGCGCCGACGATCACGACTCCGCTGCGCGTTTCCGGGTCCAGTGACTTGATCCGGCCGCTGTACTCGATATCGGCACCCTCGGTGGCCGAGACGATCACGGGCTGGGACAGCCGCACCGCGTAACGGGTCACCGCACCGGGATCGCCTGACCATGCCGAGCCGAATCCGGCACCCAACGCCATGGTGAGCATTCCGTGGGCGATCACGTCGGGCTGGCCCGCCAGTTTGGCGAGGTTCTCGTCCCAATGAAGCGGGTTGGCGTCGCAGGCCACCCCGGAGTAGTTCACCAAGTCGCCGCGGGATAGTCGTGCATGGTGGACCGGTAACTCGTCGCCGACCTGCACGTCGTCGAAGGATGGTGTTCCCGGGGTGCGGGTGGTACCTGCGTGGGCGATCCGGACCTCGTCCGCCGGGCGCACCGTCTTCTGGTAGTCGCCCTCGGAGTAGTCGATTCCGGCGAGGTTCACATCGTGCATCATCACCTTTTCCGCGACGCTTCTGATCGCCGGATCGACATCCTCTGCGGTGACGCCCACGACGGTGGTGTGCAGGGTGTGCACCCGCTCGCCGGCCGTATCGGTGAACGTGTTGGTCACGGTGATCAAGTCTCTGCCGGCGATCCTGCGCACCGATGACAGTTCGACGTCAACGTGCAGTTCGTCTCCGGCCACGATCGGTCGGTGCTGCTCGAAGACTTCTTCGGTCTGCAGGTACATCTCGTAACCGATGACCACCGATTCGAACAAGTGCCGATTGGCGGCCATGGCCGGGGCCGACGTGAACGTCAGCGGCGCCACCAGGTCCGGATATCCCAGTTCAGCGGCGGCGTCGAGTTTCCAGTGCGCAGGGTGGTAGTCCTGCACGGCGCGGGCGAACTCGCGTAGTTTCTCGCGGCCGACCTGGTAAGTGTCGTCGATCCGGTAGTAGTGGCCGACCCGCGCTTCGAGTGCCGACGCTTCTGCTGCTGCTGTCATGGATTGCTCAACTTTTCTGTCGGCCTGTTCACGGAAGCCGACCTACGCACACTAACCCGGCGACATCAGGCCACCGAAGGCCGCAACGCGGATGACAACATCGCCCGAGTGAGTTACCGCTGGCCGACCTAGCCGAAGGCATCGACACTCGACGTCGCTCGGCCACCCCGCCGGTGACCTGACGTCAGCGTTGAACACTGCGGTTTCGGTGGCTCCTACCCCGAGGGCGTTGCGCGAATTTCGTAGAGCGTTTTGTGCCGGAATGCCCGATGGTCCGCAACTCTTGCTAGCTCACTAGCCCTCGCCACGCGAGGAACAACACCAGCAGCAGAATCACCACCCAGTTGCTAACCGCATGCGCAGCGGCGGAGCTGGCGACCGCACGTCGTCTCACCTGATCAACACGGTCATGACTAGCTGATATTTGCTCACCTAGGTTGTCAGCCCATTCGTTACGTCGGCGCTCATTTTCCGTCCGCACCTGTTCACGTTCTCTATGAAATTCCGCCCAGGCGTCGGGGTTCTCATCCATATTGTCGGGCGTCGCAGGGGACGGCAGACGCTCGTATTGAGGCATTTGTCGCGCCGCCTCCATCTCGGGGCTGAGGGTCGCAATGGCGCGCAGGTACACCATCAGGAAGTACAGCCCGCTAAAAGTCAGCGCTAAGCAAGCCGCGATCGGTATCCCCGCCCACAAATGAGTCAGCCCGAACACGACTTGCCTCGTCACTTTTCGGCGGACACCTTGTTGTTCAGCGCGACAGCGAAATGCGACCTCTTCGGCATGGGCCACCCACGGAACCAGAGCGGCCAAGACGATTGGCACCGCGACTCCGACCACTGCCCAGATCCACCCGCTCTGCCCTGTCTGTGCGAGACCGACGTTGCCGCTGTTGCCCAGCATCCGCCACCAACCCCAACTGAGCAGCGGAAACACGTCCACGAGCGCGAAGTAGACAGCAATCACCACGGTGAGCTGGCCAACCGCCGCCGGAATCATCCACCAGCGCATGGCCAGAACTGTTTGGCGATACTCCTGACGCAGCCGTTCGTGACGAACCACGTTGTGAAGCGACCGCAACATATTTCCGGCAATAAAAGCGACAACGACGGCCGTCAAGACGGTCGCCGGTGTTCCGTGCAGCATCGTCACTCAGCCATTTTGACAAGCGGGACCGATTCCTGCGGATCGTTCTACGGGTGGCTACGGCTGAGCCATCAGCGGTTGTTTCAAGCCCGAACCGCCTCTGGAGGAACCTGGCTGGACGTACACTCTCCAGTTATGAACAAGGTTACGAGAGTCTTGTTTGCGCTGGTGCTCGCCTCGGCCGTCTCAACCACGGCGGTGAGCTGTGTGCCTCCCTACTGCCCCATGACGGGCGGCCCGGCCGTCATCTGCTAGTCACCAGCGGCTGGTGATGGGGCGAGACCCTCGCCCCACGATGTGCCGACCGTTAATCGTATTTTGGCGAATCCAGTTCAGCAGATTGAGGTCTGGGGCCTCAAGCGCGAATCATATTGGCAGCACCGCGGATTCAGAACGCCATGTCATAGCAGACCCAGAGCAAGGGGCCGGCCAGGAGCAAAGCCAGCAGGGTCACGCCACCGATGAGCCGCCACGCGATGGTCGAGCGAAAAATGACCGCCGTAATCGCCGAAGCGGTCGACAGGACAATCAACACAGCCGCGATGACGACCTCGGTGCGCGCCGACTGCACCGCCGATTCGGACAACGGTGGAAAGAACCCGGCTTCCAATTTGAACGCCAAAGTGCGGTTGCTCGAGACCGTCAGCAGCAGCAGAAGGGCGAGCATCATCGTCGCCAAACCGATCAGCGACAGGCTTGCCCCAAAGATATTGCGGTTTGCCGGATCTATCGGGCCGGTGTAGTGGGGCATCTTGTCCACATTTCGAATCGTAGGGCGTGACCCGCAGCGAAAGGAACGATGCGCGATCGGCCGAAGTTGGCCAACTGATCACCTAGTCGATACCTGGTCATGTCACCGTGCTCAGGTGCGTGCGGAACCCTCGGCCAGCCACTCACGCCTGGCTGGCCGGTTCCATAACTGGTGCGAGGCGGTTGTCGGCCGGCTTCCATTCGGCCTGAAGGCGGTCGTCGCGCCGACGTTCGTGGGCTTCTGTGTGATCAACGGTTTCACCTTCGGCCTCGACTTGACGATCCTGACGGGCTTGCGCAGCGGGCTCGCCCTTCCGGTGCCCATCGCCGTGACGATCGCCTACGGATGCGCCCTCACACTTAGCTACGTCCTCAATCGCATAGTCAACTTTCGGTCCCATGCCGCGGTCGGGCCTCAGGTGCTGACCTACGCCGTGGTGGTCGCCGTCAACTATCTGGCCTTCATCCTCGGGGTGACCACGGCGCTCGCGGCCATCGGCGTGCACTATCAGCTGTCGCGCCTGGCGGCGGGCGGCTGTGAAGCGGTGTACATGTACAGCGCGATGAGGTGGGTCGTCTTCCGGCGCTGAGCGGCACAGCGGCCCGGCACTTGGTGGCCGAGGTGTAGCCCGCCCGTGACCTCCCCGCGACGGCGACGAAGGACGCTCGACACGTGACGGTAATCGCGGTCATCTTCGCGCTCGCGACGGCAACCTGCCTCGGCTACTACGCGGGACGGCGCGCGGCCTCGACGCCGCCGAGCTGGAGGAAGCGAACCAGCCGCATCGCACTGAGCAGGCAGGCCATCGGCCTGCTCGCGATGATCACCGTGCGCCGCATCCGGCAACGCATGCGGGCCGAGCGCATCGTCTCCGACATCGCCGCCAGATACGGCATGAGAATAGTTGCGCCACCGCATCTTCGGCGCGGCAGCTTGGTGCGGTTGCGGTCCTGGTAGAGCCCACCAAGTAGTCTGCCGAATCGACTGTCACCGAGAAGGACGGGAACGGGCATGGCTGCACTACAAGACAAAGTGGCGTTGGTGACCGGGGCGTCGTCCGGCCTGGGCGCAGAAACCGCAAAGTTGTTCTGCCGGCAGGGCGCAACGGTTTTCGGCATCGGCCGCGATGCCGGACGCCTGGCTGACGTCTTCGCCGATATCGAACGCGGCGGCTTCGCGTCGGTGGACATCGGGTCGGTGCAGGCCTGCCGGGACGCGGTCGAGCAGTGCGTGCGTGATTTTGGTGGCCTCGACGTCCTGGTCAATGTCGCCGGGCGACACCAGATGCGCCGCACGGAGTCGATGACCGACGACGACTGGGAACAGGACCTTGCGGTCAACCTCAACGGACCCTTCTACCTGTGCAGGGCTGCCCTGCCCCAGCTGCTGGAGCGCGGCGGAAACATCGTCAACGTCAGCTCCATCGCCGGCGTCGAGGGCCAGGCCTACTCGGCCGGCTACTGCGCCGCCAAGCATGGCCTGATCGGCCTCACCCGCGCGTTGGCCGTGGAGTACACCGCGGATCGCCTGCGCGTCAACGCGGTATGTCCAGGCGGAATGCTCACGCCGCAGATCGAACAGTTCAGCGCGCCAGACGATCCCAACTACGACCTGATCATGCGCACCGCCTCACCGCGCGGCATGATGCAACCCCTCGATGTCGCCAACGTCATCGCATTCCTCGCCAGCGACGCCGCGGCCGCCATCCACGGCGCGGTCTATCGAGTCGACAACGGCAAAGGCGCCGGGTAACGGTTCGAGCACGTTTGGATCACCCCCCGACACGTCGTGCGGCACCACGCTTGTCGTCGTTGACAATTCGAGGCATGAGGCAATCGCGGGAGCCTGACGATGGCGCGTGAGATCTCGCGGCAGATGTTTTTGCGGGGCGCCGTCGGAGCGTTGGCCACCGGCGCGGTCCTCGGCGCACCCCGAGTGGCCGCCGACCCGAGACCCACCGGTTGGGAGGGCCTGTCCACGGCCCTCGGCGGGAAGGTGGTGCTTCCGGACAGCCCCCAATTCGCCGGAGCCAAGCAGGTTTTCAACACAAACTACAACGGGTTGACGCCGGCGGCGGTCGTCACCCCGACATCGGCGGCCGACGTTCAAAAGGCGATGGCCTTCGCGGCAGCCCACAACCTGAAGGTGGCCCCGCGCAGCGGCGGACACTCCTACATCGGGGCGTCGACCGCGAACGGAACCATGGTGCTCGACCTGCGCCAACTGCCCGGGGACGCCAACTACGACGCCGCGACGGGACAGGTCACGGTGACGCCGGCCACGAGTCTGTACACGATGCACCGGACGCTGGCCGCTGCCGGCCGGGGCATCCCAACCGGTACCTGCCCGTCAGTCGGTGCCGCCGGGCATGCGCTCGGTGGCGGCATGGGGGCCCAATCCCGGCATGCCGGCCTGCTCTGTGACCAGCTGACGTCGGCGTCGGTGGTGCTGCCCAGCGGTCAAGCGGTCACCGCGTCTGCCGCCAGCAATCCCGACCTGTTCTGGGCGCTGCGCGGCGGCGGTGGCGGCAACTTCGGCGTGACCACCTCCCTGACCTTCGCCACGTTTCCCACCAAAGACGTCGACGTCGTCAACCTCAACTTCCCGCCGCAGTCCTTCGCGCAGGTCCTCGTCGGTTGGCAGAACTGGTTGCGCACCGCCGACCAGAACAGTTGGGCGTTGGCGGACGCCACCGTCGACGCGATGGGTGTGCACTGCCGGATCCTGGCGACCTGCCCGGCCGGGTCGGGCAACAGCGCCGCGGCCGCGATCACACAGGCGGTGGGGCTGCAGCCGTCGGGCACCGAGAACCACACCTTCAACTATTTGGACCTGGTGAACTATCTGGCCGTCGGCAATCTCAACCCGTCACCGCTCGGCTACGTCGGCGGATCCGACGTCTTCACCACCGTCAACGCGGGCGTGGCACAGGGGATCGCGGCGGCGGTCAATGCCTTTCCCCGCGGCGCCGGGCGCATGCTGGCCATCATGCACGCGCTGGACGGTGCCCTCGCCACGGTGGCACCCGGAGCCACCGCCTTTCCGTGGCGGCGCCAGTCGGCGCTGGTGCAGTGGTATGTGGAAACGGGTGATCCGGCGGCCGCGACCAACTGGCTCAACACGGCACATCAAGCCGTACAACAGTATTCGGTCGGCGGCTACGTCAACTACATCGAGGCCAACCAGTCGCCCTCGCGCTATTTCGGCCCGAACCTATCGCGGCTGAGCGCCGTGCGGCAGAAATACGATCCCGGCCGGGTCATGTTCTCGGGGCTCAACTACTAGGGGCCGAACGCCGTCCCGCGCCCGCGTCCATGGGCAGTCGACACTCGATGGTTAGACCGGCTTGGCACGGGGTACTTCCTGTGTGTCTTTGGCGAGTGAAGGGTTGACGAATGGCAATCGAGCACGGTCGTGCACGGTGCCCGCGCTGCGCGGCGTGGGCGCAGTACCGGTTTCTCGAACGCGATGCCCACAAGCTCGAGTATCAGGTCGATTGTGATGCGTGCGGAAACCTGTACTCCGAGGTGACCGTCGCGTCGACCGTCACCACGTCGGCGGCATAAGCGGCCCGCCCCGCCCACCCAACGGCGACTCGCTGCACGGCCAGCCCGCGGCCTGACCTGCCACGTTACGAATCTCGGGCCTGGTGTAAAGTCTGGACAGCGAGCCAAGACGCCCCACTCTGGAGCAGCGCCTGGCGCGCGCAACGCCGTGCGAAACGCGTTGAAAGGGGCGGCGTGAACGAAGTATTAGCGCGAGCCGGCATCTTCCAGGGGATCGCTCCCGATGCGGTCGAGGCGTTGGCTCGCCACCTGGAGCACGTGTCGTTTCCGCGCAGGCGCACCGTCTTCGTCGAGGGCGAGCTGGGCGATGACCTGTACGTCATCCTGTCGGGCGCGGTGAAGATCCGCCATCAGACCACAGACGGTCGCGAAACCGTCTTCGCGGTGCTGGGTCCCGGGGACGTGTTCGGTGAGCTGGCGCTCTTCGATCCCGGCCCGCGGACCTCCACGGTGATCACCCTGACCGAGGTGGAAGCGGTCAGGATGGACCGTCGCGCGTTGCGGACATGGATTGTCGAACGCCCCGAAATTGCCGAGCAGCTGCTGCGGGTGCTGGCGCGCCGGCTTCGGCATACCAACAACGCCCTGTGCGACCTGATCTTCACCGATGTCCCCGCCCGGGTGGCCAAACAAATCCTAGATTTGGCAATGCGTTTCGGCACCAGCACCGGCGGCTCGGTGCTCGTCGAGCACCACCTCACGCAGAAGGAACTCGCCCAACTCGTGGGTTCGTCGCGCGAAACCGTCAACAAAGCCCTGTCCGACTTCACCCAACGCGGATGGATCCGCCAGCAGGGCAAGGCCCTCATCATCGACCAACCCGCGAAACTGGCCCGCCGCGCCAGGGCTTAACGCCCGGCGTGCGCCAAGGGCACGGGCGCCGGCATCAGGACGATCGTCCACGCGTCCGGGTCGAGGAAGGCTATCGCCCCATTGCGGGCCCACCACGGGTTGTCGAGCACGACCTCCTCGGCTCCCGCGCCGCGGCACCTGGTTGCGACCGCTTGCTGATCGTCAGCCGAGTTGAAGTAGAACACCAGCAGGTTCTCCCGCGTTGGCGCGGTTCCGTCGATACCGTCGCGATGGGCGACGAATTCGAGATTGTATTGATCGCCGGGCAGCCCGAACATGACGACCGCCCATTCGCCGTCATCCGCGGAATGCAACTGAGGCAGCGACAATACGTCCCGGTAGAACGCGACTATCCGCTGCAGCTGGGCCGTGGGACGGGCCAGCCGTACCTGTACTGCGGGCAACGCTGATGGCCACGAACCGACACTAGGCATCTCAGGCATGCGGGCATTCTCTCCAATGCATAAGCGAGTCAATCCCTAAGTGATCGACCAGAATTCAAGCAGGGTCCGCAACGTTGCGACGAGGGGGAGCGGCTGGTCCAGCATCGGGTGGTGGCCGGCCAGGGCCAATTCCACGAAGGGGCCACGCAGTTGAAGCAGGGAGCGGATCTGTTCGGCCATCGCGGGAGGCACCAGCCCGGCCTCACACCGCAAATAGCCCACCCGGCAACGCATCGCGGCCAGCATGGTCTCCAGCGACTCCTCGTCGGCCGGGGTCGGTTCGAGAAATTCACCGCCGTAGATCGCCGGGTCGAATTTCCAGATCCAGCCCTCGTCGGTTTTGCGCACCGACTCGGCCGCTATGTGCTGTCGGATGTAGGGCAGGAGCAATTCCTGCGCGGGCACCGCCGTAAAGCGGGCCAAGATCTCGTCTTTCGTCCGGTATTGGTTGTGCTTGTGCCTGCGCAGCCGCCCCTCCTCCGGGGCGCGCTCCCACAGCGGGGAGTCGATCACCAGCATGCTGTTGATTTGGGGGCTGTACTGCATCGCCGCCGTGGACACGACCCAACCGCCCATGCTGTGGCCGATGATGGTTGGTCGTCCGGCGGGTCCCAAGGCCGCCGCGGCCGCCATCACTTCGCTTGCCCACGTTCGCAAGTCGTAGCTGCCACGGGCTTCGCTGTCACCGTGCCCGGAAAGATCCGGTGCGATCACCCGATGCGTCTGTAGAAAGAACGGCGCGATGTGATCCCACCAGCCCGAGTGCGCTCCGCCACCGTGGACGAGGACCACAGGCGGTTGGTCGGCATCACCCCAGACGCGCACGTGTATGCGGCAACCGTCGAAGTCCACGTCGACGTGCTCTGGCCTGTGATCCAGTGCTGTGGTGAACCAGGATGGTGTGATCGGCATCTGGCGCGAACGGGCAAACAGTTTTCGACCTCCGAGGACTCAAACACCCTGTCGTGAAGCAGTTTCCGCTCGACGCCGCCGGCGGCGGTTCGCCCGGTTGGGAATTGTGGAGTTCACGAATTCGCCTCGGCGAGCCGCACCGTGACGGTTACGCGTCCTCTTTCGTCCTGGTTGGCGACGGCATGTCCGACGCGATCGGCCCCGTCGAGGCGCAAGGTCAGGGGTCCGCCGGAGTTCAGGAAGTTGCGCCACCACGTCTTCGCGTCAGGCATGCCGACGGCGATGACGATCTCGTTCCCAATACGTCGGTAGGACACCGGGATGCTGAAGGTGCGCCCGGAGCGTCTACCCGTATAGGTCAGCATGGTGATATTTCGGTTGAGCAGTCTGCCGAAGCGGCGGGAGTTGGCCAGCGCGGCTATCGGCGCATTGACTACGGGCGCGGCTCGCATCAGCAGGCGGCCAAGTTGTTCGTAACGCACGTGGAAAGTATCGCAGCAAACGTGATGCCGGCCGCAGGGACAAGCGGGTAGCATCCGCGCAGATGCGCTAACAGCTGCCATGCACGACGAAGGGGGCGCCGATGACTGCTCCTGTCGACCCTTTGGTGCCGCCCAGCGGCATGGGCTGCCTCGAGTGCGACGCGACCGGTGGTTGGTGGGTGCACCTGCGTCGTTGTGCGGCTTGCGGGCACATCGGCTGCTGCGACGACTCGTTCTCTCGCCATGCGACCAAGCACTGGCAGCAGACCGGGCATCCGATCATCCGGTCGTTCGAGCCGGGCGAGGATTGGTTCTGGAACTACGAGGCCAACGACTACTACGAGGGTCCCGAGCTCGCACCGCCCGAGTGCCGCCCCGAGGATCAGTCGGTTCCCGGGCCGCGCGGGCGGGTTCCGCACAACTGGTTCGAGCTGCTGCGCCATCGAGACGGATAACGCTTCGCGTGGCAGGTATGCGGGGCCCGGTTTAGACTCTTAATCCCGCTACCACGCGAAAGGCGTTCTGTCATGCCAGAGGTCGATCCCGGCTCGCCGTTGGTATTCGCCGACCGCCTTGCGTGTGTCGTCGATGCGCTTCGTTGCGGTATGCGGTTCGAGCACGGTGGTGGCCCACAGATCCAATGGTGATCCAGGATCGGGAGAGCGCCGCGGCTGAGCAGCCGTCGGCATGGGCACCGCTCCGCAACCGCGTGTATCGCAGCCTGTTCATCGCGCAGCTGGCGTCCAACGTCGGGACATGGATGCAAAGCGTTGCAGCCCAATGGTTCTTGGTGGAAAAGCACAGCAGCGACGTCATCGTGGCGCTGGTGCAGACCGCGAGCCTCGGACCGACGCTGCTGCTAGGTCTTTGTGCGGGCGTACTCGCCGACCTGTTCGACCGGCGGCGGTTGCTTTTTGTCCTGCAGTCCTACGCGGTGCTGGTGGCCTTGGCGTTGGCCGTGCTGACCTACCTCGGGCGGATGACCCCGACTTCGCTGCTGGCGTTCACCGTGGCCATCGGTTGCGCGTCCGCACTGGCCGGGCCGGCCTGGCAGGCGATCCAACCCGAGGTCGTCCCTCGCGAGCAGATACCGGCCGCTTCGACCCTGGGCAGCGTCGCGGGCAACGCCGCACGAGCGATCGGACCGGCGATCGGTGGTGTCGTGGTGGCCGTGTCCGGACCCGCGGCGGCGTTCGCCATCAACGCGGTGTCGTTCGCCGGAATCATCGTTGCCCTCGCCGCCTGGAAGCGGCCCAAGCAATTCGCCCCGCTGGAGCGGGAACATTTCGGCCACGCCATCCTCACCGGGCTGCTCTATGTCGACAACAGCCCCATCTTCCGCAGGATCCTGTTGCGCGCGGTGCTTTTCCTGTTTCCGGCGTCGGCCGTGCTCGCGCTGTTGCCGGTGGCCGCGGCACACCGGTGGCACCTGGCCGCCAGCGGCTACGGGGTGGCGCTGGCGGCGATCGGCTTGGGGGCCGTGCTTTCAGTGGCGTTTGCCGCACGGCTACACCAGAAGGTCCCCGATAACGTCCTGCTGGCCGGGTCCGCCGCCGTGTACGCCTTGGCGCCGCTGGCAGTAGCCTGGCTGCCGTTCGCCGCGGCGACTCCGATCCTGGTGCTGTCCGGTGCCTCGTGGCTGATCACCCTGACGACGTTGAACGCCGCGGCGCAGCTTTCCCTGCCGCGTTGGGTGCGCGCTCGGGGCCTCGCGGTGTATCTGCTCGTCGCGACCGGATCTCAGGCGATCGGCTCCTACGTCTGGGGTGCGCTCGCCACGCGGGCGGGGCTGCACACCGCGCTGATCGGGTCGGCGGTGGTGCTCGGCGTCGTCGCCCTCAGCATCTTCATCCTCCCGCTGCTGCCCTGCACCGGGACGCTGAGCGTCGACGTTTCCACCGCCTGGCCGTCACCCACGCTGGTGTTCGAACCATGCCCGCAGGATGGGCCGGTGCTGGTGACCGTTCGCTATCAGGTTCCGCCCGCGAACCTCCACGACTTCACCGAGGCGATGCGCGCGGTCAGGCAGTCCCGGCTGCGCACCGGCGGACACAGTTGGCGGCTGTATCACAGTGTCGGACAACCGGATACATTCCTCGAGAGGTTCACGGTGGCCTCCTGGACCGAATTCGAGCGTCAGCGCACCGAGCGCTGGCTGGAATACGACACCGAGGGTGTCACCAAGGCAATGGGCTACACCGTGGACCGCAGCCGACAGCACGAATACTTCCTGGCGCTGCGACTACGCCGCTAACACCTTGCCGTCTCTACCGGTTACACCGAATCAGGTTGCGGCGGCCAGCAAGTCGCGCACCGCATCGTCGACCGTCCCCAGCAAGTCGGGGTCGATGCCGTGACGGCCGCGCACCAGTATCGAGGCGCTGTTGGCGGGCGGCAGTCCCTCGGCCGGACTCAGACCGTCGGGGAACTTACCGATCATCGGCAGCAGTGCCACGCCGAGGCCCGATCGCACCGCCGCGTAGAGGCCGGACAAATCACCGCACTCGGCGGCGATCTCGTACTCGATATGGTGGCCTTCCAGAATCGCGAAGGCCGGCTCACGCAATGTGCACGGCTCCGCGAAAATCACCAGCGGCAGCCGCTCTCGCGGTGAGAGCGTCAGTGTGCGCGCGGAAACCCATTGCAACTGAACAACTCCCGAGGCATTAGCGCGATCCAGACCGGCCCCGTCGAGCATGATGGCCAGATCGACCAAACCGCGGTCGATCGAATCGGCCAGCGACACGTTGCGGTCGAGCCGGAAGCGCACCCGCAGGTCGGGGAGTCGCTCGCGCAACACCCGGGACAAGCCGGCAAGCATCACATCGGCGCCGTGTTCGGTGGCGCCGATGGTCAGGACCTTGTGTTCGGTCGCACCCAGGTCATCGAGCGCGTTGTCGTGCGCCGCCAATAT
This sequence comes from Mycobacterium colombiense, assembly GCF_003284975.1. Taxonomy (GTDB): domain Bacteria; phylum Actinomycetota; class Actinomycetes; order Mycobacteriales; family Mycobacteriaceae; genus Mycobacterium; species Mycobacterium europaeum_A. The sequence continues at coordinate 19,517 of NZ_QMEU01000010.1, forward strand.
CGTGCGGGCATGGCGTAGTGCCTTCTGCCCGACCTCGGTGAAGGCGACCCCCCGTCCCGAGCGTTGCACTATCGGTTCACCGACCACCGCTTCGATACGGCGCAGATGCTGGCTGACCGCGGACTGGCTCAGGTGGAGGGCTGCGGCGGCACGGTGGAAACCGCCGCAGTCGGCGACGGCGACGAGGCTGCGCAGCGGCGCGATATCGAGCACCTGGGCCATAGCCGCACTGTAATCCGATCAATCTTGCTAATCAATAATCGGCTCCAAGCCTCGAATACGCACGACCGGCGGGCGGTAGCGATAAGTTTTCGCGATCAATCGCGATCGCCAATAATCGTTGGACTGCGTCGGTCGATCAAGCCAACATGGGTGGCATGCCTCTGCCCCGCATGCCGGTCACCACCGCCACCGCGGTGACGTTCTTCTACGCCCTCGGATATCCGATCGGCACCCTGGCGGTAACCGCCATGACGCCGATGGCCGCGCTGGTGCTGCGATTCAGTTTGGCCGCAACGATCCTGGCGATCTGGTCGATCGTGGCCAGGGCCGGCTGGCCGCGCGGAGCGCAGTTCGGCCACGTCCTGGTCACGGGTCTGCTGATCCAGGGCGTGCAGTTCTGCTGTTTGTACGAGGCTGTTCAGCTCGGGGCGCCGGCGGTGCTGTGTGCGGTGGTGATAGCGATGAATCCGGTGACCACCGCGATCCTGGCGACGACGTTCCTGCGGGAGCCGCTCGGCGTCCTGCGCGTGGTTGCGCTGGCGCTCGGCGTCGTCGCGGTGCTGGCCGCCTGTTCCCGAAGGCTGATGAGCACCCACGGCGTCGACCCGGTCATCGTGTTGCTTGTCGTTGGACTGCTTGGACTTTCGGCGGGCGGCGTGTATCAGCAACGGTTCTGCACCCGCGTCGACTTCCGGGTGATGAGCGCCATGCAGAATGCCGTCGGGCTGATACCCGCCGCGGCGTTCGCGATCGTCACGCCGTTCACGGTCCACGACGGCGTCAAGGCGTTGATCGCGGTCAGCGGCATGGTGCTGCTGAACGCCACGCTCGCGGTGAGCCTCTACGTGCGGGCCATCAATACCCACGGTGCAACGGCGGTCGCGATGCTGTTCGCCGTCATTCCCGCCGTGGCCGGAGTCTTGTCGTGGATGATCCTGGATCAACGTCCCGACGCGGGCATCGCGGTCGGTCTGGTGCTGGGAGGGCTCGCATGCTGGATCAACACCCGCGCATCCGGTCGGCGCCGACCAGCGAGTGTGGACGCGCCCACCGCGAGGCTGCCGCAGGGCGAGCTGCAGGACGCGCCGCGCTGAGACCGCGAGCGCCCTGGGCGCAGCGGCGTTGGCGATAGCTCGTCGACCGTCCGTTCATCCGACGTTGCCCATCTGTGACAATGCACCCTGCGGGTTATGCAACGGAGGCATTGGGTGAACTTGGGCAGCGGGCGTCGTACCGGATCACGGTGGGTCGCGGCGGCGGTGGCAGCCTTTGCATCGGCAGCCGCGTTCGCATGCCCTGCCGCGGTCCACGCGGACGCGCAACTGTGCGACCCGGCGAGCGTCGACACCAATCAAATGTGCCACTTCGACGCCTCGGCTCCACTGTCGGACATCAGCATGGTGTTTCCGGCCAACTATCCCGACGAGCAGACGATGATCGGCTATCTGACCAAGGTCAGCGACGACTTCGGCAACGAGCGCGGACCGGTGAACACGTTGAAATCGCCGACAGCGCTGAAGGTTACCGGTACCCGGTACAGTTCGGGTCCCCCGGCCTCCGGCACCCAGTCGGTTGTCACCGAGATCTATCAGAATCTCGGCGCCGCCCACCCGTTGGTGTGGTACAGGTCCTTCAACTTCGACCTGGCCAACCAACAACCGATCACCTTCGATGCGTTATTCCGGCCGGGAAGTCAACCGCTGCAGACGATCTTGCCGATCGTGCAGAAGACCCTGGCCGACCGGTATCGGGCGACGGTGTCGATTCCGCCGGCCACCGGGCTCCAGCCGACGAACTACCAGAGCTTCGCGATCACCAATGACGCGATCGTGTTCTTCTTCGATCAGAACGCGCTGCAGCCGGCGATGGAAGCGACGCAAGTGTCGGTGCCGCGCAATGCGATCGCATCGATGATCAGTCCCGAGATCGCGTAGTCGGATAACCCACCCGCGGGAGGCATCATGACAGCCGGCGACCAGCAGGCCGACGAGCAAGCCATTCGGGCGCTCATCGATCGACAGGTAACTGCCTGGGCCGCGGGCGATCCCGCGGCCTACGCGAGCGTGTTCACCACCGACGCCGACTACATCACCTTTCTGGGCAGCCGTCACGTCGGCCGCGATGCCATCGCGGCGTCGTACGTTCCGCTCTTCAGGAAGTTGCTCAACCGAACGCAGCTGCGAGTAGACATCACCGGGATCCGATTTCTCACACCCGACGTCGCTCTGATCCACGCGAACGCGTCGGTGGTCAGGGCGGGACGACGGGGCAGCCGGCGCAACGCCCGCGTGAACACCAGCGTGGCCGTGCGGGCGGACGGTCGCTGGCAACTCGTCGCCTCGCAGAACACCGCACACCGGTGGATCGCCGAAAAGCTCATGGCTAAATTCTTTTCCTGAAGCACCGCCGCCCGACTAGCGTTGTGTGGTGATGAGGGTGCGAATGGCCACGGCGGCGGACGCAACTGCGGTCGCGGAGATCTATCTGCCCTACGTGCGCGACACGGCGATCTCCTTCGAGGCAACACCCCCAGGCGCCGACGAGATGGGCTCGCGGATGACGAGGACGCTCGCGCGGCTGCCCTGGCTGGTCGTGGCCGACGGTGACCGAGTCAAGGGGTTCGCCTACGCGAGTCCGCACCGCGCGCGTGAGGCGTACCGCTGGTCGGTCGATGTCTCGTTGTACCTCGACGAATCGATTCACCGCCAAGGCCAGGGCAGCCGGCTTTACGCCGCGCTGTTCAATGTGCTTGTCGCGCAAGGCTATGTCAACGCGTATGCGGGCATCGCGTTACCCAATTCCGCCAGCGTCGGCCTGCACGAAGCGCTGGGATTCGCCCCCATCGGCACCTTCCGCGGCGTGGGTTTCAAACACGAAACGTGGTGGGACGTCGGCTGGTGGCATCGCCGGCTGGTTGAACCGCCGCCGGCACCACCGGAGCCGATGGCCTGGTTCGAGCTGCCCGATCACGCGCTCGATACCGCGCTGGCGACACACACGACTAGCGGTTCCACCCGAGGATCTGCTCGATGACCGCGCTCCTTTGGGACCAGCACACGTGTCTACCGCTCAGGGCGGACGCCGACATCGACCCGCTGAGTCGTGAATCGTCTCTAGGGCAACAGCTTCAGGGCAGATCGACCTTGCTGGCCAGCCAGCGACCGTCCACCTTCTCCATGGTCATCCTGACCCGGCTGCGGTCCAGCTGGGGCGCCGGGGCGGCCCCGTTGCTCACCGACTGATCGACAAACAGCACGACGTCCACCTTGTCTTCGGTGGCGGACTGGACCGCGGCCTCGATCACACTCCCATGCGCCGCCGCTTTGTTGTCGATGAGCGTCTGGCGCAGCTGGGCGCTGGATTTGGTGTACATGTCCTTGAATTCACCAGTCGACCCGTCGAGGACGTCGGTGAAGTTCTTATCGATCGCATTGGTGTCCACGCTGGTGAGCGCGAGAATGTACTTCTTGGCCGCAGTCAGTGCCTGGGCGGCCGCGACCTCCCTCTGGTGGTGCTGAAACAACAGCCAGCCCTCATAACCCGAACCCGTGATCAGGATGGCCAGCACGCCCGCGGCGACCCAGCGAACGGCGTTGAACCGACGAGGCTTTCGGGCATCCGCGCGCACCTCGTCCGCGAGCTCCTGGTCGTCGCCCGCCGTGTCGGGCTCGGCGGTCTCGGCGGCGTCGTCGCTCGTGTCCGATGAGGGGCCGGTCGGCGTCGCATCGTCGCCGGAGTCGTCGGTGTCGGTGGGTGCCGGTGGATGCGTCGCGTCATTCCCGATGCGCGCCGCGGCGAGGCGGAAGCGACTTACCAACCACGTGCCCGGGTTGCCGACTGGTCGTAGTGCTGGGCGGTTATTCATCAGTTGCATGCGCCGGAGTCGCGAAGCGCGTTCGCCCAGCCGGTGGCCGAGACGATGTTGGCGTGGGTGACTCCTGACGGGTCCTTTCTCTTGATGCTGTCGCTGATCCGCGACAGTTGAAATGCCAAGTGCGTCATCGATTCGCCGCCGTATACCGGCGAGTACGGTCCGAAGTTGTCGGGCTGGTTGGTGATGATCAGTGGCTTGACTCGAGGCGCCAGGAACGCCGTCGACTGGTCGATGTTGGCGACCACGGCGCGGGCGTATCCCTGTGCGCCGCCGGCCGAATAGTCGTCGTGCTGGTCGCCGAGGTAGCGGTTGAAATCGTTGATCTGGTCGATCAGCGGATCGAACTGCGCCTTGAACCACTGGCACGAGTCCGACATTCCGCCGATCATCTCCGGTGTCACCCGTGCCGTGAACGTGTTGTACGGCCAGATGTCGAAGTTCGGCGACCATTCGCTAGGCGCGGGCGTGAACACCGGCAACGGTGGCGGGGGCTGCCCGGCATCGGCGGCGGCATACCCCGAGAGCGCGATGGCAGCGACCAGCGCCGGCGCGGCGCACGTTAGGCCGCTACCTGCTCGTCGCACCCTCGTCAGATTCATCCGCTCTTCCCCAGGAAATACGATATCCCGCGGTCACCGATTACCGAACTACCATCTCAACGCCAAATGCCCATTAACATCGGCGTCCTGGTAGGGCATCTTCTCGCGTAGCTGGTGATGCGTCAAGTGGCCGCTACCGGGCGGAGCAGCAGAATGACCACCAGTCATCGCGGGAGAACGTGGCTCGAGGCGGCGCTAAAGGCAACGCAGTCGAGGAACTCGGATCTTCCGCAGAAGCTGAGCAGCGGTTAACATAGCCGCCCGTGGGGGCAAAGCGACCGTTCACCGACGACCGAGCGACCGACAGCGTGGCCGCTATTCAGGAGTGGTCCGCGGGATACGTCGTGCGGCACCCCCTGGCCTCACTAAACACCCTCGGAGAGCAGTACATCCTCGCGCTCCGCACCATCGAGTACTGCATGGTCGACCTGTTCACCGGGCGCTTCCAATGGGCCGAGTTCATCCGCCAGGGCGCGTTCATGGCCGCCACGGCGGTGCTGCCGACGGTGCTGGTGGCGCTGCCGATCGGGGTGACCCTCTCCATCCAGTTCGCCCTGCTGGCCAACCAGGTCGGGGCGACTTCACTCGCCGGAGCGGCCAGTGGACTCGCGGTGATTCGCCAGGCCGCCTCGCTGGTGGCCGCGGTCCTCATGGCATCCGCCGTCGGGTCCGCGATTACCGCCGATCTCGGTTCCCGCACGATGCGCGAGGAGACCGACGCCATGGAGGTGATGGGTGTTTCGGTTATTCGCCGCCTAGTGGTGCCGCGCTTCGCCGCGGCCATCATGGTCGGCGTCGCCCTGACCGGAATCACTTGCTTCGTCGGGTTTTTGGCCAGCTACCTGTTCAACGTCTACTTCCAGCGCGGCGCGCCCGGGAGTTTCGTGGCGACCTTCTCGTCGTTCGCCACCACCGAAGACATGGTCGTAGCGTTGCTCAAAGCCGTTATCTACGGCGCCATCGTGGCGGTAATCGCGTGCCAGAAGGGGCTTTTCACCAAGGGCGGTCCGGCGGGCGTCGCGAATTCGGTCAACGCCGCCGTGGTGGAATCGATTCTGGTACTGATGATCGTCAACGTCGGGATCAGCGAGCTGTACAACGCGTTGTATCCCAGGACCGGGCTGTGACATGACGGCGTCCGCCTACGTCCCCACCCTGGCCCGCCCCTTTGTCGGGGCCTATCGGGCCGCGGCCGCCCCGACAATGCGGCTGGGACACATGCTGGTGTTCTTCGCGCGGGCCGTGCTCGCCGTGCCGTCCGTGCTGCGACAGTACCGCGCGGAATTCCTGCACCTGCTGTCCAACATCGCCTGGGGCAACGGCTCGATCGTGGTCGGCGGGGGCACGGCCGGCGTCGCGGTGGTGCTCGGCTTCACCGCTGGCGCTTTGGTGGCCGTGGAGGGATACAACTTCCTCAATTTGCTCGGCTTGGGCCCCGCGACCGGCATCATCTCATCGCTGGTCAACACCCGCGAGCTGGCGCCGATCATGGCTTCGCTGGCCTTCGCGATGCAGGCCGGCTGCCGCTTCACCGCGCAGCTGGGTGCCATGCGCATCGCCGAAGAGATCGATGCCCTGGAATCGCTGGCCATCCGCCCCATCCCGTTCCTGGTCACAACGCGGCTGATGGCCTCTGTCATCGCGGTCATCCCGCTTTACATCGCGTGCCTTGCGGTGACGTACCTGACGTGTCAGGTGGTCGCCGAGGTGATCAGCGGTGGCTCCATCGGTCCGTACCTGCACTACTTCACGATGATGCTGAATGCCAAGGACATTGCCTATTCGGTGCTCAAATGCGTTGTCTTCGTGTGGCTGTCCTCCACCGTGCAGTGCTACTACGGCTTCTACGCCGCGGGCGGGCCCGAGGGCGTGGGAGTGGCCGCCGGGCACGCCATGCGCGCGAGCATCACCGTTGTGATCATGGTCAACATGTTGCTCACCATGGCGCTGTGGAGCATCGACGCCGGCGCGAGATTCGGTGGCTGAATGCCGAATTCGCTAGATTTCGACGGCCGGGGCCCCTCCGACCACCAGCTGCTGGCGATGGGCGTCACGGTGCTGCTGATCGCGGGGCTGGTCACCGGCTCCCTGTTGTTGAAGTCCACCGGACGACTCAACGACTATGTCCGCGTGGTCGCCGAGTTGACGAACGTGGGCGACGGCCTGCCCGCCCGATCGGACGTGAAGTATCACGGGCTGCTCGTCGGGGCCGTCGACAACGTTGTGCCGGCGGCATACGGCAAACCCAACTATGTGCACATCAACCTCAAACCCGATTACGCCAAGGACATTCCGGGCGCGGTGACCGCGCGCGTGGTGCCCAGCAACGTGTTCGCGGTGTCGTCGGTGCAACTCGTCGACGGCGGAGGAGGTTCGAGCATCCGCAGCGGGGCGCGCATCCCCGAAGACCAGCAGCTTTCGACGGTGATCTTCCAGACGACGATCAGCAAGCTGCGTGACATCCTCGCCGCAACCGGCCGGGGCCGCGAGGACCACAGCGTGGGACTTCTGGCCGCCGTGGCGGCCGCCACCAACAACCGCCGGAGTGCGCTGCTCACCGCCGGCGCGCAATTGACTCGGGTGCTCGACGAGCTCAACTCCATCGTCGCCACCGATCCCGGGCCGACCACGGTCTCCGCGCTGCTGGATGCCACTCGGGGTCTGCAGTCCACGGCGCCCGAGCTTGTCGATGTCCTGCATGACGCGGTCAAACCGATGCAGACGCTGGCCGAAAAGCGGGAGCAATTTCGCTCGCTGGTCACCGGTTCACATCACACCATCGGGGTCAACCGCCAAGCGTTCGACAACCACACCGATCAACTGATCGAGATGACACAGAACCTCACACCGGTCCTGGGCGTATTCGCCTTGCACAGCGACAAATTCGTACCCATCTTCACTCGATTGAACCGGTTGTCCGACAAGTTCTTTGAACAGGTATGGGATCCCGAACTCGACACGGGAAACATGCGGGTCAATCTGGCGCTGACACCGAGCTACACCTACACCCGTGCCGACTGCCCGCGGTACGGCCAGTTGCTGGGGCCCAGTTGTTATACCGCCCCGACCATCGCGGTCCGGCCCGACCTGCCCGAGGTCCTGTTACCGCAGAACTACCACCCGCCAGCGGATCTGGCGCCGCCCCCGGGCACTCAGGTCGGGCCCGACGGCAACCTCGTTCCGGTCGGACCGCCCCTGTACAACCCCAACCCCAGCCTGCAAGACCCCAACCCGCCCTTACCGTGGTGGCCGTGGCCCATCGGTCCGGCACCCCGGGTCCCCGGAACCGCCGATCCCGATGACGCGCCGCCGCCTCCGCCGGGGCCATCGCCGGCGCCGAACCCCGGCCCGCCCGGCGCGGTCGCGCCGTCGGGATACGGCGGCAACGTCGGACCCGTTGGCAGCCAACACGAACGCGACCAGCTGGGCTTGATCACCGGCCAGGGACGCCCGGCGTCGGCGGCGACCCAACTGCTGCTCGGCCCGGTCGCGCGCGGTACGTCCGTCTCGCTGAAACCCGCGCAACCACAACCGGTAGACGGGCCGAAATGAAGGTACGGGGGCCGCTCATCGGGCTGTCGATATTCATGGCGATCGCCATCGCCGTGACGTGGATGGTGTACGCCACCCTCCGGCGTGACGTGGCGGGGCCGACCACGCCGTACGCGGCGATGTTCAGCGACGTGTACGGATTGCGCATCGGTGACGACGTCCGAATGGCCGGCGTGCGTGTCGGGCGCGTCGAAAACATCGAGCTGACCGGCAAACTGGCGAAGGTCGCGTTCATCGTCGAAAACGATCAGCGCCTGTACGGGAACACCGTGGCATCGGTGACCTATCAGAACATCATCGGCCAGCGGTACCTGGGCTTGTCGCTGGGCGAGATCGGCAACAGGGCAACGCTTTCCGCTGGAAGCGTGATACCGGTGCAGCAAACGGACCCCTCCTTCGACGTCGGCAAGCTGCTCAACGGTTTCGAGCCGCTGTTCACCCTGCTCAACGCCAAGGACGCCGACGACCTGACCAAGGGCGTCTTGCAGTCACTGCAAGGCGATCAGGCATCCATCCCGCTACTGGTGCAGCAGACCTCGACGATCACCCGAACGCTGTCCGCCCGCGATCAATCCCTGGGCGATCTGATCAGCAACCTCACGAAGGTCACCGACACCGTCGCTCGCCAGAATGACGACCTCGACCATGCACTCGACCAAACCCGCGATGCGGTAGCCAATTTCGACAACCGCCGCGCTGCGCTACAGGACTCCGTGGGTTCGATCGCGCGGGTGACCCGTCGGCTCTCGGCGATCGCCGACGACGTGGACCCGTCGTTGAACGAACTGATCACCCGAGAACCCGGGTTCAGCAAGCACATGGTCGGCATCGAACCCCAGCTGGCCTTCACCGGGGACAACCTGCCGCTGCTGCTCAAGGGTTTCGCGCGGGCCGTCAGCGAGGGCTCCTACGGCAACGCCTATGCATGCGACCTGAACGCCACCGGGTTCTTCCCGGGGCTCAACGACATCACGACATTCATCGTCAACGCGGCCACGCCCGGCAACGCGTACCCGATCACCACAAAGAACATGGGGTGGCACACCCCGCGATGCAGGAACATGGCCAATGGCTGACTCGCTCAGGGCCCGGTGGTCGCGGCGTCGTCCGCTGGAGTCATACAACAGGACCTGGCTGGGGTTGGCGGGACTGGCGCTGGTCGCCGTCCTTGTCGCGGTGTCGCTGGGAATCAAGCTGCTCGGCATCGGCTACACCCACTACACCGCCGAATTCCTGCAGGCCGCAACGCTTCGACCCGGCAACCCCATCACCGTCGCCGGCATCGAGGTCGGACACGTCACCAGCATGAAGCTCGATGGCGATCACGTCGAAGCCGGGCTGAGCGTGCGCGACAACATCGCCCTCGGCAAGGACACCCGGGCGGTGATCAAGGTGATGACGATCCTGGGTTCGCGCTACCTCGAGCTGGTTCCCGACGGCCCGGGCTCGCTGCCGGCCAAGACGATCAGCCTGAGCCACACCGAGGTGCCCTACGACCTGCAGTCACTACTCGAGGACGCCACCACGACGTTCGAGCAGGTCGATTCCGACCAGTTCGCGCAGTCGCTCGCGGTGCTGGGCAAGCAACTTGGCGGCGTACCGCCACTGATACCGCAGGCCGTCGCGAATCTGCAGACGCTGTCGACTATCACCGCCGACCGTCGGGGCCAACTCGGCACGCTACTGAAAAGCACTCAGCGAGTGGTCAATACCCTGCGGCGCCAGCAGACCAACATCGGCCATCTGATGGATCAGGGCCAGGATCTGCTCGGGCACCTGGTGGCCCGGGAGGCCACCTTTCACGCCATGTTCGCCGGATTGACCGATCTCGTCGACCAGCTCGACAAGATCGTCGTCACCAACCGACCACTGCTCGACGAGCTGTTCGCCAACCTGCACCAGCTGACGAACATGGTCGGCCGGCACGACGACTTGCTGCGAAACCTGTTGCAAGTCGCCCCCGTGGCCCTGCGCGGTCTGACCAACGCCACCGGCTACGGGCCGGTCGTCGAATTCAACCTTCCCAACGGTCTCGCCATCGATTCCTGGATGTGTGCCATCAGCGGTCGCGCCAAAGAGTTCAAGATGATCCAGTATTTCAAGGACTGCAAATGACCACCGGCAGGCGCAAGCTCATCGCCGTAAGTGTCGCGGTCGCGGCGCTGGCCGCCGTCGCCATCGGGCTGGTCGGCCACTACGTGAAGTCGCGCCTGGACACCATGACGGTGATCGCGCAATTCGACAGCGCCGCTGGGCTTTACGAGGGCAACGTGGTGGCGGTGCTGGGCATGCCGGTGGGTAAGGTCAGCAAGGTCACGTCCAAAGGCAGCTACGTCGAGGCCGAGTTGACGGTGGACAAGAAGGTCAAGATCCCGGCGGCCGCCCGCGCCGTCACCATCACGACCTCCATCCTCACCGACCGGCAGGTGGAACTGACCCCGCCCTACCGGGGCGGCCCGGTGCTGAAGAACCACGACACGATCGGACTCACCCGAACCAAGACGCCGGTGGCTTTCGACCGCGTACTGGACATGCTCGACAAGGTGTCGAAATCGCTGAAGGGCGACGGACGGGGCGGGGGCCCCGTCGCCGACCTGAGTGACTCCGCGGTCGCCATCACCGACGGCAACGGCAAGAAGATCCTGTCCGCTCTCGAGCAACTCTCCAACGCACTGCGGCTCAGCTCCGAGCGGGGCGGGACCACCCGCGAGCAGTTGACCACGATCATCACCGACCTCAGCTCGATAACCGAGGCCGCCGCCCGCAACGACACCAAAGTGCGTCAATTCGGCTCGACCACGCGCCAACTCAGCCAGATGCTCGCCGACGAGAAGTTCGGCACCGGTGCCACCGGACGGACCATCAACCGAATCCTCGAAGAAGTCACCACGCTGATCGAGCAGAACCGGGACAACCTCAAGCAGGCGGTCCGCAACGGCGACACCGTCGCCAAGACGATCGTCGAGGACCAGCGCGGAGTGTCCGAAATGCTCGACGTGCTCCCGATGACACTGGAAAACCTCTACAACACCGTCGACCGGAACAACGGCGCGATACGCGTGCACGGGCTGCTGGACAAGGCCCTCACCGACAGCCAGTCCGCCAAGGAACTCTGCAATCTCATGCACTTGCGCCAACTCGGTTGCAGCACAGGCACGCTGCAAGACTACGGACCAGATTTCGGCCTGACCTACATTCTCGACGGTCTCTCGGCGATGGGGCAATAGCGATGAACGTCGTCAAGCGCAAAACGTTGGCAGTGGCGCTCAGCGCAGCCATGGTCAGTTCCGGCTGCGCCACCAACGGGCTATCCAGCCTGCCGCTGCCCGCGCCAGGAATCGGCGGCGGTGGATATCTGCTCAACGCGGTCTTCTCCAACGCGCTGAACCTTCCAGCCCACGCGAAAGTCAAACTCGCCGGCGCCGACGTCGGACAGCTCGAATCGATGGTTGCGCGCAACTACACCGCGGTCACCACCCTGCGGATCATGGACGGCGTGCGGGTCCCCGCCGGCAGCACCGCGGAGCTGCGCTCGGCGACACCGCTTGGTGATGTGTTCGTCGCGATCAAGCCGCCGACCCCGATGGATCCCCGGGCGCCGCTGCTGAAAAGCGGCGACATTATCGGCCTGCCGGCGACCCGCGCCGCCGCCACCGTGGAGAGCGTGCTGAGCTCGGCCGCGCTGCTGGTCAACGGTGGCGCGGTGCGCAACTTCACCAACATCGTCAACGGCGCCGGCAAGGCGACCGGCGACCAGGGCCGCGCGTTCGGCGACCTGATCAACCGGACCAATCTGCTGCTGAGCAAGCTTAATTCGCGCTCCGAGCAGATCGACGCGGCGGTGACAGAAACGGCCGGGCTCGCTGACCGGCTGGACCAGAAAAACCAGGCGCTGACCGAGATTCTGCAAGCCGTCGGCCCGGCAACCAACGTGTTATCCAGCAACGCCGACGAAATCGCCGACGTGGTCGACGAGCTCGGAGCCACGACGCATCAGCTGTCCAAATTCCCGTCCATCGCCGGCACCGACAAGACGGGCCGCAGCATCATCAAGGACGCCAACACGATTGCCGCCGCATGGAATGACGTGGTGCTGAGCCCCGACACCAGTCTCGCCGGTCTGAACAGGTTGATCCCGCCCTTCGTGAAAGCCACGCCCAGTGACGCGATTTCGGTGCGCGGCAGCTTTGATCGGTTGGTGATGGGATCGCGGCCGGGCACCGGGGCGGAGACGGGCGGATTCAAGGGTGATCCCGTGTTCCACGGACCGATGCGCCGCGACTGGAACTACATGATCGGGTCCATCAAATACGTTCTGTGGCGCCTTCAGGAACGGGTCGTCGGCCGCGGCCCACAGACACCGATGGGCCAAAGCCCGTGGACGCCGGTCGGTCCGCCGCTTCCACCGGCACCCGCCGGTCAAGCGCCGCCGGATCCGATGATCCCGGAGCCGCCGCGGTGATCGACACCCTCGGCCGGTTCATCGTCGGCGCGGTCAAAGCGGGACACCGGCGGCGCGCGTGGCTGTCCGGCCTTGCCCTTGCTCTGACCCTCGTCGTCGGCGTGGCGTACCTGGCGCTCGGGGCGCTGCGGATCAACCCCTTCGAGTCGACCTACTGGGTCACCATCCGGCTGCCCGAATCCGGTGGCCTGCTGGCCAACCAGGACGTAGCGGTCCGGGGGATCCGGGTGGGGCGGATCCAATCGCTGCGGCCCACACCGACCGGCGTCGAGGTGATCGCCAGCATCAATGCGAGTACCAAGATCCCCGCCGCCAGCCCGGTACGGGTGTCCGGGCTGTCCCCGGCCGGCGAGCAGTACATCGATTTCGAGCCCGCATCCAACGCCGGCCCGTTCCTGTCGAACGGCAGCGTGATCGGCCCACAGCACACCACCACGCCGATTCCACTGTCGCAAGTGCTCGCCGACGCCGATGGGCTGCTGGCCCAGACTGACCCGAAGAAGCTCGAAATCGTCAAGCGCGAACTGAGTCTGAGCAAGGAGGGGCCGCAGAAGCTCACCGACATCATCGACGGCGCCACCTTCCTGCTGTCGACGATGGACCCGGTGCTGCCACAGACCGTGAGCATGCTCAAGACCAGCCGGGTGGTCCTGACGACGCTGTCGGACAAGAATGCCGGCCTCGGTGCGACGTCCCGCAATGTCGGGGACCTCATGACCGGCGTGAACAAGATGGACGGCGGCTACCGCAGATTCGTCGACCGAACCCCGCACGCCCTGTCCTCGGTGGACAACCTGTTCGACGACAACTCCGACACCATGGTCGGGTTACTAGCCAATCTGGTCACCACCGCGCGGATCGTCTATCTGCGCGTGCCGGCGCTGAACGCGGTCTTCCCCGACTATCGCGGCTCGACACTCGAGGCCCTGATGACGACCATGCACGAGCACGGGCTGTGGGCGACCGCCGACATCTACCCGCGTTACACGTGCGATTACGGCACCCCGCGGCGGCCGTCGTCATCGGCGGACTACCCCGAGCCCTTCCTGTACACCTACTGCAGAGACGACGACCCGCAAGTTTTGATCCGGGGTGCCAAGAATGCGCCACGACCGGGGGGAGACGACACCGCGGGGCCGCCCCCCGGCGCCGACCTGGGCCAGACCGCCGATCCAACGCCCAAGGGGCGCTTCACCATTCCCACGCCCTACGGCGGACCGACCCTGCCGATCGAACCGCCCCGCTGAGTCCACGAGCCCTTCACGACCGCAAGGAGACACCGCCGTGACGCTAACCGCCGACCACGACTGCAGTACGAGCGAAGACGCCGAGACCCGGCCCGACAACCAGCAGGAAGCCTCCGCGAACGCCGACGGGCGGGACGCGAAAGGCCGTACCTGGCGATGGAAAGGCCACGGCCGCATCGCGGTTGCCGCGGCCGTCTATGCCGGGGCATTCGCCCTCGCCGGCGGGTTGGGCTGGAAGCTGTGGGATGAGCACGCGGTGGACCAGGCCGGGCAGGCGGCCCAGCGGACCGCGATCGACTACGCCCAGGTGCTCACCAGTATCGACTCCGGTCAGGTCGACCAGAACTTCTCGGCCGTACTCAACGGGGCCACAGGGGATTTCAAGGAGACGTACACCAAAGCCAGCGCGCAGCTTCGGCAACTGCTCATCGACAACAAGGCCACAGCGCATGGCACCGTGGTGGACTCGGCGATTCAATCGCAGAGCAAAACCAAGGTGGTGGTGCTGTTGATGGTCGACCAAACCGTCAGCAACGCCGCGCGGCCCGATGGTCGGGTTGACCGAAGCCGGATGAAGATGACGATGGAAGACGTCGGCGGCCGCTGGCTGGCCAGCAAAGTCGAACTACCCTAGGGCGTTTCGGTCATGCGGTTGATTCGAGTCTCGGCCGGTGCGGCGATGGTGGCGGCCGCGGTGGTGAGGGCACCGACGGCACCGGCCTCGGCGCAATCGTTTTGCGGCGAGCTCGGCGGTGATTGGGACGGGCAGTACTGCCACACGTCGGTGTTGTCCGAGCGAAAGGCGGTCCGGGACATCAAGATAGCGTTGCCCGGCGATCTGGTCGAGAACCCCACCAGCGGTCCACCCATCCGTGAATACCTGCGGAATTTGATGAACAACTGGCGCACGAAGGGCGCATCGATGGTCCAAGACAGCTGGGGCGAGGAGAACTATCAGGTGTTCACCCATGGGCCGGCGCTCAGCGTGGCCTTCCACGAGGACTACCACGCCGACGGTCCGGCATTCAACAACGCCTATCGCACGTTCACCTTCGACATGGCCGACGGCAGGCGGTTGCAGCTGGCCGACATCACCAAGCCGGGCCTCGACCCGCTGACCGCAATTCCGCCGTTGGCCGAATCGTCCATCCAGGACGCACTCGACCATGCCGCATGGCAGCACAATCCGGGAACGTATCCGTTCACCTTCGATCGGTGGACACCGGACAAGGTCTTCTCGGGCGGCTACAAAGCCTGGGCGCTCACGCCCGACGAGCTGATCCTGTACATGCCGGACTATCCGGTGGGACACGACTCGCCTATCCAATACGGGCAGTCGGAGCAATGGTCCATGGACGGAGGGGCCGTCGAGCCACACATTCCGCTCAGCGCACTGAGCTCGGTCCTGCGCCCGGAATTCGGCGGGGCGTAGCGGGGATAGACGTCTGATGACCTCGGGTAGGACGCTGCGCCCAGCCGCGCGCGGGAAGCTTGCCGGCTCGGCGATTCCGCTTGTCGACCGATCGCCCCGACAGCCGCTGCTGCGGCTACGGTGATCTGTATGCCATCGGCTAGCCGCTCGTCCGCAGATCAAGTAAAGCGGCGCCCGAAGGACCGCAAGATCCAAATCGCCCGCGCCGCCACCGACGCATTCAGCGAGTTGGGCTATCACGCGGTCAGCATGGAAAACATCGCGGCGCGGGTCGGGATCTCCGCGGCCGCGCTATACCGCCACTCGCAGGGCAAGTACGACCTGTTCCGCGAAGTCTTCTTGGCGCTGGGACAGCAACTGGTCGACGCCACGGCGTTCGCTGATGACCTGCCCGCCGATGGCGATCCCGAGGAGCAGCTCAGCGCGCTGGTCAGTGCGCTGATCGACTCCACGATCGTCAACCGCACCGCCGGCGGACTCTATCGCTGGGAGGGCCGCTACTTACGTGGCGACGATCAACACGCCTTGGCCGAACAGATCAAACTGATCAACCGGCGCCTGCAGCGTCCGCTGATGAGGCTTCGACCGAAACTCACGTCGCGGCAACGCTGGATCCTGTCGGCGGCCACCCTGAGCGTGATAGGCAGCATCACCGACCATCGGTCGCGGCTGGGCAATTCCGAGATCCGCGCGGCGCTGGCCGACATCTCGGCCGCGGTGTTGCGGGCCGACTTGCCAACCCAGCGCGGTCGCGGATCCGAGCAGCCGCGCACGGCGACGCTGACCAGCGCAGCCGGAAGCTATGAACTTCTGTTGCACGAATCGATGCGCCTGTTCAACGAACGCGGCTATCGCGAGACCGGGATGGAAGACATCGCGGCGGCGGTGGGCATCCCGGTTGCCAGCATCTATCAGTACTTTCCGGGCAAGGCCAACATTCTGGCTGTCTACTACCGGCGCGCTGCCGACCAACTCTCCGGCGACCTGTCCAGCATCTTGGCCACCAGCGCCGACCCGGAACAGGCGCTCGCGCAACTCATCGAGGCCTACGTCACCCGCTCATTCGCCAACCCCGAATTGGCCTGCGTCTACTACACGGAGCGGCACAACCTGCCCGACACGGACGCGGTACTGCTGTACAACATTCAGCGTTCCACCGTCGAATCCTGGGCCAGCCTCGCCGTCGCGGCCAGGCCGGAGCTCACGCTCGGCCGCGCGCGATACGCCGTCCACGCCGCGTTTGCCCTCGCGGTGGACACCGGCCGACTCGTCTACCCCGACGCCAGCGCGGCCGCCGGACTCACGGTGCGCCGCCTGATGGAGGTCACGCTGCTAGGACGGCCGGCCGCAGCGCCTCGTAGCGCGCCACGCGGTGGCCGGCAGCGCCGCTGACATGCTGTTGCGGGAACTCCGCCAAATAATCTTCCCGCACTTGCTCCTTACAAACAAACCCCTCCGATGCAAGGAGCGCGAGCCGAGCGCCCCTTTGCGCCACCACATCTGAGCGTTCGGCCGCTGCGTGACTGCGCCGCCAAATCGACCGCGACACTACCGAATCAATCGAATGCCGATTAACATATATGAGTCTAGTCCGCACGCCGGGACGCGGTGGGTCCTCAGCACTTCGGTGTAGGCCGGCTTCGAACCCGGCAGCGCCCGCGCGAAAGGCATGCTCATGCTCAGCAGGATCCGCTCAGTCCTGGAGTATCAACTGACCATCGCCGAGCTGCTGGGCCTGGCGATCCTGCTGGGGACGCCGTACCTGATCGTCGGCGTGATCTGGTCGAGCACCCACACCCAGCATCTGCACGAGATGCACGGCGTCGATCTGGTGGTCTCATTCCTCGGCTCGATCGTCTCTTGGCCGGTGCTGCTTTTCGCCAACGTCTGCATGACCTGAGGGGGGCGCATGACCAACCGCGGGCCGCTGATCGTCTCCGCTGCCGTGGTGTTGCTGGCCGGGGGAGTCTTCGCGCTGTATCTGCCGGTGTTCATCGACGCCTACGATCAGTTCGGCTGGCAAGTCAAGTGCGGCAGCGGCTTTATCACCGATCTGACCCAGGCGTCCAGCGCGCTCGGCGTGGGCGGAAAGTATGTCGATCAGTGCGATCACGCGCTCCTGATCCGGCGGTTGTGGGCGATTCCCGCGGCGGCGCTGGGCGGGCTGACGTTGACGTGGCAGGCGGGCGTGGCGCTTGCCCACGATTACCGGCGCTCCACACCGTCGGCCCGGCAACCTGAACTGCCTTGTCCCTGACGGGCTTTCGCCGAGCCACGGTTGAGGCGACTAGCGGGTGCTCTCGTCGGGTAGGTCGTGCCGGGACTGGTGCAATCCGGGGGCGTTCGGATCCTCGTCCTGGTGCTCTAGCTGCTCCTGCAGCTTGCGCTGTTCCTCGGTTGCCTTTCGGGCGTCCTCGGGCGCCGCGGGCGGGTCGAAGTTGACTTGCTGATCCACCGAGATCTCCTTTGAACGTCTGCAATGCCTTTCGTCAGGTTCGCCCGAATGACGGCCTTTGAAACCCGCGCGCGACCGCCGACACCGATCGTGCAGCTCACGTACGCGGGATCGAGCGGGGAATCAGTATTGCTTGACCACCGCACGCGGTGCCGTTCGCCACGACCTGGTTCCGTTGCCCTGCGCTCGGGGCGGTTCGAGTAGCAACACGGCCAGCCCGTCGAGCAAGATTGGCCGTACCCAGTCGCCCAGGTCGATCATCTCGCCGTGCCGAGGCTGGCGGAAAGCGTCGTCGCGCGCGATGTCGATCGGGGTCAGGTCGAATACGGTCTCGATGGTGGCCCGGCCGGGCAGCTTGCGGATTCCGGGCAAGGTGATGAACAGTCCGTCGTTGCCCGACAGGTGCAGGCCGACCGCCGCGAGCGCGCCGGTCGTCCCCTCCCGCGTGCCGCCGTGGCCGGACAGGTGGATGCCGAGTGTCGTGGCGAGTTCGCGAGCTTCGTTGGGGCACAGTACTTCCCGTTTGGCGCGAAGACCGAAGTCGATCAGCCGCGGCGCGCTGCCGACGAGTTCGCCCGGAATGACGACGGCGAGCCCCGGATCCGCGTCGGGCGGGCACACCGTTTCCAGGAAGTGTCCGGCGAACTCGATGACTCCGGTGCGAACCGCGTCCGGATCACCGGCGGGGCTGCGCCAGGCCAGGCACGCGCTCGAGTTATGGGACGTGTACGGGATCCGATCATCGACGAGCAGCTGATGTCTCGTGGCGCCCGCGGGTGAGCCGAGTCCGGCCGCCTGTAGCTCACGAAGCAGCGCGCGGGCCCGCCGGCCGGTGCCGGGGGTGTACGGGTTGTCGGTGTCATCGATGCCGATCAGCAGGTCGACACCGGCCAGCGCGGTACCGCCGATCACGGGTTGACCACCAGGTCGGTGACGTCGCGAACCCACTGATCGCGAGTGAGTTCTGCGCCGGTGAGCTTGAGTGTGTGGCGTTTGGTGAAGCCGAGGATGGTCCGATCGTCGAGCTCGCCGGCCGTCAGGGTCTGGGCCGGGTCGCGCCCTTCCACCCGTACGCTGATGACCCCGGTGGCGCCCGCGGCGTCGAGGACCGAACGCACGCTGGGTCCGTGCTGCACGCGGTGTGTTTGCGGCGTCGCGACCTGAACCTGGGGCAGCCGCTCGAGTCGCGACAGGGTGAATCGGTCGAGCACCCGGTGGTTGTCCTGCACGACGAGCTGGACCTCGGTCTCGGATGCACCGCACGCGACGAGTCCCGTAGCTAGGGCGAAAACCGCAACCACCCGAATCAAGAGCATATTGCTGCGCATTTACGGGTCCTATCCTGTGAATTCGCCGTAAATAAGGATTAGTCTAGGTTCTCGCGACTTATGATCTGCGCATGACCGTGCTGATGCGCCCAACAGCCGGATTCACCGCCGTCCGCGAGGCGGCGTTTCCGCTAGTTGCGGTCGCCGTCATCGTCGCCTCGACCGACATCCGGATGCCCCTGGGGCTGCCCGGTCACCGCGGGCTGATCTGGCTGACGCTGCTGGTGGCGGTCGCGCTGGTGACGGCGCGTCGCGAGACGGTGTTGGCGGTCGGCGCGACGTCATCGATCGCGGCGCTGCCGATCCATGGGTTGAGCGATCCGCTGTGGAGCAGTCGCTACGTGGCCGCGGCGGCGTTGCTGTTTGCGGTGGGCTTCGTTCCGGTGGTGCGGTTGCATCGGTGGTTACTGGCCCTGGCCGCTGCGCCCATTCACCTTGTCGCGCTAGCTAATTCGGTCTCCACGGGGCACACCATGTCGGCGTGGGTATCGAACGGAATGCTCGAGCGGGCTGAGTGGCACGTGATCTTCGGATTGGTAGCCGGTCTGCTCGCCTGGGGGGTAGCCCTGGGTGTGGGTTGGCGGCCTGCGGCCAGGGTGGCCGGCGCCGGTTCGACGACAAGACGATACGAGGAGCGGCCGCTATGACGCTGCGAGTTATCCCCGAGGGCCTGGCCGCGACGAGTGCGGCGGTCGACGCGATCACCGCTGCGCTTGCGGCCGCGCACGCGGCGGCGGCGCCGGTGGTCTCGGTGGTGGTCCCACCGGCGGCCGATCCCGTCTCGCTGGCGGCCGCCGCGGTGTTCAGCGAGCGAGGAAGCCAGCATTCGGCCGCGGCGGCCAAGGGCGTCGAGGTGCTGGGTCGGGCCGGGTTGGGCGTGAGTCTGGCTGGCGTCGGTTACGCCGCCGGCGACGCGGCGGGTGCGTCGACCTATCTGGGCGCAGGCTGACGATGACCGCGCCGGTGTGGATGGCTCTTCCGCCGGAGGTGCATTCGGCGCTGTTGAGCAGCGGACCGGGGCCGGGCCCGGTGCTGGCGGCCGCAGCGACGTGGACGGCGTTGAGTAGCCAATATGATTCGGCGGCAACGGAGTTGACGTCCGTATTGACCGGTTCGGTTCCGGTGTGGGACGGCCCGACGGCCGATAGCTATGTCGCCGCGCACATGCCGTATTTGGCGTGGTTGCAGCTGGCCGGCGCGCTGAGCGCCGAGGCGGCCGCTCAACACCAGGGGGTGGCCACCGCATACACCGCCGCGCTGGCCGCGATGCCCACGCTGCCGGAGTTGGCCGCCAACCATGCGACGCATGCGGCCTTGGTGGCCACGAATTTCTTTGGCGTCAACACCATTCCGATTGCGCTCAACGAGGCCGACTACGCGCGGATGTGGACACAGGCGGCCACCACCATGACCACCTACCAGGCGACGACCGAAGCGGTGCAGATGAGCAGCGGCGCCGGATCGGGCACTGGGGGCAAGGCGGGCAGCGGCTCGGGATCCGGAACGGGGACCGGAACAGGAACGGGAAGCGGCACCGGCACTGGGACCGGAGCGGGCAGCGGCACCGGCACGGGTTCTTTCCAGTTGCCCACGCCCGAAGAGATCTGGGAAATGCTGTTCGGGCCTGACGGCGAGCAAATCCCCGGGCAGGGCCAACCCAACTGGAGTCCATCGGAGTACCTGCAGAACCTGGGCAACTTCTTCAACGGCAACGCCCAGGCGGTGGCCTGGCTACAGCAGAACTTTTCCGGCCTGCTCAACCCGTCCCAATTCCCGGCTCTGATCAACTATTTCATCGCGTGGCAGACCTACCGGATCATCAACTGGACGATCCGGACACTGCGCTTCATTCTCCAGGAGTTGCCGCTGCTGCTGCAGGTCGGTTTGAGCCTGTCGATCACCAGCCTGGGCAGCCTGGGCAGCCTGGGAGGCCTGGCGGGCTTGGCCGGGCTGGCCGCGCCGGCCGGCGCTCCCGCTCCTGCCGTGCCGCAGCCCGCGGTGGTGGGCGTGCAAGCGCCGGCGGTGCCGGCCGCTCCGGTGACGGCGCCCACGGCACCGGCCGGCCCGCCAGTAACGGCGACGTCGATGGCGTCGATCCCTGCGCCTACGGCTTCGGCGGCTGCGCCGCCCGCGGCTCCACCCACACCGCCCGCCCCGGTGACCGGATCCGAGGGCTTCGGTTACCTGGTGGGCAACATCGGACTCGGCATGGGATCGACGGCGCAGACCGGCGCCCACAACGCGGCGCCCGCCACGCAGAACGCGGCGTCGGCGGCCGGGGTGGCCGTGGCGGAGCAGCACGGCGGACGCTCACGCCGGCGCCCGCGCTCGGTCGTCGACCCCGGATACCGCTACGAATTCATCGAGGCCGACGATGACCCGGCCGCGGTGGCGGCACCGGTGTCGTCCGCTCGGCACCTACCCTCGGAATCCGGTGCCTCGACACAGGGCTTCGCCGGGACGCTACCCAGGCCTGACCTGCGGGCGGCGGGCCTGATCACGTTGGGCGACAACGAGTCTGGCGACGGCGCGCGCACGCCGATGCTGCCGGAGGGCTGGGCCGGCCCGTAGGCCGCGCCCCCGGTCCGCGTCAGCCGAGGTGCGCGGACAGTAACCAGGCGCCCACGGATTTGCGGCCGTTGTCCTCATCGCGAATGTCGGCGGCGAAGTCCTGGAAGCCGGACAGGAAGCTCTCGGGCACGTTGGCGTGGATGCGGGCCGGCCGGATGTCGTCGATCACCCAGTACTTCGAGACCACCTCGCGCAGCTCATCTTCGGTGACCGCGTTGACCGGCCCGTTGGCAGGCATCGCGGCGCGGTCGAAGACGAGCACAAAGTACGAGGCGCCCGGCGCGGCGGCCCGCACGATCGACTGCTGATAGCCCTCACGCAGTTCGACTGGCATCGAGTGGAACAGGGTGCTGTCGACGATGGTTCCGAAGCGCCCGTCGTAGCCGGTGAAGGCGCTGATGTCCGCGACCTCGAAGGTGGCGCTGGTGAGGCCTCGGCGGGCCGCTTTCTCGGTGGCCAACGCGATGGCGGTGGGGGATTGGTCCAGGCCCACGGTGGTGAAGCCCCGCTCGGCGAGGTACAGCGACACGGCCGCCTCGCCGCAACCGGCGTCGAGCACATCGCCGTGGAATTTGCCGTCGTTGATGAGGGCCGCGATCTCTGGCTGCGGCTCGCCGATGCTCCACGGCGGCCGGTTGCCCTCGCCCATTTCGGGAGCCTCGCCCCGGTAGGCGGATTCGAACATCTCTTGCGTCGGTTGAGTCATGCCACCGTTTATATCAATGCCACTGATATATGTCAATGAAGCTGATATATGGGGCGGACGCGGCGATGCAGGGATTGGCTGGGAAACCGGCTCGCCGATCAACCCCAGCCGCCCAGCGACCGAGGCCGTCGGAGGCTCAACTACTTGAGCGTCGCCGTCAGGTAGCCGGAAGCGTCGCCGAATGAGGCCAATTCGTCGTCGGGAACCGCGAACCCGTGTGCGGCAAACGCCTGCTCGGTTGTCCGGATATGGACGTCCCAGCCCCGCGCGCCCAGGTATTCGGCGGCGGTGTTGCGCTCGCCGGTGTAGAACAACTCGGCCAGATTGATGCCGGAGCCGATGCGCCGGGACCGCTCGGTCAACTTCTGCGCCCAGTCCGAGGGGATGCTGCGCAGGTCCAGGTGCTCGGTGGCGATCCGGCTGCCCGGCGCCGAAACGGCCGCGATGTCGTCGAACAAGCGGTCCTGCGCCTCGGGCGGCAGATAGACGAGCAGTCCCTCGGCGCTCCACGCGGTCGGCTGTGCAGGATCGAATCCGGCGGCGGTGAGAGCGGACGGCCAGTCTTCACGCAGGTCGATCGACACCGTGCGGCGCTCCGCGCTGGGGGTGGCGCCCAGGTCGGCCAGCGTCCGCGTCTTGAACTCGATCACCTCAGGTTGGTCGATCTCGTACACGACGGTGCCCGTCGGCCAGGGCAGCCGATATGCCCGGGTGTCCAGCCCGGAAGCCAAGATCACCGCCTGTTTGATGCCGGATTCCGTCGCTTGAACGAAATAGTCATCGAAGAACCGGGTCCGCACCGTGATCTGCTCTTTGACCGCCTGACGGTTCAGCAGCGGATCGTCGCTGCGGTCGAGCTGATGGTCGAGCAGCTTGATGAAGCTGTCGATGCCGACTGCGCGGACGAGGGGGTCGGCCCACGGGTCATTCAACAAAGCATCCGGTGGGCTGGAGGCGATCGCCCGCTGCGCGGCGACCGCGGTGGCGGTGGCTCCGACGCTGGACGCCAGGTCCCAGGTGTCGTTCTCGGTGCGGGCCACACCCATCTCCTCTCCGCGACTGCGACGCGATTAGTTAGCTCATATAAGTTGACGACTCGACTGTACGCCTTAGTCGGACCCGGGGAATGGGGTCGCGGATCCGGGGTGTTCGGTGTAGGTATGGCTGACGAAATCGAGTTGAGCCCCAGGGGCTGGGTGCGCGACCAGACCGAACAGATCCTGAGTCAGGGCACCACCGACGGAGTCGAGGTTTTCGACCGGCCGATCGTGTTGCTGACCGTCACCGGGGCGAAGTCCGGCAAGCAGCGCTACGTGCCGTTGATGCGGGTCGAGAAGGATGGCCGCTACGTCATTGTCGCGTCGCACGGCGGCGCGCCCGAGCATCCGCTGTGGTATTTCAACCTGAAGGCGAATCCGGCCGTGACACTGCAGGATGGCGACAAGGTGGTCAAGTTGACGGCACGCGAGCTCGACGGCGCCGAGCGCGAGGAGTGGTGGCAGCGGGCCGTTGAGGCTTTTCCGCCCTACGCGGAATACAAGACGAAAACGGCACGGCAAATCCCGGTTTTCGTTCTGGAGTAACCATTTTCCTCGGCTGGCTCCGCTACTTTCAATGGCCACCGAAAAATTTGCATTCGATATGCGCCCGGCCCGTCCGGTTGACCCTATTATCCCCGCCGCCTTACCTTCGAACGCATAGGCCAGGCGTGCCCAGGCGAACAACGACGTTCGTGGTATCTGTAACATCCTGCGCCGCAAGGCTTTACGAATGTTCAGCCTGCCGTGACCGGGCGGATAGCTAAAAGCCCACCGCTAAAGACCAATTCGGGGAGTGCCGGTGCACAAGGTGGAACAGTCAGGCCGACAGGATATGGACGCGGTGGCTCCGTCCCGGCTCGATCGGATGCGAGAGACGCTCCGGTACGATCTGCCGGCCTCGTTGGTGGTTTTCCTGGTGGCGCTTCCGCTGTCGCTAGGTATCGCGATCGCTTCGGACGCACCGGTTCTCGCGGGCTTGATCGCGGCGATCGTCGGAGGAGTGGTCGCCGGGTGGCTGGGCGGCTCGCCACTGCAGGTGAGCGGTCCGGCTGCGGGGCTTACCGTAGTTGTCGCCGATGTGGTCTCCCAGTTCGGCTGGGCGGTCACATGTTTCATCACCGCGATCGCAGGGATCCTGCAGGTCCTGTTGGGGTTCAGCAAGATTGCCCGGGCCGCCCTGGCGATCTCGCCGGTCGTGGTCCACGCCATGCTGGCCGGCATCGGAATTACGATCGCCCTGCAGCAAGTTCATGTGCTGCTGGGCGGCGCTTCGAAAAGCTCGGCGTGGAGCAATGTCACCGGATTGCCCGCCCAGATTCTGGGCGCACACCGCCCGGGAGTCGTGCTGGGATTGCTGGTGATAGCGATTCTGGTGGCCTGGCGCTGGGTTCCGGCCCGGGTGGCCAGTGTGCCGGGTCCACTGGTGGCGATCGTGACGGTCACCGCCATCTCGATGATCTTCCCGTTTCACGTGTCCCGGATCGTCTTGGAGGGCTCCGTCCTCGAGGCGCTGCGGTTGCCGTCGCTGCCGCACGGCAATTGGGGAGCCGTCGTCATCGCCGTCATCACGGTCACATTGATCACCAGCGTGCAGAGTCTGCTGACCGCGGTGTCGATCGACCGAATGCACACCGGAGCGCGAACCGACTTCAACCGTGAGCTGATCGGGCAGGGCGCGGCCAACATCGCGTCGGGCGCCATCGGCGGGCTTCCGATCGCCGGTGTCATCGTGCGCAGCGCGGCCAACGTGAATGCCGGTGCGAAGACGCGTGCATCGACCATCCTGCATGGCATTTGGATATTGCTCTTCGCGGTGCCCTTCGCGGGGCTCGTCGAAAAGATTCCCACGGCGGCACTTGCCGGCCTGCTCATCGTCATCGGCATCGAGCTGCTGAAGCCGGCGCATATCGAAACCGCCTTGCGCAACGGTGATCTCGCCGTCTACCTGGTGACGGTGGGCAGCGTGGTCTTCCTCAATCTGCTGCACGGCGTGATGATCGGCCTCGCGCTGGCCATCGCCGTCACCGGATGGCGGGTGGTGCGCGCCAGGATCGAGGCCAAGCCAGTTGGCGACGGATGGCACGTCGTCGTCGAAGGCGCGTGCACCTTTCTGGCGCTGCCCCGGTTGACCGGCGTCCTGGCCTCAATTCCCGAACGGACGTCGGTCACCATCCACCTGCTGACGAGCTATCTCGATCACGCGGCGCACCAAGCGATCAGCGACTGGCAGCGCCGTCACTGCGCTACGGGCGGGCAGGTCTATGTCCGCGACACCGTCGAGGCGACCGAGCCCGCGCCGAAGCGATCGAAAGCCGGCCGCCGCAACGCGCACCTGAGTTTGGTCGAGGAGTTGTCCGCGGCGGGAAGCCGGTAAAACCGCGGCGCTATTCGAGGTCGTCGGCAACCTGCTCGAGGGCGGCGAGGTGTCCGTCGACGTTCGCGAAGCCGGCCTTCATGGTGTTCACCGACAGGTGGCTGGCCCCGGCGGCCTTCCAGGCGGCGATAGTGGCGGCGAGCTTATCGCGGTCTCCGGTCCAGTTGACCCGGCCTTCCATGCCGAGGCTCTTCGGGTCACGGCCCGCGGACTCGGCCGCGCAGCCCACCTGCTCGAGCGCGTGGTCGAGCCCGGGTCCGGGCTCGACCATGGGAAACCAACCGTCGCCGAGCCGACCGGCACGTTCGTAAGCACGATCCGACGCGGCGCCGAACCACACCGGTATCGGCCGCTGGGTCGGCAGCGGGGCCAGGCCGGCCCCCGTCACGGTGTGGTACCTGCCGTTGAACGTGACCGACCGTTCGGTCCACAGCTTGCGCATGACCTCGACCTGTTCCTCGGAGCGCTTGCCCCGGTTGGTGAAGGACTCGCCAAGCGCCTCGAATTCGACTGCGTTCCAACCCAATCCGATGCCGAGCCGGAAACGGCCCCCGGTGAGCACATCTACCTCGGCGGCCTGCTTGGCCACCAGTACCGACTGGCGTTGCGGCAAGATGATGACACCGGTGACGAGTTCCAACGCGGTGACGGCGGCCAGGTAGCCGAACATGACGAACGGCTCGTGAAACGTCGAGTCGATGTCATAGGGGCCCTGAAAGCCGTGATGCACCGTCGGGTCCGCTCCGACGACGTGGTCATAGGCCAGGATGTGGGTGAACCCCAGTTCCTCGACGCGCTGACCGTACAAGCGCACGACGGCGGGGTCCGAACCGAGCTCGGTTTGTGGAAAGACGACTCCGATACGCATTCGCTGTGCAACCGCGCGATAGCGGGATTGCTTCCCACCCGACGAAACTCCCGCGTGGGCCCCCGGGCAAGAGTTTTTGGGGGCAGTGCCGGCTTCACGCCTCTGGCGCAAGTGGTCGCTCGCAACGACGGTTCTGGTGTGGTCCCCGGGGGAATGGCCGGCACCGCCGCGCTGGCAACCACGGTCGTCGCCGGGATATTCCACCGCCGGGCCGGCCCGATGCCGCCGTCGAGGATGATGAAGTCGTGACGGCGAAGAAAGTCAGCGATGTGCTCAGGGTCGGTGAGATGGAGCCGACGTTCGCAGCGGAGCTGTCCGCCCGGTACGAAATTCCGCAGCTGCCCGGCGGCCCCGACCGCACGCGGTTCTTGACCGAGCACGGAGCCGGCGTGCGCGTGCTGGTGACGTCGGGATCGCCCGGCGTCGATGCGGACACCATGGCGGCGTTGCCCAAGCTGGAGGTCATCGTCAACAACGGGGCCGGCGTGGATCTCATCGATCTGGAGGCGGCCAAGCGCCGCGGCATCGGCGTGAGCAATACGCCCGATGTGTTGTCGGACACAGTCGCCGACACCGCGGTGGGGCTGATCCTGATGACACTGCGCCGGTTCGGCGCCGCCGATCGCTACGTGCGCGCCGGCCGATGGGCGCGCGAGGGTGCGTTTCCCTACGCCAGGGACGTCAGCGGCCTGCAGGTCGGCATCTTGGGACTGGGCCGGATCGGTTCGGCGATCGCGACCAGGCTGCTCGGATTCGACTGCGCCATTGCCTATCACAACCGTCATCGCATCGAGGCATCACCGTTCCGCTATGCCGATTCGCCCGTGGAGCTGGCCGAGTCGGTGGACGTGCTGGTCATCGCCACCACGGGTGACCGCAATTCGCACAAGTTGGTCGACCGTGCGGTGCTGCGGGCTCTGGGCCCCGAGGGTTACCTCATCAACATCGCCAGAGGCAGCGTGGTCGACGAGCACGCGCTGGTGGAATTGCTGGCCGCAGGCGAATTGGCGGGAGCGGGCCTGGACGTCTTCGTCGAAGAGCCACACGTACCGGCCGAATTGTTCGGCATGGACAACGTTGTGCTGCTTCCCCACATCGGCAGCGCCACCGCGCGGACCCGGCGGGCCATGGCCCTGCTGGCCATCCGCAATCTCGACAGCTACCTCAGCACGGGCGAACTGGTCACACCCATCCTGTCGCCGCACCGTTAGCACCCGCCCCGACGCCTTCGGCGCCGTGACGTGGTGATTCTGCGCGGCTACCGATCTGTGGCCGAAGCGATACTCGCAGAAGGTTATTGCTCCAACTACAACTGGGTATGCGGCTTTCATGAGTCCACTACTGCCGGAGACAGCCACGCCGGTGCGGCTGACGCTCGCCGGCACAGCCCGCCCCGATACGGTGGCGGAGTGGCGCCGTGCGCTGCAACGGTGGCTGCGGCACGAGGTGCACGCGCCGGAGGAAATCCGCGAGGACGTCGTCCTCGGAGTCAACGAAGCGCTAGCGAATTGCGTTGAGCACGCTTATCGCTCGCATCACCAGGTTGGCGTCATGAAACTCCAGGCCAGCTACGACCCGGAGGCCGAGTCGATCCGGGTGTGTGTCAGTGACCGCGGAAGCTGGCGCACGCCCTCGACGAGGCAGTCCAACGATCCGCACGCCTCGCGCGGCATCATGCTGATGCACCGCCTGTCCGACCACTGCACCATCCACACCCGGCCCAACGGCACCAGTGTTTACCTGGATTACGCGACCGACGCGGAGCTCGCCGGCCAGCAGCGGTGAGGCCTCGGACGCAGTTTCGGATCAGGCACTTGACCGTGCCGTGGGCGTGAATTCGACCGGCATACGTTCCAGACCGCTGACGAAGTTGGCCGGCCGCAGCGGAAGTGGGTCCTCCGACCTCAGCCGCATGTCCGGCAGGCGCTTCAGCAGTCGCTCGAGCATCATCGACAGTTCCAGGCGCGCCAGCTGATTGCCCAGGCAGAAGTGGGTGCCGAAGCCGAACGCCAGATGGTTGTTGGGATACCGGTCTATGCGGAAGTTCTCCGGGTCGCCGAACACCGCCTCGTCGAAGTTCGCCGATTCGAACAGCAAGATGATCTTCTCGCCCTGATGGAGTTGCGTGCCGTGGAAGTCGACATCCGCGGTCATGGTGCGGGCCATGTTCTTGACCGGGGCGGTCCAGCGCAGCATTTCCTCGATCGCATTGGGTAGCAGGGCCACGTCGTCGACTAGGCGCCGGTGCTGTTGCGGGTGACGCAGGATCTGCGCGGTGCCGCCGGACAGCGTGTGCCGGGTGGTCTCGTCACCGCCGATGAGCAGCAATAACACCTCGGTGACGATCTCATGGTCGGCCAGCTTCTCGCCGTCCACCTCCGCATGTACCAGCACGCTGACCAGGTCATCGGTGGGCTCCGCCTTGCGCGCCGCGATCATGCCCGTCATGTATTCGGTGTAGGCGGCGAATGCGTCCACCGAGACCTGAAAATCCTCTTGTGCGGTCGTGCTGCTCAGCAACGTCACCATGTCGTCGGACCAGCGCAGGAACATTTGGCGTTCCTCCGGAAGCACGCCCAGCATGTCGCCGATCACCGCCATGGGAAGCGGAGCCGCGAGGTCCCAGACGAAGTCGCATTCGCCCCGTTCACAGACGTTGTCGATCAGCGCGTCACACAGCGCGCCGATCGAGTACTCCCTGTCCTTGACCCGTTTGCGGGTGAAGCCGGCGTTGACCAGCTTGCGCCGCAGCAGGTGGGCGGGGTCGTCCATTGCGATCATCATGGGCGGTGCGTCCTGGTCCGGCCGGATACCGCCGGCGTTGGAGAACAACTCCGGTGCCCGCTCGGCGTCGATCACCGCCTGGTAGGTCGCCGCGGCCGCCAGGCCGTTGCGGTCCCGGAACACCGGCTCGTTCTCGCGCATCCATCGGTAGACCGGTCGCGAGTCGCCCGCGTAGAAGGCGCCGTCGGTCAGATCGACGTCGGGCCGCAGCTGGCTGCGCATATCAATGGTGCTTGGCACGGTTCACCCTTCTCCCCGCCTGCGCTGACTTACCGTGGACCTTACAGTAGGCGCAGTGGTATTCCCCACAAAGGATTGGTGCCGCGGTCGCGCGAATCGGCGCCCGCTACGGCGCATGGCGCATGTGGGGTAGCTAACGCGTCATGGCGGCAGGACGGCCGGGGAAATGGGTATAGGACCGTTTCTTCGGCCGTTCAACTGCGAGGACTTCACCATGGGCGAGACCATTCGACGACAGCTCGGCAAAACCGACAGTCCAATCGAGGACGAGCTCGAAGACGCGTTCAGCAGAATGCTGAGCGAGGGTACCCAGCGACTGCACCGGAGCTGGCGCGGTGTGCTGGTCACCGGGTTTTTTGGAGGCACCGAGGTGGCGCTCGGCGTGCTCGCCTATCTGTCGGTCCTGGACGCCACCCACCGTCCGCTGCTGGCCGGATTGGCGTTCTCCATCGGCTTTTTGGCGCTGCTGCTGGGTCGCAGCGAGCTGTTTACCGAGGGCTTCATCATCCCCGTCGTCACGGTGGCGGCCAAGCGGGCCGGCCTGACGCAACTGCTCAAACTGTGGGCCGGGACGATGTTTGCCAACCTCGTCGGCGGCTGGGTGATCATGTGGCTGATCATGACCGGCTTTCCCGAGTTGCACTCTCAGACGGTCGAATCCGCGACCCACTTCGCCACCGCGCCGCTGTCGGCCCAGAGCTGCTGTCTGGCCGTGCTCGGCGGCATGGTGATCACGCTGATGACCCGGATGCAACACGGCACCGACTCGGTGCCCGGCAAGATCGCCGCGGCCGTGGCGGCGGCGTTCCTCCTCGCCGGGTTGCGGTTGTTCCATTCGATTCTGGATTCGCTGCTCATCTTCGGCGCGCTCATCACCGGCAAGGCGCCGTTCGGCTACCTCGATTGGCTGGGCTGGTTCGGCTACACCGTCGTCGGCAACCTGGTGGGCGGTCTACTGTTCGTCACGCTGCTGCGATTGCTGCGCAGCAAGGATCGGCTGGAGGAAGAGCGCGCCGACGCCACCGACACCGTCGCCTCGTGAGCGGCGGCAGCGATATACCACCGCCGCAACGTGTCTCAGACGCCCGCCACCAGCTCCAGATCCTTCAGGGACGCCTCGAGATGACCGAGCATTCGCTGCAGGTGCGGGACGCTGCGGCGGCATCCGACCAGACCGAAGTCGAGGTTGTCCGCGTTGTTGGTCACGGTGATGTTGACCGCCTGGCCGTCGAGCGGGATCGATAGCGGATAGTTTCCGTCCAATCGCGCGCCGCGCCAATACAATTGGTCTGAGTTGCCGGTCGACACGTTCGAGATGACTATGTTGAACGGCGGCGAGCCGGCGGAAAGATAACCGGGGATCAGCCCGAAGAACAAGCCGCCGATGTTGAAGGCGGACAGGGCCAACTGCTGAACCGGCGGCAGCTGCCAGAACACCTCCTTGGTGTCGCGGATGGAGGCGCTGATGATCTCCAGCCGCTTGGCCGGGTCGTCGAGATCCGTTGCGAGATTGCACAGGAACGTCCCGACGTTGTTGCCCCCGCGGTCGTCGTCGTCCTTGCGCAGATTCACCGGGACCATGGCGGTCAGCGGCGCGTCCGGCAGGGCGTCCTGATCGAGGAGGTAGGCGCGCAGGGCCCCGGCGCACATGGCGAGCACGACGTCGTTGACGGTCGTCCCGGTGGCGGATTTGACGGCGTTGATGCGGTCGAACGAGTACGACTGTGCCGCTACCCGTCTGGCGCCGCCGATCCGGACGTTGAACATCGAGCGAGGCGCCCGGAACGGCAGGGTCAGTTGCTGTTCGAGTAGCGCGGCGCGCGCCAGCTTGAGCGTGGACGGCGCCATGGCGAGCGCCGACCCCGCGGTGCGGCCCACGCGGTCGAAGAGCGACGACTGTTCGCGCCGCCCGCTGCGCTTACGCGGACCCAGGCTCCAGGGCACCCGCACCTCGTCGTCGTCGGGGTCGGGGGTGAAGGCGCGCTGCACCAGGCGTAGCGCCGAAACGCCGTCCATGAGGGAGTGGTGATACTTCGTGTAGACCGCATACCGCCCGTCCTGCAGGCCTTCCACCAGATGCGCCTCCCACATCGGGCGATGCCGGTCGAGCAGGCTGCCGTGCAGCCGGGAGGCCAACTCGAGCAAGTCGCGGACTCGTCCGGGCTCGGGCAGCGCGGACCGGCGAAGGTGGTAGTCGAGTTCGACGTCCTTGTCGAAAGACCACGCGACGTTGGTGATGCCGCCGAAGAAGGCCGGATGTTTCCGGAACGACGGCTGCACGTCCGTGCACTCCAGCATCGCCTGATACGCCTCGCGCACGAAATGGGGACCGGCATCCTCCGGGGGCTCGAAGAGTTGCAGCGAGCCCACGTGCATCGGGTGTTCGCGTGACTCGCCGATGAGGAACAACGCGTCCATCGGTGATATCGGTTCCATAGCCGTTCCCATCCCGTCCGCTGTGCCGTCCATCCAGCACATGCCCCTTTCGTATTAGCCGCAGCGAACGATTGCTAATCCCGAATGACCTCCCGAAATCGGGCGGTCGCCGGGGCGCTTGTGGGCGCGATCGTTTGGGTATTGACGATCGAGGGGGTGCAGATGGCGGCGGATTCGGGTTGTCCGAAGCGAATGGAGTTCGGGCCGTGCGGCGGCGTGCGGCCGGACGGACAGTGCGAGATGCAACCGGGTCCGTGCGTCTTCGACGACGTAGTGCCGTGGTCGGGTCATCGCCCGTCCCCCCGACCCGCGCGCGCTCCGCGGGTGCTCACCGACTTCAGCGCCACCCCGTTCGATCCTGACGACATCGCGGCGACGGCGACGGTCCTGGCGCCCGGGTGCGACGCCGTCCTCGTGGGCGAACACCAGAACAAACCCGACTTCCCGCCCACGTTGATGGCGTCGCTGTTGCTCGACGCCGGTGTGACGCCCTGGATCACGTTGTCCTGCCGGGACCGTAACCGCGTGGTGCTCGAGCAGGAGTTGAGAGGACTGCGCAGCATCGATGTCGAAACGGTGCTGTGCGTCACCGGCGATGGGCGCGGATATGACGTGCGCCCGGATGTTTCGCAGACCTTCGACCTCGACGGGCCTCGCCTGGTTTCG
This sequence comes from Mycobacterium colombiense, assembly GCF_003284975.1. GTDB lineage: Bacteria > Actinomycetota > Actinomycetes > Mycobacteriales > Mycobacteriaceae > Mycobacterium > Mycobacterium europaeum_A. The sequence continues at coordinate 52,373 of NZ_QMEU01000010.1, forward strand.
CTGGCCGCTTCGGTCGGCATCGTCGCCGCGGTACCCGAAACGCCCACCGCCCCGCCCGTACATCGCCGGCCCGCGCGTTTGGTCGAGAAGCAGCGTGCCGGAGCGAGTCTGGCGGTCCTCAATCACGTGCCCTTTCCCGACATGATCGCCGATTTCATGAAGTCGGCACGGGCGGCCGGGTTGGCGATCCCGGTGATCGCGGCGGTAGCGGTATTCACCGACAGCATCTCGGCGGCGGTGCTGGAAGGGCTGCCGGGACTCGAGCTCGATCCCACTGTGACGCAACGGGTTCTGAGCGCGTCGGATCCGGTGGAGGCTGGGATCGCGGCGGCGGTGGACGAGGCGCGATCGCTGCTGTCGATCGAGGGCGTCGAGGGTGTGAACATCTCGGGGCTGGCCTCGGCATCGGGACCTCGCATCGGTGCGGAGATCAAGGCAGAGGTGGGCCGACGCATCCGGGATCAGGGAGGAGGGGCGCCATGACGCGCGCCGCCGACGATGCGGAGTGTCAGCGACGGGGAGGAGGGGCGCCATGACGCGCGCCGCCGACGATGCGGAGTGTCAGCGACGGGGAGGAGGGGCGCCATGACGGACGCCATGGAGGCCGAGTTCGACACCGTCGCCGAATGGACCGCGCAGGTGGCGGCCGAGCTCGGGCCGGAGTACCACCTCCCTGCCGGTTGCCGGGGGAGCGGAAGCCCGGCGGCCCTCGACTGGCTCGTCGAACACATGAAACTGGCGCCCGATGCCACACTGTTGGACGCCGGCGCCGGCGTCGGGGGCCCCGCGGCCTACGCCGCTCGATCGACTGCGGTTCGGCCCGTTCTCGTGGAGCCGGAGACCGGCGCGTGCCGTGCGGCACAGAAACTCTTCGGCTTTCCCGTGGTGTGCGCGATGGGCTCGGCCCTACCGATGAGGGACGCGAGTTTCGCCGCCGCCTGGGCCCTGGGCGTGCTGTGCACCACCCCCGATCAAATCGCGTTGCTCACCGAGTTGCGCCGCGTGGTACGGCCGGGTGGGCGCGTCGGGTTGCTCGTTTTCGTCGCGCACCGCGAAATACCGCCAAATACGCTGGAGGGCAACCACTTTCCGACTCCCGATGCCTTGCGAGAGTTGCTGATCAGGGCGTCGCTCGACGTCGAGCGGCAGCTCGGCACGCAGGACCTACCGCCGATCGAGGACGAATGGAATGAGCGCGTCGATACCGTGGAGCGTGTGCTCGCCGACCGGCATGGGGACACGGAGACCTGGCAGTTGGCCGAACGCCAGAGTTCGACAATTGGTCGGTTGCTCGAAGATGGAACTTTGACCGGCGAGTTGTTGGTGCTGCGTCACGCTTGACCGCTGAGCCACCTCGTTCGCGGCACGTTGTCACCGCGCCGAAGGGCATCGGTTAGCGTCCGGTGGCCTGAAAGATGACGCGCCGCGCGATCTGCACCGCATGGTCGGCGAAGCGTTCGTAGAAGCGGCCCAACAGGGTGGCGTCCACCGCGGCGGCGACGCCCTCCGTCCACGCGGGATCCTTCAGGACCGCCAGCAGGCGCCGGTGCAGGTCGTCCATCGTGTCGTCGTCGCGGCGAATTTGAGCGGCCCTGCGCGGATCCTGAGACACCAGCACCTCCCGCGCCCCCAGCGCCAGCGCTTCGGCCGCCTCGCCCATGGCGGCGATGTATGGCCGCACCTCTGCCGAGACCGCCGGATAGGGGTGGCGGCGACGGGCGATCTCGGCTATGTGCACCGCGAGCTCGACCATCCGTCGCGCGTCCGCGGCGATCCGCAGGGCGCTGACCACCGCGCGCAGGTCGGTGGCCACCGGCGCCTGCAAGGCCAACAGCGCGAACGCGGTCTCCTCGACGTGCGCGTCCATCGCGAGGATGCTCCGATGGCCCGCGATGACGGACTCGGCCGTCGTCAGGTCGGCCTCCAGCAGCGCCTGGCTCGCCTGCCGGATCGCCTCAGCGGCCATCCCGCACATCTGGGCGAGCTGCTCGGTCAGCGTGCGCAGCCGCTGGTGAAAACCGGTCCTCATCTCCACCGGATAGCCCGCCACGGCCAAATTAACGCCCGCGAGCAAAAACAGAAGATACTGCGCGGGTTGTCTGTTACCTGACGTCCTCGGCAAGCTCGCGAGCCTCGCGCTCGGTTTCGACGGCAGGCCCGGAGCCGAGCAACGGCTTGCCGGCGACTTCCGGGGTGAACAGCAACGTGATGGCGCCCACCACGCCGCCGAAGATCAGCATGTAAGCCGGCACCATCACGTTGCCGGTGCCGGAGACCAGCGCTTGGGCGATCAGCGGCGTGACGCCGCCGACCAGCGAAATCGAGATGTTGTACGAGATGGCCAGCGCCCCGTAGCGCACGTTGGTGGGAAACAGTGCTGGCAACATGGCCGGACCGGTGCTGTCGAAGCACAGCTCCATCAGGCCGATCAGCAGGACGCCGATGAAGATCACCGGGTACACGCCGCCGAAGCGGATGAGCCAGAACGCCGGGATGGAGGCCACGATCAGCAGCCCGCAGCCGGTCCACATGATGGGTTTGACGCCGATGCGGTCAGACAAGCTGGCGACGAGCACCACGGTGAGCATCAAGATGGCCAGCGTCGAGACGATCATGACCAGCCCGGCGGTGTGCCCGACGCGCACGAACAGCCGCAGATATGTCGGCAGATACCCGGTGAGCATGAAATCGGCGACCTGGGAGGTCAGCACCAGCGCCGCGCAGATCAGCATCGGGCGCCACTGGGCCGCGATCGTGCGCCGAATCCGCTGACTGCCTCGGTCGCCCGTTGAGGGCGCATCGTCGTGCGCGCTCTGGTAGGCGGAGGACTCCTTGAGCCGAAGCCGCAAGAACAGGGCGACCAGGCCGAAAGGCAGGCCCAGCAGCAGCGGAATCCGCCAGCCGTACGCCAGCATGTCGTCGTCCGGCAGCCAGGTCTGCAGGCCCGTCACCAGCAGCCCGGCGAGGACGAAACCGACCAGGTTGCCCATCGGCAAGAACCCGACCATCATGCCGCGTTTGTGGTCGGGGGCCTGTTCGACCAGGTAGGTCATTGCGCCGACGTACTCACCGCCGGTGGACAGGCCCTGAAATATTCGGGCAATGACGAGCAGGATCGGCGCCCAGATCCCGATGGTGCTGTAGGTGGGCAGCAGACCGGTCATGGTCGTGCTGATCGTCATCATGAGGATGGTCACCACCAGCACCCGGTGCCGGCCGATGCGGTCGCCCAGCGGACCGAAGATGAACCCGCCGAGCGGGCGCACCACGAAGGCCGCCGCCAGCGTGCCGAAGGTGGCGATCAGGTGGACGCCGCTGACGCTCTTGCCGGGATAGAACACCTGCGCGATCGTGGTCGCGATATAGCCGTAGACGCCGAAGTCGTACCACTCCATGAAGTTGCCGATCGCGGTGCCCATGATGGTTTGCCGCATCGCCGGATCGGCGACCCTGATGTCTTTACGTGCCCATTTCCTCCGGCGGAGTCGAGTACCCATCGAATGATGGCTTACCCGAAACATTCCAGCGGCGAACCAGCGGGGTCGGGTAATCGCGCGCGTCGGCGGGCCGCCGCGGCGGTCCTGCGGGGGCATGCCCGGACGTGATCTCATCCGACAAACGCCAGCTAGACCGGCCTCACGAGCGGCGACGACGCCGCCGCCGCGGCAGCGCCGCAGCCGGATCGGTTATTCGCGTCACGTCCCGTCGGTCGCGGCGGCGCCTCATTGGCCCTTGAGGCTCCCGATGCGCAGTGAGAAGTCGGTGGGTTTGGTCTGGGATGGCTCCTCGAACTGCTCGACGTAGCGACGCGGGTCGCGATCCTCGATCGGCAGTCCCTCGGTGGTGGGGTGCTCGGCCATGAACTCGCTGTACTGGCGCCCGAGCGCGTCGCGAAGTCCGATGGGGGCGTGGCGGCGAAAATCCGACAGCCCTTCTCGTTCCTCTTCACCCATGTGATCGTCGTTGGCCACCCGGGTTCGCCCGACCGCCGCCCACCACTGTTCACTGCCGAGCGTGGCGGCGTTGGCCTCGCGCACGCCGTCCCGGATGTCGTTGTGATCACCGATCGCGTCGAGGGTCTCGCCTTCAGCGTCCTCGCCCCCGCGTTGGAGCAACTGCGGGTAGAAGATCTTTTCTTCGATGTAGGCGTGCACGTCCAGCTTGTCGGCGAGCGGACGCCATACCCGCTTGAGCGCCGCCCGGTCGTCGGGACTGTGCGCCTGCAGGTCGTCCAGCAGCGCGAACTGCTCGCGAAACCACTCATGGTCGGCAAGGATCAACATGGTGATGTCAGCCATCTTCAGAGTTCCGCCTCTCTGGACACCGGGGGGCTTACCCGGTTCATCAGCTGAGATAACAAGCCGGCGCGGGATCCGTCAACCGCGTCCATTTAGCCGGACCGTACGCCATCGTCGAGTTCAGCTGCCCCGCAGCTCATTACCGATGTGACGCGCGCGTCAGTCATCCGGTGGCGTCGCGGGGGCGTCCACACCGTGGGCTCTCGCCCGCAGGCTCGCCCGCTTTGAACAGCAACTCGCCGGGCAGGCGCGGTTATCCGGGCGGATACACTGGGGCGTCAGTCAGGCGATCTGCTTCGATCGCACCCGGTAAAACAATAAGAACCAGTCAGAGGTTGTGCCTTGTCCGAAAAACCCGGCGATGCCGTCAGCTTGGAACCGCACTTCGAGGACGTACAAGCGCACTACGACCTGTCCGACGAATTCTTCGCGCTCTTCCTGGACCCCACGCGGACTTATAGCTGCGCCTATTTCGAGCGCGAGGACATGTCGCTGGAAGAGGCGCAGTACGCCAAGGTCGACCTCTCACTCGGCAAGCTCGGTCTGCAGCCAGGCATGACGTTGCTCGACATCGGGTGCGGGTGGGGCACCACGATCGTCCGGGCGCTGGAGCGCTACGACGTCAACGTCGTCGGCCTGACGCTGAGCCGCAACCAGCAGGCCCACGTGCAGCGCCGCCTGGACAGTCATCCTTCGACGCGGTCCAAGCGGGTGCTGCTGCAGGGCTGGGAGCAGTTCGACGAGAAGGTCGACCGCATCGTGTCGATCGGCGCCTTCGAGCACTTCGGCCGCGACCGGTACCCCGACTTCTTCAAGATGGCCTACGAGGCGCTGCCGGACGACGGGGTGATGATGCTGCACACCATCATCAAGCCCAGCGACGAGGAATTCGCCGAGCGCGGGCTGCCCATCACCATGACCAAGATCCGGTTCATGAAATTCATCATGGACGAGATCTTCCCGGGCGGTGACCTGCCCCAGGCCAAGGGCGTCGTCGAGCACGCCGAGCGCGCCGGCTTCGGCCTCGACCGTTACCAGCCGCTGCGCCTGCACTACGCCCGCACCCTGGACACCTGGTCGGCCGCCCTAGAGGCGCGCCGCGACGATGCCATCGCGATTCAGTCCGAAGAGGTCTACGACCGCTACATGAAGTACCTGACCGGATGCGCGGACCTGTTCCGCGAGGGCTACACTGACGTCGCGCAGTTCACCCTGACCAAGGCCTGACGGCGCGTCTCCTGACGTTCAGACCGAAAGCCGTTCCGGCGCAGGGGTTTCGGTCGTCACGCCCGTCCGCGCGCCGTCGCGGCGAAGGTCGTCGCTGACGTCATCGAGCGCCAGTCCCGCGGGTTCGCGTACCAAGGCGGTGGTGGCGATACCGGCCGCGTAGCAGCAGAATCCCAACAGGGTCACCGCTCGTAACCCGGCTCCGCTGAGCAGGAGCGGCACGAACAGCGCACCCAGGAACGCCCCGACCTTCGCGATGGCGGAGGACAGGCCGTGGAACGTGCTGCGCACCGCGGTGGGATAGGACTCCGCGGCGAGAAGCATGGTGGTGTAGTTGGGTCCGAAGGCGACGCCGAACAACGACATGCCGAACACGATCGCGAACGGCACTACCGAGGCGCTGATGATCGGGAAGGCCGTTATCAACAGCATTGCCAGCGCGCAGATGCCAAACCCGAGCGCTTGCAACGCTCGTCGTGGCACACGGTCGAGCACCAACAGGCCGGCGATCGCGCCGCCGAGGCCGAAACAGATGACGAGCACCGCGTTCAGGGCGATGTTGGACAGCACACTGCCGTGGGGCGTGATGTGCTTGATCAGCAGTGGTTGGCTGACGTAGCTGCCATAGACGGCGACGTTGAAGAAGAACCAGCTACCCGCGGTGCCGAACAGGACCGTGAGGAGCTTGCGGTTGGACAGTCCGATCTTGGCGGCGGGCGTCGCGTCGACCGCAGGCGAGGCGAATGTCGCGCGCGATTGCGCAAATGCCGCAAAGTCTTTCAGCGCCTGCTGCTCGTCGCCACGCTCGGCGGTCCAGCGCGGTGACTCGGGCATGTGGCGACGCTGATACAGCACCAGCAGGGATGGGATGACGCCCATCCCCAGTATCAGTCGCCAGGCGATGTGGTCGGGCACGCCGATGGCAAGCACGAGCAGGCTGACAAGATATGCCGCGACTTGGCCGAACACGTAGAAGATGAAGGTCAGGCCGACCAGCTGACCGCGGTTTCGCCGATTGGCGTATTCGGCCATGATGACGCCGCTGGCAGGATAGTCGCCCCCGATGCCGATTCCGAGTATCAGGCGCGCGACGAGCAGGATGGTGAAGTCGGGAGCGAACGCGGAGAGCAGCGCCCCGATGATCATCAGGACCGCTTCCAACCCGTAGACGCGGCGGCGGCCGAGCATGTCGCCGAGGCGACCGAAGGCGATGGCGCCCACCGCGACTGCGAGCAGTGTCGCACTCGTCAGCATCGAAATCTGGCCGCCGGTGAGGTGGAACTGCGGGGTGGCCAGCAAGGTGACCGTGCCGATCACGTTGAGATCGTAAGAGTCCGTGAAGAATCCGGCTCCTGCGGTCGCCGCGGCCTTGAAGTGGAATATGTCGAGCTTCGCGTCGTCGATCGACTTGGCGACGCCGCCATGGGCCGATGCGGCCGGCATGGCTTCGCGCCGCGGTCCGGAACTTGTCATGATAAGTACCGTCCACCACACGTTAGACGCGTGTCAACGACGTACCGCCATTTATGTCGATGTTCAATTATCGGTAACCTCAAGGATATTCGTCGGCCAGCGGGTGGAGCACCATTGCGGCGACATGTATAGTCAAGTGCATGGCAATGGCGCTGCACGAGATGATCGCCGACAGCCTGCGGGAGCAGATCCGGGTCGGAGACCTGCCCGTGGGTTCCGAGCTTCCGTCGGAATCCCAACTCTGTGACCGGTGGAAAGCGTCACGCGGACCTGTCCGCCAGGCGCTGGCCGCCTTGCGTGCCGAGGGCGTGATCGCCGGCGGCCGCGGGAAACCGCCCGTCGTCTGTACGGCGTCGGTGGGCCAGCCGTTCGACACGCTGCTGTCCTATTCCGCGTGGGCCCATTCGATTGGGCGCACGCCCGGACAGCGCACGCTCGAATTGGCCTGGCGCCGAGCCGACGAACACGCGGCCTCGGTACTGCATGTCGACGGGGGAGCCCCGGTCGTGCAGATGTTGCGATTGCGCTACCTCGACGGCGAGCCGGCGATGCTGGAACGAGCGACCTTCGTCGAGCACGTCGGTCGCCGGTTGTTCGACTTCGATTGCGACTCGGGGTCGCTGTGGGCCTACCTGCTGTCGCAGGGAGTGCGGTTCTCGACCGCCTCGCACGTCATCGACGCGGTCGCGGCCGACCGGGTCGATTCGACGTATCTCGCTGTGGCGCAGGGCGATCCGCTACTGCGGCAGCAACGGAGTACCCGGGGCGCCGATGGTGAGGTCATCGAGTACCACGATGACCGCTATCTGCCGGGCATGATCAGCTTCACGCTCGAGAACACCTTGGACGCGCGCTGCGGCCTGAGCCGAAACGCCAGGCCCGGAACGGAGGTCGACGCCCGATGACCACCCGCGTCGAACTGGCCGTGTTGGACATGGCCGGCACCACCATCGACGAGGGCCAGCAGGTCTACCGGGTTCTCGCCGAAACGGCGAACGCCTACGGAGCGTCGCCGTCCGAGGCCGACATCGCACGCTGGCACGGGGCGGCAAAGCACGAGGCGCTGCGGGCGTTGCTCACCCCGTCAGGTGGCGCCCCGCCGAACGCGGACCTGCTGGACGCCGTCGTCGCTGACTTCCGTGCCCGGCTGATGTCCGCCTACGCGGCCTCTCCGCCGCGCCCGCTGCCCGGCATCACCGACGCGATGGCCGCGCTGCGATCCGAAGGTGTCCGGATCGCTCTTACCACCGGGTTCGACCGTGACATCGTCGATTCGCTGCTAGCCGCCTTGGGCTGGGAAGGCGAGTCGACGGTGGACGCGGTCGTGTGTGGCAGCGACGTCGCGGCCGGACGCCCGGCGCCCTTCATGATCTTTCGGGCCATGGAGAAGCTCGGTGTCACCGACGTGTCCCGGGTACTCGTCGCCGGCGACACCCCGCGCGACCTACAAGCCGGAACCAACTCGGGTGCGGCGCTTGTCGTCGGCGTCCTTTCGGGGGCCGACGACGCCGTCGAGCTCGGCAGGTATCGACACACCCATCTGCTCGCGTCCGTGGCCGACCTGCCCGCGCTCCTCGAGGCGAGCAACCTGGCGGCCAGCCCCTCGTGACGCGGCCGATGCCGAGGCCAGTGGACGCGCCCGAACCGGTCGCGCACACTCTGGCCGCCGTGTGGCGTGGCGGCCCCGGCGTATCGGTGGAATCGGTGCCCGTTCCCCCGTTAGGGCCGGGCGATGTGTTGGTGCGAGTCCGGCTCGCGACGGTGTGCGGCAGCGACAGGCACACGGTGTGTGGGCGGCGCCGCCAGCCGTGTCCGTCGATCCTGGGCCACGAGGCCGTCGGTGAGGTTGTGGCGCTGGGCGGCGGCCGGCCTGCGGCCGTAGACGGCCGGGCTTTGCGCGTTGGTCAGCGCGTCATCTGGTCCGTGACGCTGCCCTGCGGCACCTGCGACCGGTGTCGGGCGGGCGTCACGGCGAAGTGCCGCGTCGTGCGCAAGGCCGGCCATGAGGCACTGGACTCCGAATGGGGACTGTCCGGCGGCTACGCCCAGCACGTTCTCCTCCCCCGCGGTTTGCCCATCGCGGTGGTCGACGACGACCTCATCGACGCGGTCGCCGCACCCGCGGCCTGTGCGACGGCCACGGTCATGTCCGTGGTCGAACGCGCGGGAGACCTGAACGGGCGACGGGTGCTCGTGCTCGGCGCCGGCATGCTCGGTCTGACCGCGGTCGCCGCGGCCGTGATCGGTGGCGCCGCGACGGTGACCGCCGTCGACCCGGACGTGGTCAGAAGGCAACTGGCGCGCAGATTCGGCGCCGGGGATGCGCGAGGTTCGGCATCCGGAGCCGGCACGTGCGACGTGTTACTGGACTTGGCCGGCGCGCCGGCAGCGCTGCAAGGCGGGTTGGCCGCCCTCGACGTCCAAGGGATAGCCGTGCTGGCGGGTTCGGTCGCGCCGAACGCGGCCGTGGCGGTCGACGCCGAATCGGTGGTGCGCCGCCAACTGTCCATCCTGGGCGTGCACAACTACGAACCGCGGCACCTGACCGCGGCGCTGGGCTTCTTGCAGCGCACGCGCGAGCATTTCCCGTGGCCCGAATTGGTCGCCGGCCCGGGGTCGCTTGCCGAGGTCGGCACCCTGTTGACCGCACCCGCGGGACCTGCGCCGCGGTATGCGATAGCCCCGTAACGCCGCCGGTGGCAGCACAGCCGCGTTTACCGCACCAAAGTCGCGGGTAATTTCCCGGCAACAACCTGATTCGGTGGGCGCCATGTCGTTTGGCGCAAGGCCGCTGGAAGGACTGACCGTGAGCGCCAAACACCGCATGCCGGAGCCACCGGAGCAAAAGCCGTCGCCGACCGATCGTGGTCGGCGACGCGGGGTTTCCGGTGCCGCGACGATGTGCGAAATCGTCTCCGCTTCGCTGTTGGGCGCCGCGTGCCTGATGGCGCTGGTGCTCAACGGAGGTCACCCCGAGAAGCGCGCCGTTGCCGCCAATCTCGAGCCGCCTGCCGTCTCGCAGCCGGTGAGCCAGGAAGGAACCGTGGTGGCCGTGTCGGCGGACTCGGTGACCATGCGCGGCGCCGATGGGCACGTGCAGACGTATGGCTTCACCCCGAACACCACCATCGTCAATCAGGGTAACCGCCAACCCATCACGGCCGCACCAAGTTTCACGGTCAACGACAAGGTCGTTGTGGTGGGGACAATCGAGGGCGGCAAGGCCCTGGCAACCGCCGTGGCCTACCGTGGCGCAGGGCATGGCGAGTCCCCGCCGATGGATTACGGTGACGGCCAAGCGCTTCCGTCCGGCGCCGCCTGAGCACACCGCGGCGCTAGTCTGGTGGCGACCCGGACATAGGAGGCGCCGTGAGCGAGCACGAAGCGAAGATGATCATCTTGTCGACTGACGACTTGGACGAGTCGATCCGGTTCTACAGCGAAACCCTTGGCATGCCGCTGAAGTTTCGCGACGGCGCGCACTTCGCGGCCCTCGACGCGGGCCCGGTCACGCTGGCGCTTGCGACCGCGGTGGACCATCCCATCCCCGGGCAGATCGTGGTCGGCATCAAGACCGCGGACGTCGACGCCGCGGCCAAGGCCGTCGAGGCCAGCGGTGGCGGCATAGTGAACGGCCCTTACGACGATGCTCACGAACGACGAGCCGTGGTCTATGACAACAAGGGCAACGGCCTGGTCTTCTACAAACCACTGGCCAAGTAGCGGCGCTTCTGCCGAGAGTGCCTCTGCGGCACTACTTTCCGGTGCGCTCGCGGTGCTTGCAGCCCGGCCAGCAGCACGGCCGGCGCTTGCCCTCTTCCAGCTCCTCCTGGGTCCGGCGGATGCGGCGCTCCCGAGTTGCCTGCTGCTTGGCATCCTCGACCCAACAGATGAACTCGTTTCGGGCCAACGGCGTGATGTCGCGCCAGGCGGCGAGCGCGGTCGCGTTGCCGGTCAGCGCGTCGCGCAGATCCGCGGGCAATTTGTGCACCACCCCGCCGGGCAGCCGCCGGGCGCTCATCGATCCACCAAATGCGCGCTGTCGTCGTGCAATTCGTCGCGGCGCAACGTCATCGGGGTGAGGGCGGGGACGTCACCCGCCGCGACCACGGCGCGGGTGATCGGGGTGAGTGCTGAGAACAGCGTCTCCACCTCGTCGTCGCTGAGCGGGTCGAGCGCGGACAGGGCCAGCGTGTCGGTCATCAATTCGATGTGGTCCTTCAGTTGACGCCCGGCCGGGGTCAGCGCTCCGTCGTCGTCGAGCAGGCCCCGCTCGGCGAGTCGTTGCTCGTGGTGACGCCAGGATGCCTCGTCGTAGTCACGGGTGCGGGCGAGGTAATCGCGAGAGACGTTGCCGGCGGCGGCATGTAGGACGTTCGATTCGCGCCCGGAGATACCGGCCGCGGCGAGCACGGCCACGTGCGCGTCGCCGCGGTGCTCGCGCAACAGCGTCGTGGCGTGCCACAGCGCGGACAACGGATCGTCCGGCCAGGGCAATGCCAGATTCGCCGCGAACAGCGGACGCGCATCCAGGGGCGCGTGGCGGGCCGCCTTGCCCGCCAGTTCGGCTGCGACGCGGACGTTTTCTTCGGGGCCGAGCCCGTAGCGGCGTAACGCAGCCACCGCGGATTCCTGCCGCGCCTGCAACGCGGCCTGCGGGCCCGCGACCTCCCACGCCGCCGGCAGTGCCTTGGCAACCCTTTCGGGCGCGAAATTGTAGAAGATCGCGGTGACCAACTCCCGGGGCGCGGCGCCCAGCGGCGCCGAGCGGGCCGCGAAATAGCCCATCCAAAAACCCCGATAACCGAGCGCGTCCAACGCCGCCCGCGCTTCGGGCGCGAAATACGTCACCGCGTGCACCGGTTCGTAGCGATCGAAGAAGCGTCGGGCCAGCACCGGTTGTCGTCGCATCCTCGCAGTTAACCACCGGCGCCGGCCACGACCAAGCACGACCTGTGCGGCATGAAAACGCCTCAGCCTAGGCTCGAGGCGTGACCATCCCCTACGACCGGCCCCTGCGCGAGCGGATCCGGAACAATCTGGCCGGCCACAGCCGCCGCGCGGTGACCGACCCGGCGAAGCGGCACGCGGCCGTCGCGGTGGTGCTCGTCGACTCCGAGGTGGGGGAGGACCGGGTAGACCCGGTGGCGGTGGACGATTGGAATGCCGGTCGCCCGTTGCCCGCGGCCCACCTGGACGGCCGCATGGTCGATGTCTCCGGCGGCGCCGCGTTTCTGCTGTGCCGCAGGGCCTCTCGTCTCAGTACGCACGCGGCACAGTGGGCTCTGCCGGGCGGTCGCCTCGACCCTGGCGAGACCGTGGTCGACGCGGCGCTGCGCGAACTGCGCGAGGAGGTCGGCGTCGAGCTGCCCGATTCGACCCTCCTGGGCCTGCTCGACGATTACCCCACCCGATCCGGATACGTGATCACGCCGGTGGTGCTCTGGGGAGGCGGGCGGCTCGAGCTACATCCCGCGCCCGACGAGGTCGTGGCGGTCTACCGAGTGGGGTTGCACCAACTTCAGCGCGACGACTCGCCGCGGTTCATCACCATCCCGGAGAGCCCACGGCCGGTCGTGCAGATCCCGCTGGGCAACGACCTCATCCACGCACCGACCGGCGCCGTGCTGCTGCAGCTGCGGTGGCTGGGCCTGGAGGGGCGGGGAGATCCGGTCGACGGGCTGGAACAACCGGTGTTTGCGTGGAAGTAGTTACAGCGCAACCTGTTCGACAGGCGCCTGGGCAATGAGCGGCCGGCTCGGGATGCTCTCACGGAGAACGGGTGCCACCTCGGACTGGAACAGCTCGAGGCTGCGGCGCTGCTGCTCGCGCGTCACCCCGTCGGCGTCGGCGGACAGATGCATCACCTCGTGCCCGAGTTCCCGGTGGTAACGCCAGACCTTGTCGATGACCTGCGCCGGACTGCCCACCAACGCCGAGCTTCGCTCGACGAAGTCTTCGATCGACTCGAACACGATGGGAAGGCCGGCGCGGCGCGCGAACGCCAGACGCGCCTCGAACATCGGCCGGTAGGTTGCCACCGCGTCCTGTGAGTTCCGGGTGATGTAGAACCCGGCGGTTCCCGCGCCGACGAGGGCGTCCTGGGGCGGGTGGCCGTAGAACTCCCATCGCTGCCGGTAGTGCCGAACCAGCTCGGCGTACGGCTCGATGGGATTACTGACATTGGCGGAGAAGATCGGATCGCCGTGGCGCGCCGCGAGATCGACGGAATCCTTACTCGTCGCACTGCCGTGCCAGATCCGGATGCGGCGCTGCAACGGGCGGGGAAGTGCCTTGGCGTTGACGAGTGGCGGACGGAACCGCCCCGACCACGTCACGTTTTCGCTTTCCCACAGCAGGCGAAACAGCTCGTAGCCCTCGCGATTGCGGTCCCACTGATCCTCGGGAGTCACGTGGAACAGTTCGGCCTGCGCCGCCCCGTTGCCCTTTCCGATGATCAGTTCGAGCCGCCCACCGGACAGATTGTCCAGCGTCGAGTAATCCTCGAAGGCGCGCACCGGATCCAGCAGGCTCAGCGTGGTGACCCCGGTGAACAAGGCGATCTTCGAGGTGCGCGCCGCGATGTTGCTGAGCACCACCGGTGGGGAGGACGAGATGAACGGGTCTTCGTGACGCTCACCGACAGCGAAGCCGTCGAACCCGAGTTCCTCGGCGAGCACGGCTTTGTCGAGGACATCACGCAGCCGATCGGCCGGGCTCGACTTCAACCCGGAGACCGCGTCCGGAACATGGGTGATGAGTGTGATCAGCAGGAATCTCACGTCCGGCCCTCCCGGAAATCCTCAGCGCCCAACCGCGATCGACTCGGCCGACGACCGACCGCACCGGCGCGTGGGCGTCGCCACCCCGGCGTAAACGCCGTCGCCGGGCCTCCCATTCCCTACCGCAGCGGCGGCCCGCTACGCCGCCCGGCGCCTGCGTCCGCTGATCAGATAGAGCGCCGCACGCAACTCGAGCAACGGGTCATCGGAGGGCTCGATTCCAGCCACTCGTGGGATCGGGTCGAAAATGATGTGCTTTTGTTCCGCGGCGTCGTCGCTGACCGCGGCGGTCAGCTCGACGGTGCCCAGCTCCCGGACCTCTCGCTCCGATGGCCAGCCGACGGTGGCGTCATCGACCACGTCGCCATCCTCGGCGAGTTGAACCGCCAGGGTGAAGCGCACCGTTCCGGCGGCGACGCGTTCGGCGATCTCGGCGAACAGATAGTCGTCGTCCTTGGATCGCACGACGGATTCGGTGAAGTACTCGGTGCCGGCCTCGGGTGTGATGCGGTAGCGCCCGAACCTGCTCCGGCCCGAAGCATCGGCGAACTTTAGCGCGCTCACGCCGAAATAGGCTTCGCGCGCAAAGCTGGACGGGAATGGCTTTGGCTGCACGAAACGCAGCGCCGCCGGGTGGGAGCCAAGGAAGCTCTCCAATTGGGAGCCCGCCGGGTTGTTCGGGTCGCTGGTGGCCAGCGCCTCCAAGAATTCGAGGAATTCGTCGCCGGTGCGGGCGGGAAAGGCATCGGCCGAATGGGCAATGACGTCGGTGTGCTCGTGTTCGCCCAAGAAGAATCGAATCGCGATTCCCTTGGGAAGGCTGTTCGGATCGGTATCCGGGATATTCGGCAAGCCTGTCGAGTCCGAAAACCGCACCACGACCGGGGTCGCGGCCCGGTGGAAGTGCGGAGCGATCGACAGCCCGGCCGCACCGGCGGCGGGCGTGAAGGTTCCGTTGAGCAGCGTGCCCTTGCCGTGGGCGGGCCGGACGCCGGGATGCTCGCCGAAGATCTTTGCGAATGTCGCCAGTATCTTGTCGCTGAGATCCAGCAGCTTCTCATCTGTCGTTAACGGCATGGCGTTCTCCTGTCCGGCGCCGGGCTGTGGCGCCGTCACTTTAAAACGGCGAACGCCGCACGGCAGCGCAATCAGCTTTAGGACCGGCGGGTCATCGCGGCTAGTGATGCCGAAACACGTTGTCGGAGTGCAGGTCTGCGTCATATCACCGACAGCGGCCGCATCGGCGCAGTCGGATCGGAACCATGCGGCGGCGCCGCATCATTGTGGATCCGGCACACCGAACAGCGAGCCGGCCATTTCGCCGAGCGACGTGCCCGAGACGTCCCACGCGCCGGTGGACTCGACCGGTAATTCCCGGCCTGGGCCGTATTCGTCGGGCCGCGCGACGTAACCGGTCGCCAGGCCGGCGTTTTGGGCGGCGTCGAGGTCGGAGGGGTGCGCCGCGATGAGCATCACCTCACCCGGTTCCAGGCCAAGGAAACGTGCGGGTGTATGGTAGGCGCGCGGGTCGGGCTTGTAAGCCTTTTCGACATCGGAACCGAGCACCACGTCCCACGGCAGGCCGGCGTACTTGGCCATCTCGACCAGCAGCCCGGTGTTGCCGTTGGACAACGGCCCGACGATCACGTGCCGTTTCATGGCCGCGATGCCGTCGACGCTGTCCGGCCACGGCGGCAGCCAGCGCCACGAGCGGGCGAGTGCGTCGACCTCGTCGCCGGGCAGCGCGTCGACAGCGACGCCGAACTGCTCGAGTGATGCGAGGAGGTTCTCTCGGTGCAGGATATCCAGGGACACGAATTCCCGGCGACCCGAGCGGATTTCGGCCATCGAGGGCAGGTATCGGCTCCGCCAGTCGATTGCGAACGCGTCCGGGTCGAGGCTGACGTGGTGGCGTTGGGCGAATTGCCGCACCGTGGCGGCGATTCCGGATCGCCAATCGACGACTGTTCCGAAGGTATCGAAGAAAACGGCGCGTACGGCCCGGCCGGTCGAGGGCGAGCGGTATTCGGTCATTCCTCAGGCTAGCGCCGCGGCCGGCGGCGCAGCCGGGCACCGGCACGTAACCTCGCCGTGGAGGACGGCGACTTCAGGAGGGGCGGCCGCGGTTGCCCGCGCGGTGCGCATGGCGGTGCGCGATGGCACGGGCCCGGGGTGCTACTCCGTGTCGCAGTTGAGCGAACTGCTCGGGACAGCGGGCGCCTCGTCGTAGGACCGATCGGGGCACTCGACCGGTCGGCGTACGATATCGTTAGTTGTGCGAACGAATCGTGCCGCGCCTGGTTGATGACTTGATGGGAGGCTGTTGTGGCCCGAAGTGCCGGCGATACCTGGGACATTGTGACGAGTGTCGGCTTCACCGCGTTGGCCGTGTGCGCGGCGCGTGCCCTCGACGCCGGGCTGCGGCCGCCGTTGGCGAACGACGACTTCGCCGCCGGCTTTGTGGCCGCGGCCGGTGAGCCGAACCTTATTGCGGCAGTGGACAAGACGGACATGACCAGCGCCGCGGCCTTCAATGCGCAGTGGGTGGGGGTGCGCACGCGATTCTTCGACGAGTTTTTCGCCGAGGCCAGTCGGTCCGGCACCCGCCAGGCCGTCATTCTGGCCGCCGGGTTGGATTCTCGCGCCTACCGGCTGCAGTGGCCGGCCGGCCATACGGTGTTCGAAGTCGATCAGCCGCGGGTGCTCGAATTCAAGCAGCGGGTCCTCGACCAGCGGGGGGCCGCGCCCTCGACGCGGCGCGTCACCGTCGCCACCGATCTGCGTGACGATTGGGCGGGTGAGTTGATTGCGGCCGGCTTCGACCCCGGCCAACCGACGGCGTGGGCGCTCGAGGGCTTGCTGCCCTATCTGCCCGGGAACGCGCAGGACGCGCTCTTCGACAAGCTGCACGAGTTGTCGGCCGCCGGTAGTCGCCTAGCCGCCGAGCTCGGGCCAGCCCCCGGCGAAGTGCAGGAATTCGCCGACAACGTCCCCACCATCAGCCAAGACACCGACCACCCGCCGGTCGCCGAGCTATGGTACGACGATCCGCGCACGGACACCAAAGAGTTTCTCGCCCAACATCATTGGCGGGTCACCGGTGTGGACCTGGTCGACAAGGCCGCCACCGAGTACGGACGGCCCTTCCAGGATCTGCCGGTAGTGTTCGATCGGCTGCTGCGCACCAAGTTCTTCACCGCGATCCGCGAACGCTGAGCCGCATCACCGGCGAGTGGCCGGCACGCGGCGATCGAGAATGCTCAGCGCGCGTTCGGCCCACCGAATGTTCTCCTGTTCGAACGAGATTCCTCGGCTGAGCGTCAAGTAGGGGCCAATTCGTTCGGTTCGGGCCAGGTAGTCCTCTTCGCTGCGGCCGTCCAGCATGCGCGCCCGCAAACGTTCGTAGCGTTGCATTTTGGCGCTCGACCAGTGCAGCCGGTCGCGGATGAACTCGCGGACGGCTTCGATGTCGCCGGCGTCGGCGGCTTGAACCTTGACCAGTAGCTCGTCACGGATCACCGAAGGTTTCGGCACCTTGGTCGTGAACTGCCGGATCGCGTCCCGGCCGGCTTCGGTCAGGGAGAACATGCGCTTGTTGGGCCGGCGTTCTTGCTGCACGAGCCGGGCCTGGATGAGCCCCTGCTCGTCGAGCCGATCGAGTTCGCGATACAGCTGCTGTGGGGTCGCCGGCCAGAAGTTTGCGACGGAAGCATCGAAGCCTTTGGCCAGGTCGTATCCGGACGATTCACCCTCGAGAAGGGCGGCCAACACCGCGTCACGCAGCGACATCGGTTGATGCTATAACGACGCGACTATTCAACAAAGTGACCAACCGCACCCTGGACATCGCGCGGCGGGCGCCCTAGCGTCGATGCCGCACGTACTCAACTAGTTGACTATGCGAGGTCGCTCATGCACCCGTTCCGCAAAGCCGTCGAAGAGCGCGACGAGGAGGCCATCCGGGCGATGCTCGCCGACACCGTGGTCTTCACCAGTCCGGTGGCGTTCAAGCCCTACGTCGGCAAGCCGATCACCGCCGCCATCCTGCGCGGGGTGTTGCGGGTCTTCGAGGACTTCCGCTACGTCCGCGAGATTCACGACCGCGGCGGGCGCGACCACGCTTTCGTGTTCGAGACCGGGATAGCCGGGGCTCCCGGGGTGAAGATCACCGGATGCGACTTCCTGCACTTCGACGACGACGGACGCATCGACGACTTCATGGTGATGGTGCGGCCGCTGTCGGGCGCGACGGCCTTGTCCGAGGCGATGGGTGCCCAGTTCGGTCGCATCCAGCAGGAGGCGCTGGAATTGGCCAATCAATCCGGCACCGCGTAGAAGTATGACCATGCGGATTGGACTGAGCATCAACTATGCGGGCGGATTCAAGGACGTCGCCGGCGAGGTGGCCGACCTGGAGCGCGCCGGCCTGGACATTGTCTTTGTGCCCGAGGCATATTCGTTCGACGCGGTGAGCGCGCTGGGTTACCTGGCGGCCAGCACCGAACGGGTCGGGCTGGCCTCGGGCATCCTGCAGCTCTACACCCGAACGCCGACTCTGACCGCGATGACCGCCGCCGGCCTGGACTACGTCTCCGACGGGCGGTTCACCCTCGGCCTGGGCGCTTCCGGTCCGCAGGTCATCGAGGGATTTCACGGTGTTCCCTACGACGCCCCGATCGGCCGGACTCGCGAAGTCATCGAGATCTGCCGCCAGGTGTGGCGACGCGAGACCGTGCAACACCAGGGCAAGCACTACACGATCCCGCTGCCCGCCGACCAGGGCACCGGGCTCGGCAAGCCGCTCAAACTCATCAATTCCCCTGTCCGAGAGCGTATTCCGATACTGGTGGCCGCGCTGGGGCCCAAGAACGTTGAACTGGCGGCCGAGATCGCCGAGGGCTGGCAACCGATCTTCTACCTGCCCGAGAGGGCGCGGGACGTGTGGGGGGATTCTCTGGCCGCCGGCCGGGCCAAGCGTGACCCCGAGCTCGGTGAGCTCGACATCTACGCCGGTCCCGTCCTGGCCATCGGCGAAAACGTCGAGCCGTTACGGGAATTCGTCAAACCGCACCTGGCCCTTTACATCGGCGGGATGGGCGCCAAGGGCAAGAACTTCTATCACGCCCTGGCCACCAAATACGGCTACGGCCCGCAGGCCGACCGGATCCAGGAGCTTTACCTGGCCGGCGACAAGGACGGCGCCGCCAAGGTGGTGCCCGACGATCTGGTGCGCGACGTCAACCTGATCGGCACCCGCGAATTCGTCAAGGAGCGTCTGGCGGCGTTCCGTGAGGCGGGGGTCACCACCCTCAACGTGGCGCCCATCGCGTCGACCACGGCGGAGCGGATCAAGCTGATCGAGACGCTGCGCCAACTGGTTTGATCGCCGGCGCGGGCCGCGAGGAATCAGTCCTGGCGGTGGCTGTCTCGGCGTAACCGCACCGCCCGGGCGACCGCCGTTACGGTGGCCAGCACGGCCATCACGGACAGGATCACCACCGAAACCGCCGAGCCGACGGTGGCCAGGATCAGCGGCAGGGCAAAGCCGACGTACGTGACCACGTAGAACACTCCGGTCAGAGCGCCGCGCAGGCGTGGCGGCGCGGCGGCCTCGAGGTCGATCAGGCCTTCACGCAGGCACAGGCCCGAGGCGCAGCCGAGAACCACAAACAGCGGCAGACCCAACGCCGGGGTCAGCGCTGGGGGCGCCAGTGCGGCTACCGCGTAGCCGAGCGCCGCCAGCACCGCACCGACGGTGCCAGACTGCGGACCCCACCGAAGCGCGCGGGCCAGAACCTGTACGACGCCGCTGACACCGTTGACGATCAGGGTGGCCGTGCCGGCCGCCAGGGGAGCCGCGAGCGCGGTGTGCAGCCGGGTGGGGATCGTGACGAATCCCAGTGTCGCCGAGGCGTACACCCATGGCGCCAGCGGTATGGCCCAACTCAGGGCCCGGCTGACTCCCCGCGCGGCCGGGGCGGCTGGGGCTACCCGCCCCGAGTCGTACCCGGGGGCCGGGCGAGCCACCTCGGCGCGGCGGGCCGCACCGATGACGGCGCACGTTGCCAGCACCACGATGGCCGCGGCGACGGCGAACGACACCCCGATGCCGGATCGTCCGGCCCACGCGATGAACCCACCGACGAACGGTCCGACGGCGAAACCCGCCGTGAGTACCGCCCCGGCGGTCGCGGCGCCGGCGGGGCCGCGCAGATCCGAGGCCCACGCGGTGCACGAACTGATCGCGAGGCCCACACCGATCCCGACGATCAGGCGACCCAGCAGCAGCGCGCCCGCGTGCTGGGACAGCAGCATGACCGCCGTTCCCGTCAGCGCGGCCACCGATCCGGTCAGCGCCACCGGCCGGCGCCCGAGGAGGTCCGACGCGCGCCCGCCCACGAGCAACCCGGGAAGCAATCCCAGCGCGTAGATGCCGAAGATCCCGTCGAGGGTGGTCGTGCTGAGGTGGGCCCGGTCGCTGATCACCGGCATCAGCCCGACGAAGTGGTTGGCGACCCATCCCGTTGCCAGCAGCAGCGCCAGCACGCTGACGAACAGCGCCCCGGTACCCGCCGCCTCGCGCCCGGCTCCGGTGATGCCGCCGCGGCCGCTGCGCACATTCGACGAGGTCACTGAGCTTCCTCCCCTTTCAGACCCGATGCGCATACGCGGCCGACCGCCGATGGTAGAACGCGAGGTCACCCGGGCGGTTATTCCCGCTGCGCGCAACCGGATCGCGGCGGCGCCGCGATGTGGCCGCTGCCACGCCGTCCCTGCAAACACGGCGGTCATCGGTCCGGGCCGCCATTCGGGGTTTGAAATCAGGCGATTTGGTGTACTGATACCACTACTCGCACCCAGGAAGGCAAATGATGAAGTATATTGCGGCAGCTGCGATCGCGATCTCCGTCCTGCTGTCCAGCGCGTGTTCGGCCTCACAGGTCATCAACACCGGCGGGGACACCAAGTGCAAGGACTTCACCACGCAGGACGAGAAGAAGCAGAACGACGAAGTGAGCAAGATGCTCAAAGACAAGAGCGGAAACGACCCGACCAATGTGGAGATTTCCGCCACGCGCCTATCGGTGACGACCTACTGCCAGACGCTCGGCAAGCCGGACACCAAGATCTCCGAGGCGCCGCACGGCTGACGCCAGCTGACCACGGCACACAGCCGGTTCCCGCTCGCTCGGGAGCCGGCTGTCTGCGTTCGCGGGGGCCTCGGGCACCGCCGCCGCGCCGACGCACTTCGGGTCAAGGCGATCCATATTCTTGTACCGGGGCATCGGTGCGGAAATGATGACACCGATTTGTCCCAGCATGCCCCTGCGGCCTGACGGAGTCGCTCGTTGACGACTCGCGCCGCGGGGCCGCCGTCCTCCTAGAAAGGTAGCTCGTGAGCGCCCTTTCTACCGAGCCGATTCCCCTGACGGTCCCGCACGGCACCGTGGCCGCGGCGCGGCCCGGCCGCCGCCGGATCTTGTCGCCCACATGGCCGCTGGCGTTGCTCGGCTTCGCCCTGTTCCTCGGCGGCTGGTATCTGAGCGTCGACGTGCTGGCGCTGCCGCGATTTCGCGGCCTTCCCGGTCCGACCGAGGTGATCCGGGAGTGGCTCAGCCCGAACCCGGCCTACGGCACATCCATTTTCACGGCGTCGTACTACGAGCACATCTGGGCGAGCGTTCGGCGCGTCGCCCTCGCCTTCGCGGCGGCGCTGGTCACCGGAATCCCGCTAGGCCTGCTGCTGGGGTGGTCATCGCGATTTCGTCAGTACACCTTTCCCATCTTCGAGTTGATCCGACCCATCCCCATCCTCGCGTGGGTTCCCTTGGCAATGCTGATGTTTCACAGCAGGGAGGGCTCGGTCATCTTCCTGACGTACCTGGCAGCGTTCTACGCGGTCACGTTGAACACGTTGCTCGGGGTTCAGTCGATCGACCAGAACTTGGTTCGGGCGGCGCGGTGTCTGGGTGCCGGCCCGCGCGAGGTGCTGCGCACCGTGGTGATTCCGGGATCGCTGCCCTACATCTTCACCGGCCTGCAGATCGGTATGGGCGTCGCATGGTTCTCGTTGGTCGCGGGGGAGATGATCGCCGGCCAGTTCGGCCTCGGTTATCTGATCAACGCCTCGTACACCACCACCCGCTACCCGACGATCGTGATCGCGATGATCACCCTCGGTCTGATCGGTTTCGCCAGCAGCGCTTTGATCCGACTGCTCGGTGACCGGCTGATGGCCTACCGGGCCCGGAGCCTCGGGTCATGAGCGGGGGAAACCTCGTTCTGAGCGGTGTCGGCAAGGCGTACCGTACGACGGGCACCCCGGTGGTGGCGGTGGAGGATTTCAGCCTCGACATCGCCGCGGGCGAACTGCACGTCGTCGTCGGACCGTCGGGATGCGGAAAGAGCACACTGCTGGGGGCCGTCGCCGGATTCACCGACATCACCTCGGGCCGAATCGAACTGGACGGCGAATTGCTCTGCGGCCCAGGCCGTCCCACCGCGACGATCGGCCCGGACCGGGTGGTGGTCTTCCAGGACAGCACCTTGTTCCCGTGGTTCACGGTCGCCGAGAACGTGAGCTACGGCCTGGTCGCCCAGCGGCGACTGAGCCGCCGGGATGCGGCCGAGTTCGCCGTCGAGCGCCTGCACGGCGTCGGCCTCGGCGAGGTGGCGCGCAATTACCCGGGCGAATTGTCCAGCGGCGTGCAACGCCGCGTCGAGATTCTGCGCGCGCTGGTCATGGACCCGACCGTGCTGTTGCTCGATGAGCCGTTTCGGGGTATGGACGCGATCTCGCGCTCCGCGATGCACGATGCGCTGCTGCAGATCTACGACCAGTCCGCCGTCACAGTGCTTTTCATCACCCACGACATCGAGGAAGCCGTCTACCTGGGCAGTCGTGTCACCGTGATGACGACCCGGCCCGGCCGGGCCAAGACCACGATCGACGTCGACCTCGACCGCCCGCGCGACCGCGACCTGATCACCGCACCCTACTTTCGTGAACTCGTCGGCGAGGTCTCCGAGGCGGTTCGCGACGAAGCCAAGCGTGCCTTCGACGCGGGCGAGCGGGAGATGGTGCAGTGACGACGCTGTTACGGCGCGCCGACCATGCGGGCGCGTCGGCGCTGAGGCGCGGCGCGATCGGCATCGTCGTCTTCGCCGCCGGTTGGGAGCTGGCCACCCGGGTCGGCAACTGGACCGGTGTCAGCGTGCCCGTGCTGGGGCAGCTGCCGGCGCCCTCTGCGGTGATCGTCGACTTCCTGAAACTCCTTGTCAGGCCGGGCTATTGGAGCAGCTGGTCGCTGTCGTTTCAGCGGGTGTTGGCCGGCTTCGCCGTGGCGCTGCTGGTGGGTGGCACCCTAGGCCTGCTGATGGCGACCCGTCCCTGGTTCAAACGTGTGGTGTTCCCGGTATTCGAGTCGCTGCGGCCGATACCGCCATTGGCCTGGGTGCCGATCGCGATCATTTTCTGGCCGACTCAGGAGCTGTCCATCACCTTCGTGACCTTCCTGGGTGCACTCTTTCCGATCGTGCTCAACACGGTCGGCGGTGCCGAACAAATCGACCGCAGGCACGTGCTGGCCGCACGCTCGATGGGCGCAAGCC
The DNA here is from genome assembly GCF_003284975.1 of Mycobacterium colombiense. Classification (GTDB taxonomy): domain Bacteria; phylum Actinomycetota; class Actinomycetes; order Mycobacteriales; family Mycobacteriaceae; genus Mycobacterium; species Mycobacterium europaeum_A. The sequence continues at coordinate 75,765 of NZ_QMEU01000010.1, forward strand.
GTCCATACGTCTTTCGACGGGTGCTGCTGCCCGCGCTGCTGCCGTCATTGGTCACCGGGGCGGCCGTCGGCATGGGCATCACGTGGGAGGTCGTGGTGGCCGCCGAGCTCATTTCCGGCGGCGGCCAGCAGTCCGGTGACGGCGGGCTGGGCTTTTTGGTGTGGAACGCCTACGAGGGCAACAACATACCGCGGGTTGTCGTGGCGATGATCAGCCTGGGCATCGCGGGCTACCTGTCGAGCGGTCTGGTGCGCGCGCTGGGAAACCGCCTCATGCCATGGCGGCGCGTGGCGGCATGACCGGAAACCGGACCGGCGCGGTCGTTTTCGATCGCGTGTCCTTCCACGTCCGTAAGGGCCGGGAGGACATCCACGTCGTCGACGACTGCTCGCTGCGCATCGAACCCGGCGAGATCGTCGCGATGATCGGACCCTCGGGCGGTGGCAAGACGACCATCGGATACCTGCTGGCCGGCTATCACCGGCCCAGCAGCGGCCTGATCGCCGTCGACGGCAAAGAGGCCCGCGGACCCTCGGCCGATCGCCTGCTGCTGTTTCAAGAGAACGCGCTGATGCCGTGGCTGACGACCGCCGAAAACGTCATGTTCGGACCGCGTGCGCGCGGCGAGGACAGGGTGGCGGCGCGGCAGCGCGCGGATGCGGTCCTGGCTCGGGTGGGACTCGCCGAATTCGCCAACCGTTATCCCGCAGAGCTTTCCGGCGGCATGCGGCGCCGCGCCGAGTTGGCCCGCGCGCTGATCAACGAGCCCGCGGTGCTGATCCTCGACGAGCCGTTCCGGGGACTCGACGCGATGACCCGCGAGCTGATGCAGGAGTACACGGCCGAACTCCTTGCCGAACAACGCCGGACGGTCCTGCTCATCACTACGGATCTCGACGAGGCGCTGCTGCTTGCGGACCGCCTGCTGGTGATGACGGGGCGTCCCGCCCAGGTGCGCGAGGAGTTCGCCATCGAGCTGGCCCGCCCCCGCCAGCGGATCGACCTCCTAAACGACGACCGCCTGCAAGACATCAAACACCGTGCCATGGAGCTGCTGCGAGCCCCGACAGCGGCGCACCGCTGACGACAGAAAGACGCCGATGCGACTGAAACACACCCTCGCCGTTGCCCTGGTAACGACGCTGGCCGCCGTCGGCTGCGCGGCTGTCGGCAATATCGGCGGCAAAGACATCGTCTCCAGCGGCGGGGCGGTGCACCTCACCGTCGGCTACCAGCCGTATTACACCGAGGCGTGGTCGGGTGTTGTCATGCGGGGCAAGGAGTTCTGGAAGAAATACCTGCCGAGCGGCTCGACGGTGGACTTCCAGGTCGGCCTGCAGGGCTCGATCGTGGTGAGCCAGCTGCTGGCCGGCAAACAGCAGATCGGCTACGTGGGCGACATGCCGTCCATCGTCGGGGTGAGCAAGCGCAGCACCCGAGACTTGCGAATCGTTGCCACACTGGGGCTTTCAGAAGACCAATGCGGCGTGTTCCTGGTGCGGCCCGATGCGCCCAACTTCGCCAACCAACGCGACGCGCTGGCCTGGTTCAACGGCAAGACCGTCGCCACACCACAGGGCAGCTGCACCGACCGTATCGCCCAGGCCAGCTTCGATGCCCTGGGCATCAAACCGGCCGCCTATCTCAACCAGAGCATCGAGGTGATCACCTCGAGCTTCCAGAACCACACCATCGACGCCGCCATCGTCTGGGAGCCGGTGCCGTCGAAACTGATCAACGCCGGACTGGCCAAACGCGTTGCGAGCGGCGCGCTTACCGGCCAGCACGACGGTGGATTCCTGGTAATGGACAAGGAGTTCACCGACAAGCATCCCGACATCGCCAAGAGCTGGCTGAAGGCGGAACTCGACGCCCAGCGTTACCTCGCCGATCCGGCCAATGCCGACGAGATCGTGCGCCTCGCCCAGAGCCAAACGGAGGGCTATTCCGCGGCCGACCTGCGCGACTCGCTCTACCGCAAATGGCCCGCCGAGCAAGGCGGCAGCACAGAGGGCATCCGGCTGCGCCTTCCGTTCACGCCCACCGGTGAGAGCGCCGACCTGATCAAGACGGCTACCGACTTCCTCTACCGCATCAAGGCGATACCGGCGGCCACGCTGCCCGACGGTGCGGTCCAGCCGGATACCGCCACCGCGGTGCTGCGCGACGCCGGGGTCAATCCGGCCATCGGCGTGGGATCCGTTCGGGCGCAATAGGCCACATTCGAATCACGATCAACGCAAACCTGGCGGCCGGCCGGGGACGTTCCTAGGCTGCCCGGGTGACGACGAGCAATCCGGCGCCGGCCCGTGTGTCACTTCGCGGCGTCAACCGCACGTTCGGCACGCACACCGTGTTGCACGACGTCGACGTCGAAATCGCACCGGGCGAGGTCGTCGCCTTGCTGGGGGCGTCGGGCAGCGGCAAATCGACGCTGCTGCGACTGATCGCCGGCCTGGACCTGCCCACGGCCGGACGGATCGAGATCGACGGCGAATCCGTCCGGGGGATCGACCCGCGCTGCGCCGTGGTGTTCCAGGAACCCCGCCTGCTGCCCTGGCGGTCGCTGTCGGCCAACGTCGAGTTCGGCCTGTCACCGGGTGCTGGGCGGTCGAAAGGCTCTGCCGCAGTGCAGCACTGGCTGGACGTCGTCGGCCTGACCAAGTTTCGCGATCACTATCCGCGCCAGGTGTCCGGCGGCATGGCGCAGCGTGCTGGCCTGGCCCGGGCCCTGGCTCGGCGCCCCAGCGTCCTGCTGCTCGACGAGCCGCTGGCCGCCCTCGATGCGTTGACCCGCCTGCGCATGCAGGACCTGCTCGACACGGTGCAACAAGAGGCCGGCACCACCACGGTGCTGGTGACGCACGACGTGGACGAGGCGGTGATTCTTGCCGACCGGGTTCTGATCCTGCGCGCCGATGCGACCGGCGGCGCCGGGATCGTGGCGGAGTTCGTCATCCCGATTGCCAAACCACGCGACCGCGGCGACCCGCGCATCACCGCGCTGCGTGATCAGCTACTGGACGAACTCGGCGTGCCCCGACGCAGTGGTGCAACCGCGTCGTCCGTGATCGATGAGGAGGCGAAAACGTCGTGAAACGGCGGTATCTGATGACGATGGCGGTGACGGCCGTAATAGTTGCCGCGGCGTCGGCCTGCGGTTCGAGCAATGGCACGGCGACGGCGAAGGACCTGCACCTGGACTACGCCTACTACAACCCGCTGAGCCTGGTCATCCGCGATCAGCACCTGCTCGAAAAGCAGGGCTATAACGTCACCTGGGTGCTGTCGCAGGGCAGCAATAAGGCCAACGAGGGGCTACGGTCGAAGGCCCTGGACTTCGGCTCCACCGGCGGTTCGCCCGCCCTGTTGGCGCGGGCCAACGGCACACCGATCAAGACCGTCGACGTGTACGCCAAAGGGGAGTGGACGGCGCTCGTTGTTGCCAAGAACTCACCCATCAACTCGGTGGCCGACCTGAAGGGCAAGAAGGTGGCGGTCACGAAGGGGACCGACCCGTACTTCTTCCTGTTGCAATCGCTTGCCACGGCGGGACTTTCGCCCGCCGACATCGAAATCGTCAACCTGCAGCACGCCGACGGCAAGACCGCTCTGGAGCGCGGCGACGTCGACGCGTGGTCCGGATTGGACCCGTTCATGGCCGAGACGATTCAGCAGCAGGGTTCCCGCATCATCTACCGCAACCCCGATTTCAACTCCGGAGGTGTCTTGAACGTGCGTGAGGACTTCATCTCGGCGCATCCCGATTCCGTCCAGTTGGTGGTCAGTACCTACGAGGAGGCCCGCAAGTGGGCGACGAAGCACCCGGCCGAGCTGGCGGCATTGCTGGCCTCGCAGGCGAAAGTGCCGCTGAGCGTGGCGCAAGAGGAGCTGGGCCGGACTGCGTTGGACATCTCGCCGGTGCCGGACGATTCGCTGCGCGCGGTGCTGACCAGGGTGGTGCCGTTGGCCGTGGCGGACGGCGACATCAAATCCGAGGACGCCGGCCGCAACGCGTTGAACACGCTGTTCGAGCCGAAGTTCGCCCAGCAGGCGCGCTGACGCCGAAGGCCGGGCGGCTGGCGAAGTTGCCGGTGGCGCTGGTCGGTCTGATCGTTCCGGTATTGCTGCTGGTGACCTGGCAGCTTGCCACGGCGGTCACCGGGTTTTTCGCTCCCAGCCAGCTGCCGCCCCCCGGCGACGTGGTGTCCGCACTCGGTGGGTTGCTCCGGCACGGCGAGCTATGGACCCATCTGGAGGCCAGCGGTTCGCGGGTGCTGGTCGGCTACCTGGCCGGGGCCGGCGTGGCGCTCGCGTTGGGCTCACTGGTGGGGTTGTCGGTCACCGTGCGCAGGCTGCTGGCGCCCACCCTGGCCGCCTTCCGGACCGTGCCGTCCTTGGCGTGGGTGCCGTTGCTGCTCTTGTGGTTTGGCATCGACGAGACGCCGAAAATCCTGATGGTCGCCATCGGCGCGTTCTTCCCGGTCTATACGACGACGGCATCGGCGCTCGCCCACATCGATCCGCACCTGCTGGAGGTCGGGCGAGCCTACGGGCGCCACGGTGCCTCGCTGTTGACGGCGGTGATGCTGCCCGCCGCGGCCCCCGAGCTGGTGAACGGATTGCGGCTGGGGTTGGCCAACGCGTGGCTGTTCGTGGTCGCAGCCGAACTGATCGCGTCCTCGAAGGGACTCGGGTTCCTGCTCATCGACAGCCAGAACAGCGGCCGCACCGACGTCATGCTGCTGGCCATCGTGCTGTTGGCCGGCCTGGGCAAGCTCACCGACGGCGCCTTGGGTGCTGTGGGGACCCGGATCGTGCGGCGACGCGGGTAGTCTGCGTCGGCAGTGAGCAGCCAAGCGACACCCAAAAGGCCACGGGCCCTCGCGTTGTCGGGTACACGCGCCATCAGTGGTGCTCCGGCGAGGATCAGGGTGCCCTCCGAGTGAAAGGCCCGCTGCATCAGGTGAGCCCGCGGTGAGTAGACCAGATGTAGTTGCGTGCGTAGCCGTAGTCGGGCTCCATCTTGGTGCCCAAGGTTTCACGTGGGGACGGCTTACCCGCACAATAGCGCGATGCGTGCGATGCGAGAGCCCCAAAGGATCGCTGAGGGTGTTCGCCGATGCCTGTTGACCCTCGCGTTGCTGATTGCGATGGCGGGGTGCGGCGACGCGGCGCAGCGCGGCGCACCGCGATCTGGCGGTGATTTCGCGGGCTCGGTCGAGATCGGCAATGGGCGGCACCTCTATCTCACGTGCCGCGGAAAAGGCGGCCCGACAATAATTTTGGAGTCCGGCTATCACAACTCGTCGGATCCGTGGAGTAACTCCGACGCCACCGCACCGGCCACCGGCCCGGCCGTATTGACGGCCCTGGCCGCTGATCACCGAGTCTGCGCCTACGACCGGCCCGGCACGCTGCGCTATCCCGATCCGCCCAGCATCACCGACCGCAGCACACCGGTTCCGATGCCGCGCACCGCGCGGGACGTGGTCCAAGATCTGCATGCGTTACTGGCCGCCGCCCACCTTCCGGGCCCGTACGTTCTGGTCGGCCACTCGCTTGGCGGGCTGTTCATCCGGTTGTACGCGCAGACGTACCCGGATCAGGTGCGGGCCCTGGCGTTCGTCGACGCGTTCCCCGTCGAGATACCGAGTCTGCTCGGACCGGACTGGCCGACGTTTCGGCAAGCGTTGGACCAGCCGTTGCCCCAATTCGCGAATTCGCCGACGTTCGAGGAGATCGACATCGACAAGAGCGTCGAACAAGTCGGCACGGCTCCGGCTTTCCCGCCGGTCCCGACCGTCGTGTTGACGAGGACCGAGCCGTTCGCGATCCCGGGCACCGTCGCACCCGAGGAGGGCGTGAAGCTGGAACAGGCGTGGCGAGACGCCTCGGCGGATCTGATCGCGCTGCGGCCCCAGACCCCGCACCTGATCGCCACCGGCAGTGACCACTTCGTCCAAATTCACCAGCCCGATGTGGTCGCGGCCGGTGTACGCCTGGCGGTGCGGCGGTCGGACCCGAACCGCTGACCCGGTCAGAAGAACGTCCCGGCGTGGGGTGCCTCGGGGACCGCGAACAGCTGATCGGCCACGTCCAGCGCCACCGGATCGTCGGCGCGGGCCAGCCCCGCCCCGGCGAGGCTGCGCCAGCTCGTGCCGCCGAGCAGCGCGGCGCCCAGACCCTCGATCCCGACACGGACGTCGGCGCCGCGCGTCGTCGGTTCGGCACCGTCACCGGTGATGCTGAAGGTGGCCGAATTATTCGGCAGCAGTGGGTCATCCACCGCGATGGTTACGCTTCCGTCGCCGACATAGCATCGCGCCGCCAGCGCACGCTGCGCGTCGACGACCCGCAGCCACGTCTCGTCGTGCACCGCGGTGACTTTCACCGCCCGGCGATCGAGGAACAGCCAGGGCAGCGTGTCGTCGAGGGGCAGCATCCAAAACAGCACGCGGTCAACTAGATCTAGGCCGAGCAGGAAACGCAGCAACCCGAGATACGCGTCGGCGGTGGGCGCGAAGAAATCTTCGACCACGACGGTGCGCTGCTCGCTGACGAACCAATTCTCGGTATTGATCGGCCGGTAGCGCGCGAAACCCGATTCGGCGCCCGGGTCGCCGTGCACCGCGACATACCAGGCCCCCGAGGACGATTCGGTGCGAAGCCGGGCGCTTTCCCACCACACCCCGGGACGGTCGATGGTGCCGGGCCGCGACGGTCGGTTGGCGTCATAGATGCGGGGCAGGAGTTCCCAGACCGCGGCGGCGTCCAGCAGGCGCACCGGACCGCCCGACCCGACGCCGGGGCGAAACGCCGCCCGCGCGGTCGTAATTTCCACGCTCTGAAAGGAACTGGCCACCCCGTAGCCGTACCGGCCGTAGATGGTGGCCTCCGAGGCCCGCAACGATGCGACCACCTCGCCGCGCGCGGCGACGTCGTGCAGCTGGTGGCCGACCAATGCGGTGGCGATGCCGCGCCGGGTGAAGGACGGCAGGACGCCGATGTGGGTCACGGCGGCGTGGTTCACCGTGGCCCCACCGGGAAGGGTCAGCGTGCTCGTCACGGCGTCCGCGGTCCCGACGAGTTCTCCGTCGACGAACGCGCCGATGGTGCGGCCGGGGTCGAGCAGCCTGGTGATCTGGCCGGGCGGCAGGTTCGACAGCGGCGGCAGACCCACCATCGCGGTGCGAAACAATCTGGCCGCGGCGATGAGGTCGTCCTCGGTGTCGAGAACCCGGATCTCGGTGCTCATTCGGTCATCATGTCTGCTTGGCCCACAACGTCACCCGACGGGTGTGATCCCCGCGTTGGAGATCGTGAACCCGCGGCCCGAGGACACCGTGCAGGTGACCCCGTCGGGCTTGGAGGTGCAACTGAACGGACCCACGCCGGCGGTGTGGTCGTAGGCCAGAACCGGCGTGCCGATGCCGGCGTTGCCCAGACACGACATGCCCGTGCAGTTCGTCACCGCGCCGGTGGTGGACAGGCGCACGGACGCGGGCGGCTCGTTGGTTTGGCAGTAGGCCTCGTCGGGGATGCCGGGATCGCGCTGGTAGTCGATCTCGCAACTGATGTTGCGGGACGGGGACAAAAACGCGCATGTCGACGCCGTGCACGCGGGGTTGTCCGCGGTCGCCCGGGGCGCGCCGACACAACAGCCAACGAGGACGAATCCGAGTGCCGCGATGACCGCACGCTTCACGTCAGCCCCTAACGGTTGGTGTGCCGCAGAAGCTATCAGACGCCACCGCGCCCCAGGCCCTGCTAGCGGATAGGCAACCCGGTCAGCGCCCGCGAGATCACCAGACGCTGGATCTCGCTGGTGCCCTCGAAGATGGTGAAGATCTTCGCGTCACGGTGCATCCGCTCCACCGGGTAGTCGCGGGTGTATCCGTTGCCGCCCAAGATCTGGATGGCCTCGTCGGTGACGTAGACCGCGGCCTCGCTCGCGACAAGCTTGGCCATCGAACCCTCGGCCGAGTCGAAGTTCTGGTTGTTGCGCGCCATCCAGCCGGCCCGCCACACCAGCAGCCGGGCCGCGTCGATGCGGCTCTTCATGTCCGCGAGCTTGAACGCCACGGCCTGGAATTCGCCGATCTTACGACCGAATTGCTCGCGCTGACTGGCGTATTCGAGCGCATACTCGTAGGCGGCCCGGGCCACACCGACGGCCATCGCTCCGACCGTGGGCCGGGTGCGCTCGAAGGTTTTCATCGCCGCTTGGCCACCCGTGGAGGCACCGGACTTGACCCGGGCGATCCGGGCCTCGAATTTCTCCCGGCCGCCCAGGATGGCGTCCTCGGGCAGGCGGACGTTGTCGAGGACCACCTCGGCGGTGTGCGATGCGCGGATTCCGTGCTTCTTGAACTTCTGGCCTTGCGCCAAACCTTTGGTGTCCGGACCGATTACGAAGCTGGCCTGGCCGCGGGTGCCGAGCTCGGGATAGACCGAGGCCACCACGATGTGCACGTTGGCGATTCCGCCGTTGGTGGCCCAGGTCTTGGTGCCATTGAGCACCCACTCATTGGCCGCCTCGTCGTAGCGCGCCCGGGTGCGGATGCCGCCGACGTCGGACCCCGCGTCGGGCTCCGACGAGCAGAAGGCTCCCAGCTTGGGTTGGTCCGCCGTGCCGAACATTTCGGGCAGCCAGCGGCCCAGCTGCTCGGGGGTGCCGTTGCCGGCCAGCGCCGCCGCGGCCAGCCCGGTGCCCATGATGGACAGCGCAATGCCGGCGTCACCCCAGAACATCTCCTCGAACGCGGTCAGCATCCCCAGCCCGGTCTCTTCGGCGGCCTGCTGCGCGAAGAAGTCAGGCGAGTAGAGCCCCACCTTCGCGGCCTCCTGAATCACCGGCCACGGCGTTTCCTCCCGTTCGTCCCATTCGGCCGCGGCCGGACGGATGATGTCGGCCGCGAACTTGTGCACCCAGTCGCGCACTTCGATCACGTCGTCGGACAGTTGCATGGAGAATGTCACAGCTGCGCTCCTGAATCATTGGTGTTCAAGGGTTTTCGAGGGTTTGTGTACTGGGCGAGGACGCTGACCGTTTGGTTTACCCACGCCTCGAAGTACCGTTCTTCGTCGGTGTTGCCCGGGAGACGACCGGTCAGCGCCTGCAGCGTCGCCGCGTAGGACAGGGACCCGATCGCGACAGCCGCGGCCGCCTCCGGGTCGGGAATGCTGGTGCGGCCGGACCGATTCGACGCGGCCAGCTCGTCGGCGAAGCGTTGGTAGGCGTTGTCGGTGATCACCTGCCACGTCTTCTCATCGAGATCGCCGAGCTCGTCGGGCTCGCGCAGCATGACCTTGAGCAGGTCCTCGCTCTGCTTGAGGTTGCTCCAGATGAGCTGGCCGGCGATGCGCACCGCCCGCTCGACGCTGCCCGGTTGCCCCGCGTCGTATTGCTCGCGCGCGGCCACGATGCTGTCGATCCGGTGCGCGACCGCGGCCTCGAGGAGTTCGCGCTTGGAGCCGAAGTGCTTGTAGAGCGCCCCGGATCCCGGCGCCAGGCCGGATTCCCGCTGGATGTCGGCCACCGACGTCGCCGCGTAGCCCTTGGCGGCAAAGAGCCGCAGGGCCGCGGACAGCAGCCGGTCACGTCCCGAGGCGAGCATGGTGAGAGAGTACTCACTCACCCTGGTCAGGGCAAAATCGGCCCGGTTTTGGCACGTGACGGGGGAGCGTGCGATGCGGTTAGCGTTAAATTCTTGCGAAACGCCACTGTGCTTGATCGCGCCGAACCGGTACTGCTGTGAGGGTTGTACTCAAGGTTTGTCGAGAAGGATTGGCGACCCCACCGAAGGAGCCTGACATTCGCGTCCTACCGCGTGTACAGCTGCCGATGCGGGTGCTGTCGCTACGCACCATCGTCATCGTCGCCGCCATATCGGTGATGACGCTCGTGGTCCTGCTGGGCACCTGGGTGTGGGTGGGCGTGACCAACGATCAGTACAGCCAGCTCGATCGTCGGCTCGATTCGGTCAGCAGTCTGGGTGACATCAGCAGCCTGCTCAACAATGCCGAGCACGCGAGCCCGGACCGGCCGGCGCCCGACGGCAACCTGGTGCGCACCGCGCGTATCGGCGGCGTGACCGTGTCGGTGCCCAGCAGCATCGTGTTGCCCCAGCTTCCCGACGGCTATGCCAACACCACGATCAACGGGGTGCAGTACCGGGTCCGCACCTTCACCGCGGGCCCCGCCTCGATAGCGCTGGCCGCGCCGCTGGCCGAAGCCCAGCATCGGATCAACGAACTGCACCTGCGGGTGTTGCTGATCTGCGCCAGCGTCATCGGCGGCACCGTCGTGGTGGGCTGGGTGATCTCGTTGATCATGGTCAACCCATTCCTGCTGCTGGCCCAGCAGGCCCGCGCGATCAACGCCCAGTCCAGCCCGGACGAGGTACAGGTTCGCGGCGTGCGCGAGGCAGTGGAGATCGCCGAGGCGGTCGAGGGAATGCTGGCCCGCATCGGCAAGGAGCAGCAGCGCACCAAGGCCGCGCTGGAATCGGCCCGCGATTTCGCCGCGGTCGCCTCCCACGAGTTGCGCACGCCGTTGACCGCCATGCGCACCAATCTGGAGGTGCTCTCGACGCTGGACCTGCCGCCCGAGCAGCGTCACGAGGTGATCGGTGACGTAATCCGCACCCAGAGCCGCATCGAGGCCACGCTGACCGCGCTGGAGCGGCTGGCCCAGGGCGAGCTGACGACCGTCGACGACTTCGTCCCGTTCGACATCACCGAGCTGCTCGATCGCGCCGCCCACGACGCCCTGCGCGTCTATCCCGATGTGGAGGTCTCGCTCGTGCCGTCGCCGACGGTGCTGATGATCGGGCTGCCCACCGGACTGCGGCTGGTGATCGACAACGCCATCGCCAACGCCGTCAAACACGGCAACGCCGGCAAGATCCTGCTGACCGTCGGCAGTTCCGGGGAGGGCGTGGAGATCGCGATCGACGACGACGGCACCGGGGTCCCGGAATCCGAACGCGCCACGGTCTTCGAGCGGTTCGCCCGGGGCTCGACGGCCTCGCGGTCGGGCTCGGGGCTGGGCTTGGCGCTGGTCGCCCAGCAGGCCGAACTGCACGGTGGCACAGCGGCATTGCAGACCAGTCCGCTCGGTGGCACCCGGTTGCTGCTGCGGTTGGCCGGCGACGGGCGCGGACCGGCCTAGCGGCGGATCGCCCGGGCCGGCCCACCCCCGCGCGCACCGCGCCGTCGATATCGCACAATGAGGCATGCTCGGCCACCTGGGCATCAACGTGCCCGATCTGTCAGCCGCGAAACGGTACTACGACGCGCTGATGCCCCTTGTCGGTTTTGAACCGTTCTTTCATGCCGACGACGAATTTTCCTATCGACCCGCCCAGAACAAGCCGGGCACTTTCCTGTTCTTCTATCCGGCGCTCGAGGCGCACGAGTACTCGGCGCAGCAAGCGGGGCTGCAACATCTGGCATTCACTGTGCGGCACCGGTCGTCCGTGCGAGCCGTGCACGATCACGTCGTTCGAATCGGCGGTTCGGTCATTCATCCGCCGAGCCATTTCCCGCAATATCCCGGCCATTATTACGCCACGTTCTGGTATGACCCATTCGGCATCAAACTCGAAGCGGTGTGCCATCACGACCGTGATTAAACTAAGCGCGTCACAATGCACCGAAGGTGGTGGAGGTGCATTTGTGGCTGCCGAGCCTTGAGTGGCGACTGAGGTTTATTGACGACTCCGTCTGGGAATCCAGTGATTTCACGCTTGGGACTGGCGTTACTTAAGCGAATTCCGGGCCTTGAGTCCGGCCATAGTCGCAGTGAATACAAGATCAACGAAACCGCACTACACTAAGGCCCCAAGCACGTGGATTTGGGTTGAGCGTTCGGAGGGAAATCATGGTTGTATCAGTCGGGCCAGAAACGGTTCTGGCGTCCTCGAGCACCGAGACGGCGATCAGCGCGGAGACCGAGGCGGCCGCTTCGGCGGCGGCGCCCGTCCTGCTGGGGGTGCTGCCCATGGGCGGGGACCCCGATTCGGCCATGTTCGCCGCGGCGCTCAACGCCTGCGGCGGTAGCTATCTGGGCGTAGTGTCCGAGCACGCCGCCCAGCGCGGCCTGTTCGCCGGTGCGCAGAGTATCGCCTCGAGCACGTATGTCGTCACGGAGCTCATGCGCAGCTTGACGATGGCAATCGGGGCCTAGGGCCCAGCGACGTAATAGAGGGGGAAGTACGCATGGCCGATCCGGGGTGGGCTGCGCGTACGCCTGAGGAAAACGACCTGCTGCTCAAGGCGGGGGCCGGCGTCATCACTCACCTGGCCAACCAGGCCGCCTGGACCGCCTTGGCGGCAACTCATCACGGCTCCAGCATCGCGTCGACGATCAACACCGTCGCGACATCGGCGAGCTGGACGGGCTCGGGTTCGTTGGCCTCGGCGGCAAACGCGACCGCACTGAACGCGTCACTGCACGGGCTGGCCGGCTGGGTCGACGTCAAACCGGCGGTGGTCTCGACCGCGGTCTCGGCGTATCAAATGGCTTATGGATCAATGCGTCCCGCGCCCGAGTGCATCGAGAACCGCACCGAGACCGCGACCGACTACGGCATCAACCCGCTGGTGCTTGGCGCACTGACCCCGCGCATCACGTCGCTGGAGCTCGAATATTTCGGGTCGATGTGGCCGAACAACTCCGCCGTCGGAGCCAGCTACGGAACGATCCTGACGGCCCTGTCGCAAAGCCTGACCATTCCGCCGCCGGTCGCCACCATGGGCGCATCACCGGCCGCGCCCGCGCAGGCCGCCGCGGCGATCGGCGAGTCCGCGGCGGAGCAAGGGGCCGGCGACGGCATGCGCGCCGCCATGCAGAGCGCGCAGACCGGCACGCAGGGAGCCGGCCGGGCGGCCTCGGGTGGCCAGGACTTCATGAGCCAGGCCACCTCGTTGATGCAGCCGGCGCAGCAGCTGATGGGAGCGGTCCCGCAGGTGATGCAGGCCCCCATGCAGATGATGCAGGCGCCGATGCAGATGATGCAGCCGCTGATGGGCATGTTCTCCAATCCGGGTGCCTTAGGCATGGGCGGGGCGACCCCGGCCGTCTCGACGGTGTCAGCCACCACCGGGCTTTCCGCGGCCGAGGCCGGCGTCGGCGGGGGCGCATCCGTGGGCGGTGCGGGCGTGCCCGCAACGAGTTTCACCCGTCCGGTCAGCGCCTTCGAGCCCGCCACCGGTGGCCGGCCGGTGGGCCTGAGACCGGCCGGGGCATTAGGCGCCGAGGCCCTGCGACCGCAGACCACGACGATGGGTGGTGCTCCGATGGGCGGTATGCCCGTGGGGCACGGGGCGGGAGGCGACCGCGGCTCCCGTGACAAGGCCGACCAGCCCGCGACCGTGCGGGTCGTCGACGCTCGAGTGTGAAGCCAACCCCCTGGTGAAAGGTGAATCGACAGGTCCAAATAGCCGCCATACACTTCGCTTCATGCCCTCACGGGGGGCGGCCCACCGGAGAAGGAGAATTCCGTGACAATCAAAGTAACACCGCAAATGCTTCGCGATGCTTCCAACGCTATCCAAGCGAACATGGAGCACGCGATCGGGATTGGCCAGGGATACGTCGCGAATCAAGAAAACGTGATGAACCCGTCCACCTGGTCTGGCTCTGCTGTGACGGCGTCGCACGCGACGGCCATCGAGGTTCAAAACGACTTGAATAAAGTCTTGACCGGCGGCACGCGTCTGGCCGAGGGCCTGACGAAGGCGGCGGCGCTGATGGAAGGCCACGAGGCGGATTCCTCGCACGCCTTTAGCGCGCTATTCGGCGGCCACGGCTCCTGATCACCCAGTCATTCGTCATTTCATTAATGGTCTTTTGAAAGGAAAATCACCATGTCCGACCCGATCACTTATAACCCGGGAGCCGTAGCCGACTTCGCCACCGACGTCGCCTCCCGCGCCGGCCAGTTGCAGTCGATTTTCGACGACACCTCCAACCGCACGCACGCCCTGCAGGAATTCTTCGCCGGCCACGGCGCATCGGGCTTCTTCGAGGCCCAGGCCCAGATGCTGTCTGGGCTGCAGGGGCTCATCGACACCATCCGCCAGCACGGGGTGACGACCTCCCACGTGCTGGACAACGCGCTCAGCACCGACCAGCACATCGCCGGTCTGTTCTGAGTCCGCACAACCAGACCGAGACAAACAAGGGTGGGGCAGATGCGCCGGGCGTATGTGCCCCACCTTTTGGTCTCTTATCCACCGGTCGGGCGTCCCACTGAGTGAGGTAAGGCGACATGCTGACCACCACGGTCGACGGCTTATGGGTCTTGCAGGCGATCACAGGGGTGGAGCAAACCTGCCCTGAGCTGGGCCTGCGGCCCATGCTGCCGCGCCTGGATACCCCCGAGCGCGCCCGTAGCCACCCCGCGGCCGCGGCGCTGATGGCCGCCGGTGCGCTCGATGAGGCCGGCGACGTCGACCCGATGATCCGCGAGTGGCTGACGGTCCTGCTGCGGCGCGACCTGGGGCTGCTGGTGATGATCGGGGTCCCGGGCCGCGAGCCGACGCGGGCATCGATCTGCCGTTTCGCGACATGGTGGGTGGTCCTGGAACGCCACGCCGACATGGTGCGGTTGTATCCCGCCGGCACGGCCAACAACGAGGCATCGGCCAGGGACCTGGTGGTGGGTCAGATCGAGCGGCTCTGCGGCGTGGCCGAGGCGGCGCCGCTGCGCCCGGTCACCCTGGATACCGAGCAATTACTGAGCTCGGTTCGCGACACCGCCAGCCTGCGGTCGTTCCTGCTGGAACAACGCCTCGACGCCGACCAGCTGCAGATGGTGCTGACGGCCGCCGATCCCGCGCGATCCGCGCACGCCAACATCGTGGGCCTGCAGGCCGGCGTGGGACCGGACGAATTGGCGCGGATCGCCGTCGGGGATGCGACGGTGTCCATCGTCGACACCCCCGCCGGCCGGATCTGCATCGAGAGCGTGACCTCGGGGCAGCGTCAGTACCAGATTCTTTCGCCGGGGTCGCGCACCGACATCGGCGGCGCGATTCAACGGCTCATCCGCCGATTGCCCGCGGGCGACGAGTGGCACTCCTATCGGCGAGTGGTGTGACGGTGCGCCGCAAGCGAACTGGCGAAAGTAACTTAGATAACCAAAGTCTTGGAATAGCAACGTCTGTCGTGCTTGAAAGGTTTCTGAACGAGTAAACGCGGTATCGCCAACCGTGTTAGCATCTCGTCGTGACGAGCCCTTGGAATGACCCGAATATGTCGGACGAAGGAGCGCTCAGACGGGGGGATCCGTCAGGGGCCAGCAACTTCCCGGATTCGGTTTCGGACACCATGCGTATTACCGATCTGGCCGCGCCGCGGAAAATTCCACCAGGGTCGGGCTGGCGGAAATTCATTTACACCATCTCTTTTCATAAAATAAATCCCGGCGAGTCCCCCCGGGAACGGCACTACCGCGACCTGCAGAATCGCATCCGACGGCATATTCGACGGCAATACGTCATCACGGTCGTCTCCGGCAAGGGCGGCGTGGGCGTCACCACGCTCGTCGCCTGCCTCGGGGGTGTGTTCCGGGAATGCCGTCCGCAGAACGTGATTGCGATCGACGCCGTCCCGGGCTTCGGGACGCTGGCCGACCGCATCGACGAATCCCCGCCCGGCGACTACACCGCAATCATCAACGACACCGATGTCCAGGGTTACGCGGATATTCGAGAACATCTGGGACAGAACGTGATTGGGCTTGATGTCCTGGCCGGTAACCGGACCTCCGACCAGCCCAGGCCGCTGGTGCCCGCGATGTTCTCCGGGGTGCTGTCGCGCCTGCGGCGCACCCACACGGTGATGATCGTCGACACCTCCCCCGACCTCGAACACGAGGTGATGAAGCCGGTATTGGAGAACACCGACACGCTCGTCTTCGTCTCCGGTATCACCGCGGACCGGTCACGCCCGGTGCTGCGGGCGGTGGACTATCTGCGGTCGCAGGGCTACCACGAGTTGGTTTCGCGCAGCACCGTAATTGTGAACCACACCGACCAGATCACCGACAAGGACGCGTTGGCGTACTTGACCGAGCGTTTCACCAAGGTCGGTGCGACGGTCGAAGTGGTGCCGTTTGATCCCCACCTCGCCAAAGGTGGCATCATCGATACCGTTCACGAGCTCAAGAAGAAAACGCGATTGCGTCTCTTCGAAATCACCGCCGGGCTGGCGGATAAATACATTCCTGACGCCGAGCGGTCGGTGCCGTGACAGCGCCGCATAAGGTCGCTTTCCCGGCGCGTTGTGCGGTCAACATTTCTTACGAAAAGCATCTGTGTTCCCAGGTGTTTCCCGCCGGAATTCCGATGGAGGGATTCTTTGAGGGAATGGTCGAGCTGTTCGACGCCGACCTGAAGCGCAAAGGCTTTGACGGCATCGCATTGCCGGCGGGCAGCTACGAACTGCACAAGATCAACGGCGTTCGGCTCGACATCAACAAAAGCCTTGACGAGCTGGGCGTCCAGGACGGCGACACCCTGGTGCTGGTGCCCAGGGTGGACGGCGAGTCGTTCGAACCGCAGTACGAGTCGCTGTCCACGGGATTGGCGGCCATGGGCAAGTGGCTGGGCCGCGACGGTGGCGATCGGATGTTCGCGCCGGTGACGCCGCTGACCGCCGCCCACACCGCGGTCGCGGTGATCGCCATGG
>NZ_QMEU01000110.1 GCF_003284975.1 Mycobacterium colombiense
GCGCGGCCTTCCTGGCGCGCATGGCGGTCGGCCTGGAGACAACCATCGCCGATGCCACCCGGTGGGTGCGCACCGAGCGCATCGTGGATCCCGACCCCGCCTGGGCCGACGCGGTCGGGGATCGCTACCAGCGCTTCTTGGAGTTGGGAGACCGCAGATGTAGCGCGGTGGCACCATCGGCGATCTAGGCTGGTGCAATGACCGACCAGGACCGCAAAGCCGCCCGCCGCGAAATCGCCGACGCACTGTTGAAAGCCCTCGAACGACGGCACGAAGTACTCGACCTGATTGTGGAGGCCGGCAACAAATCGGAGGCAATCAACGCCATCGCCGGTTTGCTCGGTATCTCGCAGACGGGTGCCGAAGCGGTATTCGGCTTGTCCTTCGACCGACTCACGAAGGATTCGCGAAAGACGATCCAGACCGAACTCGAGGACCTGAACAAGCAGCTGAGCTTCACCCTTGGCGAGCGTCCCGCAAGTTCGGGGGACACCCTGGAGCTGCGGCCGTTCTCCGCGAGCGAGGACCGCGACATCTTCGGCGTCCGCACCGAGGACATGGGTGGCGTGTCGGGCGACGGATCCGGCGGGCAGGCCGGCAATCTCGACGACGAGATCAGCGCCGCGCTGGGCCGGGTCGACGACGAAGAGGCGGCCTGGTTCGTGGCCATCGACAACGGCGAGAAGGTCGGCATGGTGTTCGGCGAGCTGGTCCGCGGCGAGGTCGACGTGCGGATCTGGATCCACCCCGATCACCGCAAGCGCGGTTACGGCACTGCCGCGCTGCGCAAGTCGCGCTCGGAGATGGCCTGGTGTTTCCCGGCAGTGCCGATGGTCGTGCGGGCACCGGCGGCCAACCCCCACTGACCGTCAGGGCAGTATGGCGTCGACCGCGATGCTGTGCCGCAGCGACTCCAGGCTGTCGCCCGGTGGCATGGGCAGCCCCGCCTCGGCGAACATGTCGGCGCGGGTGCGGGTCGACACCCGCCAGCCGAGGGCGCTCAGATACTGCGCTGCGGGCGTGCGCTCGCCGCGGTAGACCAGCGTCGACACGTCGACATCGAAGCCGAATTGCCCCCACCGCCTGGTCATCGCCTTTGCGCGCCTTTCCAGCAGCTCCGATGTGCCGCCGTCGTGGTACTCGGTCGCCAGCCGGCTGCCCGGCGCGCTGAGCGTGGTGATCACGTCGAACAGGCTGTCCTGCGCCTGCGGCGGCAGATACATCAACAGGCCCTCGGCGCTCCAGGCGCTGGGCCGCGACTCGTCGAAACCCTTGTCCCGCAGGGCGCCACGCCAGTCCTCGCGCAGGTCGACCGACACCGTGCGCAGCTGCGCGGTGGGCTGGGCCCCCAACCGGGCCAGCGTCGTGGACTTGAACTCGATGACGGCGGGCTGGTCGACCTCGTACACCACGGTGCCCGCCGGCCAGGCCAGGCGATAGGGGCGTGAGTCCAGGCCGGAGGCCAGAAGGACCACCTGGCGGATGCCGGAAGCGGTTGCGTCGGTGAAGAAGTCGTCGAAGTAGCGGGTGCGCACGGCCATCATGTTGGTCATGCGCTGCAGGTTGAATTCCGCGTCCGGGTCGGCGTCGGCGTCGAGACCCCCGGTCTCATCGGTGATTTCGCCGTCGAGCACCCGGATGAAGAACTCGGCGCCCACCGCGCGGACCAGCGGGTCGGCGAACGGATCGTCGATCAGCGCGTCGGCCCGCTTACCGGCCAGCGCCCGGCAAGCGGCGACCCAGGTCGCCGTGGCGCCCACGCTCGAGGCCAGGTCCCAGGTGTCTCGATCGGTGCGGGTCACGACGCCTCCTCGGACAGGATCGCGGTGACGTATCGGATGTCGGCGAAGGCCGCCATCGACGGCTGCTCGGGGAACTCGAAACCGTTGGCGGCATACAGTTCCGGGGTGCTGTGCACCGACGAACGCCAGCCCCGTTCGGACAGGTAGGTCACCACGTCGTTGCGTTCGCCGGGGTAGACCAGATCCGCCCAGTTGAGGTCCAGCCCCATCCGGCGCCAGCGCTCGCTGATCTCGCGGCCCCGCTTTTCGATGCGGCCACGGATGTCGGGCACGTAGCCGGTGCCGATCCGGCTGCCGGGGGCGGACAGCGCGGTGATGCTGTCGAACAGGCGGTCCTGTGCCTCCGGCGGCAGATAACCCAACAGGCCCTCGGCGCTCCACGCCGTGGGCGCGGCCGCATCGAATCCACCGTCGCGCAATGCGGCCGGCCAATCGTCGCGCAGGTCCACGCCCACCGCTCGCCGGTCGGCGCTCGGGGTTGCGCCCAGGTCCGTCAGCGTGCGGGTCTTGAACTCGATCACCGGCGGCTGGTCGATCTCGTAGACCACGGTGCCGCGCGGCCAGGCCAGCCGATAGGCCCGGGTGTCCAGTCCCGAGGCCAGGATGACGGCCTGGCGGATACCGGAGTCGGCGGCCCCCAGGAAGAACGAGTCGAAGAACCGGGTGCGGACCGCCATGCCCTCACCGAGCCGCTGCGGGGTGAACGCCGGATCATCCTCGGGGGTCTCGATGTCTCCGTCCATCATCCGGATGAAGGCCTCGACGCCGACGGCGCGCACCAACGGCTCGGCGAAGGGATCGTCGATCAGCGGGTTGGGACCCTTGGACGCCAGCGCCCGGCGGGCGGCCACTGCGGTGGCGGTGGCCCCCACGCTGGACGCCAGATCCCAGCTGTCGCCGTCCGATCGCTTGCTGTCGGTCTCCGGCATACCCGTCTCCTAACCTTTTGGTGGCGACCCCGGGCGGGGCTTGCGAGCGCTGCTAACGCAGGGTGGCGGTCACCGCGACGATGTTGCGGAACTGCGCCATCGCCTCGTTGTCGCGGAATGTCAGGCCGTATTCGCCGAATAGCTCGCGGCGCGGCCGGGCGGCCACCTCCCAGCCCTTTCCGGTGAGGTAGTCGACGACGTTGCTGCGCTCGCCGTCGAAGAACAGCCCCGACAGGTCGATGTCGCAGCCGACTTTGGCCCACCTGTCGTTGAACTCCTGGGCGCGTTGCGACATCGTCGTGCCGGCGGTCTCCGGGTGATACTCGGTGGCCAGCCTGCTGCCAGGGGCGCTGAGCTCGGTGATGTTGTCGAAGAGCCGGTCCTGGGCGTCCGGCGGCAGGTACATCAGCAGTCCCTCGGCGCTCCACGACGTCGGCTGGGTCACGTCAAAGCCGCTGTCGCGCAACGCGGCCGGCCAGTCCTCGCGCAGATCGATGCTGACCGTGCGCCGCTCCGCGGCCGGGGCGGCACCCAGGTCGGACATCGTCGTGCTCTTGAACTCGACGACGGCGGGTTGATCGACCTCGTAGACCACGCTGCCGGCCGGCCAGCTCAGCCGGTAGGCGCGGGAGTCGAGGCCGGCGGCCAGGATCACCGCCTGGCGGACCCCGTCGCGGGCGGCGTCGAGGAAGAAGTCGTCGAAGAAGCGGGTGCGCACGGCGATCGAGTCGGTCTCTAGACCCAGGTCCTTGCCGCTGCCCTCGTAGCCCTCGGATTCGGTGACCTCGCCGTCGACCAGGCGCCGGAAGAAATCGAGGCCGACCGCGCGCACCAGGGGCGCGGCGAAGGGGTCGTTGATGATCGGATTGGAACCCTCGCTGGCCAACGCGCGGGCCGCGGCGACCATGGTGGCCGTGGCACCGACGCTCGAGGCCAAGTCCCAGCTGTCTTGGTCAGTGCGTGTCATGCTGCTCCCAAGTTATTTAGCAAATGCAACGAGTCAGGGGAACTCTACGCCCAGCGGCTTACGGCTTCCTGTGTTTTTCTCCGGTGTGGCGGCGGTGACGCAAACGCCCGGTTAACCGCGCCGCGGGCGGTCTTTCAGGGGGGCGCAGTAAAGGCCCTGACCAGAGCTGCCCGTACCAGCTGTTAGTCTCGTACACGGTTTGACGCGCTGTAGATTAGTCGGCCGTACGTCCTGGCCTGCGGGTGTTGGGCGCGTGATGCAGGAAACCCCCGGCTGCGCAGGAGGAAGAGTTGCTTTCCGCTTTCATCTCATCGCTGCGGACAGTCGACCTGAGACGGAAGATCCTCTTCACGCTTGGCATCGTCGTCTTGTATCGGGTCGGCGCCGCGTTACCGTCCCCTGGCGTCAACTACCCGAACGTCCAGCAGTGCATCAAAGAGGCCAGCGGTGGCGCGGCCGGACAGATCTACTCGCTGATCAACCTGTTCTCCGGTGGTGCGCTGCTCAAACTCACCGTGTTCGCGGTGGGGGTGATGCCTTACATCACGGCCAGCATCATCGTGCAGCTGCTCACGGTCGTCATCCCGCGGTTCGAGGAACTGCGTAAGGAAGGCCAATCCGGCCAGGCCAAGATGACGCAGTACACCCGCTATCTGGCCATCGCGCTGGCCATCCTGCAGGCCACCAGCATCGTGGCCCTGGCCGCCAACGGCGGGCTGCTGCAGGGCTGCTCGCTGGACATCATCGCCGACCAGAGCATCTTCACGCTGGTGGTCATCGTGCTGGTGATGACGGCCGGCGCGGCGCTGGTGATGTGGATGGGTGAGCTGATCACCGAGCGCGGCATCGGCAACGGCATGTCGCTGCTGATCTTCGTCGGGATCGCGGCGCGCATCCCCGCCGAGGGCAAGACGATCCTGGACAGCCGCGGCGGGATGATCTTCGCCGCCGTCCTGGTCGCCGCGCTGGTCATCATCGTCGGCGTCGTGTTCGTCGAGCAGGGCCAGCGCCGGATCCCGGTCCAGTACGCCAAGCGCATGGTCGGCCGGCGCATGTACGGCGGAACCTCGACGTACCTGCCGCTCAAGGTCAACCAGGCCGGTGTTATCCCGGTCATCTTCGCGTCCTCGCTGATCTACATCCCGCACCTGATCACCCAGCTGATCCGCAGCGGCAGCGGCGGCGTGGGCAACAGCTGGTGGGACAAGTTCGTCGGCAGCTACCTGTCCGACCCCAGCGATCCGGTGTACATCGCCATCTACTTCGGCCTCATCATCTTCTTCACGTACTTCTACGTGTCGATCACCTTCAATCCCGACGAGCGTGCCGACGAGATGAAGAAGTTCGGCGGGTTCATCCCCGGCATCCGCCCGGGCAAGCCGACCGCCGACTACCTGCGTTTCGTGCTGAGCCGGATCACCCTGCCGGGTTCGATCTACCTCGGTGCGATCTCGGTGCTGCCCAACTTGTTCTTGCAGATCGGCAATGGCGGAGCGGTTCAGAATCTGCCGTTCGGCGGTACCGCGGTGTTGATCATGATCGGCGTGGGCTTGGATACGGTCAAGCAGATCGAGAGTCAGCTCATGCAGCGCAACTATGAAGGGTTCCTCAAGTGAGAGTCGTTTTGCTGGGACCGCCGGGGGCGGGCAAGGGAACGCAGGCCCAGAAGCTCTCCGAAAAGCTGGGAATCCCGCACATCTCCACCGGTGAGCTGTTCCGCAGCAACATCGAGAACGGAACCAAGCTGGGCCTAGAGGCCAAGCGCTACCTGGACGCCGGCGACCTGGTGCCCTCCGAGCTGACCAACCAGCTCGTCGACGACCGCCTGAGCGATGCCGACGCGGCCAACGGCTTCATCCTGGACGGCTTCCCGCGGTCGACCGAACAGGCCAAAGCGCTGCACGACATGCTGGGGCGCCGGGGCACCGACATCGACGCGGTGCTGGAATTCCGGGTGTCCCAGGAGGAGCTGCTGGAGCGGCTCAAAGCGCGGGGCCGCGCTGACGACACCGACGACATCATCCTGAACCGGATGAAGGTCTATCGCGACGAGACCGCACCGCTGCTCGAGTACTACAGCGACGAGCTCAAGACGGTCGACGCCGTCGGCACCATGGACGAAGTGTTCGCCCGCGCGTTGCAGGCGCTGGGCAAGTAGGGATGAACCCGCTGGCGCGGCTGCGCAGCCGCAAGGTGGTGCCGCAGCGCAGCGCCGGTGAGCTCGACGCCATGGCGGCGGCGGGCGCGGTGGTTGCGGCGGCGCTGCAGGCGGTGCGAGCGGCCGCGATCGCCGGGGTGTCGACGTTGAGCCTGGACGAGATCGCCGAGTCGGTGATCCGGGACGCCGGCGCGGTGCCGTCTTTCCTGGGCTATCACGGTTATCCGGCGTCGATCTGTTCCTCGGTCAACGAGCGGATCGTCCACGGCATACCCTCGGCCGCCGAGATCCTGGCGCCCGGTGACCTGGTGTCCATCGACTGCGGCGCGGTGCTCGACGGCTGGCACGGCGACGCCGCGATCACTTTCGGGGTCGGGACGCTGGACGCCGCCGACGAAGCGCTGTCGCAGGCGACCCGGGAATCGCTGGAGGCCGGGATCGCGGCGATGGTGCCCGGTAACCGGCTGACCGACGTGTCGCACGCCATCGAGATGGGCACGCGCGACGCGGAGGTCCGCCATTCGCGCGCCTTCGGGATCGTCGAGGGCTACGGCGGGCACGGCATCGGCCGGCAGATGCACATGGACCCGTTTTTGCCCAACGAGGGTTCGCCCGGGCGCGGCCCCCTGCTGGCCGCCGGGTCGGTGCTGGCCATCGAACCTATGCTGACGTTGGGCACCGGCAAGACGGTGGTGCTGGACGACCAGTGGACGGTCACCACCACCGACGGCTCGCGCGCGGCACACTGGGAGCACACCGTCGCGGTCACCGACGCGGGGCCGCGCATCCTGACCCTGGTGAACTAAACCTCGGCTCCGCTCGTTTCCCGGGCAGGAGGTGATCGAGTGGCTCGTGTGGCTGGCACGGGGAGGGCTTCCGGGGCTGCCGAAGCCGCTCTGATGAAGGCGCTTTACGACGAACACGCCGCGGTGCTGTGGCGTTATGCGCTGCGGCTGACGGGGGACGCGAGCCAGTCCGAGGATGTGGTCCAGGAGACGTTGCTGCGCGCATGGCAGCACCCCGAGGTCGTCGGGGACACCGAGCGCTCGGCCCGGGCGTGGCTGTTCACGGTGGCCCGCAACATGATCATCGACGACCGGCGCAGCGCGCGGTTTCGCAACGTCGTCGGTTCCACAGACGTATCGGGTGCGCCCGAACAGTCCACGCCGGATGAGGTCAATGCGGCGCTGGACCGGTTGCTGATAGCGGACGGGATGGCCCAGTTGTCCGCTGAGCACCGAGCAGTGATCGAACGGTCCTACTACCGCGGATGGACCACCACGCAGATAGCTGCGGACCTCGGCATCGCCGAGGGAACAGTGAAGTCGCGACTACACTATGCCGTGCGGGCGTTGCGACTCACTCTGCAGGAACTTGGGGTTACCCGATGAGGGGCTCCGAATGCTTGAGGGGTGACGGAGATGGATGAAATGAGGACGCCGGTGCAGGATGTCGGCCCTCCCGAAGACCGCTACGCGATGTGGGATGCCGCATACGTGTTGGGATCTTTGTCGGCCGCGGAACGCCGCGAATTCGAGACGCACATGGCGCGCTGCCCGGCTTGCCGGGAGGCCGTCGCCGACCTCAGTGGCGTGCCGGCCCTGCTCTCACAGCTTGACCATGCCGAGGTGGCCGAGATCGACCAATCCGGTCCGGCCCCGGAGATGTCGCCACGGTTGCTGCCGTCCCTGCTGGCGACGGTTCGTTGGCGCCGGCGCCGCACCCGGGTGGTGACCTGGGTGGTGTCGGCGGCCGCGGCCGCGGTGCTGGCGATCGGGGTGTTCGTCGGTCTCGAGGGGTGGTCGTCGACTCCGTCCCAGCAGGTGACCGCGTCGTCGGAGCCGATGGCGCAGGTGAGCACCACCCTGCTGACGTCGACGGTCGCCGTCAGCAGCCAGCACTGGGGGACCTCCATCAACCTGCGCTGCGTGTGCCTGGCGCCGCTCAACGCGCACCACGACACGCTCGCCATGGTTGTGGTGGGTCGTGATGGCAGCCAGACGCGGTTGGCGACGTGGGTGGCCGTGCCCGGTCACACGGCGACACCCGCGGGCGCCATCTCGACCCCGATCGACCAGATCGCCGCCGTGCAGGTGGTTGCCGCCGACAGCGGCCAAGTGCTCCTGCAACGCTCGCTATAGAGGATCGCGTGTTCGGCGACGCGCGTTCGCTCCGGGTGCTCGTCGTGGGCGCCGGTGTCGCCGGCATTTCCGTCGCCCGGGGCCTGCTGCGCGACGGACATGACGTCACCGTCTTCGAGCAGCGGCCCGATGTGCGGGCGGCCGGCGGCGCCGTGACGGTCTGGTCGCACGGCGAGACGGTCCTCAACCAGCTGGGTGTCGACATGGAAGGCGCCGGCCGGCCCCTGGCCACCGTGCGGGCGGTGACGCCCACGGGCCGCAGGGTCGGAACCCTCGACGTGACCGCGATGGTGCGGCGACTGGGTGCGCCCATCCGCATGGTTCCGCGCCGCGTTCTGCTGGATCGGCTTCTCGAGGGGTTCCCGGTCGAGCGCATCCGGTGCGGTTCCCGGGTGATCGGGTTGGCAACCACGGGTGACGGGGTCAGCGTCGAGTTCGACGACGGCACGGTGGCCGAGGGGGACGTGCTGATCGGTGCCGACGGCCTGCACTCGCGGGTGCGCGATCACGTTGGTGGGCAAGGCGCGTCGCCCACCGGCTGGTGCAGCTGGCAGGGGCTGGCCACGCTTCCGGAGATCGCGGATTCCGATGCCGCGCTGATGATCATCGGCGGGCACGGCAACCTCGGCCTGTGGCCGGCCGGTGGCTCGGACGTGCAGTGGTGGTTCGATTTGCCGTGGTCGCCCGACTTCGTCCGGCCGCAGCGGCCGATCGAGATGATGCGGTCGCACTTTTGCGGATGGTCGGACTCGGTCGATCGGGTGCTCGCCACCTTGACCGACGACGATTTGGCCCGTTCGCCGTTCCCGCATTTCCGCCATCCGATCCCGCGCGCGGGCCAAGGCCCGGTCACCCTGCTCGGCGACGCCGCGCACACGATGCCGCCCACCCTGGCGCAGGGCACCAACCAGGCGTTGCTCGACACCATGGTGCTGTGCGAGGCGCTGGCGGGCGTGCATTGTGCGACAAACGGTCGCCGCGAAGACGTTTCGCGTGCGTTGCGGTCCTACGAGAAGACCCGGCGGCGGCGGGTCATGGCCGTGTCGTGGGCGGCGTCGTTGCCGGTGTCGCACGGTGAGCGCGTGCTCAGACCCGCCGCCCTGATCTCCGACCGGCTGCAAACCTCGGCGCTGACGACGTTTCTGCGCTGCACGAGTCATCGCCGGATGTCCGCTCGAATCAGCCGAAACTTGGGGGTAGTGGCGAAGATTCCGTCGAGTCCGTGAACGAACCGGTCGAATTTGTAAGGGTGCGAGGCGATTTCGACACGCCCTCGCGCTGGCTCTGGCTGTTGAAGTGGTGCGTGCTGGCCCTGCCGCACTACCCGATCCTGATCCTGCTCTACCTGGTGTATCCGCTCTCGACCGTGGCCGCGGGCGTGGTGATCCTGTGCACCGGGCGGTATCCGCGGCCGCTGTTCGAATTCAACGTCGGGGTGCTGCGCTGGTCGTGGCGCGTGATGAACTACCGATTCCCGATGAACAGCACCGACAAGTACCCGCCGTTCACCCTCGCATCCCGGCCCGACTACCCCGGGGACCTTACCGTCGACTACCCGGAACGGCTGAAAAACTGGGCGGTGCTGGTGAAGTGGCTGCTGGCAACCCCGCAGGTCCTGCTGTGCTGGTCGATGGAGGCGACGCTGCAGGTGCTCTGCGTCATCTGCGCGGTGGCGCTGTTGTGCACCGGAACCATTCCGCAGGGCATGTTCGATCTGCTGATGGGCATGGTGCGCTGGCGCTACCGGGTGGCGGTGTACGTGTCGTTGATGCGCGACGAATATCCGCCGTTCCGAATGGATCTGGGTGGCCGATGACGCTTCGGCAATTCCTGTTTCTGTATGTGTACCGGTTCGGCCAGCCGGTTTTCGACCGGTTGTTCTACCACCGGTATCGGCGGGCCGCCCTGAGCAACGCGACCGGCCGGCTGTTGATGCTCGGCCTGGGGCCGGGAGCCGACCTGAAGTTTCTGCCCGCGACGGTGACGTCGGTCGCCGCGGTGGAACCCGAGGCGCCGTTTCGGCGGATGGCCAGGCGGCTCGCGCAACGCCGTGGCATCGCGGTCGACATCGTCGAGGGCGTCGGTGAAGCGATACCCTTCCCGGACAACGCGTTCGATTCCGTGCATATCGGGCTGGTGTTGTGCTCGGTCGACGACGTGGCCGCGACCCTCCGCGAGATCCGGCGGGTCCTGGTGCCCGGGGGCCGGCTCGTCGTCCTCGAGCACGTGCGCGGAGAGGGCGCGACGGGCCGGTTCCAGGACCTGGTCGCCCGCCCCTGGTCGTGGCTGGCGGGCGGTTGCGAGCCGAACCGGCGAACCCGCGACGCGATCGCCGCGGCCGGATTCGACACCACCGCGCTGCGCAGCGTTCCGCGAACGCCGGTGCCCTTCCCGTGCAAACCCCATCTGCAGGGATTCGCCATCCTCACTCGACGCTGACCGCCTCGATGATGGACAGGTGCGCCGCACGCCGCGCCGGTGGCACCGAGCCGAGCAGGCTGATCGCGAGCGCACCGAGCGTGAAGGCGAGCGCGAGCGGGCTCAGCCGAAAGCCGACTTCGAAGTTCATGATGTCACCGCTGATGCGGCTGAACAGCCACTGGTCGGTCAATCCGAGCGTAAGCCCCAAAACGCCGCCCACCACACCGATTCCGGCCGCCTCGGCCAGGACCATCCGCAAGGTGAATCGCCGACTGGAGCCCATAGCCCGCAGCACGCCGATCTCGCGGCGCCGTTCGATCACCGACAGCGTCAACGTGTTGAGCAATGCGACCGCGGCCACTGTCACGACGATGATCCACACCGCGTTGGCGATGAACATGCTCTGATGCAGCGGGGCCTGAAGCCCCGCCAGCGCCGCGGCACCGTCGTACACGTGGCTCGGCGCGGGGACCGCCGCGCGGACCGCGGCCGCCAGGCGTTGCCGGTTCACGCCGGGCGCGGCGACGACCTGCAGCGTCGTCGCCGCCGGGCGATCGAACCATGCCCGCAGGTGATCCAGGTCGATCCCGACCGTGCCGATGACCGTCGAAAAGAACGGCACCAGGGCCAGCACGGTCGCCTCCCGCGTGCCGTGCGGCGTCTGCAGCCGCAGTGGGTCGCCGGTCCGCACGTGCAGGATCGCGCCCAGATTCTGGGTGAGCACGACGCCTTGACCGGCAAGCACCGCGGACCGGACGCGTTCGTCGAGCGCTCCGAACAGCGCATCGTGGCTTCCGGTGGCGAACCCGTCGAGCAGCACCCGGGTGCCGCCGACGACGGCGAACCCGAACGCGCCCTCGGTCACTCGCGCCACCCCCGGAAGCGCGGCGATCTTTCCGGAAAGGCCCTGTGGCAGAGCGTCGGTGGGGTAACTGTCCGGGGGATCTGCGCTCACCCAGACGTCGGTGTCGGCGACCGGCGCGAAGATGCCACGGGCCGACCGGATCATGTCGGCGTTCGTACCGGTGATCACGACGGTGGTGAGCACCCCGATGAGCACGGTCATCACCGTCGCCCACACGCGTCGCGGCGCGCGCTGGATCGTCGCCGCCGCGAGCGCCCCGAACGATCCGAACGAGCGCGCCGTCGCCGCCGCGGCGTTGACGATGGGCCTGGTGAGCGCGAAGCCCAGGGCGATCTGGGCGCCCAACAGGGCGGCCATCGCGACGACGGCGTAGCTGCTGCGCTGGCCGATGACGAGCACCGTCGCCACCGCGATCACCCCACCGGCGCCGACCCCACAGGCGACGCGCAACCACCGTGGCACGACGTCGGCCGCCGAGGCCCCGACCGGGGCCAGCGCCTCGATGGGTGAAACCTTGTACACCTGGCGCGCCGCCATCGCCGCGGCCGCCACGCTGGTGAGCACCGTCACCGCGAGCGCCAGCGGTAGCGCATAACCGGGCATCCAGTACTCGACGCGAGCTTCGAGCCCTTGCGTCACCGCCGGGGGTAACCGGCGAATCGCAATGTGGGCGGCCGTAATTCCCAACGCGGACCCGACGGCCCCGCCGATCAGGCCGAGAACCGCGGCCTCCGCGAGCATGTCGCCGACGATGGCGACGCGCCGGCCGCCGATGGCGCGCAGCATCGAGATGACGGGCCGGCGCTGGGTGATCGCCATCGTCATCGTGGTGTAGATCAAAAACGCGCCGACCACCAACGCCACCGCGGCGCCCAGCAGGGCCATGTAGTTCATCAGCTTGACCCCGTCACCGGCGCGGGCCGCCCGGAAGCTGGGGGCCGCCACGATCGCGCGACCGTTCACCGCGCCGGTGACCGCGACGCGAACGGCTCCCAGGTCGGCGCCGGGCGTGGTGGTGATCAGTATCGAGTCGAGCTGGCCGGTGCGGCCGGCGGCGTGCTGCGCCAGGGCGAGTGGGGCGAGCACGTAGTGCCCGCCGTTGAGGTTCGCGTATTGCTTGCCCGCGAGCACGTCGGTCACCGTGACTGAGGCCGAACCCAGTTGGAACGCCTGGCCTTTCGCATAGCCGACCCGCGGCCCGACCTGAACGCCGGACGGCGTCGCGGACAGCGCCTGCACGGGTCGGGAGACCGCGTCTTTCAACGCCCCGCCCAGGGCGGCGGTGCTTGCGTCGGCGCCTAGCAGCAGCACGGGCCCCGACGGCGTGACCGCCGACGTTCGAATCATCGGCGCCGCGGTGGCCACGCCCGGGACCGCGGCAACCTCGGCCAGGATCGAATCGGGGAATCCGGCGTCGGTGATGCCCGACACCTCGAGCGCCGCGACGCCCGCGATCCCGTCGGCCAGCCGGCTCACCGACCCGGTGATCGATCCGAAGATCCCGAAGACCGCCACCAAATACGCTGCCGATACCGCCATTACGGCGATCGACGCGACCGTGCGGCGCCTGTGCACGGTGAGCTCGCGCAGGCTGAAGACCCGCAGCCTGCTCGCCGTGGCCGTGATCGCCGATCCGGTTTTCACCCGGCGACCGCCGGCACGTCGGAGCCGACCCGGCCGTCCTGCAGGGTGATCACCCGGTCGGTGGCCGCGGCCGCGTCGGCGTTGTGGGTCACCATCACCACCAGCCGGCCCCGAGCATCCTCGTGCGCCACCTCGGCCAGCAGCGCCAAAATGGCCGCCCCCGTGGCGGAGTCCAGGTTTCCGGTCGGCTCGTCGGCGAGAATCAGCGGCGGGTTCATCATCAACGCGCGCGCCACCGCGACCCGCTGCATCTGACCGCCGGACAGCTCGGCCGGGCGGTGCCGGGTCCGGTCGCCGAGCCCGACGCGGTCCAGCAGCCGGATCGCCTCCGGTTTGGCGGTGCCCAGCCGGACCCCGTCGAGCAGCTTGGGAATCGCCACGTTCTCCCACGCCGACAGCGTCGGCAACAGGTTGAAGAACTGAAAGATGAAGCCCACTTGGTGATGACGAAACCGCGACTGTTGCTCGTCGCCGAGTCGCCCGATCTCCTCGCCGTCGAACGCGATCGTTCCGGAATCGGGGGAATCCAGGGCCCCGAGCAGATGCAGCAGCGTACTTTTTCCGGCCCCCGAGGGCCCGACGACCGACACGAACTGCCCGTCCGCCAGCCGCAGGCTGACCTCGTCGAGCGCCCGCACCGTCTGACCGCCGACCCGATACTCGCGCACCACGTTGCGCAGTTCGATGGTCATCTCAACACCACGATGGTGACCGGTGAACGGTTCATGGACGAGCAATGAACCGACCGAGTGCCTACCTCGTT
Source organism: Mycobacterium colombiense (assembly GCF_003284975.1). Lineage (GTDB taxonomy): Bacteria > Actinomycetota > Actinomycetes > Mycobacteriales > Mycobacteriaceae > Mycobacterium > Mycobacterium europaeum_A. The sequence goes on from NZ_QMEU01000110.1 coordinate 13,691, forward strand.
CCTTCAGGCATGCCCGGCAGGTACCGGGTGGCCGACCACATCGTCGGGCACCTCGCGGCAATCGGAGTCGACCACCTCTTCGGTGTGGACGGCGCCAACATCGAGGACGTGTACGACGCCGCCCACTTCCGCCCCGGCATCAACGCCGTGCTGGCCAAGCACGAATTCTCCGCGGCCACCATGGCCGACGGGTACAGCCGCAGCGGGGCCGGGCTGGGCGTGGTGGCCGCGACCTCGGGTGGCGCGGCGCTGAACCTGGTTGCCGGGCTGGGCGAATCGCTGGCCAGCCGGGTGCCGGTGCTGGCGTTGATTGGCCAGCCCGCCACCGCGATGGACGGTCAGGGCAGCTTCCAGGACACCAGTGGCGAGAACGGATCACTGAACGCCGAGGCGTTGTTCTCGGCGGTGTCGCTGTTCTGCCGCCGGCTGCGTACGCCCGCCGACATCGTCGCGCTGCTGCCCCGGGCGATCGCAGCGGCACGTTCCGGTGGCCCGGCGGTTCTGTTGCTGCCCAAAGACATTCAGCAGGCGACACTGGAATGCGCGCAGAACGGGCGGCCGGTCGAGGGCTCGCGTCCCATCGGCAACCCGGACTCGATCGCCGAAATGCTGCGCGACGCCAGCGGGCCGGTGACCATCATCGTTGGCGAGCAGGTCGCCCGCGACGACGCCCGCGCCGAGCTCGAAGCCCTGCGGGCGGTGCTGCGGGCGCGGGTGGCTACCGTGCCCGACGCCAAAGACGTCGCCGGCACGCCCGGCCTCGGATCGTCGTCCGCGCTCGGGGTGACCGGCGTCATGGGCCACCCGGGTGTGGCCGAAGCGGTGGCCGGCAGCGCCGTGTGCCTGGTCGTGGGCACGCGCCTGTCGGTCACCGCGCGCACCGGGCTGGACGCCGCTCTGGTGGCGGTGCCGACAGTCTCACTCGGGTCGGCGCCGCCGTATGTGGCATGCCCGCACGTGCACAGCGACGACCTGCGCGGCTCGCT
>NZ_QMEU01000111.1 GCF_003284975.1 Mycobacterium colombiense
CACACCACCGACGGCAACGACCTCACCTTCGCCTGCGGCCCCCATCACCGCCTGCTACGCCCCGGCGGCTGGACCACCCGCAAAAACACCAAAGGCGACACCCAATGGATCCCACCCCCACCCCTCGACACCGGCCAACCCCGCACCAACACCTTCCACCACCCCGAAAAGCTGCTGCGCGATGGAGACGACGATGAGGCGGCCGGCTCAAACGGTCCCATTTCCGGAAACTGAAAGGCGATCTCCAGACGGCCGAGTGGCGAGCTTGACGTTCAGGCCGCCCATGGGCCCACACCGCCGACCTTCTCGATCGTGATGTGAGTCAGGTAGCCGGCGGGCGCGTCCGGCGGTGGGAACCCCGTGCCGGGGCCGAAGATGGTCGTGGCGATCTCATCGAGCAGTTCGGGCGCACCGCCCTCCTCGACGCGCGCGGTGCCCCTGACCGACAGATACGGCGTCTGCGGCCCGCTGCGGTCGGTGGACGCGATGGTCACGGCCACGCGGGGATCACGCCGGATGTTGCGGATTTTCTGATGCTCCTGCAGATGAGCGGTGACTAACTCATCACCGCCGTCGGCTGTACTGCGCACCATCACCCAGACCAGGCTGACTTGCGGGCTGCCGTCGCGATTGATCGTGACGAGCGTGGCCGGGTCGGACCCGATGAGTTGACGTGCGCTGTCACTGAGTCTCGTTGTGTTCATTGCGTTCTCCTGATGCGTCGTGGCTCCAGGCAATTCGGTTGCCTATCCATACGACGAAGAAGCTGTACGCAATCCGACAGCTCAAAGCCCGGCGCGAAATCGCGCCGGCCGAGCGCTAAAGGATTTGCATCTGCTCGGGTTGCGGCTCGGCCGGCTCGAGCAGCTGCGGGCCGTTGTTGCGGACGTTGTTCACCAGCGTCGAGACCTCACGCATTCGGATGGCGCGCACGTCGGGCGTGCGGTCCAGCAGGTCCCGATCGATCTCGGCGTCCGGGTCGAGCCACCGGTCCCAGTCACGTTCGGGCACCACCAGCGGCATCCGATCGTGAATCTGCGCGAGCTCGCCGGGCGCATCGGTGGTGATGATCGTGCAACTCAGCAGCGGCGCGGCGTCCTTGGCCGGTTTCCACACCGACCACAGGCCCGCCATGAATAGCGGCTCCCCGTCCTCGCGGTACATGAAGAACGGCGTCTTACGGGTCTTCTTGCCGGCCGCGTCGGCGGAGTTGACCCGCCACTCGTAGTAGCCATCCATCGGGATCAGGCAGCGCTTGGACTTCGCGCTGGTCCGGAAGGCCGGAGAGGTGGTGACCTTGTCCGCGCGGGCGTTGATCAGCATCGGCCCCTTGGTGTCGGGCGCGCCGCCGGAACCGGCCTTGGCCCACGGCGGCACCAAACCCCAGCGCATCAGACGCACCCGGCGCGTCGGCTGGTCTTCGGGCTCGGAATGCCGGCTGACCACCGTCGCGATGGTCGAAGTCGGGGCCACGTTGTAGTTGGGGCCCGTCGATCCGGCGTCCGCGCCGGTGGCCTCGTCGATCGCCTTGATCTTCTGGGCCAGCAAAGCCGGGTCGGTGGTGACCGCGAACCTTCCGCACATAACACCCATGGTGGCAGAAACCGGTGACAGGCAATGATGGAGCGGTGAGTACGTGGCAGGCCCCCGTGGCGGCGCAACCGGTGCGCGCGACCGTGACCGTTCCGGGATCGAAATCGCAGACCAACCGCGCCCTGGTGCTGGCGGCCCTGGCCGCCGCCCAGGGGCAAGGCACCCCGACCATCACCGGCGCGCTGCGCAGCCGCGATACCGACCTGATGATCGGGGCGCTGCGCACCCTGGGCCTGGACATCGACGGCGACGAGGACGGTGACGGGACCGAACTGACCGTCGGCGGTCGCGTGTCGCCCGAACCGATGGCCCAGGTCGATTGCGGGCTGGCCGGCACAGTGTTGCGGTTCGTCCCGCCGCTGGCGGCGCTGGCCGAATCGATCGTGGAGTTCGACGGCGACGAGCAGGCCCGGGCGCGGCCCATCGTCCCGCTGCTGGACGCGCTGCGCGGGCTCGGCGTGCGGATCGACGGCTCCGGTCTCCCCTTCCGCGTGCTGGGCACCGGCTCGGTCATCGGCGGGACCGTGAACATCGACGCCTCGGCCTCGTCGCAGTTCGTGTCGGGGCTGCTGTTGTGCGCCGCATCGTTCGCCGAGGGGCTGACCGTGCAACACACCGGCGGGGCGCTGCCGTCGGCGCCGCACATCGCCATGACAGTGACGATGTTGCGCCAGGCCGGCGTCGACGTCGACGACTCCGTCCCCAACCGCTGGCGGGTGGCGCCGGGACCGGTCGCCGCCCGGCACTGGGAGGTGGAGCCGGACCTGACGAACGCCGTGCCCTTCCTGGCCGCGGCGGTGGTCACCGGTGGCGCGGTGCGCATCACCGGCTGGCCGTCGAGCAGTGTGCAGGCGGCCGACAACATCCTGAGCGTGCTGGCCAAGCTCAATGCCGTTGTGCAGCACACTGATTCGTTCCTGGAGGCGCGCGGATCCGGCGACTACGACGGTTTCGACGTCGACCTGCGCGCGGTCGGCGAGCTGACGCCGTCGGTGGCCGCCCTGGCGGCGCTGGCGACGCCGGGATCGGTGTCGCGGCTGTCCGGCATCGCGCATCTGCGCGGGCATGAGACCGATCGGCTGGCCGCGCTGCGCAAGGAGATCAACCGGCTGGGCGGCGACTGCACCGAAAGCCCCGACGGCCTGGTGATCACCGCGACCCCATTGCAGTCCGGAACCTGGCGCGCCTATGCCGACCACCGGATGGCGATGGCCGGCGCCATCATCGGGCTGCGGGTGCCCGGGGTCGAGGTCGACGACATCGGCTCCACCGCCAAGACGCTGCCGGACTTCCCGCGGCTGTGGGCCCGGATGCTGGAGCCCGGGAAAGAGCCCGGCATGTGAGGCCCGGCGACTACGACGAGTCCGACGTCAAAATCCGCTCCGGCCGGGGCTCGCGACCGCGGACCAAGACCCGTCCCGAGCACGCGGACGCCGAGGCGGCCATGGTGGTCAGCGTCGACCGCGGCCGCTGGGGGTGCGTGCTGGGCGGCGACGTCGATCGCCGGGTCACCGCCATGCGGGCCCGTGAGCTGGGCCGCACCCCGATCGTGGTGGGCGACGACGTCGACGTGGTGGGCGATCTGTCCGGGCGCCCCGACACGCTGGCCCGCATCGTGCGTCGCGGAGAGCGCCGAACGGTGTTGCGGCGCACCGCCGATGACACCGATCCCACCGAGCGGGTGGTGGTCGCCAACGCCGATCAGCTGCTGATCGTGGTCGCGCTGGCCGACCCGCCGCCGCGCACCGGCCTGGTGGACCGAACGCTGATCGCCGCCTACGCCGGCGGGCTCACGCCGATCCTGTGCCTGACCAAAACCGATCTCGCCCCGCCGGAGCCGTTCGCTCGGCAATTCGTCGACCTGGACCTCACGGTGGTCGAGGCCGGCCGCGACGATCCCCTGCTCGCGGTGGCGGACCTGCTCGCGGGGAAAATCACCGTGCTGCTCGGCCATTCGGGCGTCGGCAAGTCCACCCTGGTGAACCGCCTGGTGCCCGACGCGGACCGCGCCGTCGGCGACGTGACCGACATCGGCAGGGGGCGGCACACCTCGACTCAGTCGGTGGCGCTGCCGTTGACCGAGCCGCTGGGCACCACCGGCTGGGTGATCGACACGCCGGGCATCCGGTCCTTCGGGCTCGCCCACATCCAGCCCGACGACGTCATGATGGCGTTTTCCGACCTGGCCGAGGCCATCGCCGACTGCCCGCGCGGCTGCGGGCACATGGGTCCGCCGGCCGACCCCGAGTGCGCGCTGGACACCCTGACCGGGGCCGCCGTCCGCCGCGTCGCCGCGGCGCGGCGGCTGCTGGCCGCGCTCAACCAGACTTCCTAGCCAGCCGCACGCCGAGCTCGTCGGGCGGCACCAGATGGCCCTCCGCGCAACGGATTTCGACCGTCGCCTCGGCGCCGCAGCCCAAATGGGCCAGCCGCAGCCGGTTGTGCCCCGGCAGATGGCGCCTGCCCCACTCGAACATCGCCCACACCACCGGCATGAACTCGATGCCGGCCTGGGTGAGCACGTACTCGTCGCGGCTGCGCTGCCCGGGTTCGCGATAGGGCTGGCGGCGCAGCAGGCCCAACTCGACCAGTTCGCTCAGCCGCGCCGAAGTGGCGGCCTTGGTGATGCCCACCCGGCGGGCGAAGTCGTCGAATCGGGTGGTGCCGTAGTACGCCTCGCGCATGATCAGCATCGCGGATTTGGTTCCGACGACCGCCATCGTCTTCTCGATCGCGCACTGTCCCACCGCCGACCACGAGTCGCGGTCGGCCAGCGGTCCTTGCAGCAGTGTCATCTAAATCACCTCCGCACCTGGGTTGCTTTAAGCATACCGAGGTGTTTATCTGGGTACAGCGATCTATACCTAGATGATCTGGACTCGAGGAGGAGTCATGAATCGCGACGCCGTCATCGTCGGAGCCGTCCGCACCCCCATCGGCAAGGGCAAGGCCAGCGGTGCGCTGCACGACGTGCTGCCCGCCGATCTGCTGGCGCACAGCCTGCGCGAACTGGTCGCACGCACCGGCGTCGATCCGGCCCAGGTCGACGACGTCATCGCCGGCGCCGTCACCCAGGTGGGCGACCAGGCGGCCAACATCGCCCGTAATGCCCTGCTGGGCGCGGGGTTCCCGGAGTCGGTCCCCGGCGTGACGATCGACCGCCAGTGCGGCAGCAGCCAGCAGGCCATCAGCTTCGCCGCGCAGGGCGTGATCGCCGGCGCCTACGACATCGTCATCGCCGGCGGCGTGGAGTCGATGAGTCGCGTGCCGATGGGCTCCCAGGTATCACCGGGCAGCAACCCGATGGGCGCGGACATGACGCGGCGCTACCCCGACGGCCTGGTGCCGCAGGGCATCAGCGCCGAACTGATCGCCGCGAAGTGGGGCTTTTCGCGCGCCCAGCTCGACGAATTCTCCGCCGGCAGCCACGAGAAGGCCGCCCGCGCCACCAAGGAAGGGCTGTTCGACAACGAGCTCATTCCGATCGCCGGGCTGGCCACCGACGAGATCATCCGCCCCGGCACGACGGTCGAGACGCTGGCCGGATTGCGGCCGGCGTTCTACAGCGACGCGGCCAAAGCCCGCTTCCCGCAGATCAATTGGGAGATCACCCCCGGCAACTCCTCGCCGCTGTCGGACGGTAGCGCCGCGGTGCTGATCACCAGCGGCGAGGCCGCCAAGAAACTGGGGCTGCGACCGTCGGCCCGGATCCACACGACCACCGTGGTGGGCTCCGACCCGCTCTACATGCTGACCGGCGTCATTCCGGCCACCGAGAAGGTCTTACAGCGGGCCGGCCTGACGCTGGCCGACATCGACCTGTTCGAGGTGAACGAGGCGTTTGCGCCCGTCGTGCTTGCCTGGGCGCAGGACACCGGGGCGGACCTGGCCAAGACCAACGTCAACGGCGGGGCGATCGCGATCGGTCACCCGTTGGGCGCCAGCGGCGCTCGGCTGATGACGACGCTGGTCAACGCTCTCGAGCAGCGCGGCGGCCGGTACGGCCTGCAGACGATGTGCGAGGGCGGCGGCATGGCCAACGCCACCATCATCGAGCGACTGTGAGCCGGTCGATGTCGCAGGCCACCTCGAACATCTTCGTCGTCGGCGGGACCGGAGCCCAGGGCATGCCCATCATCCGCGCGCTCGTCGCCGACAAGAAATACTCGGTTCGGTTTCTCACTCGCGACGTAGGCAGCCGGCGAGCCAGGGAACTGCTGGAGCTCGAAAACGTCTCCGCCGTGGAGGGCTCGTTCGCTGACGAAGCGACGCTGCGAGAGGGATTCCGCGGTTGTGACGGAGCCTTCGTCAATATCGACGGGTTCAACACCGGCGAGAAGGCCGAGACCTACTGGGCGATCCGCAGTTACGAGATCGCCATCGAAGAAGGAATCACATTCTTCGTGTACGGAAACCTCGACTACGGGCTGAAGAAGGCGGGATACGACTCTCGGTTCCGCACCGGTCACTACGACGGCAAGGGGCGCATTGGCGAGTGGATTCTGTTCCAGAATCAGGTGAATCGCGATCGGATGGGCGCGGCGCTGTTCACGTCGGGCCCCTACCTCGAGATGGTGATCTCGCCGGGTACCCCGATGACGCCCACCGTCGAGGACGGCGTCCTGACGTGGCGTGTTCCACTCGGAGACGGGGCCGTGCCGCACGTGTCGCTCGAGGACTGCGGTTACTACGTCCGTTGGCTTTTCGACCATCCCGAGCGCGCGAACGGCATGGATCTCGAGGTGGCTGTCGACGACATCGCCTACGCCGATCTCGCCGCGGCGTTCGAGAAGGTCACTGGGCATCCGGCGCGGTACGTCGACACCGACCTGGACACGTACTGGCGAAACGGTCCACTCGGCGTCATTGCCGACGCGCCCGCGGGGTACAACGCCGACCGGAAGGACAAGAGCACCATGAACGTGCGCGACAACTTCACCGGGTTCTGGAATCTCTGGAAGCACCGCGTGATCAAACGGGATTATGCGCTCCTCGACGAGATCCACCCGAACCGGATCAGGAGTGCCGAGGAGTGGTTCCGGCGTCAAGATCACCTTGCGCGGGCGCGAACTGGTGGCGGCCTTTGGGAGGGGATCCAACCGGAGAATCGGACTCCGATACTCAAAATCGGCGAGGACAAGCGGCAAGGGAGGCTGTAGCCGATGTCTACCTCCGACCCACGCGAAATCCCCTTCGACGGCGTGCGCGTGCGCTATCACAGCGAGAAGAGCTACGAGGAACTCGTCGCCGCCCTACTGGCCGATATCGGCGACCAGCCGGTACCGATCAACGACATCGCCACTTCCACCGGTGACTGGGAGTCGTATCGGCAGGGCGTCGAATCACGAGTCGGGCCAAGCGGATTCATGTTGTTCGGCCTGGTTGACCACGGCGCCTGGATCACCAAGGCAGGCATCGACCGCAAGGCGTTGCGCGTCATTCTCGGCAATCCGCTGATCGCGATCACGATGCTGCGCCACGACGTGACAGCCGGGCTGTTCGCCCCGGTCGAGCTGCTGTTGCTCGAGGAGGGCTCAGGCAGCAGCCTGACCTACGTCAAGCCGTCGTCGCTAATGGTCGTCGAGCACAATCCCGAATTGCTGAGCGCCGCAGAAGGACTCGACGCGAAGCTGGCGGCGCTGGCCGAGAAGGTCACCGCGTGACAGGCGTTATCCCGTGCCGCTCAGCTGTTTTCGGCGGATGAGAGCCGGCGGTCGACAAGCGCGCACGGTCACCGACAGCGTCAGGGCGACGGCGAGCAGGTAGCACACCCCCGCGTAGACCGGATTGCCGGTGGGTGTTCCCCCGGCCGACAACCACAAACCCCCGAGCACGATCAGAAATGCCGGCCCGAAGACGGCGACGAAGGCGTTGCGTGCGCCGGGCGTGAACGCGGTGTTGCGCCACTGCCGCACCAGGATTGGAACGGCCACCACGGCGAACGCCCCGAGGATGATGTAGTACAGCGCCCGGCGCAGTGCGTTGTCGGGGTGCTCGTCTCCGGCCAGCAGGATCGGAACATTGGCGATTGCGAGGCCCACCGGCACCAGCACCGCGATCCCAAAAGTGCGGCCGATCAACGTAATCCGGCTCAGATATCGCCCGCGCTCAATGGGACGGGTGATCAGGAGCTGGCTGAACAGTGCGACGCAGGCCGGCCCGACGGTGGCGAACAGCAGGACGCTGCTCATCGGCACCGAGGCCAGCATCGGACGGTTGATCGCGTTGTCGGTTTTCCACGCCCACCAGCGCAGCTGCGGACCCAACTGATCGAAGATTTCGTAGAAGCAGTTGTGCACGAATCCCACGCACACCGCGCCAACGACCGCGCCCCAGTCCCGGAAGACGCCGAGGCCGCGCACCACCTCGTAGGCCAGCGTCATCATGGCGGGATACAGGGCGACGATGTAGAGCGGCAGCCGGTCGTACATGAACTGGACCGTGAAGACGTTGTGCGCGAACACCGCACCCAGGGAGCCGTCCACGCCGAAGACGGTGGGAAAATACAACGGCGGCTCAATGATGAGCAGGTAGATCACCGTGGCGAACCAGATCACGATGTTAACGGGGTCCCTGTCGCGGCGCAGTCGGCGGATCGCCCACCAGAGCGCCAGCACGGCGCCCGCGACGACCAGCAGCTCGAGCACCGGCAGCGTCCAATTCGCCAACCCGAACGGATTGCGCAGCGTCAACCACGGCGACGCGTGCTCGCAGCTGAACCCCAGCCGGTTGGCGATGCGTTCGATGTCGTCGCTGCATTGACCGCTCATCTGGTGGGTCCTTTTGTTCCTGCGCGGACAGAAGTGCTTACCGGAAGCTTGACGATACATGTCTAGCAAGCGGGCTCCGCCCCGAAGAACGACACACTCGCTGACGCCTGTCATTGACGACCGTCAGTCACTGGCGTACGGTGCGCCCATGGTGTCACGACGCGCGCCATCCGCGAGCGGATCACCGGGTACGAGCGTCCGCGAAACGCGCCGGCTGGAAACGCGGGCGCGGTTGTTCGACGCGGCGCTGGCCGAGATTGCGCGGCGCGGGCTGGCGGCCGCCGACGTCAGCGCGATCGTCGCCGATGCGGGCGTGGCTCGAGGGACGTTCTATTTCCACTTCCCGACCAAGGAGCACGTGCTCATCGAGGCGGAGCGCGTCGAGGAGACCCGCATCATCAGCGAACTCGGCGACGCCAAGGGGGATCTGGCGTCCGTGCTCGACCACCTCGTGCATCACGTCCTGCGCGCCGAAAGCCGGTTGGGCGCAGCGGTTTTCCGGGACATGCTCGGGTTGCATTTCTCCTCGACCCGTCCGGTCGAAGACGAGCTTGCCCAGCACCCGCTCGGACAGTTTCTGGTCGACGTCATCGGTCGAGCCCAGGACGCGGGCCAGGTCGTCGCCGAGGTGGACGCGGCCGAACTCGCGACGTTCTTCTCTAATGGACTCTTCGCGCTGCTGGCCACCGGGGCCCACGATGCCGCCTTGTTAAACCGTTACGTGACAACGATTGTCAAGGGAATGGAGAAGCGATGAATCAAACCGGCATCGAGGGCTATCGGAATTTCCTGGCCAGGCGCGACGGCGAGGCCGATCTGCTCAACAGGCGGCTGGCCAATCGCGAGCGGTTCTTCAGCGACCTGCAAACCAATCCCGTCCGGTCGGCCCATCCCGCCGACCGGGACATCTTCCTGCGCAACCTGCGACGCCGGCGACCCGAAGCCGGCCTGGACGACAAGATGCTCTTCCTGCTGGCCACCGCAAAGCTGAATCAGGCGGAGCGATTCGGCGTGGGCTTGGGTGAAACCTACGGGCGCAACAGCGACGAGAGCGTGCCGCCCGAACGGGTCTACCTCGAGTTGGAAGAGCACTACCACACCCGGCTGCTGGCGTACGCTCTCGATGCGTTCGACTTGACCTTCCAGGTTGTCCCACCACCCTTCGTCATCCGCCAGTTCGTCAAAGTAAACGTATTTTTGCCCGAACGGCTCGGCTTCATGTTCGTCGGAGCCGCGGAGATGGCGGGCTGCATCCTGTTCGATGAATTACGCCGGGCCGGCACAAGGCTTTTCGCCGACGAACCGCACGTCGCCGACCGAATCGAACTGCTTTACAGCGAAATCCTCACCGATGAGATCGGCCACGTCGGCTACTGCGCCTCGCGCTGCACCTCCGCCGAGCGGGCGGTGATGCGTCGAATCTATCCCCTCATCGGGCGGCTCTTCGCCCGTCAAACCGCGGAAATCAGCCTGCTCATCGATCCGAAGGCGCTGCACGCACGCCTCGATCGCCCCTTCGATGTCGAGGAACTCACCGCCGGCCTGGGCAACGAGACCTACCTGGTCACCCACCCCTGACGTAGTCGAACGACGTCATGCGCCGATTCCCTCGACTTCCTCCGCGGGAACGGATCGGGGCAGCACCTCCATGTAGTCGGAGAACGCGACCGTCCTTGCGCGGCGCTGATATTCGCGAACCAGGCCGGGCCAGTTGGTGGTGACCCGGCCGGAGGCGGTGCGGTACCAGGAGTCGCAGGTGGTCCACACGCCGTTGTCGAGACGGGACTGGATCTCGGTGTCGTAGGCCTGCTCGACGCTACGCCACACTTCGAACGCGCGACCCGTGCCGGCGCGCGCGAGGTGCTCGGTGATCTGGCGGATGTAGCGGGCCTGCTGTTCCATCATCAGGATGATCGAGCTGCTGCCGAGATTGGTGTTCGGGCCGTAGATCAGGAACATGTTGGGGAAGCCGGGCACGGCCATGCCGAGGTGGGCGCGCGCCCCCCGAGCCCACTGCGCATGCAGGTCGCGCCCGTCGCGGCCGGTGATGGTCATGGGCACAAGGAATTCGGTGGCCTTGAACCCGGTGCCGTAGATGATGACATCGACCTCGTGCAGCGACCCGTCGGCGGTGCGCACCCCAGTCGCCGTCACCTCGGTGATAGCGCCGGTCTCGACCGAGACGTCGTCACGGGCCAGCGCCGGATACCACTCGCTGCTGAACAGCACCCGCTTGCAGCCGATCGGATAGTCGGGCGTGACCTTCGCTCGCAGCGCCCGATCCTTGATGTGCCGCTTGATGTTCAGCGACGCGACCACGCCAATCAGCCGCGCGAACGGCGCGACCTTGGTCAGCGCCAGGCCGAAGAATTCCGAGATCTCCCAGATCAGTTCGCGCATGGCGGCGGCGAAGCCGGGCACCCTCCGGAAGGCGGCGTGGTGCGCACCCGTATAGGCGCGATCCGGTTTCGGGATGACGTACGGCGCGGAACGCTGAAAAACGGTGACGTGCCGCGCGGCCTCGCGGATGCGCGGAACGAACTGGATCGCCGACGCGCCGGTGCCCAGGACGGCGACGCGCTTGCCGGTCAGGTCGACGTCGTGGCGCCATTGCGCCGAGTGGAACGACGGGCCCTCGAACAGGTCCAGTCCCGGGATCGCCGGCAGCGCCGGACGCGACAGCTGGCCCACCGCCGGCACCAGGACGTCGGCCTCGAAGATCTCGCCGCCCGAGGTCGTCACCCGCCAGGTGGCGGTGCCGTCGTCATAGGCGGCGGAGGTGACCTCCACGCCGGTGCGCACCAGGTCGCGCAGGCCGAACCGGTCGGCGGTGTCACGGATGTAGCCGAGGATGTCGGGCTGCTCGGCGTAGCGCCGGCCCCAGTTCGTCTTGCGGGCGAAGGAGTAGGAGTACAGGTTCGACGGGACGTCGCATGCCGCGCCGGGGTAGGTGTTCTCCCGCCAGACGCCGCCGACGTCGTCGGCCTTCTCCAACACGGTCACGTCGGCCAGGCCGTCCTTGGACAGTTCGTATGCGGCGGCGAGTCCACCGAAGCCGGCCCCGATGACCAGCACGCGAGGGCGATGGGTCGAAGTCATGACTCAAACGGTATGGGCACACCGCCCCGCCTCCGCAGCCGATTGCGGTCGAGAAATCCATATTTCCGGCCACGACCGGTGGGCCCGCGGACAATTGGCTGTCCAGACGGCCGGCGACTCAGACGGCCAGCGACCGCGCGCGGGGCGCCACCGAGCGCTGATAGCGCGCGGGCGTGGTGCCGGTCCAGCGTTTGAACGCGGCGATGAAGCTGGTCGCCTCCGCATAACCCAGCCGCAGCGCGACGTCCTCGACCGAGAGCGCGCCGGTGGCCAGCAGCTCCTCGGCCAGGACGCGATGCACCTCCTCGGCCAGCTCCCGAAAGCTCGTGTTCTCCTCGGCCAGCCGCCGCCGCAGCGTCCGCTCGCTCATCGCCAACTGCCGGGCGACGGCGGCGATCGTGTGCGGTTCGCCGTCGATCGACGCCAGGCGCTCCCGCACCCGCAGGGCGACACCGGTGCGGGCCCGGCGGCGTTCCAGCAGGGCGCTGCATTGCTGCTCGCACATGGCCACGCTCGGCTCGCTGGCGCGAGGCAGCCGGGTGTCCAGCAGCGCGACCGGCACGCGCGCGACGTTGGCCGGGGAGTCGTAGTGCGGTGCCACGCCGAACACCTCGCGGGCCGCGTCGTCCCCCTCCGACGGCGCCGGGCCGCTGAATTCGATCGCGGTGAACGGGACGCGGCCGCCGAGCAACTCCGCCATGACGCGGGCAATCGCCGCGAGATCACGTCGCACCAGAAACTCCGCGACCGGACCGGTCAGGTCGGGCAGGTCGAGCCGCAGCGTCGCGACCGGTCCCTCGACGGTCACGGTCGGCAGGCAGAACCCGTAGCTGAGCTCGTAGAAACGGGCCGCGAACTGGACGGCGTCACCCAGCGTCGAGCTGGTCAGGCACGCAAAGCCGAAGATGCCGAGCGATCCCACATGATAGCTGCCGCCCACCTGCATGCCCAGGTTGGCCGCCCCGGCCGCCTCCCCCAGCAGGTCCACCAGATTCGTCGCGACCGCCAACTCCTGGCGCCCGACGATCATCCGGTCGTGATCGTGCAGGTCGGCCTCCGACAATCCGGACCCGTTGAGCATGTCCGCCGCCGCAAGCCCTTGCCTGCAACCGAATTCGGTCATCAGCGCGACGCTGGCCGTGCTCCGCGGGAAATCCCAGTGCGACACCTGGGAACCGACGAACACCTGCACGTCCTCCAGTATGGCCAACGCTTCGGGGCATGCACGCGGACCTTTACCGGGTTGCGACGCCGGAGTATTGTTCGCGCGTGCCAGCCAGGCGCGGTGAGCACGGTCGGAGGTGACGTCGGTGGGTCGTGTCGCGGTGATCACCGGAGCTAGCCGGGGCATCGGCGCGGCAACCGCATTGGTCCTGGCGGAGCAGGGATTTCGGGTGGTCGTCAACTACCGGTCCAGCGCCGACGAGGCAGACCAGGTGGTGGCGGCCGTGACCGATGCCGGCGGCGTGGCCGCCGCGATCCGGGCCGACGTCACGCAGCCCGACGACGTCGCCGCAATGGTCGACGAAACTAACGACAGGTGGGGCGGCATCGATGTGCTCGTGCACAACGCACTGATCCCCTACGACGTCACCTCGTTCGCCGATCTGAGCTGGGAGCAGCTCGGCGGCAAACTGGACCGCGAGCTGCGTGCCACCTTTCTGCTGACAAAAGCCGTTGCGCCGCGCATGATTTCGCATGGCTATGGCAGGTTGATCTATCTGACTACTGTGCTGTCCCGCCGTCCCCGGCAAGGCATGATCACGTTGGGAACCGCCAAGGCGGCGATGGATCAGTTCGTCCGTTACGTCGCGCTCGAGCTGGCTCCACACCAGATCACCGCCAACCTCGTTTCGCCCGCCACGGTCGCCGACCCGACGGCGAACTCGCTGTTGACGGCGGAAGAAGTAGGCCAGCTCGGGGCGACAAATCCCATGGGGCGGCTCGTCACGCCGGAAGAGGTGGCCAAGACAGTGGCGTTTTTGGCCGGCGAGGATTCCGGTTTCATCACCGGCCACTGCCTGGAAGTCAACGGCGGCCTCGCCATGGATTGACGGCCGATCCGTCCGGAAAGGGGTGCGCCGTGCACACGATCGATCTCGCTTACGTCGGGCGTGGCATTCACGAGGAGCTGATCGCTCATGTCGCCGATCAGGAGGGCTACTACCGCGACGAAGGTGTGCACGTCGCAATCCGCGACGGGGTGGGCTGGACAGCGCAGCGGCTGCGCCACGTCGCGGCGATCGGCCTGGGCCGGGCGTTGCTGTCGCGGCTTGCCGACGGGATCGGCTGGAAGGCGTTGAGCGTCAACACCGATCGCCCACTGTTTTGGTTCCTCGGCAACGCCGAGGTGAAGACCATGAGCGATCTTCGCGGGCGCCGCCTGGCCGTGCACGCCGCCGATAACCCGCCGGGCGCTTTCGCCCGGATCGTGTTGCGCAAACACGGCTTGGACCCCGACCGTGACCTGCACTGCGTGGTGCGGCATCCCGGTGACTACCAGATGGACCTGCGCAGGCTGCGCGACGGTTCGATCGATGCCGCCTACGTGGGCAGCACGCTGTCCCCCGAACAGGTCGCCGCCGAAGAGGGCTTTCACCTGCTGGCCTGGGTCGGCGATCACTTCCAGATCCCCACGGTGGGCGTCGCGGTCGACCCAGTCCACATTCCACTGGATAGCCCCGCGCTGGGGGCCCTCGTCCGGGCCAATCAGCGCGCGCTGCGACTGCTCGCCGAACACCCAAGCCGCGCAGTCGAATACGTACACTGGTTCCTCGACCGGCTCACGCCGCAAGAAGCGCAACGACACTACGAGCGCTACGTCGGGCCCTACTTCACCCCCGACTACCGGGTGGACCTGCGGGTCGCGCAGCAGTCGATCGACGCGGTCGCACGCGAGCTCGGCATTGCGCCGGTCGCGGCAGCCGACTTCTACCGGACCGGCTAGTCACAACGGTCGCGCCGAGCGTGCATTCCTGGCGGCAAATCAGCGAAATCTTCACCGTGAGAACGGCGCGCCGCAG
>NZ_QMEU01000112.1 GCF_003284975.1 Mycobacterium colombiense
CCGGTTTGACCACGCTGGCCGTCGACGAGTTCGGCGGTGGCCCAACGGCGCCGATGACGCCCGGCACCTGGAGTCCCGACGGCGCGGCGGCGCCCGGCCAAGGCCGCGACGCCTAGCACCGGGACGATCCGGAGGCCGTCGCGACCCCGGCGCGCGCTGCGATAATGACGCGGTGCAGACGCTGAAGTCCGGGCGCAGGTTGCGGCCGGGGTCGATGGAAGTGCTGGTGGCCCTGCTGTTGGGCTGCGCGCTGGCCGCGACGCCCCTGCGCAACGCGGTCTTCAACAGCGCGGCGCTCTCGACGGTGGGCACGGTGTTCTGCGGGGTTTTCGTGCAGGCGATTCCGTTTCTTGTGCTTGGGGTGGTGGTCAGCGGGCTGATCGCGACGTTCGTGTCGCCGCAGCGGTTGGCGCGTTGGTTGCCGCGCCGGCCGGCGCTCGCCGTCGTGGCGGCCGGTGTCGGCGGGGTCGCGCTGCCGGGCTGCGAATGTGGGTCAGTTCCGTTGGCGCGCCGGTTGTTCGGCGAAGGCGGGGTGACCGGGGCCGCGGCGTTGACGTTCATGCTGGCCGCGCCGGCGATCAACCCGGTGGTGCTGGTGGCCACGGCCGTGGCGTTTCCGGGTGCACCCGGGATGGTCTTCGCCCGCATGGGGGCGTCGCTGCTGACCGCGGTCGTGATGGGCTGGGCGTGGTCGCGGTGGGGCAGGCCGGAATGGATCACCCGTCGGCTGCCCGCCGCGGCGACGCAGGGTGAGTCGCGCTGGGTGGTCTTCACCGAGGCGGCCCGTCACGACTTCCTGCAGGCCGCATCGTATTTGGTGCTCGGCGCGGCGGCGGCGGCGTTGCTTCATGTGGCGGTGCCGCAGTGGGTGTTCGCGCATCTGGCGACCGACCTCACCCTCGGGGTCGCGCTGATGGCCACCCTGGCGGTGGTGCTCGCGTTGTGTTCGGAGGCGGACGCGTTCGTGGCGGCCAGCATGACGATGGTGCCGCTGTTGCCCCGGCTGGTGTTCCTCGTCGTCGGCCCGGCCGTCGACGTCAAGCTGTTCGCCATGCAGGCCGGCATGTTCGGCCGGGCGTTCGCCGCACGCTTTGCGCCGTGCACGTTCGTGGTGGCCACGGTGAGTGCCTGTGTGATCGGGCTTTTCGTGTTGGGAGCCCGGTGATGAGTCGCGAAGCCGAGAACACGGTGTTGCTGTTGGTGGGCATCAGCATCGCCATGATCACCGCGTCGGGCGTGTTCACCCGGTACGTCAAGCCGGGCCTATTGCCGTGGCTCGCCGCATCGGCGGTGGTGCTCATCGGTTTGGCGCTGGTGGCGATCATCGGCGACATCCGCCGGGGCGGCCCCCGGACCGGTGCCGCGGCCGGTGAGCACGGCCTCGAGCATTCCCACCGGACTCCCGTCGCCTGGCTGTTGGTGGTCGCGGTGCTGGTGCTGATGTTCGTGGCGCCGCCGGCGCTGCGGCCCTCGGCGGCCGCCCCGTCGGTGACGTCGGTGTCCAATGACGTTCTGAGCAAATCATTTTCACCGCTGCCGTCGGGCCATGCGCCGGAAGTCTCGCTGCCCGAGGTGCTGATGCGAGAAGCGCACGACACGACCGGGTCGTTGACGAACCGAACGATCACCGTCACCGGCTTCGTGCTCAACGAGGCGCAGGGCGTCGACCTTGGCCGCATCGTCATCATTTGTTGTGCGGCCGACGCCCAGCTGGCCCGCATCCATCTGCGCGGCCCGGCCGCGGGGGGTGCGTCGGGCCTACCGGACAACACCTGGCTCCGGGTGCAGGGTCAGGTCATACCCGCACCGCGGCAACCGAATTCGCCGGCCATCCCGACGCTGCAGGCTACCGCCGTCACCCGAGTCGACGCCCCGCCGAATCCGTATGCCTATCCGCGCTGACCGTCAATTGCCATGACCCCCCCTCCGGCGTTGATGGCCCCCGAGCCGGCGGGTGCGGGCGGCTTTCCGGGTCATCACCAGCTCGCCTTCCGCACGCCGGGTAGCTGCCCGGCGTGCGCCAATTCGCGGACCCGCACCCGCGATAACCCGAACTTGCGCAGGTGGCCGCGGGGACGGCCGTCGACGGCGTCGCGGTTGCGGACCCGCACGGCGCTGGCGTCGCGGGGCTGGCGGGCCAACGCGTCTCGTGCCGCCGCTTGCTGCTCGGCGGTGCTCGCCGGTGCGCGGATGATCTCCTTGAGTTCGGCCCGGCGCTCCGCGTAACGCGCCACGATCGCGCGACGGCGCTCGTTCTTGACGATCTTGGATTTCTTGGCCATGTTCAGCGCTCCTCGCGGAAGTCGACGTGGCGGCGGATGGCGGGGTCGTACTTGCGCAGCACCAGCCGGTCGGGGTCGTTGCGACGGTTCTTGCGGGTGATGTAGGTGTATCCGGTGCCCGCGGTGGAGCGCAGCTTGACCAGCTGACGAATCTCGTTGCGGGCCATCAGATTCGCTGCCCCTCGCGGCGCAACCGGGCCACGACCGCCTCGATGCCGTCGCGGTCGATCACCTTGATGCCCTTGGCGCTGACGCGCAGCCGGATCCGGCGGTCTTCGGAGGGCAGGTAGTACGTCTTGCGCTGGATGTTGGGGGAGAAGCGCCGCGGCGTCCGGCGATGGGAATGCGACACCGCCCTACCAAAACTCGGTAGGCGGCCGGTCACCTGGCAGTGGGCGGACACGTGCACCTCCATTGCGCTTATTGAAAATCGTTTTCGACAAGGCCTGGCCCGAACGGTACCGTAAGTGGGGCCTAGATGAAAATCATTATCAATAAGGAGGACGATGCAGACGCCCGTCATCCTGGTCGCCGGCCAGAGGAACACCGACCCCGTCGTGGGTGCGCTGCTGCGCACCCCGGGAACGCTGGTGGTCGAGCACTCCTTCGACGGTCATGTGGTGCGCCGAACGACAGCGTCGCTGTCCGACGGCGTCTTGACGTCCAACGAGAGCGGCCTGGAACTCGCGCATGGCTGTATCTCGTGCACCATCCGAAACGACCTGTTGGTGTTGCTGCGTCAGTTGCACCGGCGCCACGACGTCGACCGGATCGTCGTGCACCTGGGGCCATGGCTGGAGCCAGAACCAATCTGTTTGGCCATCAAGCACGTTCGGGTGCGCGTGGCACCGGGATACGTCGACGGGCCGGCGGCCCTGGACGTGTCGATCGCCGCGGTGGTGACCTGCGTCGATTCGTCGGCGTGGCTGAACCAATCGCTGGGTGAGGACGAACTGGACGACGGGCGCACCGAGGCCCAGGTGGTGATCGGGCAGGCCGAATTCGCCGATGTGGTGGTGCTCAACCGTCCCAATCCATTCGTCGCCGCCGCGCTGCGCCGGTTGTCCCCGCGCGCTCGCCTGCAGGTGGGTGCCGACGGTCTCGAGGATGCGCTGAACAACCTGTATCGCGACGCGCGCCGCGGCCGCAGCGACGACCCGCACGGGCCGCTGCTGGCCGGTCAGCCCCCGCTGGAGTCACGCGGTCCAATCAGCCTGGTGGAGTTCGGTTCCCGGCGGCCCTTCCATCCGCAACGCCTGCACGCCTGCCTGGATCTGCTGCTCGACGGGGTGATCAGAACCCGCGGGCGGCTCTGGCTGGCCAGCCAGCCCGACCGGGCGATGTGGTTGGAATCGGCCGGCGCCGGGCTGCGGGTCAGCTCGGCTGGCAAGTGGCTGGCCGTCATGGGTGGCCCCGAGCTCGACGGAATCGACGCGGAGCGACGAACTTTCGCCGAATTGGCCTGGGATGACCGGCACGGCGATCGGCACACGGCGATGACCATCCTGGTGTGCGGCGCGAAACCGGCCGACATCCTCGACGGCCTGCATGGCGCGCTGCTGACCGACGAGGAGATGAGCCGTCCGCGTGACTGGGTCGGCTACGACGACCCGTTCGGTGACTGGCATGAGGAGCCGTGCGGGGAGCGGGCGGAAGCGGCCGACAACGCGGCCCGGCACATCGGGCAGGATACCGACCCGTCATGAAGCCCGGCGTGCATCCCGACTACCACCCCGTCGTCTTCCAAGACGCAACCACCGGTGCGATGTTCCTGACCCGATCGACGCTTCACAGTTCGCGCACCGTCGAGTGGCAAACACCGCACGGGACCCGCACCTATCCATGATCGTCGTCGAGGTCACCTCGGATTCACATCCCTTCGGACCGGCGCCCGCCGCATCGTCGACAGCGCCGGACCGGTGGAGAAGTTCCACCGGCGCTACGGCCGGCGCTGACGGTCGGTTGCCGCGACGAGGCCATTCGTGTTGCGCGCCACCGGAACACGCGTGTCGGTGGCGCGGCGTAGTGTGGGTCGGGTGCGAAGCGAAGGCGATACCTGGGACATCACCACGAGCGTGGGCTCCACCGCGTTGTTCGTGGCAACAGCGCGGGCATTGGAGGCGCAAAAACCGGACCCGCTGGCCGTCGATCCATACGCGGAGGTCTTCTGCCGCGCCGTGGGCGGTTCGTGGGCGGACGTGCTCGACGGCAAGGACCCCGACCACCAGCTGAAGACCGCCGACTTCGGCGAGAACTTCGTCAACTTCCAGGGCGCCCGCACCAGGTACTTCGACGAATACTTCCGCCGCGCGGCGGACGCGGGAGTGCGACAGGTGGTCGTCCTGGCCGCAGGCCTGGACTCGCGCGCCTACCGCTTGGACTGGCCGGCCGCGACGACCATCTTCGAGCTCGACCAGCCGCAGGTGCTCGACTTCAAGCGCGAGGTGCTCACCGATGCCGGCGCCCAACCGCGTGCCGAGCGCCGTGAGATCGCCATCGATCTGCGTGAGGACTGGCCGCAAGCATTGCGCGACAGCGGCTTTGATCCCACCAAGCCGTCCGCGTGGATCGCCGAGGGCCTGCTGATCTATCTCCCGGCGGCCGCCCAGGAGCAGCTGTTCACCGGCATCGACGGCCTGGCCGGTCACGGCAGTCACGTCGCCGTCGAGGACGGCGCCCCGCTGGAGCCCGAGGACTTCGAGGCCGCCGTGGCCGAAGAACGGGCGGCCACCGAGCAGGGCGACGGCCGGGTGTTCTTCCAGCTCGTCTACAACGAGCAGCACGCACCCGCCACCGATTGGTTCGGCCGGCACGGCTGGACCGCGGTCGGCACTCCGCTGGCCGACTACCTGCGCGAGGTCGGGCGTCCGGTGCCTGGCCCGGACACCGAGGCCGGCCCGATGATCGCCCGCAACACCCTGGTGCGCGCCGTCCGAGAGTGACGCGTCGCAACGAAAACCGGCCGTGATCACGATCGCGGCCGGTTTTTCATGAGTTCTCCGTGAATCGGCGCGTGCGCAGACCGCCGACACGGCCGGGCTGACCAGGCAGACCGGTGACGCCTTCGGCTACGGGCCCTCGGCGCCGATGTGGCCGGGCAGCTGGCAAAGCGATTAGCGCGGAACTTTTGCGCCCCGCCAGCCGACTACTGGCTGCGTGATCGTCGTGCCGGCAGTCCGGTCGTGGCGACCGTCGAGCTCACCCCATCGTCAAGGAGTCGCTGCCATGACCGCGCCGGTGCGGACCGTTGCGTCCCCGATCCGCCCGGTCGGGGCCGACGGTTCCGGGACGGCCGACCCGGGTTGATAATGAAAATGATTTTCATTAGGGTAGGGCCTTGCTGTGAGACCGCCCGACGTGCGGCTGTGAGTATGCCGAAAAAGCGGAGAATCGCTCCCTTAAGCATCCTCAACAGCGGTAAAAGAAGGGCAGTGCAGTGGTGAGCCGGACAGGCCCAAACGCCTCGACAGTTAGCTTATGCAATGCTAACTTCAGGCGGGTTAAGTTAGGGGAGACTACATACATGAAAAGTCGCGGCCGTGGAACTCGGTGACACCGGCATGCTCACAGCTCAGCCCGTCAATTCGCGGGTGGACGCGCGGGTGGACGAGGACGTCGTCAGCCGGTTCGCCACGTGCTGCCGCGCGCTCGGCATCGTCGTCTACCAACGGCAGCGGCCGGCGGATCTGGCCGCCGCCCGCTCCGGTTTCAGCGCGCTGACCCGCATCGCCCACGACCAGTGCGACGCGTGGACCGGCCTGGCCGCGGCCGGCGATGTCTCCCTGCGCGTGCTCGAGGCGGTATCGCGCACCGTGGCGACCGCGGGCACGCTGCAACGCCAGGTGGACCTGGCGCCCGGTTCGCTGGGCTTCCGCTACGACACCGGGCTGTATCTGCAGTTCCGCGCCGCGACCCCCGACGAGTTCCAGCTCGCCTACGCGGCCGCGCTGGCAACGGCCGGACGATTTGCTGACGCCGCCCGGATCGTCGCCGGCCTGACCGCGCTTCGCCCGAAGTGGCGCGAGGCCCGCTGGGTGTCCGTCGTCATCAACTACCGCGCCGAGCGCTGGTCGGACGTCGTCAAGCTGCTGACCCCGATCGTCAACGACGCGGATCTCGACGAGGCGTTCTCGCACGCCGCCAAGATCGCGCTGGGCACCGCCCTGGCCCGGCTGGGCATGTTCGCGCCATCGCTGTCGTATCTGGAGGAGCCCGACGGTCCCGTTGCGGTGGCCGCCGTCGACGGCGCGCTGGCCAAGGCGCTGGTGCTGCGTGCGCACGTGGACGAGGACTCGGCGAGCGAGGTGCTGCAGGATCTGTACGCCGCGCATCCCGAGAACGAGCAAGTCGAACAGGCGCTGACCGACACGAGCTTCGGCATCGTGACCACCACGGCGGCCCGCATCGAAGCCCGTACCGATCCGTGGGATCCCGAAACCGAGCCCAGCGCAGAGGATTTCGTCGACCCCGCCGCGCACGAACGCAAAGCCGTGCTGCTGCACGAGGCGGAACGTCAGCTGGCCGAATTCATCGGGCTCGACGAGGTCAAGAACCAGGTGTCGCGGCTGAAGAGCTCGGTCGCCATGGAACTGGTCCGCAAGCAGCGCGGCCTGGCGGTCGCGCAGCGTGCCCACCACCTGGTCTTCGCCGGCCCGCCCGGAACCGGTAAGACCACCATCGCCCGCGTGGTCGCCAAGATCTATTGCGGCCTAGGGCTTTTGAAGCGGGAAAACATCCGAGAGGTACACCGCGCCGACCTGATCGGCCAGCACATCGGCGAGACCGAGGCCAAGACCAACGCGATCATCGACAGCGCACTCGATGGCGTGCTGTTCCTCGACGAGGCCTACGCGTTGGTCGCCACGGGCGCCAAGAACGACTTCGGGCTGGTGGCCATCGACACCCTGCTTGCGCGGATGGAGAACGACCGCGACCGCCTGGTGGTCATCATCGCCGGCTACCGGGCCGACCTGGACAAGTTCCTGGATACCAACGAGGGCTTGCGTTCCCGGTTCACGCGCAACATCGACTTCCCCTCGTACGCGCCGTCGGAGCTGGTCGAGATCGCGAACACGATGGCCGAGCAGCGCGACAGCATCTTCGAGCCGGCCGCGCTCGAACACATGGAGGCGTTGTTCACGAAGTTGGCCACCGAGTCGACCCCGGATGCCAACGGCATCTCGCGACGCAACTTGGACATCGCCGGTAACGGCCGATTCGTCCGAAACATCGTCGAACGCTCCGAAGAAGAACGAGAGTTCCGGCTCGACCATTCGGAACACGCCGGAACCGGCGAATTCAGTGACGAGGAGCTGATGACGATCACCGACGACGACGTCGCACGGTCGGTAGAGCCGCTGCTGCGCGGCCTTGGCCTGTCGGTGCCGGCATGAGCAACGAGTCCGACGACCGCCGTTCGTTCGCCTCGCGCACGCCGGTCAACGACAACCCCGACCAGGTCGAGTACCGCCGCGGCTTCGTCACCCGCCACCAGGTCAGCGGCTGGCGGTTCGTGATGCGCCGGATCGCCTCCGGTATCGCGTTGCACGACACCAGAATGCTCGTCGACCCGCTGCGCACCCAGTCGCGCGCGGTGGCGATGGGCGTGGTCCTGCTGGTCACCGGCCTGGCGGGTTGCTTCGTGTTCTCCCTGATCCGGCCCAGCGGCACGGTGGGCACCAACGCCGTGCTGGCCGACCGGTCGACCGCCGCGCTTTATGTCCGTGTCGGCGACGACCTGCATCCCGTGCTCAACCTGACCTCCGCCCGGCTGATCACCGGCCACCCGGTCGATCCCACCATGGTGAAAAGCACTGAGCTGGACCGTTTTCCGCGCGGCAACCTGATCGGCATCCCGGGCGCACCGGAACGCATGGTGCAAAACCCCTCGCGCGACGCGAACTGGACGGTGTGCGACGCCATCAGCGAGCCGGCCCAGGGCGGGCACGCCGCCCACAGCACCGGCGTCACGGTGATCGCGGGCCGCCCGGACAGCAGCGGTGCCCGCGCGGCCACGCTCGCGTCGCGGCAGGCGATCCTGGTCGAGCGGGATGGCAGCACCTGGCTGTTGTGGGATGGCAAACGATCGCAGATCAACCTGACCGACCACGCGATCACGAACGCACTTGGCCTGGGGCAGAACAACTCCGAGATACCCGCGCCCCGGCCCATCGCGCTGGGCTTGTTCAACGCGATCCCCGAGGGTCCGTCGCTCACGGCGCCGGGCATCCCGAACGCCGGTGCCCCGGCACCGTTCGGCGCGCCCGCACCGATCGGCGCGGTGGTGGTCTCCTACGCCCTGGATCAAAGCTCCTCGGGTGCACCTCGCTATTACGCGGTATTGCCCGACGGCCTGCAACAGATCTCGCCGGTGCTCGCCGCGATCCTGCGCAACACCAATTCCTATGGGCTGGACCAACCGCCGCGGCTAGGTGCCGACGCGGTGGCCAAGTTGCCCGTGTCGCGGATGCTGGATACCGCGCGCTATCCGGATCAACCGGTCAGCGTTCTCGACGCGGGCAAGTCCCCCGTCACGTGCGCCTACTGGAGCAAGCCGGCCGGGGCCGCGACCAGCTCGTTGAACCTGCTGTCCGGCTCGGCGCTGCCGATCGCCGAATCGATCCACACCGTCGACCTGGTGGGCGGCGGTGCCGCGACGAGCGGTGCGGTGGCCACCCGCGTGGCCCTGGCGCCCGGCACCGGTTACTTCACCCAGACTGTCGGCGGCGGCCCCGACTCGCCGGGCACCGGATCGTTGTTCTGGGTGTCCGACACCGGCGTCCGCTACGGGATCGACAACGAGGCCGAGCACTCGGCCGCCGGTCACGGCAAAACCGTTGAGGCCCTTGGCCTTAGCGGGGCGCCCGTCCCCATTCCGTGGTCGGTGCTGTCGCTGTTCGCCAATGGTCCAACGTTATCGCGCGCCGACGCGCTGCTGGCACATGACGGGCTGACGCCCGACCAGAAGCCCGGCCGTGTGGCTGCTGTTGCCAGGGAAGCCGAGGGAGCCCCCCGATGAGCCGACTGATCTACGAAGCGCGCCGCCGGTTGGCGCCGCCGGTCACCCGCAAGGGGACCATCGCCATCGAGGCCCCGCCCGAGCTGCCCCGGGTCATTCCGCCGTCGTTCCTGCGGCGGGCTATGCCCTATGTGCTGGTGATCCTGATCGTCGGCATGATCGTCGCCCTGTTCGCCACCGGGATGCGGCTGATCTCTCCGCAGACGCTCTTCTTCCCGTTCGTGCTGTTGCTCGCCGCGACCGCGATGTATCGCGGCAACGACAACAAGATGCGCACCGAGGAGGTCGACGCCGAACGCGCCGACTACCTGCGCTACCTGTCGGTGGTCCGCGACAACATCCGCACCCAGGCCGCCGCGCAGCGCGCCGCCGCGCAGTGGTCCCATCCGGAGCCCGCCGCGCTGGCGACCGTGCCGGGATCCCGCCGGCAGTGGGAGCGTGACCCACACGATCCCGACTTCCTGGTGCTGCGGGCCGGGCGTCACCACGTGCCGCTGGCCACCGCCCTGCGGGTCAACGACACCGCCGACGAAATCGATCTGGAGCCGGTGTCGCACAGCGCATTACGCAGCCTGCTCGACACCCATCGCACGGTGCGCGACGTGCCGACCGGAATCGACCTGACCAAGGTCTCCCGGATCACGGTGCTGGGCGCCGAAGACGAGGCGCGCGCGACGCTGCGGGCCTGGATCGCGCAGGCGGTCACCTGGCATGACCCGACCGTGCTCGGGGTCGCGCTGGTGACCCCCGACCTGGAGGGCCCGGACTGGTCGTGGCTGAAGTGGTTGCCGCACATCGACGTTCCCGGTGAGGTCGACGGGGTCGGGCCGGCCCGCTTCATGGCGACCAACGCCGACGACCTGGTCGCGAGCCTGGGCCCGGCGCTCGTTGACCGCCCGGCGTTCACCGGCGAGCCCGCCGACGCGCTGCGTCACCTGCTGATCGTCGTCGACGACCCCGACTATGACCTGAACGCGTCGACGCTGGCGCTGGGCCGGGCGGGCGTCACCGTCGTGCACCGCAGCTCCACGGCGCCCAACCGGGAGCAGTATTCGGACCCCGAAAAGCCGATCCTGCGCGTCGCGAACGGCGCGATAGAGCGCTGGCAGACCGGCGGCTGGCAGCCCTACATCGACAACGCCGACCAGTTCGGCGCCGACGAGGCCGCGCACCTGGCCCGCCAGTTGTCGCGGTGGGACTCCAATCCGACCCACACCGGGCTGCGCTCGGCGGCCACCCGCGGTGCCACGTTCACCACCATGCTGGGCATCTCGGACGCGTCCCAATTGGACGTGCCCACGCTGTGGGCGCCGCGCCGTCGCGAGGACGAGCTGCGCGTTCCGATCGGTGTCACCGCGACCGGTGAGCCGCTGATGTTCGACCTCAAGGACGAAGCCGAGGGCGGCATGGGTCCGCACGGGCTGATGATCGGTATGACGGGTTCGGGTAAATCCCAGACGCTGATGTCGATCCTGTTGTCGCTGTTGACGACTCACTCGGCGGACCGGCTGATCGTCATTTACGCCGACTTCAAGGGTGAGGCCGGGGCCGACAGCTTCCGCAACTTCCCGCAAGTGGTCGCCGTCATCTCCAACATGGCGGAGAAGAAATCGCTGGCCGACCGGTTCGCCGACACGCTGCGCGGCGAGG
This sequence comes from Mycobacterium colombiense, assembly GCF_003284975.1. Taxonomy (GTDB): domain Bacteria; phylum Actinomycetota; class Actinomycetes; order Mycobacteriales; family Mycobacteriaceae; genus Mycobacterium; species Mycobacterium europaeum_A. Next base: position 10,951 of record NZ_QMEU01000112.1, read on the forward strand.
TGGCCCGGCGCGAGACGCTGCTGCGTGAGGCGGGCCGCCAGGTGCAGGGCAGCGCGTTCAACTCGGTGGTGGAATACGAGGCCGCCGTGGCGGCCGGGCACGACCTGCCGCCGATCCCGACGCTGTTCGTGGTCGCCGACGAGTTCACCCTGATGCTGGCCGACCATCCCGAATACGCCGAGTTGTTCGATTACGTTGCGCGTAAGGGCCGCTCGTTCCGCATCCACATCCTGTTCGCCTCGCAGACGCTGGACGTCGGCAAGATCAAGGACATCGACAAGAACACCTCCTACCGCATCGGTTTGAAGGTGGCCAGCCCCAGCGTTTCCCGCCAGATCATCGGTGTGGAGGATGCCTACCACATCGAATCCGGTAAGGAGCACAAGGGCGTGGGCTTCCTGGTGCCCGCACCGGGTGCGACGCCGATCAAGTTCCGCAGCACCTATGTCGATGGCATCTACGATCCGCCGCAGAAGGCCAAATCGTTTGTGGTGCCGTCTATCCCGGAGCCGAAGCTGTTCACGGCCGGACGCGTCGAACCGGATCAGGACACCGTGATCACCGCCCCCGAGGAAGACGAATTCGCCGGGCCGCCGCGCAAGCTGATCGCCACCATCGGCGACCAGCTGGCGGGTTACGGTCCGCGGGCGCCGCAACTGTGGCTGCCGCCGCTGGACGAGCCGATCCCGCTGACCGCCATGCTGGCGCGCGCCGGCGTGCCGCCCCGGCAATGGCAGTGGCCGCTCGGTGAGATCGACAAGCCGTTCGAGATGCGCCGCGACCCGCTGGTGTTCGACGCCGCCTCGTCGGCCGGGAACGTCGTCATCCACGGCGGCCCCAAGTCGGGCAAATCGACTGCGCTGCAGACGTTTATCCTGTCCGCGGCCAACCTGCACTCGCCGCGCGAGGTCACCTTCTACTGCCTGGACTACGGCGGCGGCAAGCTGCGGGCACTCGAAGGCCTGGCGCATGTCGGCAGCGTGGCCTCGGCGCTCGAGCCCGAACGCATCCGGCGGACCTTCGGAGAACTCGAACAGCTGCTGCTGTCGCGGCAACGGCGAGAGGCGTTCCGGGACGCCCGCGGCGCGGCACACGACGACGGCTTCGGCGAGGTGTTTCTGGTCATCGACAACCTCTATGCGTTCGGCCGCGACAACACCGACCAGTTCAACACCCGAAACCCGTTGCTGGCCAAGGTCAGCGAGCTGGTCAACATCGGTCTGGCGTACGGCATCCACGTCGTCATCACGACCCCCAGCTGGCTGGAGGTGCCGCTGGCGATGCGCGACGGGCTCGGGTTGCGCCTCGAGCTCAAGCTGCACGATCCGCGGGACAGCAACGTGCGGGTGGTCGGCGCGCTGCGCCGGCCCGCCGAAGCGGTGCCGCACGACCAGCCCGGCCGCGGATTGACCATGGCCGCAGAGCATTTCCTGTTCGCCAGCCCCGCGCTGGACGCGGAAACAAACCCAGTGGCAGCCATCAACGACCGCTACCCGGGCCTGGCCGCGCCGCCGGTGCGGCTGCTGCCCACCAACCTCGCCCCGGAGTCGGTCGGGTCGCTGTATCGCGGGCCGGAGCAGGTCGTCATCGGCCAGCGCGAGGAGGATCTCGCGCCGGTGGTGATCAACTTCGCCGAGAACCCGTTGTTGATGGTGTTCGGGGACAGCAAGTCCGGGAAGACCACGCTGCTGCGTCACCTCATTCGCACGGTCCGCGAGCACTCGACTCCCGATCAGGTGGCCTTCACGGTGCTGGATCGGCGACTGCACCTCGTCGACGAACCGTTGTTCGCCGACAACGAGTACACGGCCAACGTCGACCGCATCACCCCGGCGATGCTGGGCCTGGCCAACCTCATCGAATCCCGGCGTCCGCCGGCCGGCCTGTCGCCCGCCGAGCTGGCTCGCTGGAGCTTCGCGGGCCAGACCCACTACCTGATCATCGACGACGTGGACCAGATACCGGATTCACCGGCAATGAGCGGGCCGTACGTCGGGCAGCGTCCGTGGACACCGCTGATCGGGTTGCTGTCGCAGGCGGCCGATTTGGGGGTGCGGGTGATCGTCACCGCACGCGCGACCGGCTCGGGGCACGCGTTGATGACGAACCCGCTGCTGCGCCGCTTCAACGACCTGCAGGCGACCACGTTGATGCTGGCGGGCAACCCGCAGGACAGCGGCAAGATCCGCGGTCAACGATTCGGCCGGTTGCCCGCGGGGCGGGCGATCCTGCTGGGCGACAGCGATGCCCCGACGTACGTGCAGTTGGTCAACCCGTTGATCGGGGAGTCCGTAATGGCAAGTGAAGCGCAACGGGAGGAGTAGAGATGACCTTGCGAGTGGTTCCCGAAGGTCTGGCCGCCACCAGTGCGGCGGTGGAGGCCCTGACGGCCCGGTTGGCGGCCGCGCATGCGGCGGCGGCCCCGGCGATCACGGCGGTGGTGCCGCCGGCGGTCGATCCGGTATCGCTGCAAACCGCCGTCGGATTCAGCGCCCAGGGCCAGGAGCACTCCGCCGTGGCGGCCCAGGGCGTCGAAGAGTTGGGCCGCGCCGGTGTCGGCGTCGGCGAAGCGGGCGCAAGCTACCTCGCCGGAGACACCGCGGCCGCTGCGACGTTCGGAATCGCGGGCGCCTGACCATGACCGCCCCCATCGCGCCCATCTGGATGGCGTCGCCACCCGAGGTGCATTCGGCGTTACTGAGCGCCGGTCCAGGGCCGGGGCCGCTGTTGGCGGCCGCCGGCGCGTGGACCGCGCTCAGCGCCCAATACGCCTCGGCGGCAGCCGAACTCAGTGGGCTGTTGGGGGAGGCTCAGGCCGGTGCCTGGGAGGGGCCGAGCGCCGAGCAGTACGTGACGGCCCACCTGCCGTACCTGGCGTGGCTGCAGCAGGCCAGCGCCGACAGTGCGGGCGCCGCCGCGCAGCAAGAGGTCGCGGCGGCGGCGTACACCGCCGCGTTGGCGGCCATGCCCACGCTGGCGGAACTGGCCACCAACCACACTGTGCACGCGGTGCTGGTCGGGACGAATTTCTTCGGCATCAACACGATTCCGATCGCGGTCAACGAGGCCGACTATGCGCGGATGTGGGTCCAGGCCGCCACCACCATGGGCACCTACCAGGCGGTGTCGGGCTCGGCCCTGGCCGCCGCGCCGCGCACCACGGCGGCGCCGTCCATCGTCAATCCCGGTGGGCAGGCCAACAGCCTGGCGGCCAACGCATCGCAGAACAGCCCCGGGGACTGGTGGCAGAACTTCATCCAGCAGTTGTCGAAGTTCCTGCAGGACTTCTTCCAGAACATTCAGCAGATGCTGCAGGACTTCTTCTCGAATCTGCCGGCGTTCCTGGCGGCCAACGGGCCGCTGCTGTTCTTCGTTGCCTACCAGGTGTTCTTCAACGCCGTCGGCTGGCCGACCTGGGGCGCGATCCTGACCGCGCCGTTCCTGATTCCACTGCTGCTGGGCATCGGGCTCAGTTCCCTGCTCACCACGCCCGTCGAGGCCGCCGCCCCGGAGGCCGCCCCCGCCGCGGTGG
>NZ_QMEU01000113.1 GCF_003284975.1 Mycobacterium colombiense
CCGATTCCTCGGGGCCCTCGTCACGATCGTCGTCCTCGTGTGCTCCCGGCTCGGGGCGCACATCGGCGGGCTGGTCGTCGCGGTCCGATTCGGCCTCGTCGCTGATGGGGTCGGTGTCCGGCCGCCGGGGTAGGTCGTGATCGGCCGCATCGACTTGGTCCGCGGGCTCGTTGCCGCGCGGCCGGTCCCTAACCATGGATGACAGCGCCCCGATGCACCGTCCGCCAGCACCGCGGTAGGGCGTCGTCCGGGCCCAATCGGGGCAGCGCGGGCACCCGGGAACGCGGGTCGGTCGACCAGCGCTGGACGGTGTCGCGCGGGGCGTGCACCTCCAGGTCCCCGGCATCCCAGATGGCGTAGGAGGCGGGCGCGCCCGGCACGAGCGTGCCCATCTTCCCGTCGCGGGCACCGCCCGCCCGCCAGCCCCCGCGGGTGGCCGCAGCAAACGCCGCCCGCGCCGAGACCCCGCTGCCGCGAGTGCGGTGACGGACCGCCGCGCGCACGCTCAACCACGGGTCGAAGCCCGTGACCGGCGCGTCGGAACCTAGCGCGAGGGGCACGCCTTGGGATGCTAACAGCGCAAAGGGGTTGAGCCGACCGCCGCGTTCGGCACCGAGCCGCCGCGCGTACATGCCGTCGGTGCCGCCCCACAGCGCGTCGAAATTGGGCTGCACGCTGGCGATGATCCCCCACTGACCGAGCTTGGCGGCCTGATCGGCGCTGACCATCTCGACGTGTTCGAGACGGTGTCCGCAGCCCGCGACGGCAACCGGCCCGACGTCGGCGACGACGCGCTCGAGGGCGTCCACCACGGCGGTCACGGCGGCGTCTCCGATGACATGGAATCCCGCGGTGACTTCGGCCTGCGTGCAGGCCCGCAGGTGCGCCTCGACCGCCTCGATGTCCAGGTAGCAGGTTCCGGTGCAGTCGGGCGCATCCGTGTACGGCTCGTGCAGCCAGGCGGTGCGCGACCCCAGCGCCCCGTCGACGAACAGGTCGCCGGCCAGCCCGTGGGCGCCGGTCGCCGCCATCAGCTCGAGCGCCTGGGCGGGGCTGTTCACCGGCTCACCCCAATAACCGATGATGTCGACGCCATGGTCGAGCGCGCGCAACTGCAGCCAATCGTCGATCCCGCCGATGTCGGGTCCGGCGCATTCGTGCACCGCGACGATGCCGGCCGCCGCGGCGGCCCGCAGTGCCGCGGCGCGGGCTTCGGCCAGTTGATCGGCGGTCAGCAGGTCCCGCGCCACGGCGCGCACCCGATGGTGTGCGTCGCCGACCAGCGGCCGCTCGGCGCTGTAGCCGGTCGACGCCGGAAGTTCGGCGACCAGCCGCCGCAGGCCCGTCGACGCGAGCGCGGAGTGCACGTCCACGCGGGCCAGGTAGGCGGGCCGGTCGCCGAGAACGGCATCCAGGTCGGCGGTGCTGGGCGGACGGTTCTCGGGCCACGACGTTTCGTCCCAGCCATGACCCCACACCGGCCGGCCGGGATGGGCGGCGGTGTAGTCGGCGACCATCCGCAGGCACTCCGCGTGCGACCGGGCGCCGCGCAGGTCCAGCCCGCTGAGCGTCAGCCCGGTGGCGGTGAGATGGATGTGGCTGTCCACGAATCCCGGCGTCACGAAACCGCCGTCGAGGTCTTCGACGACGGCGTCGGGGAACATGCGGCGGCCGACCTCGTCGCCGCCCAGCCACGCCACCACGCCGTCGCGGACGGCCATCGCGGTGGCGTCGGGTTGGGCCGGGCTGTGCACCCGACCGTTGACCAGCAGCGTCTGCGGCGCGGGACTCACGGCGGAGCGGGACACAGCCCAAACGTACGTGCGGCGGGTCGCAGGGCCATAACGGTCAGTCGGCGGCTCAACGGTGCGGTCCGTCCCGGCGGGTCAGCGCGCGTCGAATCCTTGCGGCCGCACCGGCGCCTCGACGTCGCGCACGTCGATGACCTCGCCGTCGATGTAGTCGCCGTGGCCGCGCCCATCGAAATTCCCGGCGGGATACGACGCCGAGTGAGCCGATTGCGGTGGTGGACGGAACGCGCCCGCGTAACCGAGCCCGGGCATTTGTCGTTGCAGCTTGCGCACAGCCAGGGCGGTGAGGCCGGGGGCGACCGCCGACCGGACGGGCGGGATCAGCAGTAATAAGCCCAGCGCCGTGCTGACCAGTCCGGGGACGAGAACGAGCAGCGCGGCCAGGCTGACCAGCGCACCGTCGCCTGCCGCGGCGCGTTGCTCGGCCAGGCCGGAGCGCAGTCGCCCGATCCGGCGGATGAGGTGCGAACCCGCCATTGGGACGATGAGGCCCCAGCCGAGCAGGAAGGTCGCCAAGAGCACCAGCAGGGTCCAGCCCCATCCGATCGTCGACACCAGCGCGAAGATCGCCGCAAGTTCGACGACGGCGTAGATCAGCAGCAGCCGCGACACCATGCCAGACCAACGTCCGCGGACCGCGCCCAAGTTCCCGTGGTGTTCGGCGGTGCGATTGCAGTTAGATGACGCTATGACGACGATTCAGATCGATACCCCCGACGGACCGATCGATGCGTTACTGAGCACGCCGTCGGGGCAAGGCCCGTGGCCGGGTGTGGTGGTGATCCACGACGCGATCGGCTACGGGCGAGACAAGCAGTCGATCAACGACCGCATCGCCGCGGCCGGATATCTGGCCGTCACCCCGAACCTGTATGCCCGCGGTGGCCGCATCCGCTGCATCACGCGCGTCATGAAGGAGCTACAGACGCAGCGCGGCCGCGCCCTGGACGACATTCTGGCCGCGCGGGACCACCTGAAGGCCATGCCGGGGTGCTCCGGGCAGGTCGGCGTCGCGGGCTTCTGCATGGGCGGCCAGTTTGCTCTTGTCATGTCCCCCAAGGGTTTCGGCGCTTCCGCACCGTTCTACGGCACTCCCCTGCCGCGCAACCTCGACAAGACGCTGGACGGCGCCTGCCCGGTGGTGGCGAGCTTCGGCGGCCGGGACCCGCTCGGGCGGGGTGCGCCCGAAAAGCTAAATAGAACGATCGCCGCCAAGAACATCACCGCCGATGTGAAGACCTACCCCGGCGTCGGGCACAGCTTCGCCAACGAGCTGCCCGGCCAACCGCTGCTTCGCATCGCGGGTTTCGGGTACGACCAAGACGCCACCGAAGACGCGTGGCGGCGGGTGTTCGCGTTCTTCGGCGAGCATCTGGGCACGGGCGCCGCGACGTAGCCGTCAGCGGGCCGCGGTGAGCTTCTGCGACAACACCGCCGCGAACGTGTGGGTGTCGCCGGGCCAACGCGCCGACACATAGTCCCCGTCGTCGACGACGAAAGCGGGCCGCGAGTCGGTCGGCGTATCGCGCAGCAGTCCCGAGGTCTTGCGCCGCCAGTGCGGCGATCCGCGGGAGACGTCACGGAAATCGGACGAATCGTGAAGTGCCCGCGTGACTTCGGACTGCACCGACATGTAACCGTCGGCTTGCTCCGCGTCCTCGGTATACGTCCGGTAATAGTTGCGATCCCAGAACCGGGTGAACCGGGTGAGCCGCCAGGCCAACCGCTCCATTGCCCACGTCAGCGCCGTCGTCTTGTGCCCGTACAGGACCGAGCGACCGGTGCCGGGGTCGACGCTGCGCGCGGCCAGCAGCACACCGTGACAGATGGCGCCCACCACCAGCCCGCGGGCGAACGCCGCCACGACAAGCCGGTGCAGGATGTCGCTGTCGATGTAGCTGCGCATCCCGCGGGCACGGTGCCCGCCCGGCAACACCAGTGCATCGACACCGTCGAGGGTGGCCTGAGACCAAGCGATGGGGTGCTGAAACTCATTGCAGTACAACATATCCCGATAGGCATCGCGCCCGGCCTTGTCGGCGCGCAACGCCAGCCCGATCAGTGCGACGGCGCGCAGCACCGGCACCGCGGACCAGACGTCCAGTCCACGCCCCGTCACCATGATGTCGTCGGCCTTCCCGGGCGCGCCGGTTTCGGTCGCGAAGACCACTTGGTGGCCGCTTCGGGTCAACACCTTCCAGCTGACCGCGACCTCGGTGGGGTCGAAGTCGCGGTCCGGGATCGGGATGAGCACCGTGGCCATGACGCCTTGGGCTCAGGCTACTTTCAGCTCGAGGCCGACGTTGTTGTCCATGCCGCCGCGCAGCTTGCTGAAGAAGTTGAACACCTTGCCGACGATGCCGTAACGCTTGCCGATCGCGTCGTAGACGGCGGCCGTTTCCGACTTGTCCAGGATGGCCGCGGTTCCCTCGACGGCTCCGCTGGTGGGGCGACCGTTCATGGTGCAGGTGGCCAGCGTGACCCGCGGGGTGTTGCGGATTCGCTTGACCTTCCACGACTTTTCCTGCGTGATGACCAGAAGCCGGTCCCCGCGCTGCTTGTCCAGCGCCGCCCAGATCGGCGTCGGCTTGGGTCTGCCGTCCTTGGTGAAGGTGGTCAGCAGGATGTACTGCGTCTTGGCGAGGTCGGCGAAGGTTGGCGTCACGCTGTCAACCTACGCCGCAGCTACGCGGAAGTCAGCCTTCCAGATCGCCCTCGGTTTCCAGCAGCGCCTGCCGCAGCCCGTCCAAGGTCTCCGGCTGCGGCGCCGCCCACATGCCGCGCCCGGCGGCCTCGAGCAGCCGCTCGGCCATGCCGTGCAGCGCCCAGGGATTGGACTCCGACATGAACTTCCGGTTCTCCGGGTCCAGCACGTAGCGCTCGGTGAGCTGTTCGTACATCCAGTCGGCCATCACTCCGGCGGTGGCGTCATAACCGAACAGGTAGTCCACGGTCGCCGCCATCTCGAACGCGCCCTTGTATCCGTGCCGGCGCATCGCCGTCATCCAGCGCGGATTGACCACCCGCGCGCGGAACACCCGGGTGGTCTCCTCCGACAGGGTGCGGGTGCGGATCGCGTCGGGCCGGGTGTTGTCACCGATGTAGGCGGCCGGCTCCTGGCCGGTCAGCGCACGGACGGTGGCCACCATGCCGCCGTGATACTGGAAGTAGTCGTCGGAGTCGGCGATGTCGTGTTCGCGGGTGTCGGTGTTCTTGGCGGCCACCGCGATACGCCGGTACTGGCGGTTCATGTCGTCGACCGCCTCGCGGCCATCCAGGTCGCGCCCGTATGCGAAACCGCCCCACGCGGTGTACACCGCGGCCAAATCGGCGTCGTCCCGCCAGTTGCGGCTGTCGATCAGCTGCAGCAACCCGGCGCCGTAGGTGCCCGGCTTGGATCCGAAAATCCTTGTGGTGGAACGACGTTGATCACCATGCTGGGCAAGGTCGGCTTGGGCGTGCGCACGCACGTAGTTGTCCTCGGCGGGCTCGTCGAGGTCGGCGACCAGCCGCACCGCGTCATCGAGCATGGTCACGACATGCGGGAAGGCGTCCCGAAAGAAGCCGGAGATGCGGACCGTCACGTCGATGCGCGGGCGGCCCAGCTCGACCAGCGGAATCGGTGCCAGGTCGACGACGCGCCGCGACGCGTCGTCCCACACCGGTCGAACGCCCAGCAGGGCAAGGACTTCGGCGATGTCGTCACCGGCGGTGCGCATGGCCGAGGTGCCCCAGACCGACAGTCCGACCGACTGTGGCCACCTCCCGTGGTCGTTGCGATAGCGGGTGAGCAGCGAATCGGCCAGCGCCACACCGGCTTCCCAGGCCAGCCGGGACGGCACCGCTTTGGGGTCGACGGAGTAGAAGTTGCGTCCGGTGGGCAGCACGTTGACCAGGCCGCGCAGCGGCGAGCCCGACGGGCCGGCCGGGATGAATCGGCCGTCCAGGGCGCGCAGCACCTGCTCGATCTCGGCGGCGGTGCCGGCCAGCCGCGGCACCACTTCGATGGCCGCGAAGCGCAGCACCGCGGCCACCTCGGCATTCTCGGTGATCCGTTCGGCCGCGTTGGCTTCCCAGCCCGCCGCCTGTAGCGCGGCAACGAGTTCGCGGGCCACGGCCTCGGTTCGATCGACCGCGGTCCGGCCATCGGTGCCGTCCTCGGCCAGGCCGAGGGCCTGTCGCAGGCCGGGCAGGGTGTGCTCGCCACCAAACAGTTGGCGCGCCCGCAGGATCGCCAGTACCAGGTCCAGTTCGGCCTCCCCCGTGGGCTTTTGGCCCAGGATGTGCAGGCCGTCGCGGATCTGGACGTCCTTGATCTCGCACAGCCAGCCATCGACGTGCAGCAGCATGTCGTCGAAAGAGTCTTCCTCGGGCCGTTCGGTCAGGCCGAGGTCGTGGTCCATCTTCGCGGCCCGCATCAGCGTCCAGATCTGCTGGCGGATGGCGGGCAGCTTGCCCGGATCCAGCGCGGCGACGTTGGCGTGCTCGTCGAGCAGCTGCTCCAAACGCGCGATATCGCCATAGGATTCGGCGCGCGCCATCGGCGGGATGAGGTGGTCGACCAGGACGGCGTGTGCGCGCCGCTTGGCCTGGGTGCCCTCCCCGGGGTCGTTGACCAGGAACGGGTAGATCATCGGCAGGTTGCCCAGCGCGGCGTCCGGCCCGCAGGCCGCCGACATGCCCAGCGTCTTGCCGGGCAGCCATTCCAGGTTGCCGTGCTTGCCCAGGTGCACCACCGCGTGCGAGCCGAAGCCGGCGTCCAGCCAGTGGTAGGCGGCCAGGTAGTGGTGGCTGGGCGGCAGGTCCGGGTCGTGGTAGATGGCGACGGGGTTCTCCCCAAAGCCGCGGGGCGGCTGCACCATCAGCACCAGGTTGTCCGATTGCAGTGCGGCGATGACGATTTCGCCGTCGGGATCGTTGCTGCGGTCCACGAAAAGATTCCCGGGCGCCGGGCCCCAGTGCTCGGTGACGGCAGCGGTGAATTCGGTGGGCAGGGTCGCGAACCATTCGCGGTAGTCCTTGGCGGACACCCGGATCGGGTTTCCGGCCAGCTGTCCTTCGGTGAGCCAGTCGGGGTCCTGTCCGCCCCGCTCGATCAGCGCGTGGATCAGGGCGTCGCCGTCGTTGGCCTCAACGCCGGGCAGCTCACCCACCCGGTAGCCGCGCTCACGCATCGCCTGCAGCAGCGCGACGGCGCTAGCCGGCGTGTCCAGCCCGACCGCGTTACCAATGCGGGCGTGCTTGGTCGGATAGGCCGAGAACACCAGGGCCACCCGCTTGTCCGCCGGTGCGACGTGGCGCAGCTGCGCGTGGCGCACCGCTAGTCCCGCGACGCGGGCGCAGCGTTCCGCGTCGGCGACATAAGAGATCAACCCGTCTTCGTCAATCTCCTTGAAGGAGAACGGCACCGTGATGATGCGGCCGTCGAACTCGGGCACCGCGACTTGACTGGCCACGTCGAGCGGGCTCAGGCCGTCATCGTTCTCGCGCCACGAGGCGCGCGGGCTGGTCAGGCACAACCCCTGCAGGATCGGGATATCCAGGGCCGCAAGGTGTTCGACGTTCCAGCTGTCGTCATCGCCGCCGGCCGACACGGTGGCCGGCTTCAGCCCCCCGGCGGCCAGCACGGTGACCACCATGGCGTCGGCGGCACCCAACCGTTGCAGCAGTTCGGGCTCTGCGGTGCGCAGCGACGCGCAATAGATCGGCATCGGGCGCGCGCCGGCGTCCTCGATGGCCCGACATAGCGCCTCGACGTAACCGGTGTTGCCGGCCAGATGCTGCGCGCGGTAGTACAGCACGGCGATCGTGGGGCCCTCGACGTCTTGGGCGTTCGGCCGCGCCAGCTCGCCCCATGTTGGTGTGACGACGGGCGGGGTGAACCCGAACCCGGTCATCAGCACCGTGTCCGACAGGAAGGCGTGCAGTTGGCACAGGTTGTCGACGCCGCCGTGGGCCAGATAGATGTGCGCCTGCACCGCGATGCCGGCCGCGAGCGTGGACAGGCCGGTCAGCTCGGCGTCGGCGGCCTGCTCGCCGCTGACCAATACCGTGGGCACCCCGCTGGCGATCACCGTGTCGATACCGCTCTGCCAGGCTCGGTAGCCGCCCAGGATCCGCACCACCACGATGGCGGCGTCGGCCAGCAGGTCGGGCAGTTCGGCTTCGGACAGCCGAGACGGGTTGGCCCACCGATAGTTTTTCCCGCTGGAACGGGCGCTGATCAGGTCCGTATCGGAGGTCGACAGCAGCAGGATGGTTGGCTCAGCCACCCATCATTCGTACCGCAATGGGGCGAGCTCGCGGCTACTGGGCCGCGGCCGCACCGCTCAACCGCCCAGCATCGCCGCGATCCGGTCGGCAACCTGTTGGGCCACGATCCGCGCCGGTCCGTTCTTGGCCGGTTCGTAGCGGTCCGCGAGGGCGTCGTAGTCGGCGCCGGCGATCGAGCCGTGATCGGCCGCCAGCTCGACCAATTCCACCGGCCAGCCCACCCGCTCCAGGCGGCCGGCGAAGTCTCTGCTCGCGTCGACGGGGACGACGTCGTCGTCGACGCCGTGTAGCAATGTGAACGGTGAACCGATTTCGGCGCCGTTCAGATCGTCGGTCAGGGATGCACCGAAGATCGGATCGGGGACCATGAAAGCGCCGGCGAGGCAAACCGTGTGCGCGGGAGCGAAGTCGAGCCGCGCGGCGTGCAGCGTCACCCCCGCCGCGGCTGCACCGCCCATCGACCACCCGACGAGCAGGATGCGCGCGGCGTCGGTGGCGAGGTTGCGGGCGAATTCCAGCGACGCCAACAGGTCCGCTCGCCCGCCGTCGTCGGCATGGGAGTTCCAGTCGGGTGCGACCACCACCGCGGCGCGGCCGGCCAGCATGCCGGCCAGCGGGCCGACGGCCGCGCGGGCATCGGTCTGCGCCCCGTGCCAGAGCAGGATCGTCGATGGCGCCGGTTCGCCGAAGACATCGGCCAGCCGGCCCGGGGCGTATTCCAGCGTCCTCACGGGCACCAGGATGCCCATACTGACGCGTGTTCAATCCTTAGGGTCGGGCGGCGAGGCCTTGGCGCAGCGCCTCATTCAAGGCTTGCGCACCAAGCCGGCGGTGCGCGAAACACTTCCGGTCGACAGCAATCCGACCGTTCCGGCGAAACCACTTGCTCACAGGCGCACACCGAGGCGATCCAGCAACTCCGCGCGGTGCTGCTCGGTGTGCGGGCCGGGATCACCGGGCGCGCGGCGCGGCTCGTCGACGGTCAGCGTGTGGATGACACGGCCTTCCTCGAGCACCAGCACGCGATCGGCCAGCGCCACCGCTTCGTCGACGTCGTGCGTGATCAGCAGCACGCCGAACCCGTGTCGGCGCCACAGATCCAGTAGCAGTGTGTGCATGGTCAACCGGGTCAGCGCGTCGAGCGCACCGAACGGTTCGTCGAGCAGCAGCAGTTGCGGTTCGGCGACCAGCGCCCGGGCCAGCGAAACACGTTGCGCCTGACCGCCGGACAGGGTCAGCGGCCAGGCGCCGGCGTGGTCGGCCAGCCCGACGTCGGCCAGCGCGCGCTCGGCGCGCTCCCGTACCTGCTGGCGCGGGAGGCGGCTGCGGGTCAGGCCGTAGCCGACGTTGGTGCGCACGTCGCGCCACGGAAATAGGCGCGGCTCCTGGAACGCCAGCGCCGGCGCGCCGGACACCACGCGTTGCCCACTGTGATCGCGCGACAGCCCGGCGAGCACCCGCAGGACCGTCGACTTGCCCGAGCCGCTGCGCCCGAGCAAGGCGACGATCTCGCCGCTCTTCACGCGCACCGAAACGTCGGTGAGTACCTGCCGGTTTCCGTACCACTTGTCGACGTTGCGCAGTTCGCCGGCGATGTCGGTCCGCCCGCGGGTGGTGGCGTCCGATTCAGCGGTGAGAGTCAAGCCGGGACCTTTCACTGTCTGTAGCGCAGCGTGCGGCGCTCGATGAGCCGGACGATCGCATCGGTGATGATGCCGAGCAGGGCGTAGATGGTCAGCCCGAAGATGATGATGTCGATCCGCAGGAAATCGCGGGCATTGTTGATCAGGAAGCCGATTCCCTTGTCGGCGTTGATTTGCTCGGCCACGATCAACGTCAACCACGCGATGGCCAGCGACTGCCGCAAGCCGACGAGCACCTGCGGCGCGGTGCTGGGCACGATGATCCGGGTGAACCGCTGAGTGAACGAAAAGCCCAGCACCTGAGCGGTTTCCAGCATCTTGGGGTCGACCTGACGGATCGCCGAAAAGGTGTTGAGGTAGAGCGGGAAGACCACGCCCAGCGCGACGAGCAACACCTTGGGCAGCTCGCCGATCCCGAACCACAGGATGAACAGCGGGATCAGCCCCAGGTGCGGCAGCGCCCGGATCATCTGCATGGGTGGGTCCACGGTCGATTCGACCCAGCGGGACAGGCCGACGGCCGCGCCCGCCACGAGTCCGATGACCCCGCCCAGCAGCAGCCCCTCGACGACGCGGACGGACGAGATGTGCAGCGCGTCGCCGAGCTGCCCGTTGCGGGTCACCTCCACGCCCGCCTCGAGGATCAGCGAAGGGGCCGGCAGCACGTCGGCGGGGATGATGCCGATCGCGCTGCCGAGCTGCCACAGCGCCAACAACGCCAGCGGCGACACGACGCGCACGATCTCCCATTTGCGGCGCGCCCACAGCCCGCTCGCCCCGCCGGCTGGGGCGCCGGCCGGCTTGCTCGAGGCAGCATCGAGCGCGGTGGCAATGCTCACTGTGCCGACGCTAAGGCGCGGACGGGGGGCCGGGTAAGGGTTTAGGTCTGGCTGAAGGCAATCCCGGCCGCCGTGTGGCGCTCGGGGCCGTACCGTGGACGGGTGGCCAGGACGCGCGACACCGATGCATGCCCGGGTGCGCTGCAGGTGCACCAGGCGGCCGACGGCGCGCTGGCCCGGATCCGGCTACCCGGCGGCATGATCACCGCCTCCCAACTGGCCGCGCTGGCCGCCGTCTCCAGCGCATGGGGTTCGGGAACGCTCGAGCTGACCGCTCGGGGGAATGTGCAGTTGCGCGGGCTGACCGACGTGCAAGCGGTCGGTGAGGCGCTCGCCGCCGCGGGGCTGTTGCCGTCGACGACGCACGAGCGGGTCCGCAATATCGTCGCCTCACCGCTGTCCGGACGCTCCGGCGGCCATCTCGATGTGCGGCGCTGGGTCGGCGAACTCGACGCCGCGATCTGCGGCGAACCCAGGCTCGCCGAGCTGGGCGGTCGATTCTGGTTCGGCCTGGACGACGGGCGCGCCGACGTCTCGGGGCTGCGCGCCGACGTGGGCGTGCACGCCTTTCCCGACGGCTGCGCGCTGCTGCTGGCCGGACGCGACACCGGTGTCCGGCTGGCGGACGACGAGGTGATCGACACGCTCGTCGCGCTCGCGATGCGGTTCCTCGATGTCCGCGAAACCGCTTGGCGCGTCCAGGAATTGGACGACATACGACGGCTGGTGGCCGGTGCCGAGCCGCGCGCCTCCTCGTTTCCGGCCGTCACCAAGGCGCCGGTGGGCTGGATCGGCCAGGACGACGGCCGGGTGACGCTGGGCGCCGCGGTGCCGCTGGGCGTGCTGCCGGCGCGCGTCGCGGAGTACCTGGCGGCGATCGAGGCGCCGCTGGTGATCACGCCGTGGCGCTCGGTGCTGGTGTGTGATCTTGCCGAAGAGGTCGCCGACGTCGCGCTGCGCGTCTTGGCGCCCGTGGGCCTGGTGTTCGACGAGAACTCGCCCTGGTTGAGCGTCAGCGCGTGTACCGGCAGCCCCGGCTGCGCGCGCTCGGCCGCCGATGTGCGCGCCGACGCCGCGCGGTCGCTGGATCCCGATTCGAGGGTGCACCGTCACTTCGTCGGCTGCGACCGGGCGTGTGGCAGTCCGCTCGCCGGTGACGTGCTGGTGGCCACCCCGGACGGATACCGGCGCCTGTAACCGGGTGCGGCGGGTCGCCACGCGGGAGAGCCTTAAAGTGGGCGGGTGCTCGACTATATCCGCGATGCGGCGGAGATCTATCGCCAGTCGTTCGCGACGATCCGCGCCGAGGCCGATCTGGCGCGATTCCCCGCCGACGTGGCGCGGGTGGTGGTCCGGCTGATTCACACCTGCGGGCAGGTCGACGTGGCCGAGCACGTCGCGTTCACCGACGACGTCGTCGACCGGGTCGGCGCCGCCTTGCGCGGCGGCGCTCCCGTGCTGTGCGACTCGTCGATGGTGGCCGCCGGGATCACCGCCGCGCGATTGCCGGCCGACAACCAGGTGGTGTCCCTGGTGACCGACCCGCGGGCGGCCGAGTTGGCCGCGCGCCGGCGGACCACTCGCTCGGCAGCCGGCGTGGAGCTGTGGGCAGACCGGCTGCCCGGCGCGGTGCTGGCCATCGGCAACGCCCCGACCGCGCTGTTCCGGTTGCTCGAACTGATCGACGACGGGCTGGCCCCACCGGCCGGGGTGCTGGGCGGACCGGTGGGTTTCGTCGGATCGGCACAGTCCAAGCAGGAGCTCATCGCCAACCCCCGCGGGACGTCGTATCTGGTGGTGCGGGGCCGCCGGGGCGGCAGTGCCATGGCGGCCGCGGCCGTCAACGCGATCGCGAGCGACCGCGAGTGACCGCAGCGGGCACCGCGCAAAGCGCCGACAGGGGGACACTGTGGGGCGTCGGGCTGGGGCCCGGTGACCCGGAATTGGTGACCGTCAAGGCCGCCCGCGTGATCGGCGAGGCCGACGTGGTCGCCTACCACAGCGCCCGGCACGGCCGCAGCATCGCGCGCGGCATCGCCGAACCGTACCTGCGGCCCGGCCAGATCGAAGAGCACCTGGTCTATCCCGTCACCACCGAGACGACCGACCATCCCGGCGGCTATGCCGGTGCGATCGAGGACTTCTACGTCGAGGCCACCGAGCGGATCGCGGCGCATCTGGACGCCGGTCGCAATGTGGCCCTGCTGGCCGAGGGCGATCCGCTGTTCTACAGCTCCTACATGCATCTGCACACGCGGCTGACGGAGCGGTTCGACGCAATCATCGTGCCCGGCGTGACGTCGGTGAGCGCCGCCTCGGCGGCCATCGCCACGCCGTTGGTGGCCGGCGACGAGGTGTTGTCGGTGTTGCCGGGCACCCTGCCGGTCGAAGAGCTGACCCGTCGGCTCGCCGACGCCGACGCCGCCGTCGTACTCAAGCTCGGGCGCTCGTATCACGCTGTGCGGGAAGCCCTTTCGGCGTCGGGACAACTTGACGACGCGTTCTATGTGGAGCGGGCCAGCACCGCTGCGCAACGCATCCTGCCCGCCGCCGACGTCGACGAGGCCGGCGTCCCGTACTTCTCGCTTGCCATCCTGCCGGGCGGGCAGCGCGGCCGGCGCGCTGCCGCCGTCGGCAGCGTCACGGTGGTGGGTCTGGGCCCCGGCGACATGGATTGGATGACGCCGCAGACCCGCCGCGAGCTCGCGGCGGCGACCGACCTGATCGGCTACGGCGGCTACCTGAACCGCGTCCCGGCGCGCGACGGCCAGCAGCGTCACCCCAGCGATAACCGTGACGAGCCCGAGCGGGCCCGGCTGGCTTGCGCGCTGGCCGAACAGGGCCGCGCCGTGGCGGTGGTGTCCTCGGGCGACCCGGGCGTGTTCGCGATGGCGACGGCGGTGCTGGAAGAGGCCAAGGAATGGCCGGGCGTGCAGGTGCGGGTGATTCCGGCGATGACAGCGGCCCAGGCCGTCGCCAGCCGGGTCGGCGCGCCCTTGGGGCACGACTACGCGGTGATCTCACTGTCCGACCGCCTCAAGCCGTGGGAGGTGATCTCCGCGCGACTGCAGGCCGCCGCGGCTGCCGACCTGGTGCTGGCGATCTACAACCCTGCGTCCAAGTCGCGGACCTGGCAGGTCGGGGCGATGCGCGACATCTTGCTGACCCACCGCGAACCCGGCACTCCGGTGGTGGTCGGCCGCAACGTGTCCGGCCCCGACGAAGACGTCCGCGTGGTCAGGCTGGCCGATCTCGAGCCCGCCGAGATCGACATGCGCTGCCTGCTGATCGTCGGGTCGTCCCAAACCCAGTGGTACTCACACGATTCCACCGACCGGGTCTTCACACCGCGGCGTTACCAGGCCTGAAACGCCGGCTAGTCGCGATCCCAAGTGCTCGGCATCATCGGCAGGGTAGGGCCGTCGCTCAGCCCGTCGCGCGTCAGCGTGGCCAGCCCGGTGGCTTGCGCGGCATCGGGTTTGGTTGCGGCACCGGCAAACCCGAGCGGTCCCGCGCTGTCCTCGGACGGGCGGGCGGCGTACGGGTCTTCGGCGTCGCCGGAAGGGGTTGTCCCGCCGTCCATCTCCATGAACTCATAGCGGTAGGCGCGCTCGGTAGCGGTGCCGCCGCGGCGCCGGCGGGCGCGGGCCTTCTTCTTGGCCGCGGCGGCCGCAGCCGCGGCGGCGGGCGCGTCGAGGTCGTCGGAGGACGGTTCCTCCGACTTGCGCCGTGACCGGCTGCTCGCGCTGCCGCGCGCCGACAGTCCCGAAAGCCCCACGGCGTAAAGGGCGTTGAACGCGTTCGCTCCGATTCCATCGGTCGCCGTGGGACCGAAGCCGACGCCGGGTCCGCCACCGACCGGTCCGCCGCCCGCCGATCCGGCAACTGTCGTCGCGGGCGCGGT
>NZ_QMEU01000114.1 GCF_003284975.1 Mycobacterium colombiense
TACACCCCGCTCAGCAGGGGATCCACCGAACGCGACACCACCTGGTCGCCGAACCGCTCGCCCACCAGGTCGGCGACCGCGGGGTCGCTGCCCGTCCGCCACGCCAGCGGGCGGCTGGGTTCGGCCTCGATGCGGGCCACCGTGGCGTCGTCGACCAGTCCCGCCACCGAGGCCGCCGACGACGGGATCCCGACGACGGTGCCCGTGGGCAGCGGCCGTAACTCCTGGCGGCTGTAGATCAGTGGGCGTGCACCGGTCGAAACCCGCTGGCGCTCAGTCAAATTCAGCTCAGCGAGCAGCGCCGGCATTTCGGGGCGGCGCAGCACGAACGCCTCGGCGCCCAGATCCATCGGCTGTCCGCCGACCGGCTCGGTGCGCAGCACGCCGCCAAGCCGGTCACCCGGATCGAACAGCGTGATCGCCGCGCCGTCGCCGACGGCCGCGCGCAGCCGGTAGGCCGCCGTCAGGCCCGAAATACCGCCCCCCACAACGCAATACGAGGGGAAACTCATAAGGAGTGGACCAGCGACACCAGGTCGGTCAGTACACCGGGATCGGTTTCGGGCAACACGCCGTGGCCCAGGTTGAAGACGTGGCCCGCGGCGCCGGCATCGATGGCGCGCCGGCCATCGTCCACGACGGCACGCGCCGCGCGTTCGACCACCGGCCAGCCCGCCAACGCCACCACCGGATCGAGGTTGCCCTGCAACGCCGTGCCGGGTTGGACGCGGGCGGCCGCATCCGGCAGCGAGGTCCGCCAATCGACGCCCACCACGTTCGCGCCGACCGACGACATCGCGCCCAGCAGTTCGGCGGTGCCCACCCCGAAGTGGGTCATCGGCACGCCGTAGTCGGCCAGGGCGGCGAACACCCGGGCGCTGTGCGGCTGCACGTAGGTGCGGTAGTTCGCCAGGGACAGCGCCCCGGCCCACGAGTCGAACACCTGAATGGCGTCCACGCCGGCCTCGAGCTGCACCCGCAAGAAACCCACCGTGATGTCGGTCAGCTTCTCCATCAGCGCATGCCAGGTGTCCGGCTCGGCCAGCATCATCGCCTTGGTGCGCGCATGGTTACGGCTCGGGCCGCCCTCGATCAGATAGGACGCCAGGGTGAACGGCGCGCCCGCGAAGCCGATCAGCGGGACGTTGCCCAGCGCGGACACCAGCAGCGACACTGCGTCGAAAACCGGCTGAACCCGTTGCCGCTCAAGGGGTTTGACGGCGGCGACGTCGGCGGCGGTGCGCACCGGTGAGTCGATCACCGGTCCTACCCCGGCGACGATGTCCAGGTCGATGCCCGCCCCGAGCAGCGGCACCACGATGTCGGAGAACAGGATCGCCGCGTCGACGTCGTGGCGGCGCACCGGCTGCAGGGTGATCTCGCAGACCAACTCGGCGTTGAAGCAGGCCGACAGCATGTCGGTCTGGGCCCGCAGCGCCCGGTATTCGGGCAGCGAGCGACCGGCCTGGCGCATGAACCACACCGGCACCCGGTTGGGTTTGCGCCCGCTCACGGCCGCCAGGTACGGCGACTCGGGAAGGTCGCGGCGAGTACTCATCAGCCTCAATGCTGCCATGGGGGCCGATGGCCGTTTGCGTAACATCAACCCGATGCCAGTCAACTACGACGAGTTTCCAAGCCTGCGCCGCGAGCTCGGGGACAACGGGGTGCTGACCCTGGTGCTTGACTCCCCCGGCCTGAATTCGGTCGGCCCGCAGATGCACCGCGACCTCGCCGACATCTGGCCGATGATCGATCGCGACCCGGCGGTGCGCGCCGTCCTGGTCCGCGGCGAGGGCAAGGCGTTCTCCTCCGGCGGCAGCTTCGACCTGATCGACGAGACCATCAACGACTACGAGGGCCGGATCCGCATCATGCGCGAGGCCCGTGACCTGGTGCACAACATGATCAACTGCGACACCCCCGTCGTGTCGGCGATCCGCGGGCCCGCGGTGGGCGCGGGCCTGGTGGTGGCCCTGCTGGCCGACATCTCGGTGGCGGGCCGCACCGCGAAGCTGATCGACGGGCACACCAAGCTCGGCGTGGCGGCCGGTGACCACGCCGCGATCTGCTGGCCGCTGCTGGTCGGCATGGCCAAGGCCAAGTACTACCTGCTGACCTGCGAGACGCTGCTGGGCGAGGAGGCCGAGCGGATCGGGCTCGTGTCCACCTGCGTCGACGACGACGACGTGCTGTCCACCGCCAGCCGCATCGCCGAGAACCTGGCGCAGGGCGCGCAGAACGCGATCCGGTGGACCAAGCGCAGCCTCAACCTCTGGTATCGCATGATGGGCCCCACCTTCGAGACCTCGGTGGGCCTGGAATTCCTCAGTTTCAGCGGACCCGACGTGCAGGAAGGCCTGGCGGCCCACCGCGAGAAACGTCCGGCGCGTTTTACCCGCTGAGCGCCGTCTGAGCTGCATATATAGCTTTGGTGGAGGCCCGGTAACGGCTTGGTCGCGGCGGGTTTGAAACGCGGCGCGCCTGTCGCGGCGTGTCGGGCCGTGGGTCTACCGTCGATCCCTGTGACCCGTGCCGTGACGACGCAGAACGGTCGGGATGGACAGGAGCGGCGCCAAGTGACCTCATCCGAACCGGCCCCCTTCCGCGAGGCGGTAGCGGCGATGAACGCCGTCGTCGTGCGGCCGGAGCTCGAGTTGGGTCCCATCCGGCCGCCGCAACGCTTGGCTCCCCACAGCTACGCCCTGGGCGCCGAGGTCAAACATCCCGACCGCGACATCATTCCCGAACGCTCCGACGGCGACGCCTTCGGCCGGCTGATCCTGCTGTACGACCCCGAGGGGGCCGACGCGTGGGACGGCACCATCCGCATGGTCGCCTACATCCAGGCCGACCTCGACCCCAGTGAGGCGGTTGACCCGCTGCTGCCCGAAGTAGCGTGGAGTTGGCTAGTCGAGGCACTGGAGTCACGTATGGAAGAAGTCGTCGCCCTGGGCGGCACCGTCACCGCCACCACGTCGGTGCGCTACGGAGACATCTCCGGGCCGCCGCGCGCCCACCAACTCGAGCTGCGCGCGTCGTGGACCGCGACCTCACCCGCGGTCGGCGGTCACGTCGAGGCGTTCTGCGAGGTGCTGGAGCACGCCGCGGGCCTACCACCCGCTGGAGTCACCGACCTGAGCTCACGGTCACGCGCCTAGCATGGGCGAACCGGCGGCCGACGGGCCGGGCAGCAACGTGCCCGGCGACGCGGGCACCGACCCGGCGCCCACCCCGCTTCCGCACCCTTCCGAAGGCGTCCCGCCGATCTCGGTGAGCGTCGGCGACATCGAGGCCGCCGCGCAGCGGCTGGACCGCGGGCACGGGCCGTTCGCGGTGGACGCCGAGCGGGCGTCGGGTTTCCGCTACTCCAACCGGGCCTACTTGATCCAGATCCGGCGGGCCGGCTCCGGCACGGTGCTCATCGATCCGGTGAGCCACGGCGCCGACCCGCGCCACGCCCTGCGGCCGGTGGCCGAGGTGCTGGGCAGCGACGAATGGATCCTGCACTCCGCCGATCAGGACCTGCCCTGCCTTGCGGAGGTGGGCATGCGGCCGCCGGCGCTGTACGACACCGAACTCGCCGGGCGGCTGGCCGGGTTCGACAGGGTGAACCTGGCCACCATGGTCGAGCGGCTGCTGGGCTTCGGGCTGGCCAAGGGCCACGGCGCGGCCGACTGGTCCAAACGGCCGCTGCCCGCCGAATGGCTCAACTACGCCGCGCTGGATGTCGAGTTGCTCATCGAGCTGCGCGCGGCGATCGCCGATGTGCTGGCCGAGCAAGGCAAAAGTGATTGGGCCGCACAGGAATTCGACTATCTGCGCGAGGTGGGTTCGAAAGATCCGAGCGCCGCGACGCGCCGGGACCGGTGGCGGCGGACGTCGGGCATCCATCGGGTGCGCGATCAGCGCGGCCTGGCCGCGGTGCGCGAACTGTGGTTGACCCGCGACCGGATCGCGCAGCGCCGCGACATCGCGCCGCGCCGCATCCTGCCCGACTCGGCCATCATCGACGCCGCCCTGGCCAACCCGACGACCGTAGAGGAGCTGGTCGCGTTGCCCGTGTTCGGCGGGCGCAATCAGCGGCGCAGCGCCGCGACGTGGCTGGCGGCGCTGGACGAGGCCCGGCGCAACAAAAACCCGCCCACCGACAGCGAAGCGCAGAACGGCCCGCCGCCGCCGTCGCGGTGGAGCAGGCGCAAACCGGAGGCCGCCGCCCGGCTGGAGGCCGCACGCTCGGCGCTGTTGGAGGTGTCCGAGCGGGTCCACGTCCCCACCGAGAACCTGGTGTCACCGGACCTGGTGCGACGGCTCTGCTGGGACTGGGCGCCCGCCCCCGATCCGCTCGACGCCGTAGAGAACTTTCTGCGCGCCGGCCAGGCCCGGCCGTGGCAGCGGGAATTGGTGGACCCGGTGCTGGCCCGGGCGCTGCAGGGACCGGAAGACGCCGAGCCCGCCGAATAGTGGCGATCGCGAGCGCGGCGCAGCCGGGCGAAGCGGGTCGCCACCATCGGCACTAGTCGAGGTGCTCGCGGATCTCCGCTTCGGCGACACCGCTGCCCAGCGCGGCGACCCAGCCGGTGATGCGGCGGGCCACGTCCTGGTCGGTGAGGGCCAGATCCGACAGCAGCTCACCGCGGGAGGCCTGCTCGTAGAACTGCTGCGGCAGTCCGACGTCGCGACACGGAACGTCGATCTCCGCGCGGCGCAGCGCGGCCGACACCGCAGAGCCGACGCCGCCGTTGACCCCGTTGTCCTCGCACGTGACGACCAGCTTGTGCCGCTCCGCGAGCTCCAGAATGCTCGGCGACACCGGCAGCACCCAGCGCGGGTCGATGACCGTGACGCCGATCCCCTGGTCCTGTAGCCGCCTGGCCACCGCCAGCGCCATCGGCGCGAACGCGCCGACGCCGATCAGCAGCACGTCGTGGTTGCAGCCGCCGGCCGGGACCGCGAGCACGTCGACGCCCGAGGTGCCAAAGCCGCGACGCTCGATCGCCGGAATGTCCTCGCCCACATCGCCTTTCGGGAAGCGCAGCGCCGTGGGGCCGTCGTCGACGTCGAGCGCCTCACCGAGCTCCTCGCGCAACCGGGTGGCGTCCCGGGGTGCGGCCACCCGCATGCCGGGCACGATGCCCAGCATCGACAGGTCCCACATGCCGTTGTGGCTGGCGCCGTCCGCACCGGTGATGCCGGCCCGGTCGAGCACCATGGTGACGGGCAGCTTGTGCAGCGCCACGTCCATCATGATCTGGTCGAAGGCTCGGTTGAGGAACGTCGAATAGATGGCCACCACCGGGTGCATGCCGCCCATCGCCAGCCCCGCCGCCGACGTCATCGCGTGCTGCTCGGCGATGCCGACGTCGAACAGGCGGTCCGGGAACTGCTGCCCGAACGGGGTCAGCCCGGTCGGGCCGGGCATGGCCGCGGTGATGGCCACGATGTCGCGGCGCTTGCGGGCGTAGCCGATGAGCGCGTCGGAGAACGTCGCCGTCCAGCCGGGCCCGGCGATCTTGGTCGCCTGGCCGGTGACCGGGTCGATGACGCCGCAGGAATGCATCTGCTCGGCCTCGTCGTCCTCGGCCGGGGCGAAGCCCATCCCCTTGCGGGTCACCACGTGCACGATCACCGGGCGGCCGAAGCCGCGGGCGTGCCGCAGGGCGGCCTCCACCGCGCGCTCGTCGTGGCCGTCGACCGGACCCACGTACTTCAGCCCCAGGTCGGTGAACAGCAGCTGCGGCGACAGCGAGTCCTTGATGCCGGCCTTGACGCTGTGCATCACGCGGTAGGCGAGCCTGCCGACCAGCGGCAGCGCGCGCAGCGCCTCGCGGCCCTTCTCCAGGGCCTGCTCGTAGGCCGGCTGCAGCCGCAACGAGGCGAGATGGTCGGCGACACCGCCGATCGTCGGGGCATAGCTGCGGCCGTTGTCGTTGACGACGATGATCACCGGCCGGCCGGAGGCGGCGATGTTGTTCAGCGCCTCCCAGCACATGCCGCCGGTCAGCGCGCCGTCGCCGACCACCGCGACCACGTGCCGGTTGCGGTGCCCGCTCAGCTCGAATGCCTTGGCCAGGCCGTCGGCGTAGGACAGCGACGCGCTGGCGTGGCTGGACTCCACCCAGTCGTGCTCGCTCTCGGCGCGCGACGGATACCCGGACAGGCCGCCCTTCTTGCGCAGGCTCTCGAAGTCGTGGGCGCGCCCGGTCAGCATCTTGTGCACGTAGGCCTGGTGGCCGGTGTCGAAGATGATCGGATCGTGGGGCGAGTCGAACACCCGGTGCAGGGCGAGCGTCAGCTCGACCACGCCCAGATTGGGCCCCAGGTGTCCCCCGGTGGCAGCGACCTTGTGAATCAGGAACTCGCGAATCTCGGCGGCCAGATCGCGAAGCTGATGCGCAGAAAGGTGCTGCAGATCAGCGGGCCCGCGGATCTGTTCCAGCATTCAGTCAGTCTACGCAGCGCTCCGGAGAACACTACTGATGAACGTGGCAGCGTTCATCGCTGCCGCGCGGGGCCGAACAGTCCGGCGAGGGTGTCATGAAGTTCAGGGTCCGCCAGGATGACGACCTCGTCCCCGGCCTCGAGTTCGGTGTCGCCGCGCACCGGCACCAGACCGGTGGCGCGGACCACGATGCTCACCCAGATGTCACCGACGCGGTCACTGAGACCTTCGACTGTGGAACGCTCGGCGACGGAACCGGTCGCGACGCTGAAGCGATGAACCCCCTGCGGCTCGTCGGCGAGTCGCACACCTATCTGCCATGGCCGGGTCTCCACCGTGCGCATGGGCAGGTGCAACAACCTGGCGACACCAGGCACCGAACTCCCCTGCACCAGCACCGAGACGACGACGACGATCACCACGATGCCGTATAGGCGTTCGGCGTCGGCGACGTGAGCAGCGCGCAGGAACTCGCCCAGCAGGATGGGCACTGCGCCCTTGAGTCCGGCGAAAAGAACGAAGGCGCGTTCGTTTCGCCGCAATCGCACGGGAACCAGGCAGGCGCCCACCGCCAACGGCCGAATCAGCACGGTCAGGGCCACAGCGAGGACGAGCCCGCAACCCCATACATCAGGATGGGCAAGGACATTGAGATCGACGGTCAAACCCAGAATGGCAAACGCGACGATTTCGGCAAGACCCGCCAGGGCGGCGTGGAATCGCTTGATCTCCGGCTTGTAGGGCGCGCGGGCGTCGCCGATCACGATGCCGGCGACGAACACGGCCAGAAATCCCGAACCGTGCGCGAGCGTGGCAATGCCGTACAACATCAGGCAGGATGCCAGCGTTCGTAGCGAATAAAGACCTTCGCTCGGCAAGGCGACGCGACGCATGAAGACGAGCAGGACGCGACCGCCGAGCACCCCGACGGCCAGGCCGACCGCCATCTGTAGAGCGAATTGGGTTCCCACGCTGGCGAATCCGGCCGCGCTGAGGCCACCGGCGGCGATCAGGCTGGACATCAAGGAGATGCCGACCGGATCATTGGCACCTGATTCGCCCTCCAGGATGGTGCCACTGCGGCCGCTGATTTCGCGTTTGCCCAGCACCGAGAACACCACGGCCGGATCGGTCGGCGCGACGGCCGTGGCCACGAGCACCGCGGGAAACCAGCTGATTCCGCATACGTAGTGCAGCACCAGTGTCGCCCCCGCTGCGGTGAGGGCGGTGCCCACGACGCCCACCGACAGGATCGGGGCCGCCGCCGCGCGGAAGCGCGCCGGCCCGATGTGCATGCCGCCGTCGAACAACACCAGCACCAACGCGATGGTGATGACCCGTTCCACGACCCGCTCAGACGGCGGCTGCACCGCGGGCACCGCGTGCACCGCGACGGCGGCTCCGACCAGCACGAGTAGCGGCACGGGGACTTTGACCCGCTCGGTTAGTCGATTCGCCAACACCGCAACCAAACCGACCGCGCTGGAGAGCAACACGAGCAGCGCGTAACGCACAGTCTCGTTCACGACGGCAGCAACCGAGCACCGGTGAGCACGTGCCGCGCACACCATCGACATGACTCGACCGTCGCGGCCCGTTCCTTGATGGTATGCACGCGGACCTTTCGATCGATCGACAGTGTTCCTTTAAGACATCGCCGACCAGACTTCCCGGCACACCGCGACGCAGTCTAGCCGGTCGTGACGCTCGCCCGGGCGGCATTGCGGTGATGCGCCAGGAGGACCGTCGTCGCCAAGACTCCCTAGCGAGTCAGCAGTGCCACGCATTCGGTGTGATGGGTCAGCGGGAACGCGTCGAACACCCTGATCTTCTCCACGGTGTAACCGTGTTTGAGGTAGAGCCCGACGTCACGGGCGAAAGACGCTGCCTCACAACCGATGTGCACGACGCGAGGGACGCCGGCGGCGGCCAGCAGGTCGATGACCTCGCGCCCGGCTCCCGCCCGAGGCGGATCCAGCACCGCCACATCGGCTTTCGCGGCGCGGTCTCGTTGCGCGGCCAACGCCCGTCGCACCGAGTCGGTGACGATCTGCACCTGGGTCAGATCGGCCAGGGCGACCCGCGCGGCGCGGGTCGAGCCGCGCGAGGTGTCGACGCTGAGCACCCGCCCGGAGCGCCCCACGGCGTCACCGAGCACGGCGGCGAAAACGCCTGCGCCGCCGTACAAATCCCACGCGCGCATCCCGGCGCCGAGCTGCGCCCAGTCGGTGATCAGCTCGCTGTAGACGCCCGCCGCGTCGCGGTGCGCCTGCCAGAAGGCGGTCACCGGCACCTGCCAGGTGCGCCCGGCCACCCGCTGCACCGCCTCGTAGCGACCCTGGGCCACCTTGGTCGCCGTGTGCCTGCCGTGGCGCAGCGTGCGCACGACGTGGCGGGTGCCGTCGTCGTCGACGGCCACGTGCAGCTGCGCGGCCGGCGGCCACTCGATGTCACCGATCCCGTCGAGCATGCCGGGCGGCAGCTGCGCACAGCGCAGGTCGGTCACCAGGTCGTCGCTGTGATACCGGTGAAAGCCGGGCCGACGGTCGGGGCCAACGTCGAGCCGGACCCGGGTGCGCCACCCCGTCGGCGCCGAATCCGCCAGCGGCTCGGCCTCACCGCTCCAGCGATGCCCGCCCAGGCGCTCGAGCTGGTTGGCCACCACTTCGGCCTTGAGGGCGCGGGCCACCTCAGGCTCCGCGAACGCCAGGTCGCAACAGCCGGCACCGCCCACCCCGGCGATCGGGCACAGCGACGAGGTGCGCCCGGGCGCCGGGTCGAGGACCTCGACAACCTCTGCGTGCCAATAGGATCCACGATCCGCGGTGACCCGGACCCGCACCCGCTCGCCGGGCAGCGCGTACCGGACGAACACCACGCGGCCTTCGTGGTGTGCCACGCAACTGCCGCCGTTGGCGGGGGCATCGGTGGTCAACGTCAGCTCCCCCACCGGGGGCGCCGACGCGCGCGGCGCGCGGGTCGATTCGCGGGTCAATCGAAGATTCCCCGGCGAGCGTCGCCCGGCGCCACGTGCGGCTGCAAGGTCTTGCGCCGTTCCGACGAACTCAATTGCCACGGAACCGAAGTCACCATGACGCCCGACATGAACAGCAGCCGCCCCTTGAGCCGAAGCGCACTCTGGTTGTGCAACACCTGCTCCCACCAGTGGCCCACCACATACTCCGGAATGAACACCGTCACCACCGTGCGCGGCGACTCCTCCCTGGCCCGTTTGACGTATTCCAGGACGGGACGGGTGACTTCGCGATACGGCGAGGCGATGACCTTGAGCGGGACGCTGATATCGCTCTCTTCCCACTTATGCACCAGGTCGCGGGTCTCGGCATCGTCGACGCTGACCGTCACCGCCTCGAGAACGTCAGGCCGGGTCGCCCTGGCGTAGGCCAGCGCACGCAGCGTCGGCAGGTGCAATTTGGACACCAGCACCACGGCGTGATTGCGGCTGGGCAGCACCACATCATCCTGGGCGGCGGCCTGCTCGGCCAATTCGCGGTTCACGGTGTTGTAGTGCCGGTGAATCAATTTCATGATGCCGAACAGCAGGCTCATCGCGAACAGGGCGATCCAGGCGCCGGAGGCGAACTTGGTCACCAACACCACCAACAGCACCGCGCCGGTGGACAGCAACCCGACGGTGTTGACCACCCGCGAGCGCATCATCTTGCGCCGCGCCCGCGGATCGGTCTCGGTGCGCAGCAACCGGCTCCAGTGCCGGACCATGCCGATCTGACTCAGCGTGAACGAAATGAACACCCCGACGATGTAGAGCTGGATCAACGCGGTGACCTCGCCGCGGAACGCGATGATCGCCAGCAGCGCCGCCCCGGACAAGAACAGGATGCCGTTGGAGAACGCCAATCGGTCTCCGCGGGTGTGCAATTGGCGCGGCAGGTAACTGTGCTGCGCCAGGATCGAGCCGAGCACCGGGAACCCGTTGAACGCGGTGTTGGCCGCCAGCACCAGGATCAGCGCGGTCACCGTGGCGATCAGCAGAAACCCGATGTGAAAACTCCCGAACACCGTCTGGGCGAGCTGGGTGACCAAGGTCTTCTGGTAGTAGCCCTTCGGCGCGCCGCCCAGCTGCGTCGCGGGGTCCTCGACCAGCTGAACCCCGATCTGCTGGGCCAGCACGATGATGCCCATCAAGAGCGTCACCGCGATGCCACCGAGCATCAGCAGGGTGGTCGCTGCGTTGCGCGACTTGGGTTTCTGGAACGCCGGCACCCCGTTGCTGATCGCCTCGACACCAGTCAGCGCCGCACATCCCGAGGAAAACGACCGCGCCACCAAGAACGCTAGGGCGAAACCGACAACCTGGCCGTGCTCGGCGTGCATCTGGAAACCGGCCGACTCGGCGCGCAGCGGATTGCCCAGCACGAAGATGCGGAACAGACCCCAGCCGATCATCACCAGGACACCGACGATGAATGCATAGGTCGGGATGGCGAACGCCAACCCCGACTCGCGCACCCCGCGCAGGTTCAGGGCCATCACCAGCAGGATCGACACCACACAGAAGAACACCTTGTGCTCGGCCACGATCGGGATCGCCGAGCCGATGTTCGCCATCGCCGAGGCCGTCGAGACCGCAACGGTGAGAACGTAATCCACCATCAGCGCGCTGGCGACCACGAGGCCGGCGGTGTCGCCGAGGTTCGTAGTGACCACCTCGTAGTCGCCGCCGCCGGACGGATAGGCGTGCACGTTCTGGCGGTAGCTGGCCACCACCACCAGCATCACCGCGGCCACCGCAAGCCCGATCCAGGGCGTCAGCGCGTACGCCGTCACCCCGGCCACCGAGAGCATCAGGAAGACCTCCTCGGGCGCATACGCCACCGAGGACAGCGCGTCGGAGGCGAACACCGGCAGGGCGATCCGCTTGGGCAACAGGGTGTGACTCAGTCGGTCGCTGCGAAACGGCCGACCGATAAGCAACCGACGAGTGGCGGTTGAAAGTTTGGACACGAGAGCCAAGAGTAAGCCCAGACGGGTTTGGCGGTAGCGTTCGTAGGAGAATGTTCGCCGGCCGAAACGGCTGGCCGACGTGGGTTGCCGGTTGACGCGGCCGAGAGGACCTCAAGTTGCGAGTAGTGGTGATGGGCTGCGGCCGGGTCGGTTCATCGGTCGCCGATGGGCTCTCCCGCATCGGGCACGACGTCGCGGTCATCGACCGGGACAGCACCGCCTTCAACCGGCTCAGCCCCGAATATGCCGGCGAGCGGGTGCTGGGGCAGGGATTCGACCGAGACGTGCTGCTGAGGGCCCGCATCGAGGAGGCCGACGCGTTCGCCGCGGTATCGTCCGGCGACAACTCCAACATCATCTCGGCGCGACTGGCGCGCGAGACCTTCGGCGTCAAGCGGGTCGTGGCCCGCATCTACGACGCCAAACGCGCCGAGGTCTACGAGCGACTGGGCATTCCCACCATCGCTACCGTGCCCTGGACCACCGACCGCCTGCTCAATGCGTTGCTACGCGAATCGGAGACGGCCAAGTGGCGCGATCCGACCGGCACCGTCGCCGTGTCCGAGGTGGTGTTGCACGAGGACTGGATCGGACACCGGGTCACCGACCTCGAGCAGGCCACCGGTGCCCGGGTCGCGTTCCTGATCCGGTTCGGCGCCGGCGTGCTGCCGGAGCCCAAATCGGTGATTCAGGCCGGCGACCAGGTTTATGTGGCCGCGATCTCCGGCCGCGCGGCCGAGGCGGTGGCCATCGCCGCGCTACCACCCAGCGAAGACCTGTGATGAGTTCGAGCGAATACCTTTCTAAGGAGCGGCGTCGATGAAAGTAGCTGTCGCCGGCGCCGGCGCGGTCGGCCGCTCGGTCACCCGGGAACTCATCGGCAACGGCCACGACGTGACGCTGATCGAACGCAACCCCGATCACGTCGACGTCGACGCCATCCCGGCCGCGCACTGGCGCCTGGGTGACGCGTGCGAACTGAGCCTGCTGGAGTCGGTGCACCTGCAGGAGTTCGACGTGGTGGTGGCCGCGACGGGCGATGATAAGGCCAACGTCGTGCTGAGCCTGCTGGCCAAAACCGAATTCGCGGTCCCGCGGGTGGTGGCCCGGGTCAACGATCCCCGCAACGAATGGCTGTTCACCGACGCCTGGGGGGTCGACGTGGCGGTATCGACGCCGCGCATGCTGGCGTCGCTCATCGAAGAGGCCGTCGCCGTCGGAGATCTGGTGCGGCTGATGGAGTTCCGCAAGGGCCAGGCCAACCTCGTCGAGATCACCCTGCCCGACGACACGCCGTGGGGCGGCAAGCCTGTGCGCAAGTTGCAGCTGCCACGCGACACCTCGCTGGTGACGATCCTGCGCGGCCCGCGGGTGATCGTGCCCGAGGAGGACGAGCCGCTGGAGGGCGGCGACGAGTTGCTGTTCGTCGCCGTCGCCGAGGCGGAAGAGAACCTGCAGAAGTTGCTGCTGGGCAGCCACAGCCCGGGCGGAGACTGATCAGTCGGTGACGGCGCCGGGCTCCATTTCGACCGCGGGGGCATCGGCCGCGGCGATGGCGCGCTGCGCCGACTTGATCGCCGCATAGGTCGCCAGCGCGGCCAGCGCGGTCAGCGGCCAGCCCATCCCGATCCGCGCCGCCGCCAGCCAACCGGTTCGGTCGGCGTCATACAGCAGCCCCTGCACCACGAACCGCGCGGCGAACACCAGCACCCAACCCACCGACGCGACGTCGAAGGCGTAGACCGCCCGCGGCACCTCGCGCCAGCGGTCGCCGCGCCCGGTGGCCCAACTCCACGCGTAACCCACCAGGGGCCGGCGGATGAGCACCGACGCCGCGACAACCACCGCCCAGACCAGCGACATCCAAATGCCCAACAAGAAGTAGCCCTTGGACTCGCCCAACACGTAGGCGATCAGCGCGCACAGCGCGACGCCGAAGAAGCCCGACAATGCCGGCTGTGGGGAGTCGCGGCGAATGAGCCGCCACACCAAGATCAGCGCGGCCACCGCCAGCGCGGCCACGATCGCGGAAACCAGGCCCGACACGCTCGAGGCGATGACGAAGACCACCACCGGCAGCGACGAATAGATGACACCGCTGACGCCGCCTGCCTGGGCCAGCAGGCGTTCCGGGGTGATGCGGTTGGTGCTCATGCTTTCCGACGTGCCCGACCGCGGCGGGGTTGCCCCCGGATTTTCGGGATCAGTCACCGCTGAATTTCGTAGTGCGGGTTGTAGATGGCCTTGGTACCGTTCTCCAGCTTGCCGAGGCGTCCACGCACCCGCAGCGTGCGGCCCGAGTCGATGCCCGGAATGCGGCGCTGTCCCAGCCACACCAGCGTGACGGTGTCGCTGCCGTCGAACAATTCGGCGCGAACCCCGCCGGAGCAGGCCCTGCCGTTGCACTCGACGCTTCGCAGCGTGCCCACCATCGTGACCTCCTGGCCCCGCTGGCAATCAATCGCGCGTTGCGCGCCAGTGCTTGCGACCTCGTCGGACAGTTCCTCCGAATCGAGTTGCTCCGGATCCTCCGTCAACCGACGGGTGAGCCGGCGCAGATACCCTTGGGCCCCCATGGCCACTCCTGACAATGCTGATAAGCCTCGACGCTTCCATTTATGCCAACGGACACCGTAGACCTCTTGGTTCCCCAGCGCCAACCGACTCAAACCTCGTGTTGGAGAGCGCATGAATGGCGGGGCACTATCTAGTGGTGGTGGTCGATCTGCGCGGTGTCACGACGGTGTTGTTGCCCGGTACCGGCTCCGACGACGACTACGTTCACCGGGCGTTTTCTCGTCCCTTGTCCGAGGTTGGCGCGGTGCCGGTAACACCGCCGCCGCGGCCCGAGCGACTGATCGAGGGCTATCTGGCGGCGCTGGATGACGCGGGCCACCGAGGGCCGATCGCCGTGGG
>NZ_QMEU01000115.1 GCF_003284975.1 Mycobacterium colombiense
ACGTCGGCCGCGCGGTAGCCGGGCGCCGGGTGGTCCTCAACTTGTGGGCGTATTGGTGCGCGCCGTGCGCCGCCGAACTGCCCGCGATGGCCGAGTATCAACGTCGGGCCGGTTCGGACGTGACGGTGGTGACGGTGCATCAAGACGAGAACGAGACGGCCGCCCTGCTGCGGCTGGCCGAGCTCGGGGTGCGCCTGCCGACCCTGCAGGACGGTCGTCGCCGGGTCGCGGCCGCGCTGCGGGTGGTTAATGTGATGCCCGCGACGGTGGTCCTGCAGCCGGACGGTAGCGTTGCCCAGACGCTGCCACGAGCTTTCACCACTGCCGATGAGATCGCGGCCGCGATCGGCAACGACAGGGGATAAGCGGAAAAATTGAACCGACTGGAGGGGCCGTGAGTGCTGGGGGTTCGCCCCTGCGGAATGGGGACCCCGCCCCGGCGCGCGGGGCCGTTCCGTTGCGGCCTGACGCTTGCCCGTCCTGGCTGCGTCCGCTGCTCGACCATGTCGATGACGTTCCCGATGCGGCCCGGCGCCGACTGCCGGCCGATGTGCTGGCGATGATCACCAGCAAGGCCGCGTCGGCGGTGACGGCCCTGCGCGGCGGCGGCCGGGAAGCCGCAGTGCTGGTGTTGTTCTCCGGTTCGGAATCCGGCCCGCCCGACGGTGGTTTCCCCGACGACGCCGACCTGCTGGTCACCGTGCGGGCCTCGACCCTGCGCCACCACGCCGGCCAGGCGGCGTTTCCCGGCGGCGCGTCCGATCCCACCGACGACGGCCCGGTGGACACCGCGCTGCGCGAGGCCCGCGAGGAAACCGGGATCGACGTCAGCCGGCTCTATCCCCTGGCGACGATGGAAAAGATGTTCATCGCGCCGTCGCAGTTCCACGTCGTCCCGGTGCTGGCCTATTCGCCGGATCCGGGCCCGGTGGCCGTGGTCAACGAGGCCGAAACGGCGATCGTGGCGCGAGTTCCGTTGCGCGCCTTCGTCAACCCGGAAAACCGGCTGATGGTGTACCGCGGCGATCTCGGCCGCCGGTGGGCCGGCCCGGCGTTTCTGCTCAACGAGATGCTGGTCTGGGGATTCACTGGCCAGGTGATTTCTGCGCTGCTCGACGTCGCGGGCTGGGCCCAGCCGTGGGACACCACCGACGAGCGGGAGTTGGACGCCGCGATGGCGTTGGTCGGCGAGGGGGGCGGGTTGCGGTGAATTCGATGACCCCGTCGCAGTGGCTGGATGTCGCCGTGCTGGCGGTCGCGTTCATCGCGGCGGTCTCGGGCTGGCGGTCGGGCGCGTTGGGCTCGTTGCTGTCGTTCGTGGGGGTGTTGTTAGGCGCCATCGCGGGGGTGCTGCTGGCGCCGCATCTGGTCAGCCACATCGCCGCCCCGCGCGCGAAATTGTTTGCCGCACTGTTCTTGATCCTCGCGCTGGTGGTCATCGGTGAGGTCGCCGGTGTGGTGCTGGGACGCGCCGTCCGGGGCGCGATCCGCAGCCGTTCCATCCGGACGGTCGACTCGGTCATCGGGGTGGCGGTCCAGCTGGTCGTGGTGCTGACCGCGGCGTGGTTGCTGGCCACGCCGTTGACCCAGTCCAAGGACCAGCCGGAACTGGCCGCGGCGGTCCGCGGCTCGCGAGTGTTGGCTCAGGTCAACGACGTAGCGCCGCCCTGGCTCAAGACGGTGCCCAAGCGGCTGTCGGCGCTGCTGAACACCTCCGGTCTGCCCGCGGTGCTGGAGCCGTTCAGCCGCACCCCCGTGATCCCGGTCGCCTCGCCCGATCCCGAGCTGGCCGGCAACCCGGTGGTGCAAGCCACCGCGCCCAGCGTGGTCAAGGTGCGCAGCCTGGCGCCCAGCTGCCAGAAAGTGTTGGAGGGCAGTGGTTTTGTGATCGCGCCCGACCGGGTGATGACCAACGCGCACGTGGTGGCCGGTTCCAACAGCGTTCAGATCTACGCCAGCGGCAACCCGCTGGACGCCACCGTGGTGTCCTACGATCCGGCGGTCGACATCGCGATCCTGTCCGTCCCGAACCTGCCCCCGCCGCCGTTGACTTTCGCCCAGGGCGACGCGAAGACCGGCGCCAGCGTCGTGGTCCTCGGGTATCCCGGTGGTGGGAACTTCACCGCGACCCCGGCCCGGATCCGCGAGCTGATCAAGCTGAGCGGTCCCGACATCTACCGCGATCCGGCGCCGGTCACCCGTGACGTCTACACGATCAGAGCCAGTGTGGAGCAAGGTAATTCGGGTGGGCCGCTGATCGATCTCGACGGGCATGTGCTCGGGGTGGTGTTTGGTGCTGCGGTCGACGACCCCGACACCGGCTTCGTGCTGACCGCCGACGAGGTGGCCAGTCAGCTTGCCCGGGTCGGCGATACCCAGCTGGTAGGCACCGGGTCCTGCGTGGGCTGAGCCGCCGCGGTCACCTCGCCCGGGTCGGGTGCACCTGTTCGAGGAACTTCGTCAGGTGCCTGTTGATTTCCTCGGGCGCCTCTTCGTGGCTGAAATGCCCTGCGCCGGAGATGGATACGTAGCGGCCCTGAGGTGCGTAGCGCTGTGTTCGGTCGACCGGGTCGGCCAGCACGTAGGGATCGGCGTCGCCACGCAGGTGTAAAAGCGGGACGCTGAGCTGCTGGCTCATCGACCTCATGAAGCGCCGGCCCTCGTCGCGCAGCTGGCTGCGGACGGCCCAGCGCTGGTATTCCAGTGCGCTGTGCGCGGCCGCCGGGATCTGAATGGCCGTGCGCAAGTGGTCGATAGTTTCGGAAAAGTCTTCGGAGGCAAGCCATTTAGCACAGCTGCGGCTGCGGACCAGGCGCTCGATCTCGGCGGCGTCGTCGCGGGTCAACAGGCGTTCGGGCCACAACGGTATCTGGTATTGCAGCAGTGTCGGCAACAGCGCGTAACCCTGGTCGCGGCGCGTCAACGTCGATCGCCGCAACGCCGCCGGGTGCGGCGAACTGATCAGCGCGATCGCCGACACCAGCCGCGGATGCAGCAGTGCGGTGGCCCAGCAGCCCAGCCCGCCGTCGGCGTGGCCCACCAAAGTCGCCGAGGAGTGGCCCAGCGCCCGGATGAGTCCGGCGGCGTCGCCGGCCATCGTCCAGCCGTCGTAGCCGCGGGGCGGCTTATCGCTACCCCCATAGCCCCGCAGGTCGACGGCCACCACACGCGCCCCGCGCAGTCCGCGCAGCTGATGGCGCCACGACCACCAGAACGACCCGAAACCGTGCAGCAGCATCACCAGCGGGCGCGACGTCGCCTGCCGGGCGTCGGCATCGCCTGAGGCCTCGACGACGTGGAAGCGGATGCCGTTGGCGTGCACATCGTGATGGCGCCACGGCCCGTCGATGCGGGTTACCGACGGATCGGGCGGCGCCATCTACCAACCCGATGGATCGGCGGCGGCGCCGTTTGCGGGCTTCGCGTGCTTGCCCTGCGACTCGGGGAGCTGCCGGGCACCGCCGGGGGCCTTGTCGTGGCCCGGGGTGAGCGCGGTGCGCGTCTCCTTGACCGACTCGATCGTCTGGCGCGGTCCCCGGATCCGGCGGACCTTGAGGAAGCCCAGCAGCGCCAGCAGGGCGCCGACCACCACCATCACGCCGAACACGATGAGGTACGCCGCCCAGCGCCACAGCCAGGTGTCGAGCAGCTCGGCGATGAAGAAGAAGAAAAAGAAGGTGGAGTAGAACAGCACCACCAGCGCGGCGATGAAGAAGACGCTCCCGGTCAACCCCTTTTTGACGTCGCGGGTAATTTCGGCGCGCGCCAGTTCGACTTCGGCGCGAACCAGCGTGGACACCTGGGTGGTCGCGTCTTTGATCAGGTCACCGATCGACGGCTCGGCGGATCTGGCATGCGGGTCGGTCAACGGAATGGTGGTCAGGGTGCTGGGCACACCGTTCTTGCCATCGGCTTTGCTCACAGACGGTCCTCTTTCGTCGTTGCCCGGCTCGCTGTCGTCGCGGTTCATGTTGCCATGCGGCGCCTGGACAGGAGAAGCCAGACGAGGCCGGCCGGGCGCTGCGGCGCGGGGTTCGAGAGTGCCGAGGCCAGTTCGCTTCGCACAGAAGGCGGTCGGCGACGCCGCGCGGGCGACGCGCTTTGCAAAGCGAACATCACATGGTTGCCGATTACACTCGGCGCCAAGCCGGTCGCGATGTCCGGCCGACCGATGGGAGTGGGGCCGTGCGGAGGGCGCACCGATGCTTCTTACTGGCGATGGTCGCCCTGCTCGTGGCTGTGCTGGGTTCGCCTGCCCGCGCCGCCGCCGCTGACGTCCGGATTCCAATCGGCGGCGGGGCCGGCATCGTCATCAACGGCGACACCATGTGCACCCTGACCACCATCGGCGGCGACGCCGCCGGCGAGCTGATCGGTTTCACCTCCGCGCATTGCGGCGGCCCGGGCGCCCAGGTCACCGCCGAGGGCGCGGAAAACGCCGGCGTGCTGGGCACCATGGTCGCCGGCAACGACAACCTCGACTACGCGGTGATCAAGTTCGACCCCGCCAAGGTGACGCCGGTGGCCAACTTCAACGGCTTCTTGATCAGTGGCATCGGGCCGGACCCCGCCTTCGGCGAGATCGCCTGCAAACAGGGCCGCACGACCGGCAATTCGTGCGGCGTCACCTGGGGCATGGGCCAGGCGCCGGGCACCATCGTCATGCAGGTCTGTGGTCAACCGGGCGATTCCGGCGCGCCGGTCACCGTCAACAATCAGCTGGTCGGCATGATCCACGGGGCCTTCAGCGACAACCTGCCGACCTGCGTCATCAAGTACATTCCGCTGCACACGCCGGCCGTGGTCCAGTCGTTCAACGCGATCCTGGCCGACATCAACTCCAAACACCGGCCCGGCGCGGGGTTCAGCCCGCTGCCGGGCTGAACCGCGGCGACTACTTCGCCGCCCTGATCGCGTCGAACACGCCGGGATCGAGCAGCGTCGAGGTGTCGCCCAGTTCGCGGTTTTCGGCGATGTCCCGCAGCAGCCTGCGCATGATCTTGCCGCTGCGCGTCTTGGGTAGCTCGGGCACCACGTGCACCTCGCGCGGGCGGGCGATCGGTGAGATCTCCCGGGCCACCTCGACGCGCAATTCGTCGACGATCCCGTCGTGCACTTGGGAATCGGAGCGCAGGACGACGAACGCGCAGATGGCCTGGCCGGTGGTCGCGTCGGTCGCCCCGACCACCGCCGCCTCGGCGACCGAGGCGTGGCCGACCAGCGCCGACTCCACCTCGGCCGTGGACAGCCGGTGACCCGAGACGTTCATGACGTCGTCGATGCGGCCCACCACCCAGATGGCGCCGTCGCGGTCGTAATAGGCGCTGTCGCCGGCGAAATACCAGCCCTGCTCGGCGAACCGGGACCAGTAGGTCTCGACGTATCGCTCGGGGTCGCCCCAGATGCCGCGCAGCATCGATGGCCACGGCTGGTCGAGCACAAGATAGCCGGTGACGTGCTCACCCTGGTGGATGCCCGGGACCAATTGCTCGCCATGGTCGTCGACGATCTTTGCCGAGATGCCCGGCAGCGCCCGCATCGCCGAACCCGGTTTGGCCGCAGCGACTCCGGGCAGCGGGGAGATCATCGTGGCGCCGGTCTCGGTCTGCCACCAGGTGTCGACGATGGGAAGGCGGTCGGCTCCGATCACCTTGCGATACCAGCGCCACGCTTCGGGGTTGATCGGTTCGCCAACCGAACCCAGCAGCCGCAGACTGGACAGGTCGTGCGCGTCGGGGATCTCGTGGCCCCACTTCATGAACGTGCGAATCAGCGTTGGCGCGGTGTAATAGATTGTGACGCCGTACTTTTCGATGATCTCGAAGTGCCGGTGCTGACTGGGCGAGTCGGGCGTGCC
The DNA here is from genome assembly GCF_003284975.1 of Mycobacterium colombiense. Taxonomy (GTDB): domain Bacteria; phylum Actinomycetota; class Actinomycetes; order Mycobacteriales; family Mycobacteriaceae; genus Mycobacterium; species Mycobacterium europaeum_A. Next base: position 5,858 of record NZ_QMEU01000115.1, read on the forward strand.
CTCGTAAAGGACCTCGGTGACGCCGTTGGCCAGTGGACCGTACACGCCGTAGGTGTGCCCGGTGACCCAGCCGATGTCGGCGGTGCACCAGAACACGTCGGTCTCGGCCTTGATGTCGAAGACGTAGTAGTGCGTGTAGGCGGCATGGGTCAGGTAGCCGCCGCTGGTGTGCACGATGCCCTTGGGCTTGCCGGTGGTTCCCGAGGTGTACAGCAGGAACAAGGGCTGCTCGGCGTCGAACGGCTCCGGGGTGTGCTCGGCGGATGCGGCGTCGACGACGTCGTGCCACCACAGGTCGCGGTCGTCATTCCAGGACACGTCAATTCCGGTGCGCCGCACCACAAGTACGTGCTCGATGGGGCTGTCCCCGTCGGGACCGGACGCGACGGCCTCGTCGGCGGCGTCCTTCAACGGGGCCGGCTTGCCGCGGCGGAACTGGCCGTCGCTGGTGATCAACAGCTTGGCCGAAGCGTCGGCGATGCGGGCCGCCAGCGCCTTGGCGGTGAAGCCGGCGAACACCACGCTGTGCATCAATCCCAGGCGCGCACAGGCCAGCATCGCGATCACCGCTTCGGGAATCAGCGGCAGGTAGATCGCGACCCGGTCACCGGCGACCAGACCGAGGTCGCTCAGCGCGTTGGCGGCCTTGCACACCTCGGCGTGCAGTTCGGCGTAGGTCAGGCTGCGGTGATCGCCGACGGGTTCGCCCTCCCAGTGGATGGCGACCCGATCCCCGTGGCCGGCCTCGACGTGGCGGTCCACGCAGTTATAGGCGACGTTGAGCTTGCCGTCGGCGAACCACTTGGCGAACGGCGCCTGCGACCAGTCCAGCACCTCGGTGAACGGCGTCTCCCACGACAGCCGATTGGCCTGCTTGGCCCAGAAGGCCAGCCGGTCCTGCTCGGCTTCGCGGTACAGCTCCTCGCCCGCGTTGGCCTGCTCGACGAACTGCGCCGGCGGCGGATAGGACGAGGGGCCTGCGGAATTGGTGGCGGTCACTAAGTTCTCTCCTGTAGTCGAGACTTCGCCGTTCGGCGGCCGTGCGCTGGTGGCCGAGTGCGAGCCTAGCCGGGTGAGGCGTAGCTGTGCGAGTGGTAGCTGTGCGCGCGAATCCGGGGTCAAAAGTGTGCCCGTGCCGGATAATCACCTCCTGTGCCGGGTCATGAGCGGGGCAGCCGCCGACTACTTGCCAGCTTTGCCGCGACCGCAACGGTTTACGCGGTGGCCGCCGTGTCGGGGTGGCCCGCGTCGGCCATCCCGCTGGAGAGCGGCGACCAGGCCACGCCGTGCCGGTCGGAGCAGGTCGCCGTGAGCGCCTCGCCGGCGGAAGGGGCGGTGGGTCATCGCGCGGTGACGCTGCTGTTCACCCTCGCCGGCGGCGCCGAATCGTGCACGCTCACCGGATACGCCTGGGTCGATTCGGGCGCCGGGGGCCCACTGATTCACGCGCAGCCCACGCCGCGCGGCTACCTGGGCGGGCTGCCGGCCGGCACCGACGTCCCGCCCACCGTGCTGTTGTCGATATCGGCGCAGGGGCAGGCCATCGTCGAGGGGCTGTCGCTCGACGGTAGTGGCGGCGCGTGCCCCACCTACACCGACCTGCGCGTCAACCCGCCCGACACCGAAATGGTGCTGACGGTGGCGGCCACCATCGACGCCTGCGAATTGCAGGTGCATCCCATCACCGCGGTCTGAGCGGGTTAATAGGCTCTGACCAGGCAGTAGACCCGCGCGGGAACGGGGTAGCCGACGCCCTTTTCGTCCGTCGCGCATTGGGTTCTGTCGGTGCTGCCGTCGATGCGCCGAATCACTCTGACCTGCACCCTGTTCGACGTGCCGCAGTCGCCCAACCTGATCGTCATCGCGTCACCATCACTGAGCATCAAATAGCACTGGCCCTGCATCAGGTTGACGGCGAAACACAGGATCATCGTGTCGGTGGTGAAGCGGTCATAGACGGAGTGTTCTCGTTTGCCGTCGGGGCAACTGTCCGAGGCGCCGCCCTTGAAGGCGAGTTCATAGGTCGCCGCCGGGTTGGCGCAGCCGCGACTCGGGGTTGAATCGAAACGCTGTGCCTTGTAGTCGCTTTCGGTGATGCAATCGCCAACCCGCAGGGATGTGTCGGCCCGGTGCGACTTACCCAGCCTCGCGGCGGTGGCGGCGAGGTTCCCGAAGATCCCGAACGCCAGCAGCACGGCGCCGATGGTGATGAGGGTGGTGGCCGACTTGGGCGTCCGCGGTTGCGGCGCGTAGCCCGGATAAGCCGGATAGGGCGGCGTGGGGTACCCCGGCTGCGGGTAGGGGTAGCCGGGGCCGGCGGGGAAGCTCGGTGGGTATTGCGGGTAAGCCGGCGGCCGCCGGCGGCTGCGCGAGCGCGTCACCAGCCCAATGACCAGGCAGAGCAAACCGATCGCGGGGATGCCGAGCGCCGCCACCAGACGGCCCGCCTCATAAGCGGCCCCCTCGGAGGCCAGGTAGGCGACGGTCACCGCCCGAGTTTAAGTCGTGACGGCCGGCCCGGGCACTTCACCGCCGCGCCACTTCAGGCCCTAGGGTCGGGTGTCATGCGTGCGATGCGGACCGCGTTGGCCTTGCTGGCCCCGGTCGTCGTCGCGGTGCTCGTGGTCGCCTCGCTGGCCGGATGCGGTGGCGGCGTGCTCAGCCCGGATCTGGTGGTGGTCAACGGCGGGGAACCGCCGAACCCACTGATCCCCACCGGAACCAACGACAGCCTGGGCGGCCGGATCCTCGATCGGCTCTTCGCCGGGCTGATGTCCTACGACGCCGCCGGCAACCCGTCGCCGGAGGTCGCCCAAGCGGTCGACACCACCGACAACGTCAACTACCGCATCGTCCTCAAACCCGGCTGGACGTTCACCGACGGCTCACCGGTGACGGCCCATTCGTTCGTCGACGCGTGGAACTATGGGGCGTTGAGCACCAACGCCCAACTGCAGCAAAGCTTCTTCAGCCCGATCGACGGCTTCGATGCGCTCGCCGGCCCGGCCGGTGACGGAAAGCCGGCGTCCACCACCATGTCCGGCCTGCAGGTGATCAACGAGCGGGAATTCACCGTCCGGCTGAAGGCACCCACCATCGACTTCAAGTTGCGGCTGGGCCACAGCGCGTTCTATCCCTTGCCGCAGGCGGCCTTTCGGGACATGGGCGCGTTCGGGCAACACCCGATCGGCAACGGCCCCTACCAACTCGCCGACGGTCCAGACGGTCCCGCATGGGAGCACAACGTCCGAATCGACTTGCGGCCCAACCCCGGTTACCACGGCAACCGCAAGCCACGCAACAAGGGGCTCAGGTTCGAGTTCTACGCCAACCTGGACACCGCCTACGCCGACCTGCTCTCCGGCAACCTCGATGTCCTGGACACCATTCCGTCCAGCGCGTTGACGATCTATCAGCGCGACCTGGGCGGCAACTCCGCCAGCGGCCCCGTCGCCGTCAGTCAATCGCTCGACACGCCACTGCGGTTGCCCCACTTCGGCGGTGAGGAAGGCCGGCTACGCCGGTTGGCGTTGTCGGCGGCCATCAACCGCCCGCAGATCTGTCGGCAGATCTTCAACAACACCCGCAGTCCGGCCCGCGACTTCACCGCCAGCTCGCTGCCGGGATTCGATCCCAACATCGCCGGCAGCGACGCGTTGGACTTCAATCCCGGACGGGCACGCCAACTCTGGGCCCAAGCCGACGCGATCTCGCCGTGGAGCGGGCGCTACGCCATCGCCTACAACGCCGACAGCGGCCATCAGGAGTGGGTGGACGCGGTGGCCAACAGCATCAAGAACGTGCTGGGCATCGACGCCGTCGGCGCGCCGCAGCCCACCTTCGCCGGCTTCCGCACCCAGATCACCAACCGCACGATCGACACCGCGTTCCGGGCCGGCTGGATCGGTGACTACCCCTCGATGATCGAGTTCCTCGCCCCGCTGTACGCCACCGGCGCGGGATCCAATGACGTCGGCTATTCCAGCCGCGAGTTCGACGCCGGCCTGGCCGCCGCCGAGGCGGCCCCCGACCTGCGGCAAGCCGACGCGCTGGTCAACGTCGCGCAACGAATCCTGTTGCACGACATGCCCGCCGTGCCGCTGTGGTACTACATCGCCGTGCTCGGATGGTCACCTCAGGTGAGCGCCGTCAAGGTCAGCTGGAACGGTCTGCCCGACTACGAGAATCTCGTCAAGGCTTGAACATGGGCTGGTACATCGCACGCCGGATCGCCGTCATGGTGCCCGTCTTCCTGGGCGCCACCCTGCTGATCTACGGCATGGTCTTCCTGCTACCAGGCGACCCGCTGGCCGCCATCGCGGGGGACCGCCCGCTGACGCCGGCCGTGGCCGCGGCGCTGCGCGCCCGCTACCACCTGGATGATCCGTTCATCGTGCAGTACCTGCGCTACCTCGGCGGCGTCCTGCACGGCGACCTGGGCCGCTCCTATTCCGGGCTTCCTGTCAAGGACGTTCTCGCACATGCCTTTCCGGTCACCCTGCGGCTCTCGGTGATCGCCCTGGCCGTCGAGGCGGTGCTGGGCATCGGATTCGGGGTGATCGCCGGGCTGCGCCAGGGCGGCCTCTTCGACGCGGGCGTGCTGATCACCGGTCTGGTCATCATCGCGATCCCCATCTTCGTGCTGGGCTTCCTGGCGCAGTTCGTGTTCGGAGTGCGGTTGGGCATCGCGCCGGTGACGGTCGGGGAGCGGGCGACCTTCGCGCGGCTGTTGCTACCCGGAATCGTGCTGGGCTCGGTGTCATTCGCCTACGTGGTGCGGTTGACCCGATCCGCGGTGGCCGCCAACGCGCACGCCGACCATGTGCGCACCGCCACCGCCAAGGGATTGTCACGGCCGCGGGTGGTCGCCGTGCACATCCTGCGCAACTCGCTGATCCCGGTGGTGACCTTCCTGGGCGCGGACCTGGGGGCGCTGATGGGCGGCGCCATCGTGACCGAGGGCATCTTCAACATCCACGGCGTCGGCGGCGTGCTCTATCAAGCCGTCACCCGACAGGAGGCTCCCACGGTGGTCTCGATCGTGACCGTGCTGGTGCTCATCTATCTGATCACCAATCTGATGGTGGACCTGCTCTACGCGGCGCTGGACCCTCGGATCCGCTTTGGCTGAGCACTCCGGCTTCTGGGGCGAGACCTGGCGCAAACTGCACCGGCGTCCGAAGTTCGTCATCGCCGCCGTGCTGATTTTCCTCATTCTTGCGGTCGCCCTGTTTCCCGCATTGTTCACTCACGCCGACCCCGGCTATGCCGATCCGAGCCAAAGCCTGCGCGGCCCTTCGGCCGCGCACTGGTTCGGCACCGACCTGCAGGGCCACGACATCTACGCGCGCACCGTCTACGGGGCGCGAGCCTCGGTGACGGTCGGGCTGGGCGCGACGCTGCTGGTCTTCGTCGTCGGCGGCGCGCTGGGTGCGCTGGCCGGTTTCTACGGCGGCTGGATCGACGCGGTGGTCTCCCGCCTCACCGACGTCTTCTTCGGCCTGCCGCTGTTGCTGGCCGCCATCGTCCTCATGCAGGTGCTGCACCACCGCACGGTGTGGACGGTGATCGCCATCCTCGCGTTGTTCGGCTGGCCGCAGGTGGCCAGGATCGCCCGCGGTGCGGTGCTCGCGGTGCGGGGCAGCGACTACGTGCTCGCCGCTAAAGCGTTGGGAATGAGCAGGTTTCAGATCCTGCTGCGGCACGCGCTGCCCAACGCGCTGGGGCCGGTGATCGCGGTGGCCACGATTGCCCTGGGCCTGTTCATCGTCACCGAGGCGACGCTGTCCTACCTCGGCGTCGGATTGCCGCCGTCGGTGGTGTCGTGGGGTGGCGACATCAACCTCGCCCAGACCCGGCTGCGGGCCGGCTCACCCATCCTCTTCTACCCCGCCGGCGCGCTGGCCATGACCGTGCTGGCATTCATGATGATGGGTGACGCACTGCGCGACGCGCTCGATCCGGCCTCGAGGGCGTGGCGGGCGTGACCGCCGGCGACGATGCAGAGCGCGGCGATGAACAGGAGCGGCGCATGGTGAACGCCGCGGCGTCCCCGCTGCTGTCCGTCGAGGGCCTGGAGGTCAGGTTCGGTGAGCACGCCGCGGTGTGCGGGGTGGATCTACGCGTGCTGCCCGGCCAGACCGTCGCGGTGGTCGGCGAATCGGGATCGGGCAAATCCACCACCGCCGCCGCGATTCTCGGGCTGCTACCGCCGGGAGGCCGAATCACCGGCGGACGCATCATGTTCGACGGCATCGACATCTCGACCGCCGATCGTCGAGCGCTGCGCTCGATCAGGGGGCGGCACATCGGCTATATCCCGCAAGACCCGATGACCAACCTCAACCCGGTGTGGAAAGTCGGGTTCCAGATCCGGGAAGCCCTGCGCGCCAACACGAGTGATCGGGGAACGCGGCGGCGGGCGGTGGAATTGCTCGCCGCGGCGGGCATGCCGGATCCGGCCCGCCAGGCGGGCCGCTACCCGCATCAGCTGTCCGGCGGCATGTGTCAACGCGCGCTGATCGCGATCGGGCTGGCGGGCCGGCCGCGGCTGCTGATCGCCGACGAGCCGACGTCGGCGCTCGACGTCACGGTGCAGCGCCAGGTCCTCGACCATCTGCAACGGCTCACCGCCGAACTCGGAACCGCGCTGCTGCTGATCACCCACGATCTGGCGCTGGCCGCCGAACGGGCCGAGCAGGTGGTCGTCGTCCACCGCGGGGTCGTGGTGGAATCCGGTGGCGCACGGTCGATTCTGCGCGCGCCGCAACACGAGTACACCCGGCGGCTGGTGGCGGCGGCCCCGTCGCTGACGCGCCGGAGCCGGCCGGCCTCCACCCCGACCGACGACATCCTCGTCGCCTCGGATCTCACCAAGGTCTACCGGGAGTCACACGGGGCGCCGTGGCGGCGCAGCGAATTCCGTGCGGTCGACGCGGTGTCGTTTCGGCTGCGCCGCGCGAGCACGCTGGCCATCGCCGGTGAATCGGGCTCGGGGAAATCGACGGTGGCCCGCATGGTGCTGGGCCTGCTCCAAGCCACCTCGGGCACCGTCGATTTCGACGGCACCCGGATCGACGATGCGATACCCCGGGATCAGCAGCTGGCGTTCCGCCGCCGTGTGCAGCCGGTGTTTCAAAACCCTTACAGCAGCCTGGATCCCATGTACTCGGTGTTTCGGGCGATCGAAGAGCCGCTGCGCATCCACCGCGTCGGTGACCGCAGGCAGCGCGCCCAGGCGGTGCATGAGCTCGTCGACCAAGTGGCGCTGCCGTCGTCGGTGCTGGAGCGGTTGCCGCGTGAGCTGTCGGGCGGGCAACGGCAACGGGTGGCCATCGCCCGGGCGCTGGCGCTGCGGCCCGACGTGCTGGTGTGCGACGAGGCGGTGTCGGCGCTCGACGTGTTGGTGCAGGCGCAGATACTCGACCTGCTGGCCGGGCTGCAGGCCGAGCTCGGATTGGCCTATCTGTTCATCAGCCATGACCTGGCGGTGATCCGGCAGATCGCCGACGACGTCCTGGTGATGCGGGCGGGCCGCGTGGTGGAGCAGGCGCCCACCGAGGAACTGTTCACCGACCCCAAGCACGCATACACCCAGCAGTTGCTCGACGCCATCCCGCGCCTGCGGTGAAACCGGCGGAGATAGGTTGTGAGGTTGTGACAGCAGATCCGCTGGCCCCCCTGATGGACCTGCCCGGCGTCGCCGAGGCCAGTGACCGCGCCCGCGAAGCGTT
>NZ_QMEU01000116.1 GCF_003284975.1 Mycobacterium colombiense
GAGCGGGCGCCGTCGGCCAGCGCGTGCGCGACCTGCAGCACCGCGACCGTCCCCGGTCCGGCGACGCCCGGAATGCCGCGCACCGGGGTGAAAACGTGTAGCCGCCAGGCCATCCGGCGAATGTCCAGCTGGTCGTCGGCGAGGCAGGCTACCGCGGCCAGCACGCCGTCCCAGCTGTCATGGGCCAGCTCCTGGCGGACGACCTGCTCGGGCGTGACGGCCGCCGGCACCCACCGCGGATAGCGCAACCGGCCGCGGTCTTTCACCCGTATCGTCAACGCCGGCTCGGCGCTGGCCCGCCCGCAGAGTCGCTCGACGGCGCGCGGGTAGTCGGCGGGCTCGCCGTCGAACGCGTAGAGCAGGAACTCGTCGTTGGGGATCTTGGCCGACATCCAGTAGAACTGCGCGTCGACGGCGGCCATCCGGTGCCCCGGCACGGCGATGGCCACGGTGTCAGCCGGGTGAGCCGATGAACCCGAGCACCAGGTCGGCGACCTTGTCGGGTTGTTCGAGCTGCAGGAAGTGCCCGGCGTGGTCGACGATGCCGACCTCGCTGCCCGGGGGCAACACCTTTTCGGCCCAGCGCGCGAAAGCCGGTGTCATGCAACCGTCGTCGCGGCCGTGCAGATACAGGCACGGCAGCACGGGTTCTTCGGTCCACAGCTGATTCAGCTCGGCATACCGCGCCGACGGCCGGGTGTTGCGAATGGTGGCGCGGTACGGTCCCAGCGCCGCTCGCCAGCTCTGTGGCGCCCCGATCGCGGCGTCGACGTGGCGCAGATCCTCGTCGGCGCGATACCCCGGCGACCACCGCCGCCACAGCAGCGGCAACACCCAGGACGCGGAACGCTCAGGCAGCCAAGGCAATTGGAAGTAGATGATGTACCAGCTGCGGAACACCTGGCGCGCCAGGTGGGCGGCCAGCCGGCCCCGCTCCGCCGCGCCACCCCCGCGCCGCCGGAAGGCCGCCGAAGGTGGCACCGACATGATCACCGCCTTGGTGAACGGGCTGTCGGGCATGGCGGCCAGCCCGGTGCCGGCGATCGCGCCCCAGTCGTGGCCGATGATCACGTCGTTGTCGGTGCCGCCCGCGGCCTCCCGGACCCGCAGGGCGTCGTCCATCAACGCACCGACCTGATAGCTGCCGTCGACCGGGATCGACGACGGCGCGTATCCGCGCATGAAAGGCGCGACCACCCGCCAGCCCGCCGACACGAGCCGCGGCGCGACTTTGCGCCAGCCATAGGGCGTGTCGGGGAAGCCGTGCAGGCACAACGCGATGGGACCGTCGTTCGGCCCCCAGGTGAGGGCCTTGAGATCGCCCGCCGGCCCGGTCACGTCGATCCAGCCTGGTTCAGCCATGTTCACTCCCTGCTCGACGTCTCCGCAGGGATCAACCTAACCTGTGCGGCTGCGCGACGCACCGACCCTGGTCGATACGGCGTCAAAGCACCGCTGTATCAGCGGTTTTCACTGTTGCGCTGCGGCGGCCCGCTCCAGCTCGGCGATGACGATCTTGCGCATGCCATACATCGCGTTGGTGGCCGCCGCCGCCCGGTCGCGATCCGGATCGCTGATCAGTTCGTAGAGCCGGTCCGGGACGATTTGCCAGCTCAGCCCGAAGCGGTCCTTGAGCCAACCGCATTGCGATTCCTCGCCCCCGTCGGTCAGCCGGTCCCAGTAGTAGTCGACCTCGTTCTGGTCCTTGCAGTGGATCGTGAAGGACACCGCTTCGCTGAACTGGAAGTGCGGACCGCCGTTGATCCCGATGAACCGGGTGCCGTCCAGCACGAAGCTGCCGGACAGGACGGCCCCGGGTTCGCCCGGTCCGGCGTCGGTGGTCTGGTTGAAGCCTTCGATGTGGGAGTTGGGGAACACCGAGGTGTAGAACTTGGCGGCTTCCTCCAGGTTGTCGTCGAACCACAACGACGGGGTGATCGATGGCATGTCCTTCGGCCTCCTTGACGGCTGGTGGGTTTCTGCCATCGATAGACCCCGGCGCCGACGAAAACTCACCGCGTCGTCCACCCGCGCAACAGTGCTTAACCGGCCTATGTAACGTCAGATCGCATGAGTACCGTCAGCAGCAGTCCCGAGACGGTTGAGTTTGCCGGTGTCGGCGGGATCACGCTGGTCGCCGACGAATGGAATCGCGGCTCCGACGGCGCAGGGCGGCCGAGCATCCTGATGTTGCACGGCGGCGGCCAGAACCGGTTTTCCTGGAAAAACACCGGCCAAACGCTGGCCGATTTGGGGCTGCACGTGGTGGCGCTCGACTCGCGGGGACACGGGGACAGCGCCCGTTCGCCCGACGCCGACTACGAGATCGAGACGCTGACGGGCGACGTCATGCGGGTCCTGGACGCGATCGGCCGGCCGGTGACCATCATCGGGGCCAGCATGGGCGGCCTGACCGGCATCCTCGCCGCGTACCGGGCCGGTCCGGCGAGGGTCACCCGATTGGTGCTCGTCGACGTGGTGCCGCGGTTCGAGAAGGGCGGCAGCGCCCGCATCCGCGACTTCATGTTCAGCGGCCTCGACGGCTTCGACTCGCTGGAACAGGCGGCCGACGCCGTCGCCGCCTACCTGCCCTACCGGAGCAAGCCACGCAGCCCGGAGGGCCTGAAGAAGAACCTGCGCCTGCGCGACGGCCGCTGGTATTGGCACTGGGACCCGGCCTTCATGACCAAGCCGGGAGACGATCCCGAACTGCGCACCGAGAGCTTCGAGCAGGCCGCCAAGAGCCTGACCATTCCCGTGTTGCTGATCCGCGGAAAGTTGTCCGACGTGGTGAGCCCGGAGGGCGTGCGGCACTTCCTGGCCACCGTCCCGCGAGCGGAATTCGTCGAGCTGTCCAACGCAGGCCACACTGCGGCCGGCGACGACAACGACGCGTTCAGCGACGCGGTGGTGGCCTTCGTCAACCGCCGCTGACCGGCCCGGCAAGATCAGTTCGCCGGCTTCTCGGCGTGCCCACCGAATTGCTTGCGCATCGCCGAGAGCGCCTTATTGGCGAAGTCGTCGAGCGAGCGCGAGGCGAAGCGGGACTGCAGCGCGGTGGTCAGCACCGGCGACGGCACTCCCTCGTCGATGGCCGCGATGGCGGTCCAGCGGCCCTCCCCGGAGTCGGAGACCCGGCCGGAGAACTCCTTGAGTTCCGGCGATTCGTGCAGCGCGATCGCCGTCAGGTCCAGCAACCAGGAGCCGATGACGCTGCCCCGCCGCCACACCTCGGCGACCTCCGGAATGTCGAAGTCGTACTGGTAGAACTCGGGGTGCTCGAGCGGTGCGGTTTCGGCGTCACCCTCCTGCACCTGCTTGCCGATGTCGGCGTTGCGCAGAATGTTCAGCCCCTCGGCGAGCGAGGCCATCATGCCGTACTCGATGCCGTTGTGCACCATCTTCACGAAGTGCCCGGCGCCGGACGGCCCGCAATGCAGGTACCCCTGCTCCGACCGCGCGACCTCGCCTTCGCGACCCGGCGTGCGCGCCGCGGCGTCGACGCCCGGTGCGACGCTGGCAAAGATCGGCTCGGCGTGCAGGAAAGCCTCGTCGTCGCCGCCGATCATCAGGCAGTAGCCGCGCTCCCGGCCCCACACGCCGCCGCTGGTGCCGCAGTCGAGTAGGTGAATGCCCTTCTCCGACAGCGTCTTTGCGTGGCGAATGTCGTCGCGATAGTAGGAGTTGCCGCCGTCGATGACGATGTCCCCGGCGTCGAGCGTCTTGGCCAGCTCCGCGATCACTCCGGTGGTGATGGTGCCGGCCGGCACCATCACCCAAACCAGCCGCGGTGCGGTCAGCTTCTCGGCGAGTTCGTTGAGCGAGGACACCCCGGTGGTTTTGTCCTCACCCTCCATCGCCTTGACCGCGTCGGGATTGTGGTCGTAAACCACACATTCGTGTCCGTCCTTGACGACGCGGCGGACGATGTTCGCGCCCATCCGGCCGAGGCCGATCATTCCCAGCTGCATCGTGTCTCTCGTCTCCTTACTGTTCCTTGGGCGTGCTGCGCGGCAGCCACGGCTCTTGCCAGCTGTGGTGACCACGCAGCAGCGCGTGCGCGGCCTCGGGCCCCCAGGAGCCCTGGTCGTAGTGGTGGATTCGGCCCGGCTTGTCCAGCACCGGCTGCACGATTCGCCACGTCTCTTCGATGGCGTCTTCGCGGGCGAACAACTGGTGATCTCCGTTGAACGCGGCGTAAAGCAGGCGTTCATAGGGCCGTACAGGTTCGCCGAGATCCTCGGCGAACGACGAGTCCAGGTGGACGTCGTGCCACGAATCGCCGGCCTGCGCGGACAACTGCAGCCGCATCCCGGGATCGGGGTCGATGCGCAGCACGATCTGATTGCACTCGGGCGGCCTGCGATTGGGCAGAAACGAAAAGCCCGGGACGTGGTGCAGAAACATCCGGACCTCGGTGACCTTGTCCGGCAACGCTTTTCCGGCACGTAGGAAAATCGGCACTCCGGCCCACCGCCAGTTGTCGATCTCGGTCCGCAGCGCTATGTAGGTCTCGGTGGTGGAATCCTTTGCGACACCGGCGACATCGGTGTAGCCGCGGTACTGTCCGCGCACGCAGCGCTCCGGATCCAAGGCCGGCATCGCCCGAAAGACCTCGGCCTTCTTGTCGTTCAGGTCGTCGGCGCCGGCGCCGACCGGGGGCTCCATCGCGACCAGGGCGAGCACCTGAAGCAGGTGGTTTTGCACGACGTCGCGAAGCGCACCCACCGCGTCGTAGAACTTGCCGCGGTCCTCGATCCCGAAATCCTCGGCCATGGTGATGTGAATCTCGGAGATGCTGTCGCGATCCCACAGTTTGGCCAGGCCGTTGTTCGCGAACCGCAGGTATTGCAGTTCCTCCACGGGTTGTTTGCCCAAAAAGTGGTCCACGCGCAGGATTTGGTCTTCGTCGAGCACCGCACGCAGTCGGGCGTTGAGGTCGCGCGCCGAGTCCAGGTCGTGGCCGAACGGTTTTTCGACCGCCACCCGGGCCCGCTCCAGGAGGTCGGCTTTCGCCAGGTTCTCCACAATGGGGGCGAACAAGGCGGGCGGCATTTCCAGGTAGTAGAGCGGATGGGAATTCGACGGGATCTTCTTGGCGAGCTGGCTGTAGAGGTCGGCGTCGGTGACATCGCCGTGCAGGTAGGACAGCCGGCCCGCCAGCCGATCGAAGACGGCGTCGTCGAATTGCTCCCCCGACGCCTTGACGGCGTCGCGCGCCCGGTCCTGCAGCTGTTCGAGGGTGATGTCGTCACTGGCCACGCCCACGATCGGGTGGTTGAGCATGTCGCGACGCTCGAGCCGGTACAGCGCCCGGAAGGTCATTTTCCGCGCCAGATCACCGGTGATTCCGAAGATCACCAGCAGGTCAGATGGGCTACTGTCGTCGTCGGCCAAAACCGCTCCTCCCGAAAGTCACCTGATCGGCTCCCTTGAGATCACTACCCGCGGCCGGCGGACTCAACACTAGACACTGCCGCTAGGGCCGACAACCGGGGCGGACCGCCGCCTTGAAAGGATGACCGGCATGGCTGACGCGCTGCACGTCGCGGTCTACGTTCTGGCCGGGATCGCCGCGATCGAAGGTATCGCACTGGTCGTGTTGTGGCGGTTGCTGGTGCGCAGCCAGCAGCAACTCGACGAGCTGCGCCAGCGGACCGACACCCGCAACCAGTTGCTGTCGGGCGGGCGCGAGGCCGTCAAGAGAGTGTGGAACACCGCCAATCTGATGCGCAAGGAAGGCTTCGGCGCTGCGGTGCGCAGCAGCATCGAAGACCTCGCGGACTGGGCCGAAGTCGAGCGACCCGACCTTGCTCGCGTCACCCCGGACGGCCGGGTGGTGATCTTGTTCTCCGACATCGAGGAGTCCACCGCACTCAACGAGCGGATCGGCGACCGGGCCTTCGTCAAGTTGATCAGCTCGCACGACAAGCTGGTCTCGGATCTGGTGCGGCGACGGTCCGGTCATGTGGTGAAGAGCCAGGGCGACGGATTCATGATCGCCTTCTCCCGCGCCGAGGAGGCGGTCCGGTGCGGTATCGACCTGCAGGATGCGTTGCGTAGGCAGGCAAACCGCAAGCGGCGCGAAGAGATTCGCGTACGGATCGGGATCCATATGGGCCGCTCGGTGCGCCGCGGCGACGATCTGTTCGGCCGCAATGTCGCGATGGCGGCACGGGTCGCCGCGCAAGCGGTGGGCGGGCAGATTCTGGTGAGTCAGCCGGTGCGAGACGCGCTTTCCGATTCCGACGGCATCCGGTTCGACGACGGCCGCGATGTGGAGCTGAAGGGGTTTTCAGGAACTCATCGCTTGTTCGCCGTCGAGTCACCGGCCGATTCCGAGCCGGACTGAACGCCGTCGCCGTTGTATTCGGCCAACCGCTGATGCAGGCGATCGCGGACCTCGTCCGCGGTGTATGCCCGCCGCTTGCGCTGGTCGCGGACGACCAGCGCGCCCCCGGCGACGACACCGGCGGCACCGGCCAACCCCAGCCACTTCCACACATTGCGCATGACATCAGGCTATGCGCCGCCGGATCGTTGTGGCCCGGTTGTGGTTGACTTGTGTGCCCGCAACGCATGGCAACGGATCACGCGTGCCGTGCGGCCGGGCTGATACTGGCGACGACAACGGCGAAAGCTGCAGCGGCGGACGGGCTTACACGATGCTCACCTTGAACCAAGCGCTCGAAGCGACCCGCACCGGTGACCTTTGGCTGTTTCGCGGCGGCTCGGGACCGGACCGCGCGATCCAGACGCTGACGAACAGCCCGGTGAATCACGTCGGCATGACGGTGGCCATCGACGACCTGCCGCCGTTGATCTGGCACGCCGAACTCGGTGACAAGCTCGCCGACCTGTGGACGGGGACGAGTCATCGTGGCGTGCAACTCAACGACCTTGCGCAATCGGTCATGCAGTGGTCGCAGCGTTACCACCAACGGTGCTGGCTACGCCAGCTGTCACCGCCGGCCACCCGGGAGCAAGAGAACAAGCTGCTGCGCGTGATCGCGCGGATGGACGGCACCGCGTTTCCCACCACCATGCGGTTGACCGGCCGGTGGCTGCGCGGCCGGCTCCCGAACGCCTACGACTGGATGCGGGGAATCCCGTTCGTGGACAAGAAGGTTCGCGAATCGACGCAGCGGCGCAAGGAACGCCAGCGACTCGGCCTGGAAGCGGCCTACTGCGCGGAAACCGTGGCAATCACCTACGAGGAGATGGGGTTGCTCACCACCGAGAAGTATTCGAACTACTTCGACCCCGGGTCGTTCTGGAGCGGTGACCGGCTTCCGCTCGCACCGGGCTATGCCCTGGGCGATGAAATCGAGATTGTGATCGGCTAGTCGAGGGTCAGTCGACCGCCAGCTCGCCCATCTCAGACCAACCCGTGGCATCGGTGGTCTGGTTGATGATCTTGGGGGTGGACTTCAGCGCCGGCGGGAGTTCCTGCATGAAGCGCTTGAAATGGTCGCTGTTGACGTGGATACGGCCCGCCTCATCGTCACGGAACGCTTCAACCAAGACGTACTCCGCCGGGTTGTCCAAGCTGCGCGACCACTCGAACCACAGATTGCCTTCCTCGGCCCGAGTCGCGGCGGTGAACGAGGCGACGAGGTCCGGCCAGCCGTCGGTCCAGTCGGGTTTGGTTTCGAACTTGACGACGATGAAGATCATTGCGGCCCCGCCTAGGTTCGCTGCTTCCACTTAAGCCCGCCCGAATCCGCGGGCAGCGCCAGCCTATCCGGCCGCGGGTGGTGGCGGACCGCCGCGACCGAGGGCTGCTGGCCATAATTTTCTTAAGTAATGGTTAGAGCAAAGTGGACTCATGCGTCACTCATGACCCGTGAGTCCCCTTTAGCCGTACGTTTTCAGTGGCGGAGCTCACAAACGGACGATACCGGGTGCACTTCACTAGCCAGTGCAGCTGCCCGATTATCAGCTCGCGGTATCGTCCGAACATCCATTATTGCGACTCGTCGGATCTATTTGTTATCAATTCGCAATTCCCGCGCGGCCGGATAAACGTAATTCACATTCCGGGCGGAGGCGGCGGCGCCGGAGCGTCGATCAGGACGGCCGGCGGCGGCGGAGCGTCCGGCGGAGGGGGCGGCGCAGCCGGCGGGGGCGCGGGAGCGGCGGGCGCGGGCGGCGGTGCGTCCGGCGGAGGCGGTGGAGCGTCGGGTGGGGGCGGCGGAGCGAACAGCGGCGGCGGCGGTGCGTCCTCCGCGGGCAAGGGCAGAAACATGTGGTGGGTGAATCCGGCCTGGTAGGCGCCCGCACCGCCGAGGTGCACCCCGCCCCGCTCACCGCTGGAGACCGCCGTTCCATCCGGCAGCGTCACCGCCGTGTGGCCACCGTTCCAGCCGATGACCAACGCGTTGGGGGCGGTTCCATACTGGAAGCCGCGCGCCAACAATGCGCCCTCTTCGTTTCCGGTGTTGAATCGATCCCCGAAAACGGGCCTGTCAGTTGCTGCATTAGCAATCCAGGACGCGAGTCCCGAACAATCGGTCCCGGCGGGTGAATCTCCACCCGCAATATAGGGCGTGCCGGAGACCTGACTGATTAACGACATCAGTGATGCAATAACGACCATGGGCAGAGAGGCTAGCAATAACAATTGTCGTGAACCAAAATTTGTGGCGCAGGTCATTCACTAATCGGACCATGACGTGCGCCGCACGTAGAGCAAACCCATTACACACCCGTATATTTTCGGCGGCTAAATACCTGCGGTTGCGGAGCGCCGGCCTTCAGTGCCCCGCGGGCGCTTCCTGCGGATGCTAGGTCATGTCGCGGATCGTTCGCTTTGCGCCGTATCCCGATCGACGTCGGCTTTTTCTCGCTTGGCGCGCGCCCGCATGCGCTTGCCTCGTTCGTCTACGCGCCGCAGCCGCGCTCGCGTTCGCGCTCCGCGGCCGAGCCCTCGCGATCGTCCGCTAGCTCTCGCGTTCATCCGGCCTGAAATTCGCGCCCTCTCAGCTGGGCGCCCGCGGTTGCAACTCCGCGGGCGGCTCGGCACGATCCCCAGCGGCCACAGCTCACCCTGACCCCGCGGCGACCCGCCGGGCACCCTATGTGCCGGCCCCTTACCCAGGGCGACGTCGGATCAGATCGGCGTCCAGATTCCGTTGTTCCAGATTCCCCAGTTGCCGGCACCGGTCGGGTTCCACATCATCTGCGCTCCGGGCGCCCAGGCCGGTTGCGGTGGCTGCGGCGGCGCCCACGCCGGTGGCGGTCCCCACGGCCCCCAACCCGCCGGCGCGGACGGGCCCCCCGGGCGTTGCCAGTCGTGGCATTGATGCCAGTCCCAGTCCGAGACGTTGCCCCAGGCCGGGTTCCACGGATCGCCCGGACACCAATGACCGATGGGCGCCGGGGGCGGGGCCGCCGCGGCGACGGGGCCGCCGCCCAGACCCAGAACTGACAGCGCCAACGCGCCGCCCACCACCACGCTCGCTGTCCGCATCACCGTCTGCATCCCCTAACACTTTCTCGATACCGGCATCCGGGCAAGTGGCACTTTGGGATGAAACCACTGAATGGTGCTCAATCTGAAGGGGCGCTCTACAGGCCGCTCATACTCCGAACTTGGCCCGAGCCTCCTGCGTCACCGGGGTGAAGAGGTTGACCAGGTTCCCATCCGGATCCCGGAACATCAACGCGCGGTTGCCCCAGGGCATCGTGGTCGGCTCCGTCACGACCTCGCCGACGTGCTCGCGGAGCCGCGCGTATTCGGAGTCCACGTCCTCGACGATGAATTCCAGGATGGCGCTGCGGTTGGCCCCGGGCTCGGCGGACCCATCGCCAAACAGCGGGACGGTCTTGTCGCTACCGATGGCCAGCGTGCCGATCGGCGTCGGGATCTCGGCGAACAGCTCGTTGCCCCAGACGGCCGAGACCCCGGTGACCAGCTGGTAGAAATCGACGAGCTGCCTGACGTCGGCCGTGATGATGCGGGTCGAAATGAACTTCATGCGGCGGCCTTCCAGGTGGGCGGTGTCTGAGCACACCGAATGCTAGGCGCGGCCTCCGACAACCAGGGTGTCGTGGCCATGCTGCGACGTGACGCGCCGCATCACCGGCACGGAAGGGTTCTCCTGGCCTGCCGGGCGACGCCGGGCACCGTCTTCGCCAGATCCGGTCGGCTCCTGGCGAAAGCGCGGATGGCGCGATAAAACGACCAAAGTTGCCGAGGCGGCACTTTCGGCACCCACGCCAACTCCCAATGAATCCCGTTGATCGGGTCGTCGAAGAAGACCGCGTAGTAGCCGGGCCAGTACTGCGGGTATTTTCTGGGCTCGTCGGTTACAGGGATGCCGCGCGCCACCAAGAATTCGCGGTGGAATCGGTCGACCTCTACCCTGCTGCGGGCCCACAGCGCGATGTGGTTGATGCCGACCGCCTGGTCGGCGTGCGTCAGCTTCGCCCCGGTCCGCGCGGGCTGGATGCCGATGTAACTGTGCGGGTTGACGATTCGCGTCATGTGATACGTCGACTCGTATTCCATGTTGAGCGACGAGAAGCTGCTGTAGCCAAGCCAGCCGAATAAGGCGTCATAGAACGCGATGGAGTCGTCGTAGTCCAACACCGCGAACTCGACGTGACACACACCCCGCCACCGCATCGTGCTTTACCTTACTCACCCGGCGGGACAGCCCGCGGGAGCTGCGACGACGACCGGGATAACCCGCGGGAGCGAGCAACGGATCGAGCCGAAAAAACGGTCCGGACGGCCGCGTGGTTACATGGATCACCCAGAGAAAAGCAACGCAGATCAGTCCAATCACTCTCGCCTGTCCGAATTCAGGAGTCATCCATGGCCGACGCCGATGCCGCAGCGATCCGAGCGGCGAGAGGTGACTGGATCAATGAGCACCTCGACACGTACCTGACTTCCGGCGGCACCCGCGGCCATATCTTCGACGTCAGCGCGGTCGGGGGGCGTGAGATGACGACGCACTGCTTGATCAGGTGCGTGGGCCGCAAGTCGGGCAAGGTATATATCAGGCCGCTGATCTACGGCAACTTCGGCGGCGAGGTCGTGATCGTCGGGTCAAAGGGCGGTGCGGACACGCATCCGGGTTGGTACTTGAACATTCTGGCGAGCGACACCATCGGTGTGCAGATCGCCACCCAGGCGTTCGAGGCGACGTGGCGCGAGCCCGAAGGCGAAGAGCGTCACCAGGTTTGGGAATATATGGCTCATTTGTACCCGCCGTACCTCACCTATCAGCGGTCGACGAGCCGCCAGATCCCGCTGATGATGTTGACCCTTGGGCGGCCGATCGACGTCTTCTCTGCGCAGGACTCGCAATAGACGGTGCGGGTGTCATCGCTAGACGTTGAACCGAAACTCGACCACGTCACCGTCGGCCATCACGTAGTCCTTGCCCTCCATGCGGACCTTGCCCGCCGCCTTGGCCGCCGCCATCGAGCCCGCGGCGATCAGGTCGTCGTAGGAGACGATCTCGGCCTTGATGAAGCCCTTTTCGAAGTCGGTGTGGATCACCCCGGCGGCCTTCGGTGCGGTGTCGCCCTGGTGAATCACCCACGCGCGCGCCTCTTTTGGTCCCGCTGTCAGGTAGGTCTGCAGCTTGAGGGTGTGAAAACCGGCCCGCGCCAAGGCATCCAGTCCCCGCTCGGTTTGCCCGATCGACTCCAGCAGCTCGGCGGCCGACTCGTCGTCGAGCTCTTGGAGTTCGGCCTCGATCTTCGCGTCAAGGAACACCGCGTCGGCGGGGGCGACCATCGCGGACAGCTCGGCCTTGCGGGCATCGTCGGTCAGCACGGACTCGTCGGCGTTGAACACGTACAGAAACGGCTTGGTGGTCATCAGGTTCAGCTCGCGCAGCGGTGCGGCGTCGACACCGGCCGCAAACAGCGTCTTGCCCGAGTCCAGCACCGCCTCCGCAGCGACGGCGGCCTCGTGCACCGGCTTGCGCTCCTTGTTGTTGCGGGCTTCCTTCTCCAGCCGCGGCACCGCCTTCTCCAGGGTCTGCATGTCGGCGAGGATCAGCTCGGTCTCGATCACCTCGATGTCGGCGCGCGGGTCGACCTTGCCGTCCACATGCACCACGTCGTCGTCGGCGAACACCCGCACCACCTGGCAGATCGCGTCACACTCGCGGATGTTGGCCAGGAATTTGTTGCCCAGGCCGGCGCCCTCGGAGGCGCCCTTCACGATTCCGGCGATGTCCACGAACGTGACCGGCGCCGGAACGATCTTCTCGGAGCCGAACATCTCGGCCAGCTTGTCCAGCCGGGGATCGGGCAGCGGGACGACGCCCTCGTTGGGCTCGATCGTCGCGAACGGATAGTTGGCCGCCACCACGTTGTTCCGGGTCAGCGCGTTGAACAAGGTCGACTTGCCGACGTTGGGCAACCCCACTATTCCCAGGCTCAGGCTCACGGGGAACCAAGTCTAGGGGTCCTGGCGATGATGGGCGCCGGGGACCGTTGATCACCGCCGATGCTGCACGCCGGCATGGCGCGCGCAGGATCGCAACGAGGTATTTACGGGCCTTTCGGCCCATTCCCGGTACGGTCTACATGTGTCAGCACAGCGGGCAAGTTCGACGGTGGACGATGGTCACCGTTCGATCCTTCCAAACATCCCAGGTGTCCCCTGGTACGCAGCCCTGCTTATCGCCGTCACCGCGACCGCCATCGGTTACGGAATCGACGCTGGTCACAAGGAGCTGACCCACGTCTTCGCTGGCTTCTATATAGCCGGCTGCGTGGCGGCGGTGCTGGCGGTACGCCAGGACGGCATCTTCACCACAATCATCCAGCCGCCCCTGATCCTGTTCGGCGCGGTGCCGGGCGCCTACTGGCTGTTCCACGACGCCAAGGTCGGCCGCCTCAAAGACCTGCTGATCAACTGTGGCTATCCGCTGATCGAGCGCTTCCCGCTGATGCTGGGCACCGCCGGCGGCGTGCTGGCGATCGGACTGGCCCGCTGGTATTTCGGAAACGCCTACAAGACAAGGACATCGGCGGGCACCTCTGAAGACGCCCCGGACGCCGCCGGTGTGGCCGTCAAGTCCTTCTTCAACGGCATCGTCGCCAAGGCGCAGTCGGTGCTGCAGTCGGATAACGACGCCGACGACGCCGACGAAACCACCGATGCCCGCCGCGCCCGCAGGTCGAGCTCTTCGTCGAGGACGCGCCGCACGACGCGCAGCACCCGCCCCACGACCCGCTCGGCCCGCAGCCGT
>NZ_QMEU01000117.1 GCF_003284975.1 Mycobacterium colombiense
CGACGCCCGGTCCACCGCCACCAGGTCCGCCGGTCCCCGGCGCCGTCGGAGCGGTGGTCGTGACGCTCGCCGGCGTCGTGACGGTGGTGGTGACGGTCGACGTGCTGGGGTTCTTGTTGTCCTTGCCCGAGCTGCAACCCGCGGTCAACGAACTAAGGGCGATAGCCGCGGCGATTCCCGCGGCGACCGAAACACGGGTGACTCCACTACCGGTCATGCGCAAACCAATCTCTGAGGGGTCAGTTCTCGTGTCCCTCTACCCGTTCCGGTCTGATATCAACCGTGTCCGGCCGACGGGTCGTCCACCGCGACGGGCGCCGCCAGTCGGGTGGGACGCTCATGGCCGCGCAGGGTCACGCTGTCGCCCAGCGACCAACGCGCCCGCTCGGTTTCGCTGGCGCGCTCGATGGCGTCGGCCGTCGCGAGCAGCCGGCTCGAGTGCGACTTCGCCAGCTCGCACAGCCGGGCCGCCTCGTTGACCGGCTCACCGATCACGGTGTATTCGAAGCGCTCCCTGGCACCGACGTTTCCGGCCACGGCTTGACCGGCCGCCACGCCGATGCCCGCCGACAGCTCAGACATTTCGTTGGCCAGCCGTTCGGAGATGCTGCGCCCGGCGGCGAGGGCCGCGTCTTCCGGTGAATCAAGGCGATTGGGAGCCCCGAAGATCGCCAGCGTCGCATCGCCCTCGAACTTGTTGACCAGCCCGCAATAACGGTCCACCTCTTCGACGACAATCCCGAAGAATTGGTTGAGCACGGCCACCACGTCGGCGGGCGGGCGGCTGGTCACCAACTGGGTGGAGCCGATGATGTCGATGAATACGACTGCGACATGGCGTTCTTCGCCGCCCAGCTTCGGCTTCTCGCGTTCGGCGGCAAGGGCCACTTCGCGTCCCACGTGGCGGCCGAAGAGGTCGCGAACGCGTTCGCGCTCGCGCAGTCCGTTGACCATCGCGTTGAAGCCGCGCTGCAGCTCGCCGAGTTCGGTGCCGTCGAATACCACCAATTCGCCGCGCAGGTCACCCTTTTCGACGCGCTGAAGCGCGGCCCGCACCACGCGCACCGGTGTTGCGGTCAGCCACGCCAGGATCCACATCAGGATGCAGCCGAAGATCAGCGCGGCCGACGACACGATCAGGACACCGACCGCGAACTGGGTCTGGGTGAGATTGTTCAGCCAGATCTCGAACAGCGTCAGGAGCGCGATGCCGATGACCGGAACGCCCGATCCGAGGAACCACACCGTCATGGTCCGGCCCATGATCCCGGCCGCCAGCCGACGTGGCGGCGGACCCGCCTCGAGGGCCTGGGCCGCCACCGGACGCAACGCGAACTCGGCGAGCAGATAACTGCCGGTGGCCACCAGAACGCCGCAGAAGCTCACCCCGATTAGGAAGCGGGGGATGAACATGGTGTTGATCAGGCCGTAGAGGACGGTATAAAGCACCGCTCCGATTCCCCACAGGACGAGGTCGACCAACGCGATCCGCCATGGGGCGATGAACGTGTTGCGTTCGTCCTCGGGTGTCGGAGTGCGCTCCTCGATGGCCCACCGCAACGCCAGCACGGTCCTGCGGGTGATCCAGTAGGTACCCACCGTCAGCGCCAGCAGGATGTAGGCCGGTGACACCCCGAACGTGAGCCACGCCGGTGCGTCGTCGAAGATGCTCGGTACCGGGATGGCCACTGTGACCAAGATCAGCCCCGCGACGATCCCGAGCAGGTTCGCCCCCAGCACCAGGACGGTCATGATGATCTGGATGCGCACCCGGCGACGGCCCTGGCTTTCCGACACCCGTCCCAGCAGCAGGGAGCCGTACGCCGGCGTCGCCGGCAGACGGCCGCTCTGACGGGTGACCCGTTCGAGCACCCGACCTATTCGCTGCGCCACGGACTGGTTGGCCGACATGGTGGCGTCAGCCTAATTTGTCGGCGACGCTCTAAGGTGAGTCGGGTGCGTCTAGTGATTGCTCAGTGCACCGTGGACTACGTCGGCCGGCTCACCGCGCATCTGCCCTCCGCACGCAGGTTGTTGTTGTTCAAGGCCGACGGATCGGTCAGCGTGCACGCGGACGACCGCGCCTACAAGCCGCTGAACTGGATGAGCCCGCCGTGCTGGCTGACCGAGGAGCCCGGTGATCAATCGCCGCTGTGGGTGGTCGAGAACAAGGCGGGCGAGCAACTGCGCATCACCGTCGAGGAGATCGAGCACGACTCCAGCCACGAACTCGGCGTCGACCCCGGCCTGGTCAAGGACGGCGTCGAAGCGCACCTGCAGGCGCTGCTGGCCGAGCACGTGCAACTGCTCGGCGAGGGATACACCTTGGTTCGCCGCGAGTACATGACGGCCATCGGTCCGGTCGATCTGCTGTGCCGCGACGAACACGGGGGCTCGGTGGCGGTGGAGATCAAGCGGCGCGGCGAGATCGACGGCGTCGAACAACTCACCCGGTACCTGGAGCTGCTCAACCGCGACACCGTGCTCGCGCCGGTTCGGGGAGTGTTCGCCGCCCAGCAGATCAAACCGCAGGCCCGCACGCTGGCCACCGATCGCGGTATCCGTTGTCTGACATTGGATTACGACAAGATGCGCGGGATGGACAGCGACGAGTATCGGCTGTTCTGAGAGTTCGCCACTACACTGACCGGATGGCTCGGCGCCGCACCCCGCCACGTCGGCAGCCGCCGTTGGCGCCGCCGGCGGCGCTGCGGCGGGTGGAGGTCGGCCCGGACGGCCACGAGTATGAGGTCCGGCCCGTACCGGCGGCCCGGGCGGCCAAGACCTATCGGTGTCCCGGCTGCGACCACGAAATACGTTCCGGCTCAGCGCATCTGGTGGTATGGCCCACCGATTCGACGCTCGCGGGCGGCGCCGGACAGGTGGAGGACCGCCGGCATTGGCACACGCCGTGCTGGGCGCACCGCGCTACCCGCGGTCCCACCAGGAAGTGGTCGTGAGGGTCGGCGTCTCAGGCGGCCGGCTCGACGAGCTCGATCAGGACTCCGCCACCGTCCTTGGGGTGGATGAAGTTGATCCGCGAGTTTGCCGTGCCGCGCCGGGGTGCGTCGTAGATCAACCGCACGCCCTGCTCGCGCAGCTGGGCGATCAAGGCGTCGAGGTCGCTGACCCGAACGGCCATCTGCTGGATGCCCGGTCCGCGCTTGTCGAGGAACTTGGCGATCGTCGAGGACTCGTCGATCGGGGCCATCAACTGGATCTGTGCGGTGCCCGCCGGGGCACCGCGCACAGCCAGCATGGCTTCGCGGATTCCCTGCTCCTCGTTGACTTCCTCGTGCACCAGGATCATCCCGAGGGTGTCGTGGTACCAGTCGATGGCGGCGTCCAGGTCGGCGACTGCGATGCCGACGTGATCGATCGCCGTCACCAGTGAGGTGGCCAGGATCTGACGGGCGTCAACTTGATCGGTCGTCATCACATAACGGTAACCTGGCGGCAAAGATTGCGCTTCCCCGGGAGGCCGAACCGGCCGTCGGCGCAGGATTAGGAGAGTGTTATGACGACCTCGGTGATCGTTGCTGGAGCACGGACACCCATCGGCAAGCTGATGGGTTCGCTGAAGGACTTTTCGGCCAGTGATCTGGGGGCGATCGCGATCGCCGGGGCGCTGGAAAAGGCTTTCCCAAATGTTCAAGTGCCGGGTTCGCTGGTCGACTACGTGATCATGGGCCAGGTGTTGACGGCCGGGGCCGGCCAGATGCCGGCACGCCAGGCGGCCGTGGCGGCCGGGATCGGCTGGGATGTTCCGGCGTTGACCATCAACAAGATGTGTCTGTCCGGCATCGACTCCATCGCGCTGGCTGACCAGCTCATCCGCGCCGGGGAGTTCGACGTGGTGGTGGCCGGCGGCCAGGAGTCCATGACCAAGGCGCCGCACCTGCTGATGGACAGCCGCTCGGGCTACAAGTACGGCGACGTGACGGTGCTGGACCACATGGCCTACGACGGCTTGCACGACGTGTTCACCGACCAGCCGATGGGCGCGCTCACCGAGCAGCGCAACGACGTCGACCAGTTCACCCGGCAGGAGCAGGACGAGTTCGCTGCCCGGTCGCACCAGAAGGCGGCCGCGGCCTGGAAGGACGGCGTCTTCACCGACGAAGTGGTGCCGGTCAACATCCCGCAGCGCAAAGGCGATCCGCTGCAGTTCACCGAGGACGAGGGAATCCGCGCCAACACCACCGCCGAGTCGCTGGCCGGCCTCAAGCCGGCCTTTCGCCGTGACGGCACCATCACCGCCGGATCGGCCTCCCAGATCTCCGATGGCGCCGCCGCGGTGGTGGTGATGAGCAAGGCCAAGGCGCAGGAGCTGGGGCTGAGCTGGCTGGCCGAGATCGGTGCGCACGGCGTGGTGGCCGGACCGGATTCCACCCTGCAGTCGCAGCCGGCCAACGCGATCAAAAAGGCGATCGCCCGCGAGGGCATCTCCGTGGACCAGCTCGACGTCATCGAGATCAACGAGGCGTTTTCCGCGGTCGCGCTGGCCTCGACCCGCGAACTGGGCGTGAATCCCGACCGGGTCAACGTCAACGGCGGCGCGATCGCCGTCGGGCATCCGATCGGGATGTCGGGAGCGCGGATCACGCTGCACGCCGCGCTGGAATTGTCGCGGCGCGGCTCCGGCTACGCGGTCGCGGCGCTGTGTGGGGCCGGCGGGCAGGGCGACGCCCTGATTCTGCGCGCGGGTTAGCCGCCCAATCGGACGTTTGCCGACGTTGCTGGCGCGGCGCGCCGGTGGCCGATTGTGATCTTCGTCATATTTGCCGATCACGGGGCTTTTCGGAGTGCGTTTTCGGTCCGCTGCGTCGCCGTCTGAGCGGCTCCGCCACCGGGTGGATGGGTAGCCCGTCCGCATGACAAACTTGACGGCGTGACTCGTCCGCGACCTCCTATCGGGCCCGCCCTGGCTGGTGCGGTGGATCTCTCCGGCCTCAAGCAACGGGCCCAGCCCGCGGCCGGCCCAGCCGCAGCGGCCACGCAGTCGGCCGCCGACGGTGACCCCGGCATCATCGCGGTCACCGAGGCCAATTTCGAGGCCGAAGTCCTGCTGCGGTCCGAGGAAGTGCCCGTCGTGGTGCTGCTGTGGTCACCGCGCAGCGATGCGTGTGTCCAGCTACTGGACACGTTCGCCGGGCTGGCCGCCCAGGACAATGGCAAGTGGTCGTTGACCACGGTCAACGTCGATGTCGCGCCCCGGGTGGCGCAGATATTCGGTGTCGATGCCGTCCCGACCGTGGTGGCATTGGCCGCCGGGCAGCCGATCTCGAGTTTCCAGGGTATGCAGCCGGCCGAGCAGTTGCGCGGCTGGCTGGATCAGATTCTCTCGGCGACCGCCGGAAAGCTCAAGGGCCCAAGCGGTTCCGCGGAAGCCGAGACGGTCGACCCGGAGCTGGCCGCGGCCCGCCAGCAGCTGGAAGACGGCGACTTCGAGGCGGCCAAATCGTCGTATCAGTCGATACTGGACGCCAATCCGGCCAACGCCGAAGCCAAGGGCGCGATCCGGCAGATCGAATTCCTCACGCGCGCAACCGCGCAACGCCCGGACGCCGTCGCCGTCGCCGACGCCGCGCCTGGTGATATCGAAGCCGCCCTCGCGGCGGCCGACGTGCAGATCCTCAACCAGGAGGTCGGACCCGCCTTCGATCGCCTGATTGCCTTGGTGCGCAGCACATCCGGTGACGATCGCACCCGAGTGCGCACCCGGCTGATCGAGCTGTTCGAGCTCTTCGACCCGGCCGACCCCGAGGTCGTCGCCGGGCGGCGCAACCTCGCCAACGCGTTGTACTGAGGTCTACTCGAGGGCCAGCCACAGCGCCGACGTGGGCGGCAGCACCAGCAGTGCCGAGGCCGGGCGGCCATGCCACGGGTCTTCCGTCGCGTCCACGCCGCCCATATTGCCGATCCCCGAACCGTTGTAGGCCGTCGCGTCGGTGTTCAGCACCTCGCGCCACCGCCCGGCCGCCGGCAGGCCCAGCCGGTACCCACCGTGCTCGGCACCGGCGAAGTTGAACACGCAGGCCATCACCGAGCCGTCCTTGCCGTAGCGCAGGAAGCTCAGCACGTTGTTGCCCGAGTCGTTCGCGTCGATCCAGGAGTAGCCGTCGGGCACGGTGTCCTGGCTCCACAGCGCCGGGTGAGTGCGGTAGATGTCGTTGAGGTCGCGGACCAGGCGCAGGACGCCGTTGGAGAACCCCTGCTCGTAGAGCTGCCACCAATCCAGGCCGCGCTCCTCGGACCACTCGGCGCGCTGCCCGAATTCCTGTCCCATGAACAACAATTGCTTGCCCGGGTGCGCCCACTGGTAGGCGAGCAAGCTGCGCAGCCCGGCCGCCTTGACGTGGTTGTTGCCCGGCATGCGGCCCCACAGCGTACCCTTGCCGTGCACCACCTCGTCATGGCTGATCGGCAGCACGTAGTTCTCGCTGAACGCATAGAGCATCGAGAACGTCATCTCGTGGTGGTGGTAGCTGCGGTAGATGGGATCGCGGCTGATGTAGTCGAGCGTGTCGTGCATCCAGCCCATGTTCCACTTCATTGAAAAGCCCAGGCCGCCAAGGTTTGTCGGCCGTGTCACGCCGGGCCACGAGGTGGACTCCTCGGCGATGGTGACGATGCCCGGGGCGGTCTTGTGCACCGTGGCGTTCATCTCCTGCAGGAACTGCACCGCCTCCAAGTTCTCCCGGCCGCCGTAGATGTTCGGGGTCCAGCCCCCTTCGGGGCGGGAGTAGTCCAGGTAGAGCATCGAGGCGACCGCGTCCACCCGCAGGCCGTCGATGTGGAACTCCTCGAGCCAGAACAGCGCGTTGGCCACCAGGAAGTTACGCACCTCGCGACGGCCGAAGTCGAATACGTAAGTGCCCCAGTCGAGTTGCTCGCCCCGCTTGGGGTCGGAGTGCTCGTAGAGCGGCGTGCCGTCGAAGCGGCCCAGCGCCCAGGCGTCCTTGGGAAAGTGCGCCGGCACCCAGTCCACCAGCACGCCGATGCCGGCTTGGTGCAAGGCGTCGACCAGGGCCCGGAACTCATCGGGGGTGCCGAACCGCGATGTCGGCGCGTAGTACGACGTCACCTGGTAGCCCCACGATCCGGCGAACGGATGCTCGGCGACCGGTAGCAGCTCGACGTGGGTGAACCCGTGTTCCACAACGTAATCCGTCAGCTCGCGGGCCAACTGGCGGTAGTTGAGTCCAGGGCGCCAGGAACCCAGGTGCACCTCGTAGGTGCTCATCGGTTCGAACACCGGGTTGCGCTGCGCGCGCTCGGCCATCCAATCGGCGTCCTCCCACGTGTAGCTGCTGCGCGTCACCCGGGATGCGGTGTGCGGCGGCACCTCGGTGGCGAACGCCATCGGGTCGGCGCGCTCGGTCACGACGCCGTCGGCCCCGTGTACCCGGAACTTATACAGCCCCTCGACGGGAAAGCCGGGCCAGAACAGTTCCCAGACTCCCGATGAGCCCAACACCCGCATCGGGGCTTCGCTACCGGTCCAGCCGTTGAACTCACCGATCAGATTGACGCCCTTGGCATTCGGCGCCCACACCGCGAACGACACCCCGTTGACCACGCCGTCGGCCGTGGTGAACGAGCGCGGATGCGCGCCCAGTACTTCCCAGAGCCGCTCGTGGCGTCCCTCCCCGAACAGGTGGAGGTCGACCTCGCCCAGGGTCGGCAAGAAGCGGTAGGCGTCGGCGACGACGTACGGCTCCGCCCCCTCATAGGTGATCTGCAGCCGATAGTCGATCAGGTTGACGAACGGCAGCGCGACCGCGAAAAGCCCTGATTCGATGTGCTGCATCGGGAATCGATCGTCGCCGACGAGTGCGACCACTTCGGTGGCGTGCGGCCGGTACGCCCGAATGACGGTGTGGTCGGCGTACTCGTGCGCCCCCAGAATGCTGTGCGGGTTGTAATGCGTGCCCCCGATCAGGCGCGAGAGGTCGGCAGGGTCGGGTGCCAGGAGCGCCCCGGCGAGTTGGTCGGTTTTGCTCATGTCACAATCCCTCCGGTCCGTTTGGTGGCCTGCGCAGCAGGATCCCCCGCGCGTCGTGCGGTATGAGCGGCATGTTGATGATGTGCGCGACCGCCTGCCCGGGATCGATGCGAACGTAATTGGCTTGGCCCCACTGGAATTCCTGGCCGGTGATCTCGTCGCGCACCCAAAAACGCTCGTAGGGCTCCATACCCAGAGCCTCCATATCTAAAAACAGCGTCGCCTCCTCGGCACCGAACGCGTTGAGCGTCACCACCACCAGGACGCAGTCGCCGGTCACGGGATCGAACTTGGAATAGGCGAGCAGCGCATCGTTGTCCACGTCGTGGAAATGAATCGTACGCAGCTGCTCGAGGGCGGGGTGTAGTCGGCGAATCGCGTTGAGCTGCGTGATGAATGGCTCCAGCGATCGCCCCTCGGCCAGTGCCGCGGCGAAATCGCGGGGCCGCAACTCGTACTTCTCGGAGTCCAGGTACTCCTCGCTGCCCTCGCGCACCGCGCGATGTTCGAACAGTTCGTAGCCCGAGTACACCCCCCAAGCCGGACCCATGGTCGCCGCCAGCACCGCGCGGATCGCGAACATGCCGGGTCCGTTGTGCTGCAGGATGGCGTGCAGGATGTCCGGGGTGTTGACAAACAGGTTGGGGCGCCGGAAGTCTGCGGCGGCGGCGATGGCCTCGCCGAACTCGGTGAGTTCCTGCTTTGCCGTGCGCCAGGTGAAATAGCTGTAGGACTGGGTAAATCCGAGCTTGGCCAGGCCGTACTGGCGGGCCGGGGGCGTGAAGGCCTCCGACAGGAACAGCACGTCGGGGTCGATGGCCTTGACCGTGGCGATCAGCCAGGCCCAGAAGTCCGGCGGCTTGGTGTGCGGGTTGTCGACGCGAAAGAACTTGACGCCGTGGTCCATCCAGTGCCGGACCACCCGCAACACCTCGTCGTAGAGGCCGGCCGGGTCGTTGTCGAAGTTGATCGGATAGATGTCCTGGTACTTCTTCGGCGGGTTCTCCGCGTAAGCGATTGTGCCATCCGGCAATTCGGTGAACCAGTTGCGGTGATCGCGTGCCCACGGATGATCCGGTGCGCACTGCAGGGCAAGGTCCAGCGCGACCTCCATGCCCAACTCACGGGTGGCGGCCACGAAGGCGTCGAAGTCCTCGATGGTCCCCAGGTCCGGGTGCACCGCGTCATGGCCGCCCTCGTCGCTGCCGATCGCCCAGGGGGAGCCCACGTCTCCGGGCGCCGCGGTCGGGGAGTTGTTGCGCCCCTTGCGATGTACCTTGCCGATCGGGTGGATGGGCGGCAGGTAGACGACGTCGAAGCCCATCGCCGCGATGCGGGGAAGCTGGGCGGCCGCCGTGGCGAACGTGCCGTGCACGGGGTCGCCGTCGGCGTCCCAGCCACCGGTCGAGCGGGGAAACATCTCATACCAGGAGCCGAACCGGGCCAGCGGCCGGTCCACCCAGACGCCGTACTGCTCTCCGCGGGTGACCAGATCGCGCAGCGGGTAGGCGGCCAAAATTTCCTCGATCTCAGGCCCCAGCGCCAGCGCGGTGCGGGCGACCGGGTCGCCCGGTTCGCGCAGCGCGGTGGCGGCGGCCAGCAGCGGCTCGCGCAGTGCCCGCGGCACGCCCGTCGCCGCGCGCTCAAAGAGCCCTGCACCGACCAGAAGATCGTTGGACAGCTCGGTCTCACCCTGACCGGCGTCCAGCTTGGCGACCAGCCCGTGCCGCCACGAGTGGATCGGGTCGCCCCACCCGTCGACCCGGAAGGTCCACAGCCCGACCTGATCGGGGGTGAACTGACCGTGGAACACGTAGGGTTCCGGACCCATCGTCATCGGCAGCAGTAGCGGTTTGATCCGTTGCTGGTCGACTTTGCCGTCGCGCTGGGTGGCCGGCTTGGTCGGGGCCGCAGCGGCCTTGATTCGGCGGGTCTCGCTCACCTGCGGGTAGCCGGGCCCGAGGTAGCGCACGACCAAGGTCGCCGCGACTGCCTCGTGGCCTTCTCGCCATACCGCGGCGCTGACCGGGACGACTTCGCCGACCACGGCTTTCGCGGGGTACGCGCCACAGGAAACGACCGGTTGGACGTTATCGATCTCGACACGACCGGGCACCAGCACTCCGTTCCGATTGTGTGCGGCCAAGCCCGCGATGTGTTCCGTGCGGAATGCCGCTCGTCGGGAAACTTCCTGTCGTGGGGAAAATTTCTGGGCAGGGAAGCATCGTTGCGACCCGATAACTACCCGATACCCACCCTAGTCTCCGGTCACACACCGCCGGGGAAATGCGGTGCGTCCGGTCGCCGTGCACGGGCCGGGAACCTCAGTAAGGTAGGGACGCGTGAAAGCCCTCCGCCGGTTTACCGTCCGTGCTCACCTTCCGGAGCGTCTGACCGCGCTGGACCAACTGTCGACCAACCTGCGATGGTCGTGGGACAAGCCCACTCAGGAGCTTTTCGCGACCATCGACCCGGATCTGTGGGAGCGGTGCGGTAGCGATCCGGTGGCGTTGCTGGGCGCGGTCAAACCGGCGCGGCTCGACGAGTTGGCGCTCGACGAGGGCTTCCTGCGCCGGCTCGACGAGCTGACCGCCGATCTCAACGACTATCTGAGCCGCCCGCTGTGGTACCAGCAGCGGCAGGAGCAGGGCGCCGAGATCCCGGCCGCCATCGCGTACTTCTCGATGGAGTTCGGCATCGCCGAGGTGCTGCCCAACTACTCCGGCGGGTTGGGGATTCTGGCCGGCGACCACCTGAAGTCCGCATCCGATCTGGGGGTGCCGCTGGTGGCGGTGGGCCTCTACTACCGGTCCGGGTATTTCCGGCAGTCGTTGACCGCCGACGGCTGGCAGAACGAGACCTACCCGTCGCTGGACCCGCAGGGCCTGCCGTTGCGGCTGCTGACCGACGCGACCGGCGAGCCGGCGCTGGTCGAGCTGATGCTGCCGGACTCCGCGCAGCTGCACGCGCGGATCTGGGTCGCCCAGGTGGGCCGGGTTCCGCTGCTGCTGCTCGATTCCGACGTCCCCGAGAACGAGCACGACCTGCGCGGCGTCACCGACCGCCTGTACGGGGGCGACCAGGAACACCGGATGCGCCAGGAGATCCTCGCCGGCATCGGCGGGGTGCGGGCGATCCGCGCCTTCACCGGCATTCACGGCCTGCCCGCGCCCGAGGTGTTCCACATGAACGAGGGCCACGCGGGTTTCCTGGGAGCCGAACGCATCCGCGAACTGATGACCGGCTCCGGATTGGACTTCGACACCGCGCTGACGGTGGTGCGCTCCAGCACGGTGTTCACCACCCACACCCCGGTGCCCGCCGGCATCGACAGGTTTCCCGTCGACATGGTGCGGCTGTACTTCGACGACCACGCGGGCGACGGCGCGAAATCCGTTGACAAGGCCGCGAGATCGGATGCCACCGGCGCGCCCGCGTTGCTGCCGGGGGTGCCGACCGCTCGCATCCTGGCGCTCGGCGCCGAGGACGACCCCACCAAATTCAACATGGCCCACATGGGTCTGCGGCTGGCGCAGCGCGCCAACGGCGTGTCGTCGTTACACGGCCGGGTGAGCCGGTCCATGTTCAACGAACTGTGGCCCGGCTTCGACGCCAGCGAGGTGCCGATCGGCTCGATCACCAACGGAGTGCACGCGCGCACCTGGGCGGCGCCGCAATGGCTGCAGCTGGGTCGCGAGCTGGCCGGGTCGGATTCGTTCAGCGATCCGGGGGTCTGGCTGCGGCTCAAGCAAGTCGACGCGGGACACCTGTGGTGGATCCGCTCGCAGCTGAGGTCCCTGCTGGTCGACGACGTCCGGCGGCGGCTGCGTCGCTCCTGGCTGGAGCGGGGCGCCTCGGACGCCGAATTAGGTTGGATCGCAACCGCCTTCGATCCTGAGGTGTTGACCATCGGATTCGCGCGACGGGTGCCGACCTACAAGCGGCTGACGCTGATGCTGCGCGATCCGGATCGGCTGGAACAGCTGCTGCTCGACTCCGAACGACCGATCCAGCTGATCGTGGCCGGTAAATCCCACCCGGCCGACGACGGCGGAAAGGCGTTGATCCAGCAGGTGGTGCGCTTCGCCGACCGGCCCGAGGTGCGCCACCGCATCGCGTTCTTGCCCGACTACGACATGTCGATGGCGCGCCTGCTGTATTGGGGCTGCGACGTGTGGCTGAACAATCCGCTGCGGCCGTTGGAGGCTTGCGGCACTTCGGGAATGAAGAGCGCGCTCAACGGCGGGCTGAACCTGTCCATCCGGGACGGCTGGTGGGACGAATGGTACGACGGCGAAAACGGTTGGGAGATACCGTCCGCCGACGGCGTGACCGACGAGGCGCGGCGCGACGACCTGGAGTCCAGCGGGCTCTACACGCTGCTGGAAGAAGCCGTCGCACCGAAGTTCTACGAACGCGACGAACACGGTGTGCCGCCCCGCTGGATTGAAATGGTGCGCCACACGGTGCAAACCCTCGGTCCCAAAGTGCTGGCGTCGCGCATGGTGCGCGACTACGTCGAGCAGTACTACACGCCCGCGGCGCAGTCGCTGCGCAAGACGATCGCCCCCGTCGACGGCGCCGAGGACGCGGCGAGCGGCGGCGAGTTCGGCGCGGCCCGTGAGCTGGCCGCCTACCGCGCGCGCGCCCAGGAGGCCTGGCCCAAGATCGTCATCACCGACGTCGACAGCACCGGCCTGCCGGACAGCCCGGTGCTCGGCTCCAAGCTGACCCTGACCGCCACCGTCCAGCTGGCCGGGCTCGCGCCCGACGAGGTCACCGTCCAGGCGGTGGTCGGCCGCGTCGATGCCAGCGACGCACTGCTGGAGCCCGTCACCGTCGAGATGTCCTACGCCGGTACCGCCGAGGGCGGCAACCAGGTGTTCTCGACGACGACGCCGCTGCCGCTGGCGGGCTCGGTCGGCTACACCGTGCGCGTGCTGCCCCGCCATCCGATGCTGGCGGCCAGCAACGAGCTCGGGCTGGTCACCCTGGCTCGCTAGCCCGAAGCGGGTCAGGCCGACAGGCCCTGCTCGGCCGCGGGAGCGGTGCGCAGCCGCTGCAGCGCCTGGCGCACCTGCTCGCCGTTGGTGGTCTGCCAGAACGGCGGAAGCGACGCCCGCAGGT
>NZ_QMEU01000118.1 GCF_003284975.1 Mycobacterium colombiense
GGCGGCCCCATTCGCGGCGCCGCCGACCGCGTTCAACGGCTCGTTCACCCGGCGCCGCAACGTCGCGCTGACCCACGTGGACCTCGAGGACGTCAAAACCGTCAAAAACCGGTTCGGGGTCACCGTCAACGATGTCGTGACGGCGCTGTGCGCCGGGGCGTTACGGCAGTACTTCCAAGACCGTGACGCGCTGTCCGACGTCCCCCTGGTCGCGAGCGTGCCGGTGTCGGTGCGCGGCAAATCCACCCGCGCGGGCCGCAACCAGATGAGCTGGATGCTCTGCCGCCTCGAAACCCACATCGACGACCCCGTGGAACGGCTCGCGAGCATCGCCGAAGGAAACGCCGCGGCGAAGGACCACTCCGCGGCGCTGGGCCCGACGCTGCTGCACGACTGGACGCAAGTGGCCGGGCAGACCCTGTTCGGTGCCGCCCGACGGCTGCTGCCGCGACTCCCCCTGCCCGAGAACCCGCCGCACAACCTGGTGCTGTCGAACGTCGCCGGCCCGCAAGAACAGCTCTACTTCCTGGGGTGCCGGCTCGACGCGATGTATCCGCTCGGCCCGATCATCGCGGGCGCCGCGCTGAACATCACGGTGATGTCGCTCAACGGCCGGCTGGGCATCGGCATCATCTCCTGCCCGGACCTGGTTCCGGACCTCTGGGACCTCGCCGATGCGTTTCCCGCCGCGCTCAAAGAGCTCCTGAGTTGCGGTGAGCCGGGCGATCGCCCGGTCTGATCTGCCCGGTCTGATCTGCCCGGTCAGCGGAACCCCGTCCATGGTCGCCGCCGCGGCATGGCAGGGTGACATCCGTGGCAGACACTTCTGAACCGACCAGCGTCGCGGCGCACGACCTGCGCGAAATCAGCACTGAAAAGGGCGCTTTGCGCTACTACGACACCGGCGGATCCCACTCGGGTCCGGCGCTGCTGTTCCTGCACGGCTCCGGTCCCGGTGTCACCGGCTGGCGCAACTTCCGCGGCGTGCTGCCCGCCTTCGCCGAGCGGTTCCGCTGCCTGGTCCTCGAGTTCCCCGGCTTCGGGGTCAGCGACGACTTCGGCGGCCACCCGATGGTGACCGCCTTCGGCACGGTGTCGCCCTTCCTGGACGCGCTCGGCGTGGACAAGGTGCACATCGTCGGCAACTCGATGGGTGGTGGCGTCGGCATCAACTTCGCGACCCACAATCCGGACCGCGTCGGCCGGCTGGTGACCATCGGCGGGATCGGCACCAACATCTTCAGTCCCAGTCCCAGCGAAGGGATTCGGCTGCTGCAGGAATTCGTCGAGGACCCCACGAGGCAGCGGCTGGTCGACTGGCTCAAGTCGATGGTCTACGACCAGGCGCTGGTCACCGACGACCTGATCGAGGAACGCTGGCAGCTGGCCACCGACGCGGACACCCTGGCCGCGGCGCGGCGCATGTACGGCAGGGCGGCGTTCGCCGGGATGAACGCCGCGCTGAACGCCTCCGACCGGCCGCTGCCGTGGGCGACGATGCACAAGCTCACCGCACCCACGCTGCTGACCTGGGGCCGCGACGACCGGGTGAGCCCGCCGGACATGGCGCTGATCCCGATGCGCACCATCCCCAACGCGGAGCTGCACATCTTCCCCAACTCCGGGCACTGGGCCATGATCGAGGCCAAGGCGGCGTTCGAAAGCACCGTCCTGGCGTTCCTCTCGCGCGGCTAGCCAATCCTTAGCGCTGGGTGGCTCCGGCGTCGACGGGCAGGACGATCGCGGTGATGTAGCGGGCCTCGTCGGAGGTGAGAAACAGCGCGGCGTTGGCCACGTCCACCGCGTCCACCCAGGGCACCGCGAGCATGTTCATCGAGCGGGCCGCCTCGGCGAATTCCGCGCGCGTGGGCGGACGGTCCAAGTCGGGCCGGAATGCGGCGCTCACCACGTCATTGTGGATCATGGGCGTGTCGACGTTGGTCGGGCTGATGCAGTTGACCCGGACGTTGTGCGGCGCAAGCTCATTGGCCAGGCTGCGCATCATGCCGATCACGCCGTGCTTGGCGGCGGTGTAATGCGCGACGCCGACCAGCCCGCGCAGGCCCGCGATGGAACTCGTCAGGGTCATCGACCCCGCCCCACGCGCGATCAGGTGCGGCGCGGTCGCGCGGCACGTGTGCCATACCCCGGTGAGGTTGACGTCCAGCATTGTGCGCCAGGCGTTTTCGTCGAGCTCGACCGCCATGCCACGGGAGGTGATGCCCGCGGTCGCGCAGACCGCGTCGAGGCCACCGAGTCGCTCGGCCCCGCGGTCGGTGGCGGCCTGCACA
Organism: Mycobacterium colombiense; assembly: GCF_003284975.1. GTDB lineage: Bacteria > Actinomycetota > Actinomycetes > Mycobacteriales > Mycobacteriaceae > Mycobacterium > Mycobacterium europaeum_A. The sequence goes on from NZ_QMEU01000118.1 coordinate 2,292, forward strand.
CCGGCGAGGTCTCGCACGTCGACGATCTCGGTGTGCGCGAGGCCGCCGGCATCGCGCACCAGCGACGCGGTGGTGTCGAGGTCGGCGGGGGTGCTGTGCGGGATGCGCACGGTGTCGACCGGGCCGCACACGTCGAGCGCCACGATGTTCGCACCCTCCTGCGCGAACCGCACCGCCTGCGCGCGGCCGATCCCGCGCGCCGCTCCGGTGACCAGCGCGACCTTGCCGTGCAGTCGCCCGCCGCGCGTGGCGCTCACGTCGTCTTCTGCGTCAGGCCGGCGTCGACCACCAGCTGCGTGCCGGTGATGTAGCGGGCCGCGTCCGAGGCCAAAAACAGCACGGCGTTGGCGATGTCGACGGGCTCGACCCACGGCACCGGCAGCAGGTTGCGCGCCTGCAGCACCTCGGCCGCGTCGGCCGCCGTCGGGTTGTCCAGGTCCGGCCGGAGCCGCCGAAAGGTGGCCTCGTTGAGCACCATTGGGGTGGCGACCGGCCCGGGGTGCACGGTGTTGACCCGGATGCCGCGCGGCCCGAGCTCGTTCGCGAGGGTGCGCGCCAATCCCACCACCGCGTGCTTGCTGGCGGTGTAGTGGGCGGTGTTGGGCAGGCCGCGCAGGCCGCTGGTGGAGCTGATGATGACCACCGAGCCGCCGCTATCACCCAGGTGCGGCACGCTCGCCCGGACGGTATGCCACACGCCGGTGAGGTTGATGTCGAGCGTGCGCTGCCAGACCTGGGGGTCCAGTTCCCACGACGGTGCGCCGGGCAGGTGTACCCCGGCGTTGGCGACGACCACGTCGAGCCCGCCCAACGCGGCCACGCCGGCGCCGATGGCGGCCGCCATCGCTTCGAGCTCGCTGACGTCGGCCAGGCCGGTTACGCACCGCCGGCCCCGGTCCTCGACTCGGCTTGCCGTAGCGCGCAACTCGTCGGCCGCCGCGGGCGCGTCGAGCGCGACCACGTCGGCCCCCTCGTCGGCGAACCGCTCACAGTGCACCCGCCCGGTCCCCTTGGCCGCACCGGTGACCACCACAACCTTGTCCAGCAACCCCGTCATCGTTCGATTAGATCGAAGCCGCGATAGCCGCCGCCGGCGACCTCGGCACAGATGTCGTTGTATGTCGCGAAGCCCCCGGTGAACAGCATGAAGCCGCGCGGCTTGCCTGGCACGTTGGCGCCCATGTACCAGGAGTTGGCCTTGGTGAACAGCGTGGCCTCGGCCCGGCGGGCGCATTCGGCGCCCCACACGTCCACGCTGTCCATGGTGGCTTCCAGCGCGGCGTAACCGTGCCGATCGAGGTGGGCGATCGCGTCGGCGATCCAGTTCACCTGGGCCTCGGCGTGCAGCACCATGTTCGCCAGCACGGCGGGCGCCCCCGGACCCGAGACCAAAAACAGGTTGGGGAAGCCGTCGACGCCCAACCCCAGATAGGTGCGGGGCCCGTGCGCCCAATCGTCGCGCAGGGCGGTGCCGCGCCGGCCGACGATGTCGATTTTGCCCAGCGCCCCGGTCATCGCGTCGAAACCCGTTGCCAGCACGATCATGTCGACGTCGTAATGGGCTTTGGTGTTATCGGCTCCGGCGGTGTTGATGCCGGTGGCGTCGATGGATTCGATCGGGGTGGCCCGCACACTGATCAGCGAAACGTTCGCCCGGTTGAAGGTCTGAAAGTAGTTGCTGTCGGTGCAGATTCGTTTGGTGCCGATCGGGTGGTCGGTGGGAATCAACAGGTCGGCGACGGCCGGATCGTCGATGACGGCCCGAACCTTCTCCTCGTAGAACCGGCGGGCCTCGTCGTTGGCCTCCAGGTCGGTCAGCTGGTCCGGGAACGTCTTGGCGAACAGCACGCCGCCTTGCTGCCAACGCCTTTCGAACGCCGCGCGCCGCTCCTCGGCGGTGAACTGCATCGTCGGCCTGGGGGCGGTGATGTGCGGCGAGCCACCGCCGCTGCGCCACGACAGCGCACGCCGCTGCGCGTAACCGGCCTTGATCTCGTCGAGCTCGGCGGCGGACAGGGGCCTGTTGCCGGCCGGGACGCTGTAGTTGGGGGTGCGCTGGAAGACGTAGAGGTGGGCGGCGGACTCGGCGATGACCGGAATCGATTGAATGCCGGACGATCCCGTGCCGATGACCGCCACCCGTTTGCCGGTGAAGTCGACGGGCCGGTGCGGCCACCGCGCCGTGTGGTAAAGCTCGCCGGCGAAGGTGTCCAGGCCAGGGAAGTTCGGGGTCAGCGCGGCCGACAGCGGACCCGTCGCCATCACCACGAACCGCGCCGAAAAGCATTGTCCCGCCTGGGTGGTGACCGTCCAGCGCAACGCCGCCTCGTCGAGGTGCGCCGACACCACGCGGGTGCGCAACGCGATGTCGCGGCGCAGGTAGAGCTTGTCGGCGACCCAGTTCAGGTACGTCAGGATCTCGGCCTGGGTGGCATACCGTTCGGTCCAGTTCCACTCCTGCTGGAGTTCGTCGGAGAACGAGTAGCAGTAGTCGACGCTCTCCACGTCGCAACGCGCGCCCGGATACCGGTTGTGGTACCAGGTGCCGCCCAGTTCGGGCGCGGCCTCGAGCACTCGCACCGACAAGCCCTGTCCGCGCAGTTTGTGCAGCGCGTACAGGCCGGCGAACCCCGCGCCGACCACGACGACGTCGAGGGACCGCGCGCCGGGATCGTTCACAACGAGTCACCGTAGGGCCGCGGACCGCGCGGACCGCGCGGCCTCCCGGTCACCGGACGCTTGGGGCGAAGAATTTTTTTGACGCCCGTGGTGTCCGCTGATCGGGATTTCCTTTGGGACGGGCCCCGACTGCGGTAGACCATTACTTAGCCCCCACACGTGCTTAGCCCCCACACGTAAGGACAACGATATGAGCGAGCGGGTACTCGACCGGGTAGTGGCCATGGCCGACCAGTTGCGCGACCAAGCCGCCGAGGCCGAACGCATCGGGCGGCTCACCGACGACACCGTCAAGCTGATGAAGGGCGCCGGCCTGATCCGGCTGCTGCAGACCAAGCAATATCAGGGCTTCGAGGTGCACCCGCGCGAGTTCGCCGAGACGACGATGGCCACCGCGGCACTGGATCCGGCGGCCGGCTGGATCGTGGGCGTCGTCGGCGTGCACCCCTACCAGTTGGCGTACGCGGACCCGAAGGTCGCCGCCGAGATCTGGGCCGACGACGTCGACACCTGGATGGCCTCCCCCTACGCGCCGCAGGGCGTGGCCAAACCAGTCGACGGCGGGTATCTCTTCAACGGCCGCTGGCAGTTCAGCTCGGGCACCGACCACTGCGACTGGATCATCCTGGGGGCAATGCTCGGCGACGCCAACGGCATCCCGCTGATGCCACCGCAGATGCTGCACATGATCTTGCCCCGCAAGGACTACGAGATCGTCGACGATTCGTGGAATGTGGTGGGGCTGCGCGGGACCGGCTCCAAGGACGTCATCGTCAAGGATGCGTTCGTGCCCAGCTACCGGACCATGGACGCGACCAAGGTGATGGACGGCACCGCCCAGCGCGAGGCCGGCATGACCGAACCCCTCTACCTGATGCCGTGGTCGACGATGTTCCCGCTGGGCATCTCCGCGGCCACCATCGGGATCGCGGAGGGCGCACTCGCCGCGCATCTGGATTATCAGCGCGAGCGGGTCGGCGCCACCGGGACCGCGATCAAGGACGACCCCTACGTCATGCACGCCATCGGCGAGGCGGCCGCCGACATCAACGCGGCGCGCCAGGAGCTGCTGGCCAACGCCGACCGCATCTACGACATGGTCGCCGCCGGCAAGGAGGTGTCGTTCGCCGATCGGGCGGCCGGGCGCCGCACGCAGGTGCGCGCGGTGTGGCGCGCGGTGTCGGCGGTCGACGAGATCTTCGCCCGCTCGGGCGGCAACGCGGCGCGGATGGACAAGCCGCTGCAACGATATTGGCGTGACGTACACGTCGGCCAGATGCACGCCATCCATGTCCCGGGCACCACCTATCACGCGGCGGCGCTGAGCTCGATCGGCATCGACCCGCCCGAGGGTCCGCTGCGGGCCCTGATCTAGGAGCATTAGTGAGCGACCTGAAAAGCCTTGGCTACATCACCATTTCGACTAATGACATCGACCGCTGGCGGCAGTTCGCCTTCGGCGTGCTGGGGTTCGCCGAAGGTAAGGGCCCCGATCCTTCGGCGCTGTACCTGCGGATGGACGAGCGGGCGGCCCGCATGATCGTGGTGCCCGGTGAGACCGACCGGGTGCTCACCGTCGGCTGGGAAGTGCGCGACCACCCGGCTCTGCAGCGCGTGCAGGCCACCCTCGACGGCGCCGGGGTGGCCTACAAGCAGCTGTCCCCCGACGAAGCCGAGGCCCGCCGCGTCGAGGAAGTGATCACCTTCGAGGATCCCGCCGGCACCACGCTGGAGGTATTCCACGGCGCGGTGCTCGACCACAGCCCGGTCGTCACGCCGTTCGGCGCGCGCTTCGTCACCGGCGATCAGGGCATGGGGCACGTGGTGGTGCCGGCCACCGACCCCAACGGTCTGTTCGACTTCTACACCGAGGTTCTGGGGTTCCGGGCCCGTGGCGCGTTCCGGGTGCCGCTGCCCAAAGAGTTTGGGCCCGTGCGGGTTCGGTTCCTGGGCATTAACGAGCGACATCACAGCCTGGCGATCGTGCCGGCCGCACACCAGCGCGACCCGCGCCTGGTCCACATCATGGTGGAGGTCGACACCCTCGACGCCGTCGGGCAGGCGCTGGACCGGGTCAACGCCGAGGGATTCCAGCTGTCGTCCACCCTGGGGCGGCACACCAACGACAAGATGGTCTCGTTCTACGTCCGCGCACCCGGTGACTGGGACATCGAATTCGGCACCGACGGGATGCGGGTCGACGAAACCTATTACACCGCAGAGGAAATCACCGCCGACAGCTACTGGGGCCACCAGTGGGTCGGCGAAATGCCCGCGGCCATGCGGCTGTGACGCCCGACTCCGACGTGACGCCGGTCGCGGCGTCCTCGATCACCTCGTGGGATGCCGAGGCCGACGTCGTCATCGCCGGCTACGGGGTCGCGGGTGCGGCCGCGGCGGTGGAAGCGGCCCGGTCCGGCGCCGACGTCCTGGTGCTCGAGCGCACCGGCTCGTGGGGCGGGGCGGCGTCGATGGCCGGCGGCTTCATCTATCTCGGCGGCGGCACCCCGATCCAAACGGCTTGCGGTTTCGCCGATTCCGTCGACAACATGGCGGCGTTCCTCAACGTCGCGATGGGCCCGGGCGCCGACGAGATCAGGATCGCCGACTACTGTGCGGGCAGCGTCGCCCACTTCGACTGGCTGGTCGGCTGCGGCGTGCCGTTCAAGGCGGAGTTCTTCTCCGAGCCCGGCTGGGAACCGATGGGCGATCAGGGGTTGATGTACAGCGGCGGCGAAAACTCCTTCCCGTTCAACACCATCGCCACCCCCGCGCCGCGCGGGCACGTCCCGCAGATGCAGAACAAGAAGCAGGGCGAGGCCAGCGCCGGCTACATGCTGATGAAGCCCCTCGTCGAAGCCGCCACTGCCGCAGGCGCACGCGCGCTGTACGACGTGCGGGCGCAGCGGCTGATCACCGAATCCGACGGCCGGGTGGTCGGCATCCGGGCCCGCCGGTATGGCACCGAGTTGAGCATCCGGGCGCGCAACGGCGTGGTGCTCGCGACGGGCAGCTTCGCCTACAACGACGCGATGGTGGCGCGCTACGCGCCGCGGATCGCCGGGCGCCCGGCCGCCTCGATCGAGCAGCATGACGGGCAGGCGATCCGGATGGCGCAGGCGCTCGGCGCCGACCTGGCCCACATGGACGCCACCGAGGTCGCGATCTTCATCGACCCGCAGCAGCTGGTGCGCGGCCTCCTCGTCAACGGGCGGGGCCAGCGCTACGTCGCCGAGGACACCTACCCGGGCCGGATCGGGCAGCTCACGCTGTACCAACAGGACAACGTCGCGTACCTGATCATCGACGACGACGCGCAACAGGAGGCGATGGCCTCGTGGTCGCCGAAGTTCATGCTGCGCCCGGCGAACTGGGTGGCCGACACCGTCGCCGACCTGGAAGCCGAGATGGGGCTGCCGCCGGCATCGCTGCAGGCGACCGTGGCCGCCTACAACGAGAGCGCCGCGCGCGGCGAGGATCCGCTGCTGCACAAGAAGCCGGAGTGGATCAAGCCGATCGGCTCCCCCGTCGGCGCGGTCGATCTGCGGGAGAACACCGGCGGTTTCACGCTGGGCGGGCTGGCCACCACGCTGGACGCCGAGGTGCTCCATGTCAGCGGCGCGCCCATCCCGGGCCTCTTCGCCGCCGGCCGGTGCTCGGCCGGGCTGGCCGCCTGGGGCTACGCCAGCGGCGTCTCGCTGGGGGACGGCAGCTTCTATGGCCGGCGCGCCGGGCTTTCGGCCGCCAAAGGCTGAGTCTTCTGCGCCTGACGGGCCGCGCGCTCGATACGTTCATGCAGCGCAACCCAATACGGGCCGTCGACGTCGGGAAGGCCGGAGCGGCCCGGGTGCGATCCGGCTCGGTTGTCGATGAGTTCGCGAACGATGTCGGCGTGGCCCGCGTGGCGTGCGGTCTCGGCGAGCATGTGCACGAGGATTCGCCCGAGCGTCACCGAGCGCCGGTCTTCGGGCCAGCCGGGCACGACACCGGGATGCTCGAGGCCCAGCGCCGCAATGGTGCGATCGGAGTGCGCGCACGCCCGCCGGTACAGATCGACGATGTCACCACGGCTCTCGTCGGGCGCGGCCCACATGTCGACGGTGGGCTCCGCCGCGTCGCTCAGCCATAGCGGCGGACGCGGGAACGGCCGGCCGAACACCTCGCCGAAATAGCCCATCTCGCAACCAGTCAGGTGTTTGACCAAGCCCAGCAGGTTGGTGCCGTGCGGGGTCATCGGTCTGCGGATGTCGTATTCGGACAGTCCGTCGAGCTTCCAGACCACCGCCGCGCGGGCGTCACGCAGCTCTCGATGCAAATCGTCCTTGAGATCGATCACGGTGCGCTTCGGCCCGAGGGCGCGCGCGTGCGCACCTTGGTCAGTGTGGCGGTGGCGGCCGCGGCGGCGGAAATAGCGCTGTTAATGGAGATTTCACCGCGCATGCCCGGCGCGGAGACCATGTCGCCGACCAGATACACGCCGTCGCCGCGGTAGACGGCCGGCCGGTCACGCCAGGTCTGCCCGGGCAGGTCCAGGGCGCCGGTGCGGCCCTTGGCGATGGCGGTGCGGTAAAAGGTGGTGCGCTCGCGCCAGTTCGGCAGCGCTTGGTCGGCGAGGCCTTCCAGTCGCCGGTGTGCGTCCGCGTGCGACTCGCCGGCGCGGACGGGCATCTGCAGTTGGTAGAGCGCCTCTTTGGCGGGGGCCACGGAATCGTCCTGCATGCTGTAGCTCTCGTGGAAGCCGCCCTCGTCGAGATCGAAAATCAGGTTGGTGTCCTTACGGCCGGCCTTGACGGCGATGTCGAGCAGCGCGGCGTGTCCGCTTGTCCAGCTGAGGCTGTCGTCGCCCAGCAGGGAGCGCGCCGCGGCGATGTCGGTGGCCACGATGACCGGGCCGCCGGCGGGCAAGGTGTCGATGCGCGCCGCGGTCTGCACCGCGACGCCGAGTTCCTTTGCGCGGTCGGCCATCCTGTCGATGACAGTTTGCCAGCCGCCACGAACCCAGCGCACCGCCGGCGGGTTGGGGCCGAGGACCCGTTGGAACAGCGTCCACACAAACGCCGCCGAAAGTTGGCCGGTGTCCGCGTGATAGGTGACGACGCTGATCGCGTTGGCCATCTGTGTGGCCGTCTTTTCGCCCCACCGCCCGCTGGCCCAGGTGTGGAAGTCGACGTCGACGGGCGCGGTGAGCCATTTGCGCGATTGCGGACGCAGCATCGGTAACGGCGGCAGCGCACGGATTCGTCCGTCGGCGCGAAAGTGCAGCAGTGTGGCCATGGCGACCGGACCGGGCCACCCGAGGCGCTTGACGAAGCCGCGCTTTTTCAGCCACTTGTAGTGCGGGCCGTCGGCGTAGAACACGTGCGCACCGTCGTGGGCGACATACGGCGGCGGGGTGGCGCGGCCGCGGCCACCCAGGCGATCGTGCGCTTCGTAAAGCCGCACCGGGACACCGGCTTCCGCGCATGCGATGGCGGCGGTCAGGCCGCCGAGACCACCGCCGATCACGCTGATGTGGCTACCCATCGTTGTTCCTTTCTTCGGGGTTGGGCGTCGGATCCGGCCACTGCAGTCGGGCCGCGATCATTTCCGCGGTGGAACGCAGGTATCGCTCCTCGTCGATGGCGGCCGGGTGTTCACCGCCGAACGTGTCGCGGATCAGCCAGTAATGCGCGACGGCGCTGAGCACCACGACGGCGGCGGCGTCCCAGTCGGGTGCGCGGTGGTCGGGCCCGGCCAGTTCGGCCAGCCCGCGGGAGATCACCGACAGCACCTGCAGGTACTCGTTGCGGCGGAACACCTCGAGCACCTCCGGCGACGCCGATGTGTCGCGCAACAGGATCCGGGTGACATCGCGGTTGTGGTCCAGCCGGCCCAACCCCACCCGGCAGAGCAGCACGAGCCTGTCGACCAGCCTGGCACCGGAGGCCACCTGGTCGAGCAATTCCAGTACCGAGAAGCCGGGCTCGAAGAACGGCGCCCACTGGTCGCGATCGGCGAGGGTCTCGCCGATGGCTTCGTAGAGCAGTTGGTCCTTGGAGCGAAAGTGCCGGTACAGCGCGCCCGAGCCCGGCGACAGCCCGGCGGCCTCTTCGATCTGGGCGATCGTGGTGGCCGCGAACCCGCGTTGCCCGAACAGGCGCAGCGCTTCGGTGATGATCCGCTGTCGCGACGTGACGGGCACCGCACCTCCCGGGAAGTAAGCACTTACTTGCAGTAAAGCAGCGGCCGGCACCGACCGCAAGGCTCGGTGGTGAGTCAGGCGTGGGGCAGCCGGTCGAAAACGGCGAGGACCAGCACGTGTGTGGCGTTGATGAGTTGCGACCGGCGGCGCCGGCGATCCTGCAGAAGCCAGAGCGTGGCGGCGGTGGTGATGGCGCCGATGATTTCCTCGGCAATGATGGCCCGCTGGCCCTTGGGCAGTGTGGTCTTGGTGAAGGCGACGGCCGCCAGAGTCTCCACCGAGGCGGCGAACCGCTGGGTTTGCTCGGCCCAGGCGGCGTCCACCGCGGGGCTTACGCCGAGGATCTCCAGCAGGGTGATCCGCGCTCGCCGCTGGTCGGCGTCGATGGCTTCGAAGTAGCCCGTCAGCGCCGCCCGTAACTGAACGTCCAGGTTGTCCGCCGGCGCCTGGGCGACGGCGTTCACCATGGCCTGGTGCATTTCCTCGGCGCATCGCTGGTAGCAGGCGAGCAACAGCGTCTCGCTGTCGGGAAACGATTCGTAGAAGTACCGCTTCGACAGCCCGGCGCTGGCGCAGACCTGGTCGACCGTCGCGGCGCGGTAGCCGACCGTGCCGAACACATCGACCGCGGCCTCGATGAGGCGCGTGCGCCGCTGCTCGGCCCGTTGACCGGGGGTGGCTCCTCGATACGTTCGCGACGGCTGCACTACCCGATATTGACACACGCGGGTTCCCGATCCGGGTTATGGAGATGCTCGTTCGCGGCATGGTCGTCAGGCCGTGAGGATGGCCTTAATGGCGTTTCCGTGGCAGTGCTCGCGCAGGGCGCCCGGAGCGTCGTCGAACGAGGCGGTGAGCGTGGTGACCAGCTCGGGTCGCAGCTTTCCCGCGGCCATGAGTTCGAGCACCGAAGGCATGACGGCACGGACGTGACTGCGGCCGATGTGCAGCGTCACGTTGCGCACGTAGCAGGCGGCCAGGGGCACGCTGGCGCGCCGGTGCAGCGACCAGACGCAGGTGCAGATGCCATCTGGCGCGGTGTGGCGAAGTACCTGGCGGAGCCCGCTCGGGGTGCCGGTGGCGTCGACGGTCAGCGGGGCGGTCGGCCACTCGCGGGGGCGCCGCGGATCCAGCGCACGCAGACCCAGTTGCTCGGCGCGATCGCGGACGGCCGCACGGCCGTCAACGATGTGAATTCTGCGCGCGCCCAAGGCCTGAGCGATCAATCCGGTACACAGCACCGCGCTGGAGGTCATCGGCTCACGGCTGCCCATCCGCCCCACGATGAGCGTCTCGGCGTCGGGGTCGGCGGCCAGCAGGCCGGGTAGGTGCGGCGCGACCTGCCGGTAGGCATCGCAGATGTTGTCCCCCACCCCGGCCGCCGCGGCCGGTTCGACGCCGTCGGGCAAGGCCACGAGCATGGCATCGGCGAAGGGAACGGCCATCAGGTCGGCCAACGCGCCGCCCCAACGGCCACCGGAGATGCCGAACCCGTACATCGATGCCGGGGGCACCGACAGGCAGCTGCCGGTGTGGCCGCGCCGGCAGGCGGAACAGCGCCCGCAGCTGATCTGGAACGGCACCACCACCCGGTCGCCGATGCGAACGGAGGCCACCTCGTCCCCCACGTCGACCACTTCGGCCACGCATTCGTGGCCGAGGTGCAGCGGCAGCGGAAATGGGGTGCGGCCCAGCATCATTGCCCGGTCCACGTCGCAGGTCGC
>NZ_QMEU01000119.1 GCF_003284975.1 Mycobacterium colombiense
GCGAGGCGGTCCCCGAAGGCGGCGTCGGCCAGTCGCCGCCCAATCACGGAAGTGTGACGAGTTTCAATCACAATGATGTAGTAAACAGTTTGTGGTCTTCATGTTACCGAACCGTTAATCACTATAGCCCATGGATAAATTCGCCTTATCCCCCTACCACGCGCTGAGCTGGGCAATCTCGTTTCGGCCAACTGCCTGGTAGCACGGCATAGGTTTCGCAATTTCAATCGAGATGAACGCAAAGTTAATTCTGCTCCAACGGGCACATACTTTGCCCGGCTAAGTGGCTATTGACGGAAATTCACCGCCGCCCCTAACGTCTACGCATGACGGGTAGTCATCGGTGACCCCACTCCACTTAATTTAAGTTGCACTCAACCGCTTTCACGAACCTGACCTCGAGCGGGCGGTGCAGAGAGGGAACGAACCAATGCCACAGCCGGAGCAGCTACCTGGACCCAACGCCGACATCTGGAATTGGCAACTGCAGGGCTTATGCCGCGGCATTGACTCGTCGATGTTCTTCCACCCCGACGGTGAACGAGGCCGGGCCCGCATGCAGCGCGAGCAGCGCGCGAAGGAAATGTGCCGGCAGTGCCCGGTGATCCAGGAGTGCCGGTCGCACGCCCTCGAAGTCGGTGAGCCCTACGGGGTTTGGGGCGGCCTGTCCGAGTCCGAGCGCGACCTGCTGCTCAAGGGCGACATCGGCCGAGGGCGCACCATCCGCCGATCGGCCTAAGTCCCGCACGGCGCGCGATTTGCGCCCGGCCCCAATGGATTCGAGCGAGGACACGCGCGACGCGGATGTCCGGGCGCACCACCCGGCCGCATCGATCCCGGTCGCTGGGCCGGTAGGCTTGGTCGCCGGGGACGCCCAATGGAGGGGAACGCAGATGGTCGACACCGTGGCAGATCGCGCTATTGACAACGTCTTCGAGGCGGTGAACACGACGGCGACCCACCTCGGGCGCATCGTGGGCCTGGTCGCCGGCGCGGCAGGGCGGGCCGCGCAAGAGGTGGTCGACCTGGTCTGGGACTACCGCGACCTGGCCAATGAGGTGCGCAAACCGGCCGAGTAGGCCGTTTCGACGCGGGCCAATGTGGGTAGGCACCGCAAATGATAAAGGCCGCATGCTTTGCGGTCGCGGCGCTCACCGCGACCGTGGCTCCGCTAGCCGCGTGCTCGAACCAGCAAGGCAGCCAGCCCAATACGTCACCGTTGACCAGTTCGACCCCCGGAGCGGAGCGGCTGACCACCCAGCTGAAGGCCGCCGACGGCAGTCCGGTGGCCAACGCCACCTTCGAATTTGCCAATGGCTATGCGACCGTGACCGTGGAAGCCGGCCCCAACCAGGTGCTCAGCCCCGGTTTCCACGGGCTGCAGATCCACGCGGTGGGCAAGTGCGAGGCCAATTCGGCTGCGCCGAGCGGCGGCTCGAGCGGGGACTTCGACTCCGCCGGAGGCGTTTACCAGGCGGCCAATCACACGAGTTACCCCGCCAGCGGCGACCTGACCGCCTTGCAGGTGCGCTCCGATGGTTCGGCGAAACTGGTCACCACCAGCAACGCGTTCACCTCCGCCGACCTGAGAAACAGCGCGGGCACCGCGCTGATCATCCACCAGACCGCGGACAATCTGGGCAGCACGGCCCCGACGGGTGAATCGGGCAAGCGGCTGGCCTGCGGTGTGATCGCGGCGGCGGCGTCGACAACCACCTCATCGACCACCAGCGTCACGACCAGTACCACCACCACCGTGGTGCCGCCGGCATCCACCAGCACGAGCACCAGCACCGTCACGGTCACCAGCACCCCGACTCTGACGTCCACACCGACCACGACCGTGACGACACCGCCCACCTATCCCCCTGGGCGCTGACACTCGAGCCACCATGAAAGGAACACCCCCGATCCGCAAGGGACCGGGGGTGTTTCGCGTCGGCTACTCGCTCGGTCTTAGTCCGCAAGGACGGCGGCGACTTGGATCTCGACGCGCATCTTCGGACTCGCGAGCGCGGCGACGCCGATGCATGTCCACAGGGGCGCGTGCTCGCCCATCCGCCGGCGGAACTGTTCGACCATGGTGTTCAGGTGCTCGGGCCCGATCCGGCCGTCCGCGCCGGGGACGTGGTAGGAGTGCACGTGCACCACGTCGCGCCAGGAGGCTCCCGTCGTGGCTAACGTCCGTTCGACGTTGTCGAACGCCGCAATGATCTCGTCGCGCACCGACTCGGGGTAGCGCCAGTGCTCGTCCCACCCTCCTTGCCCGGCCGTCTCCACCCGGTCCCCGTAGCGAACGGCCTGCGCATAGTGGAACTCCCGGAGCTGGTGGTCGCCATAGCCGGGAGTGACGGAAAATATCGGCCTACCCATGGGGGCCATCTTCGTCGCCGACCGCGTCGCGGGTACTCGCTTCGCCGGCAATCGACCGCAGGCGCCGCCGGACGCCCCTAGTGTGCTGACATGCAGACGCTGCTGTTCACCCTCGGGCTGGTCTTGTTCCTGCTCGGGCTGTGCACCGGGTTTCCCCTGCCCGTGCTGAAAAACCGGCGCATGGCGCTGTCGAGCCACCTCGAGGGGGTCCTCAACGGCATGTTCCTCGTGTTGCTGGGCCTGCTCTGGCCGCACGTCCACCTTCCCATCGCGTGGGCCATCACGGCGGCGGCCCTCGTCGTCTACGCCGCGTACGCGAACTGGTTGGCGACGCTGCTCGCGGCGGCATGGGGCGCCGGCGCCAGGCTCGCGCCGATCGCGACCGGCGACCACGAGGCCTCGGCGGCGCAGGAGAAGTTGGTCAGCGTCCTGCTGGTCTCCCTGGCGCCGTGCATCGTGGTGGGCGTCGTCATCGTCATCGCCGGGCTCTGACAGCGCACTACCGCGCGTGCACATCCGGCGTGCGGACGTGCTCGGGACGAAAACCACGTCCGACGAAGATCGGCGGAATCGCTTGCAACGGGCCCATACCCACGATCTTGGGGACACGAATCGGGGACAGGTCACCGCTCAAGTTGCGCGCGATCGCCCTGTCCTGAATGAACACCTGAAAAGCCTGCACGATCCGGGTGGGTAGCTCGCGCCGCCGCTGCACTCTCGCGAGGTCTTCGTCGGTCACCCGGCCCTCGCGCAGCAGGGCGCACAGGACGTTGGCCGCGGCCACCGCGTCGGCCACCGCGAGGTTGATGCCGACCCCCCCGGCCGGCGACATGGCGTGCGCCGCGTCGCCGATGCACAGTAGGCCCGTTCGCCACCACGTCTCGAGCCGGTCCACCCGCACGTCGAGTTCGCTGGTGTCGTCCCACGAACTCAGGTCGTTGACGTGCTCTCGCAGCCGAGGTTGCGCGGTCACGATCCGCTCCTTGAACTCCTCGAGGGATCCCTCCCGCGGGTTCGATCCCTTCGGCATCAGATAGGCGATCTGCCAGTAATCGCCGCGGTAGATCATCGCCATCATCAGGCCCTTGCGCAGCACCGCAAACAGTTCCCGGGGGTCGCCCGGGCGCCATTTCAGCCGGAACCACAGCACGTCCATCGGCGAGTGCGCCGCCGCGGTCCGCAACCCCGCCGCGGCGCGCACCGCGGACTTGCGTCCATCCGCGGCGATTACCACCTGGGCGCGCACCTCGAGGTCCGGCGTGCGCACCCCGGCCACCCGGTCGCCGTCGACGATGACGTCGGTGACCTCGGCATTGCGAAGCAACGTGAATTCGGGGTAGGCAGAAGCCTTTTCGGCGAGGAAGTCGAGGAAGTCCCACTGCGGCATCATGGCGATATAAGGCTGCCGGAAGCCGAGCCGCTTGAGCACCTTGAAGTTGCCGAAGGTGCGAATGGAGCCGTCCGTGTCGAAGGCGACCCGGTCGATCTTGGTGTGCGGTAGCCGCAGGAACTCGTCGATGAACCCCAGCTCGTCCATGATCCGCAGCGTGGTGGGATGCACGGTGTCGCCGCGGAAGTCGCGCAGGAAGTCGTTGTGCTTCTCCAAGACGACGACCCGGATTCCGGCCCGGGCGAGCAGCAGGGCATGAACCATCCCGGCGGGACCGCCGCCGGCAACACACACCTCGGTCTGCAGCACTTGCGTCATGGGTGGGACTCCTCGTGGAGTGTGGAATACGAGTGCAGACTACGGCATCGACACCGGCTACGACGTCGTCGCCGCCGCGGGGTCGATGCCGAACACTTGCACCTCGGCCGACTTTCCCTTCAGGGCGTGAAAACCCCTGTCCGTCAGCCCCATTGGCGGGGCCCGCAGCGCGTCGACGGTCTGGTGGGTCAACAGGACCGCGTCGCCGATGGTCTTGGTGAGCTGTTCGACGCGGGCGGCGACGTTCACGGCGTCGCCGATGAGCGTGAATTCGAGTTTGCCTCCGCCGCCGATGGTTCCGGCGATCACTGGACCGGTGTTGATCCCGATGCCGATCCGAAGCTCACCGCCGAATCGCTCGGCCACGCGGCGGTGAATCAGCACGGCGGTATTCACCGCCGCATCGGCATGATCGGCCAGATGATTGGGGGCACCGAATACTGCCAGCGCGCCGTCGCCGAGGAACTTATTGACGTGCCCACCCGCCTCCACCACGGCCGGCACCACGATTTGGAAAAGGGCGTTGAGCCGGGCGACGGTGTCCTCGGCACTGTTGGCCTCGGCGAACGGGGTGAAATCCCGGACGTCGACGAACATCACCGACACCTCGCGCCGCTCCCCGGTGAACACATCATCGCCCTGCTGCAGTAAACGCGCGGCCAGCACGGGGTCGACATACGTCCCGAACGCGCCCTGAAGTCGTTGCCGCTCAGCCAAACCCGCCTGCATCCGGTTGAACGACGCCGCCAGCGCGCCAAGGTCGTCGTCCTGAACCACCGGCAGGCGCCGGCTGTAGTCGCCCGCCGCAACCCGTTCGGTTCCTTCGGCGAGATCGCGAATCGGTCGCAGGGACGGCGCGAAGATGGCGCCGACGCTGACCGGCATGGTGAAACCGATCAGCAACACGCACGCAATTCCGATGGCCAGCACGGGTGCATCGACGACCCGGACGAACACGACCGCGACTATCGCGGCGGTGGCGGCGTTGGTGAACGCGACCGACAGCATGGACACGTTCGCCCACGCGGCGAAAGTCGGCCGGGAGCGCGGCAGGGCGTCACCGATCCCGGTGTCACCGGCGATGGCGGCCCGAACCGGCCGCAGTGCCCCTTCCACGTAGCTGTGCACGGAGGCCAGCTGGGCGACGCCTCCCATGAGGGCGCCCAGGATCGCGAACTGCACCAAACGTGACCCGCTCGCCCCGGCCATCGCACCCACACCGCCGAACAGCAGCGCCGCCCAGACCGCGGTGACACCAACGGCACGGGCGGCACATCCGCGCGCGAACGTGTAGGTCTGCTCCAGCGCCTTTGCGGCATCGACCTCGCCGCCGGCCGCCCACCGTTCGGCAAGGCGCAGGCCGCCCAGGCCGGGAAGTACCACCAGGTACTGCAGGACCAGCATGCCGAGCAGGGCGACCACGGCCGCCTCGACGTAGCGATCCGACTTCTCAAACGCGACAACGACGAACGACCAACCGAGGAATGTCGGTCCCCCCAGGACGACGGTGATGGCGAAGGCCACCCACGTATACCTCGCGCCGTGCCGATCCCACGCCCACTGCCAGATGCGGTCCATGCCGCGACCGTAGACGCTCAACCGCGGCTCATGGGCAGGTCAGCAAACAAACAAACGCCCCCGGCCGTGCAACCGGGGGCGCTTGTCGTCGTTCACTCAGTGGTGGTGGTGATGACCGTGGCCGTGGTCGTCGGCCTCCTCGGCCGGCTTGTCGACGACCGCCGTCTCGGTGGTCAAGACCATCCGGGCCACCGACGCGGCGTTGAGCACCGCCGAGCGGGTGACCTTGACCGGGTCGATGACGCCGTCGGCGATCAGGTCGCCGTAGGTCAGCTTGTCCGCGTTCAGCCCGTGCCCGTTGGGCAGCTCGGTCACCTTGTGCACCGCGACCGCGCCGTCAAGTCCGGCGTTGGTGGCGATCCAGTACAGCGGCGCCGCCAGCGCCTCGGAGAAGACGTCGACACCCAGCGCCTCGTCGCCGCTCAGCGATGCGCGCAGCGTGTCCAGCGCCTTGCGGGTCTGCAGCAGCGCCGAGCCGCCACCGGCGACAATGCCTTCCTCGACAGCCGCTTTCGCGGCCGCGACGGCGTCCTCGACGCTTTCCTTGCGTTCCTTGAGCGCCGTCTCGGTGGCCGCTCCCACCTGGATCACCGCCACACCGCCGGCCAGCTTGGCCAGCCGCTCCTGCAGCTTCTCGCGGTCCCAGTCGGAGTCGCTCGCCTCGATCTCGGCGCGCAGCTGCTTGATGCGGTTGGCCACCGCATCCTTGGTGCCGCCGCCGTCGACGATGACGGTGTCGTCCTTGCTGACCACCACACGGCGGGCCGAGCCCAGCACATCCGTGCCGACCTCGCGCAGCAGCAGGCCCGCGTCCGGGTTGATCACCTGGCCGCCGGTCACGATCGCCAGGTCCTCCAGGAACGCCTTGCGGCGGTCGCCGAAGAACGGCGCCTTGACCGCGACGGCCTTCAGCGTCTTGCGGATGGAGTTGACGACCAGGGTGGCCAGCGCCTCGCCCTCGATGTCCTCGGCGATGATCAGCAGCGGCTTGCCCGATTCGGCGACCTTCTCCAGCATGGGCAGCAGGTCGGGCAGCGAGCTGATCTTGTCCTGGTGCAACAGGATCACCGGGTCGTCGAGCACGGCCTGCTGGGAGTCGAAGTCGGTGACGAAATACGCCGACAGGAAGCCCTTGTCGAAACCGACGCCCTCGGTGAACTCGAGCTCGGTGCTCAGCGTCGAGGATTCTTCGACGCTGACCACACCGTCGGTGCCGACCTTGGTCATCGCCTCACCGACCAGCTCACCCAGCAGCTGGTCGCGCGAGGACACGGTCGCCACCTGCGCGATCGCGTCCTTGCCGGAGACCGGGGTGGCCGCGGACAGCAGCGCCTCGGACACCGTGTCGGCGGCCTTGTTGATCCCCGCCCCCAGCTCGATGGGGTTGGCGCCGGCCGCGACCAGTCGCAGGCCGCCCTTGACCAGCGCCTGCGCCAGCACGGTCGCGGTCGTCGTGCCGTCGCCGGCGACGTCGTTGGTCTTGGTGGCCACCGACTTCACCAGCTGGGCGCCCAGGTTCTCGAACGGGTCTTCCAGGTCGATCTCACGCGCGACGGTCACGCCGTCGTTGGTGACCGCCGGGCCGCCGAATGCCTTGGCCAGCACCACATGCCGGCCGCGCGGCCCGAGCGTCACCCGTACCGCGTCGGCGAGCGTGTTCACGCCCGCCTCGATGGCGCGACGCGCGGTCTCGTCGTACTCGATGATCTTGCTCATCAGGCTCCTTGTTTGAATGGTGGTGACCCGCTTCGCCCGGCTTCGCCGCGCTTGCGATCGCCACTAGCCCCAAACGCATGCCGCCCCGGAAATCACCCGCGCGGCACGCGGGGATCGCCGGGGCGGAACACGGTTCTTACTTGGAGACGACAGCCAGCACGTCGCGTGCCGACAGGATCAGGTACTCCTCGCCGCCGTACTTGATCTCGGTGCCGCCGTACTTGCTGTAGATGACGGTGTCGCCTTCCGAGACGTCCAGCGGGATGCGCTTCGCGCCGTCTTCGTCCCACCGGCCGGGGCCGACTGCGACGACGGTGCCTTCCTGCGGCTTCTCCTTGGCGGTGTCAGGAATGACCAGACCAGACGCGGTCGTGGTCTCGGCCTCGTTGGCCTGCACGAGAATCTTGTCCTCGAGTGGCTTGATATTCACCTTCGCCACGATTGGAGCCTCCACTGTTGGGTCGGGTCCGGGACGAGCCCGGACCGGAGTTGACGGTCGGCACGGATTGAGCCCGCACCTTCCGAGTTATCAGGTGTTCGGCATTCGTCCGCGCCCGAGCGCCGTCGTCGCGGGTGCCGACACAGGGCTTGGCCGATTGCCACCTAGCACTCTATACATGCGAGTGCTAGCACTCAAGGGCCCCCCGCTGCTTCTCCCGCGTCGGCGTGTCCGCGCTCAGCGAACATCAGCTCACCTGCGCTTTCACCACGGGCAGCCCCGGGTCGCTGGGCACGTCCAGCGCCGACGGCGGCGCCCCCGCGGCGACCAGATGCGCCGCGAACGACGCGATCATCGCCCCGTTGTCGGTGCACAGCCGGGGCCTGGGGATGCGCAGCGTCAGGCCCGTCTCGGCGCAGCGCCGCTCCGCCAGCTCGCGCAGCCGGGAATTGGCGGCCACCCCGCCCGCGATCAGCAGGGTTTGCACGCCCAGCCCGGTGGCGGCGCGCACGGCCTTTTTGGTGAGCACGTCGGCGACGGCCTCCTGGAAGCCGGCGGCGATGTCGGCGTTCACCGCATCGGGGTGGCTTTCCAGGTAGCGCGCGACGGCCGTTTTGAGGCCGGAGAAGCTGAACGCATACGGGTCGTCACGCGGCCCGGTCATGCCGCGCGGGAAGGCGATCGCGTCGCGATCGCCCGTGCGGGCCAGCTCGTCAAGCACCCTGCCGCCCGGGTAGCCCAGCCCCAGCAGCCGCGCCACCTTGTCGTAGGCCTCGCCGGCGGCGTCGTCGACGGTGCTGCCCAGCTCGACGATCGGCTCGCCGAGCGACCGCACGTGCAGCAGGTGGGTGTGGCCCCCGGAGACCAGCAGTGCCACGCACTCGGGCAGCGGCCCGTGCTCGTAGACATCGGCGGCCAGATGCCCGCCCAGGTGGTTCACCGCATAGAAGGGCACCCCCCAGGCCGCCGAATAGGCTTTGGCCGCAGCGACCCCCACCAGCAGGGCGCCGGCCAACCCGGGCCCGATGGTGGCCGCGACGACGTCGGGCCTGTCCAGCCCGGCGGTCGACAAGGCGCGGCGCATGGCCGGTCCCAGCGCCTCCAGATGCGCGCGTGAGGCGATCTCGGGCACCACGCCACCGAACCGCACATGCTCGTCGACGCTGGAGGCCACCTCGTCGGCCAGCAGCGTCACGGCGCCGTCGGCATCCAACCGGGCGATGCCGACTCCCGTTTCGTCGCAAGAGGTTTCGATCGCCAGGACGGTGGTCATCGGCGCCACTCCTTCTCATCCCTTCGCTCTGCATCGTCGCCGGCGCGGGTCATCGGGCCGCCAATCGCATCGTGTACGCGTCAGCGCCGCTGACCCGGTAATAGCGGCGGCGCAGGCCGATCTGCTCGAACCCGACGCTGGTGTACAGCCCGATGGCGGCCTCGTTGTCGGTGCGGACCTCCAGGTACACCGCGCCGCCGTCGGCGAACCTCAGCAGCTCGTCGAGCAGCCGGCGGCCGATGCCCCGGCCCTGATATGCCGGATCCACGCCGATGGTGTGCACCTCGTATTCGTAGGGCGGGGTACGGCCCAATCGCGAGATGCCGGCGTAGCCGACCAGCGTCTCGCCCACGCGCGCGCCCACGTAATGGTTGTGGGCACTGGCCAATTCGCGATGGAATGCCGCCGCGGGCCAGGGGTCGTCGCCGTCGAAGAGCTGCGCCTCCAGCTCGGCGCAGCGTTGGGCGTCGGCCCGGGTCAGGCCGCCGACGGTCGCGGGCTCACTGTGCGTGGTCATCGCCGCGTGGCCAACGGTTTGGCGTCGGGTCGACGCAGGTACAGGGCCACCAGCGGCTCGGGGTCGGCGGACCAATCGGCCACGGCCGCAACCAGTCCGGCCGGTGTCGGACAGCTGGGCTCGCACACCGGCAGGCCGAACAGGGCGGCATGGTCGGGTGAGCCGGCGACGGCCGCCGCGTTACCCGGGTCGACGTCGGCCGGCGCGTTGACGGCCGGGCCGTGGGTGCGCGCGCCGTCGCGGTAGCGGGCCCAGTAGACCTCGCGGCGGCGCGCGTCGGTCACCACCAAGGCGTCCCCGGTGGTCCGCACGCCGATGGCGTCCAGACTGCACACGCCGCGCACGGCGATGCCCAGCGCGTGCCCGTAGGCGGCGCCGGTGGCCATGCCCGCGCGTAGGCCGGTGAACGGGCCCGGTCCGCAGCCCACCACGACGGCGTCCAGGTCAGCCATCGTCAGCCCCGAAGCAGCTAGGGCGGCAACGACATTCGGAGTGAGACGTTCGGCGTGGGCCCGGGCGTCAACGGTGACCCGCTCGGCGAGCACGCACAGGTCGTCGCGCCGCACGAGGCCGGCCGTCACCGCCGGGGTGGAGGTGTCGAGGGCAAGGACGACGGTCATGGCTCGGCCTCGCTATCGGCGTTGTCGGCGTTGTCGGCCCACCGCCAAGCCGCGATCCGCACGTCGGATCCGGTGACGCGCTCGAGCCGGATGTCCAGATGCCGCTCGGCGAGCCGCTCGACCAGGCCCTCGCCCCATTCCACCACCACGACAGCGTCGTCGAGATCGCTGTCCAAGTCCAGCGAATCGAGTTCGGCGAGCAGATCGGCGCCCTGATTGTCGGTGTGGTCGAGCAGCCGGTACATGTCGACATGAATCATGGTCGGGGCGCCGGGGCGCCGCGCCGGATGCACGCGCGCCAACACGTAGGACGGTGAGGTGACCGGCCCGTCGACATCCATCGCCGCCGCAATACCCTTGGCCAGCACCGTCTTTCCCGCCCCGAGCGGGCCGGAGAGCACCACCACGTCGCCGGCCCGCAGCTGTTGCGCCAGCCGCGAGCCCAGCGCCATGGTGTCCTCGACCCGGTCGCAGGTCGCGGTGCCGCCGTCGAGTTCAGCCACGGCGCCGCAACCTTTCTCGCATCCGCCGCATGTGCAGCGCCGCCTTGCCCGGAGTGGCCCGCCGGACCAGTCGGACCAGCCCGCCGTTGATGGCGTCGGGCTTGTCCAGCAGCGCCAGGTGGCTCGCGCCGACGACGATGACCAGCTCGGACTGCGGCAGGCTGGCGGCCATCTTGCGCGAATATTCGTCGGGGGTGAGCAGGTCGTGGTCGCCGCACGCGATCAGCGTCGGCACCCGCAGCAGCGTCCACAGCCCGGCGGTCTCGTCGTGCTTTTCCAGCGCGTCCAGAAAGCCGACCATGGTGGGGATCGGGGTGCTGTTCATCATCCGCTGCGAGAATGCGTCCAGGCTGCGGCTGACCTGCAGGTCGCTGTAGGAGGCGGCCCGCAGCACCGGCCCGATCAACGATCGGGACACATTGCGGCCCCGGTGCATCAGCTTCGGCGCGGACCGCGCGGCGACCCGAATCGCTTCCAGCGCAGGGTTTTTCAGGATCTCGCCGAGCGGCGACCTGGACACCCCTTCGGCAGCGGATGAAATCAGCGCGGCGCCCACGATACGGCGTCCATATTGCTCGGGGAACTGGCGGGCGTGAGACAACACCGTCATGCCGCCCATCGAGTGGCCCACCAGCACGATCATTCCGCGCGGTGCCACCACGTTCAGCACGGTTTGCAGGTCTCTGCCGAGTTGGGTCAGCGTGTAGGTCTCGGGGTCGGCCTCGCCGGATCTGCCGTGGCCGCGCTGGTCGTAGAACACCATCCGGACGTCGGGGCCCAACTGCTCGGGCAACCGGGTGCGCTGAAAATGAAACGCGCCCATCTGCAGGCAGAACCCATGGACGAAGACCAGCGTCAGCGGCGCATCGGCCGGGCCGGTATCGCGCACCGCCAGCGGAATCCCGTCGGGCGTGGTCACCACCAGGCCGGCGTCGTCCTCGAGCCGGTTGAAATCCTCGTCCGCATAAGGGTCTTCGACCGTGGCACGCTGGGTCATCGACCGGCGGGCCGAGGCGCCGATGATGGTGGCGACGGCGGTCACCCCCGCGCCTCCCGCAAGCCAGGCCCCGGCCTTGCGGCGCCTGCGGGGTTCCTCAGGACTCAACGGTTCGCGCCTCGCGGTAGGTCCTGGTGATCCGCCCGCGGGGGCTGGTCACGACCTCGTAGTGAATGGTGCCGAGCAGGTCGGCCCAGTCCTGCGCGGTGGGCTCGCCGCTCGCGCCGGACCCGAACAGGATCGCCTCGTCGCCTTCGGCCACGTCGATGCGCCCCGGGCCGAGGTCGACGACGAACTGGTCCATGCAGATGCGCCCGACGCCCGGGCGCCGGCTGCCGTTGATCAACACCTCGAGCCGCCCGCCCAGCGACCGGAAGATGCCGTCGGCGTAGCCGACGGGCAGCAGCGCGAGGTTGGTGTCGCGCTGCGCGGTCCAGGTGTGGCCGTAGGACACGCTCTCCCCCGCGCGGATCGACTTCACCAACGCCACAGAGCATTTGACCGTCATCGCCGGCACCAGACCCATGTCGCCACGCTCGGGCACCGGGCTCAGCCCGTAGATCGCGATGCCGGGGCGCACCATGTCGAAGGCCAGATCGGGACGAGACATGGTGGCCGACGAGTTCGACAGGTGCGCCACGTCGAACCGCACGCCCTGATCGCGCGCCTGGGCCAGTAAGGCGGCGAAGCGTTGGGCCTGAAGGTTGTTCACGGGGTTGGCGGGCTCATCGGCGTAGACCATGTGCGACATGAGGCCACGCAGCACGATGGCCTCCTCGGCGACGGCCCGGCGCAGCGCGGTCAGCAGCGCGGGGTATTGCGCGGGCGGCACCCCATTGCGGTTCAGCCCGGTGTCCACCTTGACGGTGACGGCCGCGGTCCGTCCGGTGCGGCGCGCCGCGTCCACCAGGTCGTCGAGCTGGCGCTCCGAGGACACGGCGATCTGCACGTCGGCCAGCAGCGCGGGCCCGAAGTCGATGC
>NZ_QMEU01000011.1 GCF_003284975.1 Mycobacterium colombiense
CAACGGACCAGGGCCGGGCACCACACCCGGCGGCGGCGGCCCGGCGATGGGTGTTCCCGGATCGGGCTCAGCGCCCGGCGGGATGTACGGGAACTTGTTGGGCGGCAACACGTTCAGCCCGTTCGTCACCGGGGTGTCGTAGGGCACCGGCGGACCGCGCCACGGGTTGCGGCCGATCGGCACGTAGCCCTTCGGGTCGCGACAGAGCTGGATGGTCGGTGCGCGTTTGCCGGGGAATTCCTGGCACGGATAGTTGCGGGCGCCGCGCACGGTGCTGGGATCGTTCTGGGCGGTCTTGCAGTACATGTCCTTTGGCAGCTCGCGCACCGTCTCGTCGGCAGGGGTGCGCATCAACGGCGGCGGCAGGAAGCCGACGGCGCAGGGCGGCGGGTCGTTGAGGTCGAGCTTGAAGTCCAGCTTTCCACCCTCGTCGAGGGGGGGACCGCCCGCCATCGTGATGATCGCGGCGAACAGCGCCGGCAAAACGACCAGCAGCTGCTCGATCGACTTGTGGTAGATCACCCCCACCCGGCCCAGATTGGCCAGGCTGGCGGCCAGCGCGGGGAAAGAGGGACGGATGCCGGAGAACGCGGTGCTCGCCTCGTCGGTGGCGCCGGGGGCGGTCGCCAGGGTGTCGCGCAACTGCGGGTCGGCCTGACGCACCTCGGAGGTGAACCGCGCCAGCCCGTCGGACAGCGACTTGATGTCGGCACCGGCGCGGATCTGCGCCTGCAGGAACGGGCCGGCCTGATCGATCAACTGCGAGACTTGCGGGTAGTTTGCGTTGGCCTCGTCCACCAGCAGCCGGGCGGACTCGAAGAGCCGGGCCATCTCGGGTCCCGATCCGTTGGCCGCGATGAAGGTCTCGTGCAGCAGCTCACGCAACCGGGTATCGCCCAGGCTGTTGACCAAGGTCTCGGAGCGCTTCAGTAGGTCGGCGACGTCCTGGCCGATCCGGGTGTTCTTGCGCTCGATGCGAGACCCGTTGACCAGCTTGCTCGTTGCCGGCGAGCCGGGCGGCACCAGGTCGATGTACTGCTCGCCCACGGCCGACACGCTTTTGACGGTCGCGGTGACGTTCGACGGGATGGCGGTCCCGCTGTTCAGCCGCATGTCGGCGATGACGCCGTTGGGGCTCAGCCCCACCGACTCGACCCGACCGACGGCCACGCCGCGGTAGGTGACGTTGGCGTTCTTGTACAGGCCGCCCCCGGCAACGAAATCAGCGCTCACGCCGTAGGTTCCGATGCCGAACGTCGCGGGCAACCGCAGGTAGAAGATCGCCATCACGGTCAAGGTGATGACGGTGATCACCGCGAAGATCACCAGCTGGATCTTGGTCAGTCTGTCGTGCATCTGCGCCCGCCCCCTAGTGTCCCGAAGCCGTGCCGGGCGGAATCTTGAACGGGTCCGCGGCCTGTCCGGACAGGTTCGCCAGTTCACCGGTCAAGAAGTCGGGCGGGTTGAGGATCTCGTTCATGTGGGCCATGTTCGGGTCGAAATACGCCGTGGTGAAGAACGTTTCGCCCAGCCGGCGCAGGGTGAGGTCGAAGGTGGTGAACACGTTGAGGTAGTCACCGCGCACGGCCTGCTTGATGCCATAGTTGGGGAACGGGAACGTCAGCAGGATCTGCAGCGAGGTGACGAGATTCTTCCGGTTGTCATTGAGCGCCTTGACGACCGAGTACAGGTCCTTCATGTCGGCGGCGAAGTCCACCTTGGTCTTAGCCAGGATGTGGGAGGTGACGTTCGCCAGTTTGTGCAGCGCGCTAAACGCCTCGACGATGTGATCGCGGTTCTTGTTGAGCACGCGAATGGCTTCGGGCAGCGTGTCGAGCGCCCGGCCCAGGTTGTCCTTGTCCTGTGCCAGGTTGGCCGAGAATCGGTTCAACCCGTCGACCGCTTCGATGATGTCGTTGACCTGGCGGTTGAGCCCCGAGGTCAGTTCCGCGAGCCTGGGGACCAGGTCGACGAACTGGTCCTGCCGGCCGGCGACGGCCCGGTAGGTCTCGTCGGTGATCTCTTCCAGCGCACCGACGTTGCCCTTGTTCACCACCACGCCCAGCGCCGAGAGCACCTCTTCGGTGGTGGGATAGCGGCCGGTGTTGGCCTCTGCGATCTTCGACCCGTCCTTGAGCTTGCCGACGGCCGGCTTGTCCTTGGGACGCGCCAAGTCGATGTGCATCGAACCGAGCAGCGATGTCTGGGCGACCGTCGCGGTCGAGTTGGCGGGCAGCACCACGTTTTTGTCCAGCGCCAATTTGACTGCGGCATAGAACGATCCGTCGGTCCGCTGTTCGGCCGCGATGCCGGCGACGCTGCCGACGGTGACGTCGTCCACCATGACCGGAGAGTTCTGCGGCAGGGTCGCCACGTCGGGCAACTCGACGGTGATCGAATACGCGCCGCTGCCGTGGCCGGCGGTGCCCGGCATCACCAGCGAGTTCAGCCCGCTGAACTGGCAGCCGGCCAGCAGCACGCTGCCCGTCGCCAATCCGCCTGCCCGCAACCACATTCGGTTCATCCGCCACCGCCCAAACCGGCCGCCGGCCCGTTGGGCGCCTGGCCCGGAGGCGGGCCCGGCAGCGGACCGAAGGCGCTTCCGGCGGCGGGGCCGGGAGCTGGAGCGGCACCGGGCTGCGCCGGTTGGCCCGGTGCGGGAGCGGCTTGTGGGGCCGTCGGGACCAGCAGGGCCTGCAGATCCGCCGGGTTCTGGGCGTCCGGCGGCGTCTGGGTGCCCTTGGCCGGAATCCAGGTCAGCTGCGGCACCGGCGTCGCCGACTTGGCCTGGGTTTCGGGGGTGTCGTAGATGATCTGGCCCTTGTACGCCGTAATCGTGTTGAGCGGGTGGAACATCAGCGGCGGGTAGTTCACGGTGAGCCGGCGCAGCACCGGACCGAGCCGCTCACGGCAGAGCTCGGCGCGCTTGAAGTAGTCGGGCGCCCTGGGCCCGGCGGCGGTTTCGAAGGAGCCACCGCAGATGAACTGCACGGGGTTGGCGAATTCCGGTATCGAGAGCAGACCGTTGAGGGTGCCCTGCGCGGGGTCGTAGATGTTGTAGAAGTTGGCGATACCCGGGCCCGCCACGTGCAACACCTGCTCGATGTTGTCGCTCTGGTCGCTCAACGTCTTCGCGAAATCGTTGAGGTTGTTGACCGTATCGACGATCGTCGAGTTGTTCTCGTGCAGGAAGCCCCGGATGTCCGACAGCGCCTTGTTCAGGGTGCCCAGGGTGGTGTCGAGGTGGCGCGAGCTGTCGGCGAGCACCTGAGACACCGAGGCGACGTTGCCGGCGAACTGGACGATCTGCTCGTTACTGGACGAGAGCGCGTTGACGAGCACCTGCAGGTTTTTCACCGTGCCGAAGATGTCGCCGCGCGAATCCCCAAGGCGCCCAGCGGCTTGCGAGAGCTCGCGCAGGGCGTTGTGGAACGACTGGCCCTTGCCGTCGAAGGTGTCCGCGGCCTGGTTGATCGCCGAGCCCAACGGCCCCTGCAGGGATCCGGCCGTCGGACCGAGCTGGACGGCCAGCTGGGTCAGCGACTCCTTGACCTCGTCCCATTCCACCGGGACGGCGGTGCGGCCCAAACCGATGCTGGCGCCGTCGGCCATCTCGGCGCCGCCGGTGTACGCCGGCGTCAACTGAATGAACCTCGCAGCCACCAGGTTTGGCGACATGATGATCGCCTTGGCGTCTTTGGGGACTTTCACGTCCTTCGAGACGGCCATAGTGATCTTGACGTCGGAGGGCCGCGGCTCGATCGTGTCAATGGTCCCGACCGGGACACCGAGGATGCGCACCTGATCACCGGGATACAGGCCGACCGCAGAGGTGAAGTAGCCGACGATCTTGCGGTTCTTCTCCTGCGACGACAGCACATACACGCCACCCACCAGCACCGCGACCAGCGCGATGATGGTGGCGTAGCGCAGCCCCCGGCTACGGATGATCCGCTGCATCACGGCGACTTCGGCCTGATCGTCCAGCGTTCCTGAATCAAGCCGCGCAGGTAGTCGGCGAGGCTGGCGGGCATCTTGCCGGGCTGGTAGAAGAAGTCGAACATGGTGGCGAGCAGCGGCGCTGGGATCACGCCGTAGACGTTTACGTTGAATCCGGGACCCGAACCGACGACCTCACCCAGCTCGGTGGCGTAAGTCGGCAACCGCTTGAGCGCCTCGGTGATGTAGTCGCGGCGCTCGTTGAGGTTGGACAGCACGTCGTTGAGCTTGCCCAGCGCGGGACCGAACTCCTTGCGGTTGTCGGCGACGAACCCGGAGATCTGCGTCGAGAGATCCTGGATCCCCGAGATCAGCTGGGCCAGGGCGTCACGGCGTTCGTCGAGGGCGGCGAACAACTCGTTGCCGTCGTCGACCAGCTTGTTGACCTGCTCGGCGCGCTGGGACAACACGCCGGTGACCGACTTCGCATGCGCCAGAAGGCTTTGCAGCGCCTCGTCGCGGCGGTCCAGGGTGCGCGACAGCGACGTCACGCCGTCCAGCGCGCCGCGCAGCTGCGGGTTGGCGTCGTGCAGCGTGTCGGTCAGCACGTTCAGCGCCTTCTCGAACTGCGGCTTGTCCAGATTGTTGGCGTTCTGCCCCAGGTCCTCGAGCGCACCGGCGAGCGTGTACGGCGTCGTCGTGCGGCTGAGCGGGATGGTGGTCGCCTTGCCGCCACCGGCCGGGGTCACCGAGATGGAGCGCTCGCCGAGGATGGTGTCGGTGCGGATCGCGGCCAGCGACTGGTCGCCGACGGCGACGTGTCGGTCGACGCTGAAGCTGATCTTGGCGCTGTCGCCGGCCAGACCCACCGAGGTCACCTTGCCGACCTTGAAACCCGAAACATACACGGCGTTGCCGGGATTGATGCCGCCCGCGTCGGTGAAGTAGGCGTCGTAGATCTTGCCCTGCGGCCAAAACGGCAATCCGGAGTAGCCGAACGCGATGAGCACCACGCAAACCACCAGCACCACACCGAAGATGCCGGTGCGCAGTGGATCGCGCTCCTGCCTTGCGTTACTTGGCAAAAGCACACCTCCCCTTGCTGGGATCCACCTGGCCACCGAGCGGCAGGAGGATGTCGCTGCCGGCCGGGCCGTTGATCTTGATCGTCACGGAGCAGAAGTAGATGTTGAAGAACGACCCGTAGGCGCCCAGCGCGGACAGCCGCAGGTAGTCCTCGCCGAGCTGTTCGACGTCGTTGTTCACCTCGGCCTTGCGGTTGTCTATCTCGGTGGCCAGCGGCCGGGTGTTCTCCAGGATGCCCTGCAGCGGCCGGCGCGAATTCTTCAGCAGGTCCGTCAGATCCGTCGTCGTGGAGGCCAGCGGCGGGATGGCGCCCGCGATGTCGTCCTTGTGCTGGGCCAGCCCGGTGATCAGCTGCTGCAACTGGTCGACGCTGGCCGAGAACTGCGCGCTGCGTTGATCGACGGTCGTCAGCACCGTGTTGAGGTTGTTGATTACGTCGCCGATGAGCTGGTCGCGCTGGCCCAGCGCCGAGGAGAACGCGCTGGTGTCGGCGAGCACGTTCGACAACGCCCCGCCCTGGCCCTGCAGCAGCTGGATCACAGCGCTGCTGATCGTGTTGACCTTGTCCGCGTCAAGGCCTTTGAGTACCGGCCGCAGACCGCCGAGCAGCGCGTCGAGGTCCAGTGCGGGCTGGGTGTGCTGGCTGTTGATCGTCGCACCGGCCGGAAGTTTGCGCAGCTCACCGGGGCCCGACGTGATCTCCAAAAACCGGTCGCCGACCAGGTTTTCGTAGCGGATCACCGCGCGGGTGGACGAGTAGAGCGTGTAGCGCTTGTCGACGCCGAACTTGACGTCGATGGTGTTGTCGGGGTTGAGCTTGATGCCCGACACCGCCCCGACCGGTACGCCGGCGATGCGGACCTTCTGGCCGGACTTCAGTCGCGACACGTCGGTAAACGTTGCGTGATAAGTGCTTTCGGGACCGAACCGAAAGTCACCGAACACCACCACCAGACCCGCCGACACCAACAGCATGGCCACCGCGAAGATGCTGACCTTGATCATCATCTCGCGGTGCGACGGCATGCCCGAACTTTCCGGCATCAGAAGTCATCCCGTTCCGCGAAGGCGCCGTGGAACAGGAACTGCAACGTCGAGGGCGCGTCGAACTGCAGTTCGGTGAACGGCTCGTACGGGATGTTGGCGTTGTCGGTCACCAGGAACGGCGCCCGGTACCACGACCCGCCGTGTTGCTTGTTCGGGATGTCGGGCAAGCCGCGGCAGTTCGGACCGCCGGAGGCGTTCACGACCGGCAGCGATTCCGGATACGTATAAGACGGCGCACCCAGCACGAAGCTCGACGACGTGAACAGGCCGGCTTTCTTCACACCAAGGATCGGTCCGAACTCCTTGAGGCCTCGGTCGATTCCGGCGAACAGGCAGCCGAATTCCGGCGAGTACTCGGCGGCCACCTTGAGCGGCGCCCGCAGCCGGTTGATCGCGTCGATGAAGTCCTGTTCGGCCGGGGCCAGGGTGTCATACGCGTTGTTCGACAGGCCGATGGTGGCCAACAGCGTGTCGTTGAGGTTCTTCTGTTGGTCGACGACCGTTCTGTTGATCGTCGGCAGGTTGTCGACCACGGTGGTCAGGTCCGGGGCCGCGTCGGCGTACACGTTGGCCACGACCGCGGCCTTGCGGAAGTCCTCCTGCAGGGCGGGCAGCTTTGGGTTGGCCTGGCGCGTCAGGGTATTCAAGCCCGACAGGATGCCACCCAGGTCGTCGCCGTGACCGCGCAGGCCTTCCGCGAACGCGCTGAGCGTCCCATTGAGTTCGACGGGGTCGATCTTGTGCAGCAGGTCCATCAACGACTGGAACAGCGTGTTGACTTCCAGCTGCACCGAAGAGGCCGCGACGTGCGCATCCGGGTGCAACGACGTGGGCGAAGGCGTCTGGGGCGGAATGAATTCCACCGCCTTGGCGCCGAAGATGGTGTTACCCGCGATGTGCACCGCCGCGTTGGACGGAATGAAATGCAGATCGTCGCTGTTGATTGCGAGCGTGAGCCGCGCCTGGTCCCCGGAATAGTCGATGGTTTCGACCTTGCCGATCTGGATGCCCCGGTACTTGACCTTGGCGCCCTTCTCCATGACGAGCCCGGCCCGGGGCGCCGACACCGTGACGGTGTCGATCGACGCGAACGCCGCTGTATAGGAAAGGTAGGTCAGCACAGCGAAAGCCACCATCAGGCCGGCCAGCACTGCTGCTGCCAGCCGGACGGTTGTGCGTCGCGCGTCTGTGTTCGCCATGTCCTTTTAAGCGGTCCTCTTATCCGGAGAGGTTGAAGTTACCGGACGCTCCGTAGACAGCGAGCGAGATGAACAATGTGATGACGACCACGACGATCAGCGACGTCCGCACGGCTTGGCCGACCGCGATGCCCACGCCGACCGGACCGCCGTGAGCGTTGTAGCCGTAATAGGTATGGACGAGCATGACCGCGATGGACATCACGATGGCCTGCAGGAAAGACCACAGCAGGTCCGATGGGATCAGGAACGTATTGAAGTAGTGGTCGTAGAGGCCCTTTGACTGCCCGTTGATGTAGACCGTGGTGAAGCGGGCCGCGAAGAACGCGGCCAGCACCGACAGCGAGTACAGCGGGATGATCGCGATGAGCCCGGCGATCAGGCGGGTTGATACCAGGTAGGACACCGAGTGCACAGCCATGCATTCGACGGCGTCGATCTCCTCGGAAACCCGCATGGCTCCCAATTGCGCTGTGGCACCGGCACCGATGGTGGCGGCCAGCGCGATGCCGGCGATCACGGGGGCGACGACCCGGACGTTCAGGAATGCCGAGAGGAATCCTGTCAACGCCTCGATGCCGATGTTGCCCAGCGACGAATAGCCCTGCACGGCAATGACACCACCGGAGGCCAGCGTCAAGAAGGCCGCCACACCGACCGTGCCGCCGATCATGACCAGGGCCCCGGCGCCCATCGTCATCTCGGCGATCAGCCGGACGGTCTCCTTGCGGTAGCGGGTGAGCGCGTTGGGGACATACCGCATGGTCTGCCCGTAAAACAGCGCCTGCTCGCCGAAGTCGTCGACCGGCTCCTGCAGGCGGGTGAAGATGCGGCGGAACCGCAGTGTGGCGTCGTAACTCATCGCGTGCGCACCCGTCCCGTCACTTCGCCGAGATCCGCACGCCGATGGCGGTCATCACCACGTTGATCACGAACAGACAGATGAAGGCGTAGACCACCGTTTCGTTGACCGCGTTGCCGACGCCCTTGGGCCCACCCTTGACGGTCAGGCCGCGATAGCAGCCCACCATGCCGGCCATCACGCCGAACAGCAGCGCCTTGACTTCGGCCAGCACCAGCTCGCGCAGCCCGGTCAGCACGGTCAACCCGTTGATGAAGGCGCCGGGGTTGACGCCCTGCAGGAAGACGGAGAACACGTAGCCGCCGGAGAGGCCGATGGCGCACACCAACCCGTTGAGCAGCAGTGCCACCACCGTGGAGGCCAACACGCGCGGCACGACCAGCCGCTGGATCGGGTCGATGCCCAGCACCCGCATCGCGTCGATCTCCTCGCGGATGGTGCGGGCCCCGAGGTCGGCACAGATCGCGGTGGCGCCGGCACCGGCCACGACGAGCACGGTCACCACCGGGCCCAGCTGGGTGATGGTGCCGAAAGCCGTCCCGGCGCCGGACAGGTCGGCGGCGCCGATCTCGCGCAGCAGGATGTTGAGGGTGAAGGCCACCAGGACGGTGAACGGGATGGACACCAACAGCGTGGGCACCAGCGACACGCGCGCGATCATCCACGTCTGATCGAGAAACTCACCGAATTGAAACGGCCGGCGGAAAGCCGCCCGGCCGGTATCCATCATCATCTCGAAAAATCCGCCGACGGCGCGGGCGGGGACCGCGAGTTGTTCCCTCAACGCGGTCCCCCCCTCGGTTTGGTCTCGGCGAAGTCTATGTGTGGCCTTTGCATCGTCTACGGTCGCTCGTGGCTCGGTGTGAGCCGGATCATATTAACCCAGAACAAGTTCACCATGTCAATGAACAGCACTTCTTATCCGAACCGTTAATTCAGCTGGTCAGAAGCACTTGTCGCGTGTCAAACTGACACACGTTCTACCTGGCGATTCCCCCAATCGGCCAGCCGTCGGCGGCTATTGTTCCATCAGCGCGCTGGCGGAAAAATTGTGCTCAGGATCACGGCCAGCAAAGTAATCCTGCAGCGTCGAACTCAGCTGCGCCGGGTCCCACGCGGCGCCGTCGGCGCTGAATTTCCGCTCCACGGTCGGCGCGGCGACCAACGTCACCTGTGGACCGTAGACGATGAAGACCTGTCCGTTCACCTCGGCGGCCGCCGGGGACGACAGGAACTTCACCAGATTGACGACGTGCTCGGGTGACAAGGGGTCGATGCCGCCCGCCTCCACCTCGGGTGCGTCGCCGAAGACGTCGGCCGTCATCGCGGTGCGGGCGCGGGGGCAGATGGCGTTGGCGCAGACACCGTAGCGGCCCAGCGCTCGTGCGGCCGTCAGGGTGAGCGAGATGATGCCGGCCTTGGCGGCGCCGTAGTTCGCCTGCCCGACCGGACCGACCAGCCCGGCCTCCGACGCGGTGTTGACGATCCGCCCGAAGATCTGGCCGCCCGCCTCCTTGGCCTTGGACCGCCAGTAGGTCGCCGCGTTGCGGGTCAGCAGGAAGTGACCGCGCAGGTGCACGGCGATGACGAGATCCCACTCCTCGTCGGACATGTTGAACAGCATCCGGTCGCGGGTGATGCCGGCGTTGTTCACCACGATGTCGAGGCCGCCCAGCGAGTCGGCCTGAGCAACCAGTTCGTCGGCGGTGGCGCGTTCGCTGATGTCGCCGGCCACGGCGACGGCCTTGGACCCGGCGGAGTTGATCTCGTCGATGACGTCGGAGGCGTCCAGCGCCGCGGCGATGTCGTTGACGACGACGGTCGCGCCCTGGCGGGCCAGGCCGAGCGCCTCGGCGCGGCCCAGGCCCGCGGCCGCACCGGTCACCACCGCGACCTTTCCGGAGAGATCGGTCGCGTTCGTGCTGCTAGTCAATTTATGAATACCTCTAGTTTTCGGGTTACGCGCTCGGGGCTCGGATTAGTCGCCGCGCTGAAGTGCCGCGCGCGGGCATTCGGCGATCGCCTGCTCGGCCAGCTGCTCCTGATCGGCGGGAATCGGGTCGAGCTTCACCACGGCGTAATCCTCGTCGTCCAGGTCGAAGATATCCGGGGCGATTCCCAAGCACACTGCGTTACCTTCGCACCGGTCACGGTCCACGATCACCCGCACAGCACCCTCCTTGAACCTGGCCTTCACCGTAGGACTCGCCTCATCAGCATGTAGGTCCACCATAGGGCCCCGACACCGCTGGGGAAACGGTCGCTGGATTCCCAGACTAGAACGTGTTACAACCGGGAAGGCGGACGGGTAGCCGTTGGTCGAGCAGCGGCCTGTGACGAGGCTTGTCACTGAAGAACGTCGTAAATCTGAAGGACGGCTGAAATGCGCATCAGTTACACCCCGGAACAAGAGGACCTGCGTCGCGAGCTGCGGTCGTACTTCACCGCGCTGATGACCCCGGAGCGCCGCGAGGCGCTGACCTCGACGGGGGGCGGCGAGGTCGGGACGGGCACCGCGTATCGCGACACCGTCGCGCAGATGGGCAAGGACGGGTGGCTCACCTTGAACTGGCCCAAGGAGTACGGCGGCCAGGACCGTTCCCCGATGGACTCGCTCATCTTCACCGACGAGGCAGCGATCGCCGGCGTGCCGGTGCCGTTCCTGACGATCAACAGCGTGGCGCCGACGATCATGGCGTTCGGCACGGAGGAACAGAAGAAGTTCTTCCTGCCCAAGATCGCCGCCGGCGAGCTGCACTTCTCGATCGGCTACTCCGAGCCCGGAGCCGGCACCGACCTGGCCAACCTGCGCACCACGGCCGTCCGCGACGGCGACGACTACGTCATCAACGGCCAGAAGATGTGGACCAGCCTGATCGCCTACGCGGACTGGGTGTGGCTGGCGGTCCGCACCAACCCGGACGCCAAGAAGCACCGCGGCATCTCGATGCTGACCGTGCCGACGACCGCCGAAGGTTTCTCCTGGACGCCGGTGCACACCATGGCCGGGGTGGACACCAGCGCCACCTATTACTCCGACGTGCGTGTGCCGGTGACCAACCTGATCGGCGAGGAGAACGGCGGTTGGAAACTGGTGACCAACCAGCTCAACCACGAGCGGGTGGCGCTGGTCTCGCCGCAACCGATCTTCCTGGCGCTGCGCGAGGTTCGTGAATGGGCCCAGAACACCAAGGACGCCGGCGGGGCGCGGTTGATCGATTCCGAGTGGGTGCAGATCAACCTGGCCCGGGTGCACGCCAAGGCCGAGGTTCTCAAGCTGATCAACTGGGAGCTGGCCTCGGCCACCAGTGAAGCCCTGTCGCCCGCCGATGCGTCGGCGGCCAAGGTGTATGGCACCGAGCTGGCCACCGAGGCGTACCGGTTGCTGATGGAGGTGCTGGGTACCGCGGCGACGGTACGCCAGAATTCGCCGGGCGCATTGCTGCGCGGCCGGGTCGAGCGAATGCACCGGGCCTGCCTGATCCTGACCTTCGGCGGCGGCACCAATGAGGTGCAGCGCGACATCATCGGCATGGTCGCCCTCGGTCTGCCTAGAAACCGTTAAGCACCGCTGAGCCGCAACGTAATAGAAGGACGGACGTCATGGATTTCACCACCACCGAAGCGGCGCACGACCTCGGCAACCTGGTCGACACCATCGTGGAGTCGGTATGCACCCCCGAACACCAGCGCGAGCTCGACGGGCTCGATCAGCGCTTCGACCGCGACCTGTGGGCAAAGCTGATCGACGCCGGCATCCTGTCCAGCGCGT
This sequence comes from Mycobacterium colombiense, assembly GCF_003284975.1. Taxonomy (GTDB): domain Bacteria; phylum Actinomycetota; class Actinomycetes; order Mycobacteriales; family Mycobacteriaceae; genus Mycobacterium; species Mycobacterium europaeum_A. The sequence goes on from NZ_QMEU01000011.1 coordinate 11,906, forward strand.
CGGCCACCTCGCTGGGCGGTGACGGCTTCGGGGCGCTCGAGCAGATCGCGATCCTGGTCGCGCTGGGGCACCAGCTGGCCGCCGTGCCCTACCTGGAGTCGGTGGTGCTGGGTGCTGGAGCCCTGGCCCGCTTCGGGTCCGAAGAGCTGCAACAGAATTGGGGCGCGCCGGCCGTCAACGGCGAGAAGACGCTGGCTGTGGCCCTCGACGGCGAGATGGGCGAGGGGCCGGTGCGGGCGGCCGGCGCCGGCGCAGGCTACCGGCTGACCGGGACGCGCACCCAGGTCGGATTCGGCCCGGTGGCCGACGCGTTCCTGGTTCCCGCCGAAACCGATTCCGGCACGGCCGTTTTCCTGGTGGCCGCCGACGACCCGGGCGTCACGGTGACCGCGCTGGAAACCACCGGCCTGGGCAGCGTCGGTCATCTCGCCCTGGAGGGAACCGAGGTGGACGAGAGCCGCAAGGTCGGGGGCGTCGAGGTCGTGACCTGGCTTAGCACGCTGGGCACCTTGGGCCGCAGCGCTTTCCAACTCGGGGTGCTCGAGCGGGGCCTGCAGATGACGGCCGAATACGCCCGCGAGCGTGAGCAGTTCGACCGCCCGATCGGCAGCTTCCAGGCGGTGTCACAGCGGCTCGCCGACGGCTACATCGACGTGAAGGGGTTGCGGCTCACGCTCACCCAGGCGGCCTGGCGGGTCTCGGAAGACATCGCCGCCGAAATCGACGTCGCCAGTGCGGCGTTCTGGGCCGCCGAGGCCGGCCACCGGGTGGCGCACACCATCGTGCACGTGCACGGCGGCGTCGGCGTGGACACCGATCACCCGGCGCACCGCTACTTCCTGGCGGCCAAGGAGACCGAGTTCGCCCTCGGCGGCGCCACCGGTCAGCTGCGGCGGATCGGCCGGGAGCTGGCGGAGACGCCCGCTTAGGCGCAATGGATCTCACCGAGGACCTGACGGTCACCAAGCTGCTGGAGCCGCTGACCGAGATCGACGATCGGGGCGTCTACTTCGAGGACTCGTTCACCAGCTGGCGCGACCACCTGCAGCACGGTGCCGCGATCGCCGCGACGCTGCGGGCGCGCCTCGACCCCGCCCGGCCGCCGCATGTCGGCGTGCTGTTGGAGAACACCCCGTTCTTCTCGGCGATGCTGGTAGCAGCGGGCATGTCGGGGATCGTGCCGGTGGGACTCAACCCGGTGCGCCGCGGCGAGGCCCTGCGGCGCGACGTCGCCAAGGCCGACTGCCAATTGGTGCTGGCGGATTCGAAATCGTCTGAGACGCTTGGTGATATCGAGCACCTGAACGCCGACTCGGCCGAGTGGGCCGACGAGGTCGCCGCGCACCGCGACGCCCCGATCTCCTTCCAGGCCGCGTCGCCGGCGGAGCTGTTCATGTTGATCTTCACCTCGGGCACCAGCGGCGAGCCCAAGGCGGTCAAGTGCAGCCACGGCAAGGTGGCTATCGCGGGCGTGACGATGTCACAGCGCTTCGGCCTGGGCCGCGATGACGTCTGCTACGTGTCGATGCCGCTGTTTCATTCCAATGCGGTGTTGGTCGGCTGGGCGGTGGCGGCGGCCTGCGAGGGCTCGATGGCCTTGCGGCGCAAGTTCTCTGCTTCGAATTTCATCGTCGATGTCCGTCGTTACGGCGCCACCTACGCCAACTACGTGGGCAAGCCACTGTCGTATGTGCTCGCCACGCCCGAGCGACCCGACGATGCCGACAATCCGCTGCAGGCGGTATACGGCAACGAGGGCGTGCCCGAGGACATCGAGCGCTTCGGCCGCAGGTTCGGGTGCGTCGTGCAGGACGGGTTCGGTTCCACCGAGGGCGGCGTGGCCATCGCGCGCACCCCCGATACGCCGGCGGGTTCACTGGGCCCGCTACCGGAGGGCATCGACATCATCGATCCCGACACCGGGGCGTCCTGCCCGCCTGGCGTCGTCGGCGAATTGGTCAACACCGCGGGGCCGGGGCGTTTCGAGGGTTACTACAACGACAAGGCGGCCGAAGCCGAGCGGATGGCCGGCGGGGTGTATCACAGCGGTGATCTCGCCTACCGCGACGACGCCGGCTATGCGTATTTCGCTGGGCGGCTGGGAGATTGGATGCGGGTCGACGGCGAAAACCTGGGCGCCGCCCCGATCGAGCGGGTGCTGCTGCGCCACCCCGACGTCACCGAGGTCGCGGTGTACCCGGTCCCCGACCCGAGGGTCGGCGACCAGGTGATGGCGGCGTTGGTGATGGCGCCGGGCACCGAGTTCGAGGACGAGAAGTTCCGCGCGTTTCTGGCCGAGCAGCCGGACTTGGGCCCCAAGCAATGGCCGTCGTACGTGCGGATCAGCACCAAACTGCCGCGGACGGTGACCTTCAAGGTGTTGAAGCGCCAGTTGGCCGCCCAGGGTGTGGACTGCGACGACCCGGTGTGGCGGATCCACCCCTAGGGACCCGGGTCGTGCGTTGCCGCCGGATGCGCGGTCCACACAGTAAACTCAGCGCTTGATGAAAATCCGCGAAACGATCGCCCGCTCGATCCTGGTCGGGTCGGTGGGTGGCGCCGCGCTCGGGCTGGGCTCCGGTTTCGCCGCGGCGGATCCGCCTCCGCCGCCTCCCCTGCCTCCGCCACCGCCGCCGCTGGTGTGGTCGCCGCCGACGCCGGACCGCGAACCGTGGGAAGCCCCGCCCCCGCCGGAGCAGGGGCCGCCGCTGCCACCACTCCCGCCGGCGGCCTGATGTCAACGCCGTTAAGGAGACGCGATGGTTGATGCGCCGGTCCCCCACCTCGGCGTCGCGGTGACGCGCGCCGAAATCGGAACCCGCGCATGACGGCACGCCCGCTCGAGCTCGCGCTGGAAGCCAGCTTCGACCAGCTTGCCGCCGCGGTGCCGGCGAACGTCGGCGTCGCGATCGCCCGGCCGGACAGAACCTTTTCGCTGGGCAGCTGGTGGTCGGGCGTGGCATGGTCGACCATCAAGGTGCCGTTGGCGATAGCGGCGCTGCGCAACGATTGGCTGGGCGCGCGCGATTTGGTCGTCAAGGCCATCACAGAATCCGACAACCGCGCCTCCGAACAGTTGTGGTCGCAGTTGGGCGAGCCCGCCCAGGCGGCGCGCCGGGTCCAGGTCGTGGTGGCCGAGGGCGGCGACACCGCGACGGTGGTCGAATCGCGTCGACTTCGCCGCGGGTTCACCGCATTCGGCCAGACGCAGTGGAGCCTGCAGCGCCAAGCGCGGTTCGCCGCGGAGCTGTCGACCATCCCCGACGCCGTCGAAGTGATCGACCTGATGCAGCGCCTGGTCACCGGCGACCAGTGGGGCCTGGCCGCCAAAGGCATTGCCGCCAAGGGCGGTTGGGGCCCGGGTGTGCACGGCGAGTACCTGGTCCGGCAATTCGGCATCGTCCCCACCCCGGCCGGTCACTGGGGCGTGGCGCTGGCGGCCGATGCGCACGACGGCGCGTTCGAGACGGGCATCGACGTGGTCAACACGATGACGGACTGGCTGCTGAGCCGGCTGCCGACCCTAGCCCGTTATTGACGGCACCACGGCGTCGATCAGATGCGGCCCCGGTTCGGCGAAGGCGGCGCGTAGCGCATCGGCCAATTCGTCGGCCGTGGTGACGCGCCGGGCGGGCACTCCCATGCCCTCGCTCATCTTCACGAAATCCATTGTCGGGTCGGATAAGTCGAGCAGCGACAGCGCTTCGGGGCCGGGCGCCGACCCGGCGCCGACGCGTTGCAGCTCGATGCGCAGGATGTCGTAGGCGCTGTTGTTGTACAGCACGGTGGTGACGTTGAGGTTCTCCCGCGCCTGGGTCCACAATCCCGAGATCGTGTACATGGCCGAGCCATCGGATTCCAGACACAACACCGGGCGATTGGGGGCGGCCACCGCGGCGCCCACCGCGGCCGGAATGCCGTAGCCGATCGCCCCACCGGTCAGGGTCAGCCAGTCGTGCGCCGGCGCCCCGGCGGTCGCCTGGGCGAGCAGCACGCCCGAGGTGTTCGACTCGTCGACCACTATGGCCCCTTCGGGCAGCAGCGCCCCGATCACATCGGCGGCCGACGCGGAGGTCAGCGGACCCGTCGGCAGCGAGGGACGCGATGCGGGGGCCACTGGCGCCTCGGTGCCGGGCGCCACCTGGTCGGCTAGGGCGATCAAAGCCTCTGCCGCGCCGCTGTATTCGGCAAGCACGTGCACCTCGCAGCCGGCCGGCACCAGATCGCTGGGCATGCCGGGGTAGGCGAAGAACGACACCGGCGACTTGGCGCCGGCCAGCACCAGATGCTTGGCTCCGTCCAGCTGGGCGGTGGCGGCCTCGGCGAAATAGGCGAGCCGGTCGACCGCGGGGACGCCGGCGCCGCGCTCCAGCCGGGCGGGGAAGGTTTCGCACAACACGCGCGCACCCGTCGCCGCCGCAATGCGGGCGGCCGCCGCCAGCCCGGCTCGGCGGGTGGCGTCGCCGCCCACCATGATCACCGTGGGCTCGCCGGAGCCGACCACCTCGAGCACCTCGGGCGCCAGCAGCGGATCGGCGCTCCCCGGCCGCGCATCCAGGTTGGAGAACAGCTGGGCGCCGTCGGACCAGGACACGTCGGCGGGCAGGATCAGCGTGGAAATCTGTGAACCCCACCGGCTGGCCGCGATGCCCTCGACGGCGTCGGCCGAAACCTGGGAGGCGTCAGCGGTCCGGCGCACCCAGCCCGAGACGGTGCCGGCCAACGCGTCGATGTCGGATTCCAGTGGGGCGTCGTACTTTTTGTGATAGGTCGCGTGGTCACCGACGACCACCACCATCGGCACCCGCGCGCGGCGCGCGTTGTGCAGGTTGGCCAGGCCGTTGCCCAGTCCGGGTCCCAAGTGCAGCAGCACCGCGGCCGGTCTATCCGCGATGCGCGCGTAACCGTCGGCCGCTCCGGTGGCGACCCCCTCGAACAGCGCCAGCACGCCTCGCATCCGCGGCACGGCGTCCAGCGCCGCGACGAAATGCATCTCGGAGGTGCCCGGGTTGGCGAAACACACCTCGACGCCGCCGTCCACCAGGGTGTTGATCAGGGCCTGGGCACCGTTCACTTGACTGCCTCCAGTCGGAAAACTCGTTCGGCGTTGCCGCGCAGGAAATCTCGGCGGGCCTCGTCGGAAAGCCCGAGGGCGTCCAGTCCCGCCAGCGCGTGCTCGTGGGTGATCATCGGATAGTTGGTGCCGAACAACACCTTTCGTTGCCCAGTACCGGTCTTCATGAATCTGACAAGTTCGTCCGGCAACCGCTTGATGGTGTATGCCGAGGTGTCGATGTAGACGTTTTCGTGCTTGCGGGCCACCGCGACCATCTCCTCGGTCCACGGGTAGCCGACGTGACCGCAGACGATCACCAGCTCCGGGAAATCGAGCGCCACCTGGTCGATGTAGGGAATCGGCCGGCCGGTCTCCGACGGGCGCAACGGGCCGGTGTGACCGACCTGGGTGCAGAACGGCACCCCGGATTCCACGCACTGGGCGAACAGCGGATAGTAGCGGCGATCGGTGGGCGGGGCGTCCCACAACCACGGCACCACCCGCAGGCCGACGAACCCTCCGTCGGCTATCCGGCGCCGCAGCTCCCGGACGGCTTCCATCGGGCGGTCCAGGTCGACGGTGGCCAGCCCGGCGAGCCGGTTCGGGTGCGCGGCAATCCATTGCGCCACCTCGTCGTTGGAGACCAGGTCGGCTCCACCGGGCCCCCGCCAGGCGCTGAGCACACCCACTTCGACGTCGGCGGCGTCCATCGACGCCAGGGTCGCCTCGATCGGGAGATCGGTGTCGGGGATCGACCCGCCCGTCCACCGCCGCAGGGATGCCAGCATGTCGCTGCGCAGGAACCGCGCAGTCGGATGCTGCATCCAGACATCGATCGTCATGCGATTGGACTTTAGCCCGCCGACGATGCGCGCCGCGGAGCGGCGGCAGGAGGAGACGGGCGATCAACACCGGACCGGGGCCGGCCGCCCTCCGACCTCAGAGGGTCAGCGCGGCGCGGGCGCAGGCGTGCGTCTGCTGCGCGTACCCGCCGCCGAACAACGCCACATGCGCTAGTAGCGGGAAGAGCTGGTGCAGGCCGGCCCGGTCGCGCCAACCGGGCCGCAACGCTCGCACCCGCTGATAGCCGTCGATGACCGCGTCGAAGTGGGGGCAGCCGAACAGCGCGAGCATCGCCAGGTCGGTCTCGCGGTGACCGGCGTGTGCGGCCGGGTCGATGAGCACCACACCGTCGGGCGTCCACATCACGTTGCCGTTCCACAGATCGCCGTGCAGCCGAGCCGGGGCGTCGTCGTCGTCGAAATCGCCCGCGCGGCAACGCGCCGCGACGGCACTCACCGCGTCGCGGGTGGCGGCGTCCAGGCCCGGGGCGGCGAGTTCGGCCATCGGGGCCAGCCGCTCCTCGGCATAGAACTCGCCCCAGCGCCGGTGCGAGCGCAGCGAGAACGGCAGTGGCTGCGACAGCGGCCCGAAAAAGCCCGGCCCGTCCCAGCCGTCCGGCCCGGTGCCGAACGCCGCGGCGCCCGCGTCGTGCGTGACCGCCAGCCGGTTACCGAATGCGCGCGCCGCCTCGGGGGTGGGGCGCGCGGAGTCGAGGCGCCGCAGGGTCAGGCTCGTGTCATCGACGGCGACGACCTGCGCGCACGGCACACCGCCGTCGACATCGGAAAGCCATTGCAGCCCTGCGGCTTCCCAAGCGAAGAAGCCGGTCGGTGCGGCCGGATTTCGTTTGACGAAGTCGGTCACGCAGTGGCGTGAGCGGCGTGCACGTCGTCGGCCGGGCGGGCCTCGGTCTGCTCCTTGGCCCAGCGGTAGTCGGGCTTGCCCGCGGGCGACCGCTTGACCTCGTCGACCAGCCACAGGCTGCGCGGCACCTTGTAACCGGCGATCTCGGAGCGCACGAAGCTGTCCAGCTCCGACAGCGTCGGTCGCGATCCCGGCCGCGGCTGCACGACGGCGGCGACGTGCTGGCCGTACCGCGCGTCCGGCACGCCGACCACCAGGGCGTCGAAGACGTCGGGGTGGCCCTTGAGCGCGGCCTCGACCTCCTCGGGGTAGATCTTCTCGCCGCCGCTGTTGATCGACACCGAGCCGCGGCCCAGCATCGTGACGGTCCCGTCCTCCTCGACGGTCGCGAAGTCGCCGGGGATGGCGTAACGCACACCGTTGAAGGTCTTGAACGTCTCGGCGGTCTTCTTCTCGTCCTTGTAGTAACCGACCGGGATGTTGCCCTTCTTGGCGATGAAGCCGCGCACACCGGAGCCGGGCTTGACCTCGTTGCCCTGTTCGTCCAGGACGACAGTGCGGTGGTCGATCGTCACGCGCGGGCCGCCGGCGTGCGGCGCGTCCTTGGCGACGATGCTGGTGCCGCCGAATCCGGTCTCTGACGAACCGATCGAGTCGGTGATGACGCGGTTGGGCAGCAGCTCGAGGAACTTCTCCTTGATGCTCGGCGAGAACAGCGCCGCGGTGGAGGCGAGCAGGAACAGCGACGACAGGTCGTACTCGTTTCCCTTGTCCTGGTGCGCAAGTAGCGCATCCAGCAGCGGGCGCGCCATCGCGTCGCCGGTGAAGAACAGCAGGTTTACCTTGTGCTTGTGGATCGTGCGCCAGACCTCGTCGGCGTTGAATTCCGGTGCCAGCACGGTGGTTTGGCCCGAGAAGATTGACATCCAGGTGGCCGACTGGGTGGCGCCGTGGATCATCGGCGGAATCGGGTGGCGGACCATCGGCGGGTTCGCCGCGGCGGCCTTGGCCAGGTCGTACTCGTCCTTGACGAATTCGCCTGTGGCGAAGTCGGTCCCGCCGAACAGCACCCGGTAGATGTCCTCGTGGCGCCACATCACGCCCTTCGGGAAACCCGTGGTGCCGCCGGTGTAGAGCAGGTAGATGTCGTCGGCGCTGCGCGGGCCGAAGTCGCGCTCGGGCGAGCTGCCCGCGATCGCCGAGTAGAACTCGACGCCGCCATAACGGCTGAAGTCGTTGTCGCTGCCGTCCTCCACGACCAGGATCGTCTTGACCTCGGGGGTGTCGGGCAGCACGTTGGCCACCCGGTCGGAGTACTGGCGCTCGTGCACCAGCGCGACCATGTCGGAGTTCTCGAACAGGTAGCGCAGCTCGCCCTCGACGTAGCGATAGTTGATGTTCACCAGGATGGCGCCCGCTTTGACGATGCCGAGCATCGCGATGACGATTTCGATGCGGTTGCGGCAGTACAGACCGACCTTGTCGTCCTTTTTCACCCCCTGCTCGAGCAGGTAGTGAGCCAGGCGGTTGGCCTTCTCCTCCAGCTGGGCGTAGGTCAACTTCTCGTCGCCGCAGATCAGGGCGACACGGTCGGGCACAGCGTCGATGGCGTGCTCTGCGAGATCGGCAATATTCAAGGCCACGGCCACCAAATTAGAACGTGTTACATTTCGAGGCAAGCTCGTGCCCATTGTCGAGGGAAAGGCGGTAGCCGTGACCGTGGAGAATGCCGGAACCCCAGCAAACATCGAAAACGGGGAGACCGGGCCGGACGCGCTGGTCGAACAGCGTGGTCACACCCTCATCGTGACCATGAACCGGCCGCACCGCCGCAACGCCTTGAGCACGGAAATGATGGAAATCATGGTCCAGGCCTGGGACCGCGTGGACAACGACGACGACATCCGCGTCTGCATCCTGACCGGGGCCGGTGGCTACTTCTGCGCGGGCATGGACCTCAAGGCAGCAACGCAGAAGCCGCCGGGTGAGTCGTTCAAGGACGGCAGCTACGACCCGTCGCGAATCGATGCCCTGCTCAAGGGCCGCAGGCTCAAGAAGCCGCTCATCGCCGCCGTCGAGGGCCCGGCCATCGCCGGGGGCACCGAGATCCTGCAGGGCACCGACATCCGGGTGGCCGGTGAGAGCGCCAAGTTCGGCATCTCCGAGGCCAAGTGGAGCCTGTACCCGATGGGTGGCTCGGCAGTGCGGCTGGTGCGCCAGATCCCCTACACCGTGGCCTGCGACCTGCTGCTGACCGGCCGGCACATCACCGCCGCCGAAGCCAAGGACATGGGCCTGATCGGCCACGTCGTTCCCGACGGGCAGGCGCTGACCAAGGCTCTCGAGATCGCCGAGGTGATCGAGAACAACGGGCCGCTGGCCGTGCAGGCAATCCTCAAGACGATCCGCGAGACCGAGGGCATGCACGAGGAAGAGGCCTTCAAGCCCGACACCGCCAACGGGATACCGGTGTTCCTCTCCGAGGACTCCAAGGAGGGCCCGCGCGCGTTCGCCGAGAAGCGCAAGCCCAACTTCAAAAACCGCTAGGCATTTCCGCCGAGCGCCCCCACCTCGCCGAGCGCCCCCACTTCGCCGAGCGTGAACTCAGGGCGGTTTTTCGGCCGATTTTTCGCCCTCACGTCACGCTCGGCGCCGGTGTCGGTCCTTGGCGCCACACTCCTTGCGTGCGCGAACCCTTCATCGGTAGCGAGGCGCTGGCGACCGGCTCCCTGACCCGCCATCGGCTGCGGAGCCGATTCGTCGCGCTGCACCCCGACGTCTACATCGCCCCTGGGACGGAACTGACCGCCACGACCCGCGCATGCGCCGCATGGCTGTGGTCGCGGCGCCGTGGCATCGTCGGCGGGCGCTCCGCCTCGGCGCTGCACGGGGCCAAATGGGTTGACCACCGGGCACCGGCGCAGTTATTCTACCAACACCGCCGTCCACCGGCTGGCATCACCACGTGGTCGGATTCGTTGGCCCACAACGAAGTCCGGGTGATCGGCGGTGTACCCACTACCTCAGCGTCGCGCACGGCATTCGATATCGCTTGCCGCAATCCGACGGGCGCGGCGGTCGCGGCTCTCGACGCGCTTGCTCGGGCAACGAAACTCGACATCGCCGAGGTCGAGTCGCTCGCCGAGCGCTACCAGGGTCATCGCAATGTCCGCCGCGCCCGGCGCGCGCTGGCGCTGGTCGACGCGGAAGCGGAGTCACCGCGGGAAACGTGGTTGCGCCTGCTACTCATCGATGCCGGCTACCCGCGCCCCGAGAACGCAGATTCCCGTCTACGGCGGCTACGGCGAGCTGATCGCCTGTCTCGATATGGGATGGCAGGATCTCAAATTAGCCGTCGAGTACGACGGAGATCACCACCGCACCGACCGGAGACAGTTCGCTAAGGACATTCGGCGTGCCGAGTCCCTCGCAGAACTGGGGTGGACTGTCGTTCGCGTCACGGCCGAAGACACGCCAGGGGGCGTGATCGCCCGCGTCGCGGCGGCATGGACGGGCCGAACGTGAACTCAGGGCGCGAAATCGGCCGAAATCCCGCCGTGGGTGCACGCTCGGCGTGGAGGGTCAGCTCAGCAGCGGCGCGCTCGGGGTGAACACCACCGGCATCGCTTCCAGGCCGCTGACGAAGTTCGCCGGCCGCAGCGGCAGCGTCGAGTCGTCGTCGGCCAGCCGTAGATCCGGTAGCCGCTTGAGCACCCGCTCGGTCATCATCGACAGCTCGAGCCGGGCCAGCTGGTTGCCCAGGCAGAAGTGCGTGCCGAAGCCGAAGGCCATGTGGCTGTTCGGGTTTCGGCGAATGTCGAAATTGTCCGGGTCTTCGAACACCGACTCGTCGAAGTTGCCCGACTCGAAGAGCAGCATGATCTTCTCGCCCTCACGCAGCGAGGTGCCGTGAAAGTCCGTATCAGCGGTCAAAGTTCTGCACATGTTCTTCACCGGCGACGTCCAGCGCAGCATCTCCTCGATCGCACCGGGAAGCAACGACGGGTCGCGCACCAGGGCCTCCCACTGGTCGCGGTGGCGCACCACCTGCTCGGTTCCGCCGCTCAGGGTGTGCCTGGTGGTCTCGTCACCGCCGATCAGGATGAGCAGCGTCTCCATGACGATCTCGTCGTCGGACATCCGCTGCCCCTCCACCTCGGCGTTGACCAGGATGGAGAACAGGTCGTCGGTGGGCTCGGCGCGCCGCTTGGCGATGATGTCCATGGTGAACGCGGTGTAGGCGGCGAAAGCCTCCATGACGGTTTGGAATTCGGCCGACGCCGGGTCGATGTGGGAGCTCAGCCCGCACACCAGGTCGTCGGACCACTTCAACAGCATGCTGCGTTCGGAGGGCAATACGCCCAGCATGTCGCCGATCACCGCCATCGGCAGCGGCGCGGCGATGTCGCGGACGAAGTCACACTCGCCGCGCTCACACACCGCGTCGATCAGCGTGTCGCACAGCTTGGCGATGGACGGCTCCTTCTCCTTCACCCGCTTGCGGGTGAAGCCGGCGTTGACCAGCTTGCGCCGCAACAGATGCGCGGGATCGTCCATGTCGATCATGTAGGGCATGCCGGGCTGGTCTGGACGGATGCCGCCGGTGCTGGAGAACAGTTCCGGATTGCGTTCGGCGTCCAGGATGGCTTGATAGGTGGTGGCACCGGCCAGGCCGTTGCGATCCCGGAACACCGGCTGGTTGGCGCGCATCCAGCGGTAGGCCTCGCGCGAGGTGTGACGGTCCGCGTAGAAATTGCCGTCTGCCAGATCGATGTTCGAGATTGCTTCCGGGATGGTCGAAGTCATCTACAGCCTCCAAATGTGTTGACGAGCGGATTACAGTAACCGGCATGCCTGAGTCACAACACGTAGTTGCGGGGACGGTCCTCACCATGCCGGTGCGGATACGAAAAGCGGATGTGCATACCGCGATGTTTTCGGTGGATGCGCAAGCGGCGCAACGCCTTATCGACTACAGCGGCCTGAAAGTCTGCCAGCACCGCCGCGGCCGGGCGGTGGTGAACCTGATGCTGGCCCGCTATATCGACGGCGATCTGGGGCAGTACCACGAATTCGGCACCGCGGTCATGGTCAACCCGCCCGGCTCGACGGCGCGCGGCTGGCGGGCACTGGGCGATGCGGCCGCGTTCATCCACCACCTGCCCGTCGACCAGAGCTTCACCCTGGAAGCGGGCCGCTCGATCTGGGGATTCCCAAAGATCATGGCGGAGTTCACCGTTCGCGAGCAGGGCCGGTTTGGATTCGACGTCAGCGCCGACGGCGCGCACATCGCCGGCATCGACTTCGCCCGGGGAGTGCCGGTGCCCTCGATGTTCACCTCGCGCCCGCAGGTGCTCAAGACCTACACCTTCGCCGAGGGCACCACCCGGGAGGTGCCCTGGGAGATGCGGGTGCGCGGCCTGCGCGGGCAGCCCGGCGGGGCGACGCTGCGCCTGGGCGATCACGCCTACGCCAAGGAGTTGGCGTCGCTGGGCCTGCCGAAGCGGGCGATGATCTCTGGATCTGTCGGCCACGTCGAGATGACGTTCGGCGACGCCCACCCGCTCGGCTGACCGGCCGGGCGCGCGCTGCGTCGTCGTCGGGCGTGCCATCCGGACAATCTAGAACGCGTTCTAAGCCCCTGGCAAGAAAATTAGAACGCGTTCTAGTTTGGCGCGCGCGGCAGTCAGATCAGGGTCGCCAGCTCGCGGACCTGCTCCGTACTGCGCCCGGACACCACCATCATGGTGACGCCGGCGGCCTCCCAGGCCTTGATCTGCTTACGCACGTAGTCGATGTCGCCGACGATCGCGGCGTCGTCGATCACCTCGTCAGGGATGATCTCGGCCGCCTTGTCCTTCTGGTTGCTGCGGAACAGCTTCGTCACGTCGTCGACCACTTGCGCGTAGCCCATCCGCCGGTAGACGTCGGCGTGAAAGTTGGTGTCCTCGGCGCCCATCCCGCCCATGTAGAGCGCGATGTAGGGCTTCATCGCCGCGAACGCCGCGCTGCGGTCCTCGGTGATCACGATGTTGGCCGTCGCGCAGATCTCGAAGTTCTCGCGGCTGCGGCGGGCGCCCGGGCGGGCGAACCCCTCGTCCAGCCACTCGTTGTAGGTGTCGGCCATGCGCGGCGTGTAGAAGATCGGCAGCCAGCCGTCGCAGATCTCGGCGGCCAGCGCGACGTTCTTCGGCCCCTCGGCGCCCAGCATGATCGGGATGTCGGCCCGCAGCGGATGGGTGATGGGCTTGAGCGGTTTGCCCAGACCCGTTGCGCGCTCACCGGTCAGCGGCAGCGGGTAATGCGGCCCGGCGCTGGTCACCGGCGCCTCGCGGGCCCACACCTGCCGGATGATGTCGATGTACTCCCGGGTGCGGGCCAGCGGCTTGGGGAAGGACTGGCCGTACCAGCCCTCGACCACCTGCGGGCCGGAGACACCCAGGCCGAGGACGTGCCGGCCGCCGGACAGGTGGTCGAGCGTCAATGCCGCCATCGCGCAGGCCGTCGGGGTTCGTGCGGACAGCTGAACCACCGACGTGCCCAGCCGCACCCGCGACGTCGACGAACCCAGCCAGGCCAGCGGCGTGTAGGCGTCGGACCCCCAGGCCTCGGCGGTGAAGACGGCGTCGTAGCCGGCCTCCTCGGCCGCGGCGACGAGCTCGCCGTGGTTGTGCGGCGGCTGAGCGCCCCAATATCCCAGCTGCAATCCCAGCTTCATCGTCGTCACCCTTCAGTCGCCGACCCGATGTTGAATCCGTTCTTAGAACCTGTTCTACTCGATGGCGTGACAGCCAGCTCGAGTAGCCCGCCCCTGATGGATCACCCTGAGCCACCGCTCGCCGCGCCACTGACGTTGTCCTTCGACTACACCCGTTCAGTCGGCCCCACGCTGAGCAAGTTCTTCACCGCCCTGCGCGACCGCCACATCCTGGGCGTGCGCGGATCGGATGGCCGGGTGCACGTGCCGCCGGCCGAATATGACCCGGTCACCTATGAGCCGCTGGGCGAGATGGTACCGGTGTCCAGCGTCGGCACCGTGGTCTCCTGGACCTGGCAGCCCGACCCCATCGAGGGACAGCCGCTGGACCGGCCGTTCGCCTGGGCGCTGATCAAGCTCGACGGGGCAGACACGCCGTTGATCCACGCCGTTGACGCGGGTGAGCCCAAGGCCATCAAGACCGGGTCCCGGGTGCACGCGCACTGGGTCGACGAGCCGGTGGGCGCCATCACCGACATCGCGTATTTCGCGCTCGGCGAGGAACCCGAGGCCGTGGCCGAGCAGTCCGACGGCGACAAGGACCCGGTGACCATGATCGTCACGCCGGTGTCGCTGACCATCCAGCACAGCGCCTCGCACGAAGAGAGCGCCTACCTGCGGGCCATCGCGCAGGGCAAGCTGCTCGGCGCGAAGACGGGCGAGAACGGCAAGGTCTACTTCCCGCCGCACGGCGCCGACCCGGCTACCGGCCAGCCGACGACCGAGTTCGTCGAGCTGCCCGACAAGGGCACTGTGACGACGTTCGCGATCATCAACATCCCGTTCCAGGGTCAGCGCATCAAGCCGCCGTATGTGGCGGCTTACGTGCTGCTCGACGGAGCCGACATCCCGTTTTTGCATCTGGTCGCCGACATCGACGCCCACGAAGTGCGGATGGGTATGCGCGTCGAGGCGGTGTGGAAACCCCGCGAGGAGTGGGGATTCGGCATCGACAACATCGAGTACTTCCGGCCGACCGGGGAACCCGACGCCGACTACGACACCTACAAGCACCACCTGTAAAGGGCTTACCTGCACATGAGCGCTCGCAACGTTGCGGTAGTGGGCTTTGCCCACGCACCACACGTCCGCCGCACCGACGGCACCACCAACGGTGTCGAGATGTTGATCCCGTGCTTCGCCCAGCTGTACGAGGAGCTGGGCATCGAACGGACCGACATCGGCTTCTGGTGTTCCGGATCATCTGATTACCTTGCCGGACGGGCGTTTTCGTTCATCTCGGCGATCGACTCGATCGGTGCCGTTCCGCCGATCAACGAGTCGCACGTCGAAATGGACGCCGCCTGGGCGCTTTACGAGGCCTACATCAAAATCCTCACCGGTGAGGTCGACACCGCGCTGGTGTACGGCTTCGGCAAGTCCTCGGCCGGCATCCTGCGCCAAATCCTGACGCGGCAGACCGACCCCTACACCGTCGCGCCCTTGTGGCCCGATTCGATCTCGCTGGCCGGGCTGCAGGCACGCATCGGGCTCGACACCGGTAAGTGGACCCAGGAGCAGATGGCGCGGGTGGCCTTCGACTCCTTTGCCAACGCGCGCCGCGTGGACAACGTCGAGGGGTCGATCAGCGTGGCGGAACTGCTCGAACGGCCGTTCTTCGCCGACCCGCTGCGTCGCCACGACATCGCACCGATCACCGACGGCGCCGCAGCGATCGTGCTCGCGGCCGGCGACCGGGCGCGTGAGCTGCGCGAAAACCCGGCCTGGATAACGGGAATCGAGCACCGCATCGACACGCCGGTGCTGGGCGCGCGCGATCTCACCGAGTCGCCGTCGACCAAGGCAGCGGCCCACGTGGCCACCGGCGGCCGGACCGACAACCTCGACGTGGCCGAGATCTGCGCGCCGTTCACCCACCAGCACCTGATCATCGCCGAAGCCATCCGGATCCCGGGCCCCACCAAGGTGAACCCGTCCGGCGGCGCGTTGGCGGCCAACCCCATGTTCGTCGCCGGCCTCGAACGCATCGGCTTTGCAGCACAACACATCTGGAACGGTTCGGCCGAGCGGGTGCTGGCGCACGCCACCAGCGGCCCTGCGCTTCAGCAAAACCTGGTCGCGGTCATGGAAGGAAAGAACTGATGGCCGGTGCAGGGCCAAACGTCGCTGCGGTACTAGGTACCGGACAGACGAAGTACGTCGCCAAACGCCAAGACGTTTCGATGAACGGCCTGGTGCGCGAGGCGATCGACCGGGCGCTGGCCGACTCCGGCAGCACCTTCGATGACATCGACGCCGTCGTGGTCGGCAAGGCGCCGGACTTCTTCGAGGGCGTGATGATGCCCGAGCTGTTCATGGCCGACGCCACGGGCGCCACGGGCAAGCCGCTGATCCGGGTGCACACCGCGGGTTCGGTCGGTGGGTCCACCGGTGTGGTGGCCGCCAGCTTGGTGCAGTCCGGCAAGTACCGCCGCGTGCTGGCGATGGCCTGGGAGAAGCAGTCGGAGTCAAACGCCATGTGGGCGTTGTCGATTCCCATTCCGTTCATCAAGCCGGTCGGCGCCGGGGCGGGTGGGTACTTCGCCCCGCACGTGCGCTCCTACATTCGTCGATCCGGCGCGCCGACGAACATCGGAGCCATGGTCGCGGTCAAGGACCGGCTCAACGGCGCCAAGAACCCGCTGGCGCACCTGCACCAGCCCGACATCACGCTGGAGAAGGTGATGTCCTCGCCCATGCTGTGGGACCCGATCCGCTACGACGAGACCTGCCCGTCGTCCGACGGGGCGGCCGCCGTGGTGATCGGCAACGAGGAGGCCGCTGAAGCCCGCCTGGCGCAAGGACATCCGGTGGCCTGGATCCACGCCACCGCGTTGCGCACCGAACCGCTGCAGTTCTCCGGGCGCGACCAGGTCAGCCCGCAGGCCGGGCGCGACGCGGCCGCGGCGCTGTGGACGGCCGCCGGCATCGAGAGCCCCATCGACGAGATCGACGCCGCGGAAATCTACGTCCCGTTCTCCTGGTTCGAACCGATGTGGTTGGAAAACCTCGGTTTTGCCGCCGAGGGTGAAGGCTGGAAACTCACCGAAGCCGGCGAGACCAAGATCGGCGGCCGGTTGCCGGTCAACCCGTCGGGCGGCGTGCTGTCGTCGAACCCGATCGGCGCCTCGGGCCTGATTCGCTTCGCCGAAGCGGCGATCCAGGTGATGGGCAAGGGTGGCGACCACCAGGTGCCCAACGCGCGAAAGGCCTTGGGGCACGCCTACGGTGGTGGCTCGCAGTATTACTCGATGTGGGTGGTGGGAGCCGACAAGCCCGCGGCCCAGAAGGTCTCGTGACTGAGCATCCCGCGCACGAGGCCGGCCGCCGTTCCCGCGAGGCGGTGGCGGCCCGGGACAAGGATGCCTGGCTGGCGGTGTTCGCCGACGACGCCATCGTCGAGGACCCGATCGGGCCGTCGGTGTTCGACCCCGAGGGCCTCGGCCACCGTGGCCGGGACGCGATCTCGGCCTTCTGGGACAAGGCGATCGCCCCCACCACAAAGATCGAGTTCTTCTTCCGCGACACCTACCAGTGCGGCAACGAGGAAGCCAACGTCGGGCACATCCTCATCACGACCGGCGAATACCAGACGACCGCCGAAGGCGTCTTCACCTACCGGGTCAACGCCGAGGGCCAGATGGTGGCCCTGCGCGCCTACTGGGAGATGGAGCGCGCGGCGGCCAACACCCGCAAAATCTAGATCGGTTCCAGCCCGGCGAGATGCCGCTGGGCAAGTTCGCGGTAGGCCTGCGGGTTCACCTTGACCCACATCTCGGCGCCGGTCCCGGCGACCGGGCCCTTGATCTGCGCCGGCGCCCCGACCGCCAGCATCCCGGCCGGGATCTGGCTGCCCGCCGTCACCAACGAATGCGCGGCAACGAGGCTGCGCGCACCGATCACCGCGCCGTCCAGCACCGTGGCGTGGTTCGCGATCAACGCTTCCTGCCCGACGTGAACCCCGTGAATGACGCACATGTGCGCGACCGTCGCGCCGGGACCGATGTCGACCGGGATTCCCGGCGGCGCGTGCAGCACCGAGCCGTCTTGGACGTTGGCGCCCTCGCGCACCACGATGGGCCCGTAGTCGCCCCGCAGCACGGCGTTGAACCAGACCGAGGCCCCCGCCTCGACCACGACGTCGCCGATCAGGGTGGCCGTCGGGGCCACGAATGCGGTGGGATCGACCCGTGGCGCGCGGCCCTCGAACGCAAACAGCGGCATGGTTTAGATATACCGCAGTGCGCATATGCCGTGGCCAGGCTCGCCGTCGTTGCGCGCCCCCGCTGCAAAACTGTAACGTGTTCTAGTTAGAAGCCCAGTGAGTTGGAGGTGACAGGTGACTACCGACACCAAGGCGGTCGGCATCCGGGAGATCGATCCCGGCGCCTTGCCGACCAGATACGCCCGCGGTTGGCACTGCCTGGGCGTTGCCAAGGACTTCCAGGACGGCAAGCCGCACTCGATCGAGGCGTTCGGCACCAAGCTGGTCGTGTTCGCCGACTCGCAGGGCGACATCAAGGTTCTGGACGGCTACTGCCGCCACATGGGCGGGGACCTGTCTGAGGGCACCATCAAGGGCGACGAGGTCGCCTGCCCGTTCCACGACTGGCGCTGGGGCGGCGACGGCCGCTGCAAGCTGGTGCCCTACGCCAAGCGCACGCCCAAGACGGCGCGCACCCGGTCGTGGTCCACCGACGTGCGCGGCGGCCTGCTGTTCGTCTGGCACGACCACGAGCAGAATCCGCCGGACCCCGCGGTGCGCATCCCGGACATCCCCGAAGCGGCCAGCGACGAATGGACCGACTGGCGGTGGAACAGCATCCTCATCGAGGGATCGAACTGCCGCGACATCATCGACAACGTCACCGACATGGCGCACTTCTTCTATATCCATTTCGGGTTGCCGACCTACTTCAAGAATGTGTTCGAGGGTCACATCGCCTCGCAGTACCTGCACAACGTGGGCCGGCCCGACGTCAACGACCTCGGCACCACTTACGGGGAGGCGCATCTTGACTCCGAGGCCTCCTACTTCGGGCCGTCGTTCATGATCAACTGGCTGCACAACAGCTACGGCGGTTACAAGGCCGAGTCGATCCTGATCAACTGCCACTACCCGGTGACCCAGAACTCGTTCGTGCTGCAGTGGGGCGTCATCGTCGAAAAGCCCAAGGGCATGGACGAGAAGATGACCGACAAGTTGTCGAAGGTGTTCACCGAGGGCGTCAGCAAGGGCTTCCTGCAGGACGTCGAGATCTGGAAGCACAAGACCCGCATCGACAATCCGCTGCTGGTCGAGGAGGACGGTGCTGTGTACCAGTTGCGCCGTTGGTATCAGCAGTTCTACGTCGACGTCGCCGACATCGAGCCGGAGATGGTGGAGCGATTCGAGATCGAGGTGGACACCACTCGGGCGAACGAGTACTGGAATGCCGAGGTCGAGCAGAACCTCAAGGCCAAGGACTCCGAGGCGGACGAGGCGGTCACCGACGACGTCCCGGCCAAGCAACACTAGGAATCATGGGCGACGATCAGTCGGCGGTACCTGACGTCGATCAGCTCGCGCGATCGATGTTGTTGCTGCACGGCGATCATCACGACCACGACGAGAAGCCAGCGGGCAACGGCGGCTCCCGATCCTGGTCGAAGTCAAGGGATTTCACCAACGACCCGCAGCGCGCCGCGGCCGTCGCCGAAGCCAGTCGCGCCGACCGCGAGCGCTACCTCAACTCCGGGCTGCTGCCGGTCGACTGCCGGTTCTGCCACGTGCGGGTCACCGTCCGCCGGCTCGGGCCGGGACACACCGCCGTGCAGTGGAACACCGAAGCGTGGCAACGCTGCGCGCACTTCACCGAGGTGCGCGAGTCCGGGGGCGACACCGCGCGCACCCGGTCGTGCCCCAAACTCGCCGACAGCATCGAGCATGCGGTCGCCGAGGGCTACCTCGACGACGAAGCGGACGAAGACTAGGCGGGGCACAAGGCGTGCCCGCCGGGCGCGGAAGCCGTTGTGGGCCCAGGTTTTTACAGGCCCGCGAAGCGCTCCTTGACGACCTCGGTGGTGAGGCCGTAGTCGGCCAGCGAGTAGGTGTGCTTGGGCGCCCGCGGGCCGGACTGGCTGTCGGCGTGGGTCTTTTCCATCGCGGCCCTGGCCTCGTCGGTCAGCGTCATACCGAAGTGGCGGTAGATGTCGGCCACGGTGCCCAGCGGGTCGGCGATCAGTTCCTTGTAGTCGACATCGTAAAACTGCGACGGGCTGTATTTGGCCCGCGCGGTGTTGAACCGCTCCAGCCCTCGCGACCAGGTTTCCATTGCGTCGGCACCGATTTGGGCGCCGGTGAATGACGTCGACCATCCCTCGGCGGTGTGCTGCGCCAGCGAGCACATCGAGGCCATGATCGTTTCGACCGGACGATGGGTCTGGATCACCAACGCGTCGGGATAGGTCGCCATCAACGCGTCCAACGCGAACAGGTGGCTGGGGTTCTTGAGCACCCACCGCTTGTCGGCGTCGTTGAGTCCGATCAGCTGCAGGTTGCGGCGGTGCCGCTGATACGACGGCGTCCAGTCCTGCTCCGAGAGCCACTGCGAGTAGGTGGGCAGGTGCGCCAAGGTCTCGTAGGACGCCGAATGCAGCGACTGCCGCAGCAGCTGCCAGCACTCCTCCAGCTCGTAGGCCGCCATGAAATGCAGACCCGTGTAGTCCGGGTTTTCGGCATGGTGCTTGTTGAACTGCTCGTTCAGTTGGCTGTAAAACGGGTTGGAATCCCAGGTTTCACGAGGCGGACGCGGCTGTGGAAATTCGGCCAACCACAGATGCAGGCCCTGGTGCGCGGGGTCGGCACCAAGCAGCCGATGCAGGGCCGTGGTGCCGGTGCGCACCAGGCCGGTTACGAAGATCGGCCGCTCGATGGCCACGTCGGCGTGCTGCGGGTACTGCTTCCAGGCGGCTTCGGACAGCAGCCTGGCCACCAGCGCACCGCGCAGGAAGAACCGATTCATCTTGCTGCCCAGGGGCGTCAGGTCGGCGTCGCGGCGATAGGAGTCCAGCAGCACTTCCAGCGCTTCGAGGTAGTTGTCGTCGTTGCTGCCGAAATCGTCCAGCCCGATCATCTTGCTGGCCGACGCCTTCAGGTCGTCAACGGTGCCGACATCGGTACGTGCAACCGTCATCGCCATCTCCTCCTCATCGCTTCGCTTTGCATCGTCGATGGCGGCATTAGGTGTGGTACTCCCCGCAATTGACATCCAGTGTCTGCCCGGTGATGCCGCTGGACAGGTCGCTGGCCATGAACAGGATCGCCGAGGCAACCTCGTCCTCGGTCGGTAACCGCTTCAGGTCGGAGCCTGCGGCGGTGGCCTGGTAGATCTGCTCGGCGGTGGTGCCGTACTTGCCGGCCTGGTGGTTGAAATAGCCCTGCAGCGTCTCACCCCAGATATACCCGGGCGCAACGGAATTGACTCTGATTCCCTGCTCGCCCAGCTCGGTGGCCAGCGAATGCGACATGGACAGCAGCGCGGATTTCGCCATCTTGTACGCGCCGTACTTCGCCTGCGAGTGCCGCAGCACCATGGAGTTGACGTTGACGATCGAGCCCTTCGACTCGGCCAGCGCCGGCGTGAACCCCTGGATGAGTCGCAGCGCGCCGAGCGCGCTGAGTTCGATTGCGTCGCGGATATGCTGAAAACTGGTTCCGGAGAACGGTTTCAGCGACGGCACCCGGAACGCGTTGTTGATCAGCACGTCGACCTTGCCGTAGGCCTCCAGGGTGGCCTCGACCAGGTTGCTGACCTGGTCGTCCTCGGTGATGTCGGTGCGCACCGTCGTCGCACGGCCGCCGAGGTCGGCGATCTGCTTGGCGACGTCGTCCAGGCGTTCCGGCGTACGGGCCGCCAGCACCAGGTCGGCGCCTTCTCTCGTGCATCGGTGCGCCAGCGTCGTGCCCAGACCCGGGCCGACGCCGCTGATCACCACCACCTTGCCGTCGAGCAACTTCGTCATCCCAGCATCCTCGCCTGAATCTGTTGGTGGCGCAGCGCAATTCGCGCGCGCCAGTCGTCCTCTGAGATCTTGTTGTGGTCGTAGTACGGCAACGCGGCGGGCACCTTGTCGATGTCGACCACCTCGACGGTCGGACCGTCGGCGTCAGTGAGCTGACGTGACACCCGCTGCCAGCGGAACTGCAGGAAGCCACGCCGGTGCCCGACCGTCTCGGCCCAGTTGGTCACTCCCGGATTCTGTTCGGCAACCACGATGCGGACCTTGCCGTCCGGATCCGCCTGCGCCTGAGTGTTGTTCAGCGAGGTCTGGTGGTTGATGTAGTCCAGCGAGATGTACCACAGGCTGCCCAGCTGGAAGCCGAGGTAGGGCGCGTCGGAGACCGGGATGGTGATGACCATCGCCTGGTCCGGCCGCAGGTCGAAGTGCCCGACCGACGAGTACTGCGTCGCCAGTCCGCCCGGAGTCAGCCGCGGCGGCACCATGGTGTTGACCGGCAGGTCGAGATAAAACCACTGCGGGAATTGCAGCCAGGTCTTCACCCGCTGCACAAGCTGCTTTCCTGCTGTGGCATAACGCTTTTCGATCAGCTCGCGGGTCAACGGCGGCGGCGCGGTGCCCGCCGTGTCAAGGCGGGAGATCGCCAGCGTGCCGCGCTGGGCCGACCAGTCCCCGTACACCTCGCGGATCACCAATTGTCCGGCGCTGGTCGGTCGCACCCGCCACTCGAAGCTGCCGTCGGGCGCGATCTCGAGCTCGCGGTCGTCGAACGCGGCCTGGCTGACGGGCACGAAGTCGTCGGTGTACTCGCCGCCGAGGAGCTGGAAACTCAGGTCGGTGGTGGTTCCGCGCCTGCCGGTGACCACGTAGTCGTGGTTGGCGTGCACCCGGGTACCGAAGTAGAGGGTGTCGGGATTGTCCAGGCCCATCTTGGTGAAGGGCCCGGTACCCGACTGCAGGAAGGGATGGTCGCGGTCGTAGTCCACGGCCAGATGGATGCAGCCCGAGATACATCCGGCCAGGTACTGCAACCCTTCGAGCAGGTCGGCTTCGGTCTCGATGAACGGTGCGTCGGCCACCAACTGCTCGGCCTCTGCGATCGCAGCTGTGAGGGAATCAGAGAACACGCCTAGACGCTAGAACGTGTTCTACTTTTTCGTCAATGGCGAACGTTCCCGCGCGTCGGCCGCAGCGTTCAAAGACGACGCCGACTCACTACGGAGGGCAGGAGTGCGACAGGTCGATCAGGTGCTGGCGGACGTCGGGATGCCGGTTGAGGTAGTCGATGACGTTGCCGTTACCGCCCTCCGCCTGCGACCTGGCCTGCAGCTGCTGGTGCAGGTCCGGATGCTTTTGCAGGTACGAGTCGATCGACGCGCCCACGTCCTGATTGCATTGCGGAGCCGCGTTGGCGATGCCCGCCACGGGCAGCGCGATAACCGTTGCGGCGGTAGCGGTCATCAGCCCCCCGGCGAGCAGGCCGTACAGCCCGCGGCGACGGGCGCCGACTGTGTTGGATGTGCTCATAGCGCCAGGCTACTCGCGATAGCTATGCGGCGCCTGTGTGTGCCGTCGCCGAAGCGGCAGGTCAACGCTGGGCCGTGGCGCCGCTTTCCTGCTCGCGCTTGATCTCCAGCGCGATGTCGATCAGCTGGTCCTCCTGGCCACCGATGAGCTTGCGCTGGCCCGCGCGGTGCAGCAGCTGGTGGGCTGGCACACCGTAGCGCTCGGACTGGCGGATGGCGTGCTTGAGGAAGCTCGAGTACACCCCGGAATAGCCCATGATCAGGGCGTTGCGGTCAAGCAGGCACTCGGCGGGCATCGCCGGGGCGACCACCTCTTCGGCGGCGTCGGCGATGTCGAAGAAATCGATCCCGGTCTTCACGCCGATCTTGTCGAACACCCCGATCAGCGCCTCGACCGGCGCGTTCCCGGCACCGGCCCCGAACCGGCGGCACGAGCCGTCGATCTGCTTGGCGCCCGCCCGGACGGCCTCCACGCTGTTGGCCACCCCGAGCCCGAGGTTCTCGTGGCCGTGGAAGCCCACCTGGGCGTCGTCGCCGAGCTCGGCGACCAGCGCCGCGACCCGGTCACGCACGCCCTCGAGGACCAGCGCCCCGGCCGAATCGACCACGTAGACGCACTGGCAGCCCGCGTCGGCCATGATGCGGGCCTGTGCGGCGAGCTTCTCGGGCGAGATGGTGTGGCTCATCATCAGGAACCCGACGGTTTCCAGGCCGAGTTCGCGAGCCAGGCCGAAGTGCTGGATCGACACGTCGGCCTCGGTGCAGTGCGTGGCGATCCGGCAGATCGAGCCGCCATTGTTCTGGGCCTCTTTGATGTCTTCCTTGGTGCCGACGCCGGGCAGCATCAAAAAGGCGATCTTGGCCTCTTTGGCGGTCTCGGCCGCGAGCTTGATCAGCTCCTGCTCGGGCGTCTTGGAAAACCCGTAGTTGAAGCTCGAGCCGCCCAGCCCGTCGCCGTGCGTGACCTCGATGACGGGCACTCCCGCGGCGTCCAGGGCGGCCACGATGGCGCCGACCTCGTCCTTGGTGAACTGGTGACGCTTGTGATGTGAGCCGTCCCGCAACGACGTGTCGGTCATCCGGACGTCCCAGACCGGGTTGAAAAATATGTCGCTCATGATTGCGCTCCTCCGGCCGTCGCGCTCAAGGACTCCTTGGCGATCTCTTCGCCGACTTTCGTGGCCGCGGCGGTCATGATGTCCAGATTCCCAGCGTAAGGCGGCAGGTAGTCGCCCGCACCCTCCACTTCGACGAACGTGGTTACCAGCGCCTGGCCGCCGGAGTTGATCGACGGATCGTCGAACTGGGGCTCGTTGAGCAGCCGGTATCCCGGCACGTAGGTCTGCACCTCGGCCACCACGTCGTGGATGGACTTGGCGATCGCGTCCCGGTCGGCGTCCTCGGGAATGGCGCAGAAGATGGTGTCGCGCATGATCATCGGCGGGTCGGCCGGGTTCAAGATGATGATCGCCTTGCCGCGCTTGGCGCCACCGATCGTCTCCACGCCCCTGCTGGTCGTCTTGGTGAACTCGTCGATGTTGGCCCGGGTGCCGGGGCCGGCCGACAGCGAGGCGACCGAGGCGACGATCTCGGCATACGGCACGCCGCCGAGGTCGGCGACGGCACGCGAGACCGCGTAGACGATCGGGATGGTGGCCTGCCCGCCGCAGGTGATCATGTTGACGTTCGGCGCGTCCAGGTGCTGGCGCAGGTTGGCCGGCGGGATCACCGCGGGGCCCACCGCGGCCGGCGTCAGGTCGATGGCCCGGATGCCGGCGGCCTCGTACTTGGGGGCGGCGTCGCGGTGCACGTAGGCGCTGGTCGCCTCGAACACCAGGTCGGGCTTCTCCGGCTGCGCCAAGAGCCAGTCCACACCCTCGTGGGTGGTCTCCAGACCCAGCTTGCGGGCGCGTGCCAGGCCCTCGCTTTCCGGGTCGATGCCGACCATCCAGCGCGGTTCCAGCCAGTCCGATCGCAGCAGCTTGTAGAGCAGGTCAGTGCTGATGTTCCCCGACCCGACAATGGCCACAGTCGCCTTAGTCGGCATGATGCCCCTTTTCGAAGCTTTGAAATTTAAGTTAGACGATTTAAATCGAGCCTATTCGAACGATAGGCGGACCGAGCCGAGGCCCGCGAAGTCGGCGACGAAGTCGTCGCCCGGGTGCGCGTCGATCGCCTTCGTGCACGATCCGGGCAACACCACGTCACCGTTGCGCAGGCGGACGCCGAAGCCGTCCACCTTGCGGGCCAGCCAGGCCACCGCGGTGACCGGATTACCCAGCACCGCGTCGGTGCGGCCTTCGGCGACGACCGCACCGTTGCACCGCAACACGGCGTCGATCCCCTTGACGTCGATGTCGCGGGGTGAAACGCGCGCCTCGCCCAGCACGAAGCCGGCCGACGAGGCGTTGTCGGCGATGGTGTCGCACAGTTCGATCTTCCAGTCGGTGATCCGGGTATCGATCAGCTCGATGGACGGGACCAACGCTTCGGTGGCGGCCAGCACGTCGTCCTCGGTGCAGCCGGCTCCCGGCAGGTCGGCGTTCAGGATGAAACCGACCTCGACCTCGACCCGGGGGTAGAGGTAGCGGTTCGCCTTGACCGGGGTGTCCTCGAACAGCTGCATCTCGTCGAGCAGGTGCCCGTAGTCCGGCTCGTCGACGCCCATCATCTGCTGGATCGCCTTCGACGAGAGCCCCACCTTGTGGCCGAGCACCCGGGCCCCCTCGGCGACCCGCTGGCGGATGTTGATCAGCTGAATCTCGTAGGCGTCGACGACGTCGATCTCCGGATAGGCGGCGGTCAACGGGGCGATCGGCTCGCCGCTCCGCTCGGCTTGTGCCAAGTCGGCAGCTAGCTCGTCGCGCGTGGCAACACTGAGCATTTTTCCAAGTCTCCTCGTACGGTCGACCGGGCCAGTAGCGGCCGCCCCGGGCAATTCTATAACGTGTTCTACATGTCAGCGCAGGAGTACGACGTCGTCGTGGTCGGGAGCGGCGGGGCCGGCATGGTGGCCGCCCTTACCGCCGCTCACCGGGGTCTTTCCACCATAGTCATCGAAAAGGCCCCGCACTTCGGCGGTTCGACCGCACGCTCGGGCGGCGGTGTTTGGATCCCAAATAACGAAGTCCTCAAGCGTGACGGGGTCCGCGATACCGCCGAGGCCGCCCGCACCTATCTGCACGGGATCGTCGGCAACGTCGTGGAGCCCGAACGCATCGACACCTACCTCGAGCGCGGCCCGGAAATGCTGTCGTTTGTGCTCAAGCACACACCGCTGAGAATGTGCTGGGTGCCGAAGTACTCCGACTACTACCCCGAGTCGCCCGGCGGCCGCGCCGAGGGCCGATCGATCGAGCCGAAGCCGTTCGACGCCCGCAAGCTCGGCGCCGACGAAGCCGGCCTGGAGCCGGCGTACGGCAAGGTCCCACTGAACGTGGTCGTGATGCAACAGGATTACGTGCGGCTGAACCAGCTCAAGCGCCACCCGCGCGGCGTGTTGCGCAGCCTGAAGGTCGGGGCGCGCACCATGTGGGCCAAGGCGACCGGCAAGAACCTCGTCGGCATGGGCCGGGCGTTGATCGGGCCGTTGCGGATCGGGTTGCAGCGGGCCGGGGTCCCGGTCGTGCTCAACACCGCGCTCACCGACCTCTACGTCGAGGACGGCGTGGTGCGCGGCGTCTACGTCCGCGAAGCCGGCGAGGCCGAATCGGGTGAGCCCCGGCTGATCCGGGCCCGGCGCGGGGTGATCCTGGCGTCGGGCGGGTTCGAGCACAACGAACAGATGCGGGTGAAATATCAGCGTGCACCGATCACCACCGAGTGGACCGTCGGTGCGGTGGCCAACACCGGTGACGGCATCCTGGCCGGCGAAAAGCTCGGCGCCGCACTGGATCTCATGGAGGACGCCTGGTGGGGACCGACCGTTCCGCTGGTGGGCGCGCCATGGTTCGCGTTGTCCGAGCGCAATTCGCCGGGCTCGATCATCGTCAACATGTCGGGCAAGCGGTTCATGAACGAATCGATGCCCTACGTCGAAGCCTGCCATCACATGTACGGCGGTGAATACGGTCAGGGGCCCGGACCGGGCGAGAACATTCCCGCTTGGCTGGTGTTCGACCAGCAGTACCGGGACCGCTACATCTTTGCGGGATTGCAGCCCGGACAACGCATTCCGCGCAAGTGGCTGGAGTCCGGCGTCATCATCCAGGCCGATACGCTGGGGGAGCTGGCGCAGAAGGCCGGTCTTCCGGTGAACGAATTCACCGCGACCGTGGAACGTTTCAACGGGTTCGCGCGCTCCGGCGTCGACGAGGACTACCAGCGCGGCGAGAGCGCCTACGACCGGTATTACGGCGACCCGACCAATAAGCCCAACCCCAACCTCGGGGAGATCACGCACGCACCGTACTACGCGGCCAAGATGGTGCCCGGCGACCTGGGCACCAAGGGCGGTATCCGCACCGACGTCCACGGGCGGGCGCTGCGCGACGACGGCAGTATCATCGAAGGCCTTTACGCCGCAGGTAATGTCAGCGCCCCGGTGATGGGCCACACGTATCCCGGTCCGGGCGGCACCATCGGTCCGGCCATGACGTTCGGCTACCTGGCGGCATTGCACATAGCGGGAGAGAACTGACATGCCCATCGACGTAGACGTCGCGCTGAACGCCGAGCTGGACCCCATCGAATTCTCCTGGGCCAGCAGCGATGTGCAGCTTTATCACCTCGGGTTGGGCGCGGGCGCCGATCCGATGGACCCGCGTGAGCTGCGCTACCTGGTCGACGACACCCCGCAGGTGCTGCCGACGTTCGGCAACGTGGCCGCCACCTTCCATGCCACGAAGCCGCCGACCGTCAAGTTCCCCGGCATCGACATCGAGCTGAGCAAGGTGCTGCACGCCAGCGAACGGGTCGAGGCGCCGGCTCCGCTGCCGCCATCGGGCTCGGCGAAGGCCGTCACCCGGTTCACCGACATCTGGGACAAGGGCAAGGCCGCGGTGATCTGGAGCGAGACGACGGTGACCGCCCCTGACGGCACGGTGTTGTGGACGCAGCGGCGGTCGATCTTCGCCCGCGGTGAGGGCGGATTCGGCGGCGAGCGCGGGCCTTCAGGCGGCGGGTCGTCGGACGGCGTGCCGGACCGGGCCCCCGATCTCGAGGTCGACGTGCCGATTCTGCCGCAGCAGGCGCTGCTCTACCGGCTGTGCGGCGACCGCAACCCGCTGCACTCGGACCCCGAATTCGCCGCTGCCGCAGGCTTTTCCCAGCCCATCCTGCACGGGTTGTGCACCTACGGCATGACCTGCAAGGCAATCACCGATGCGCTGCTCGACGGCGATGCCGGGGCGGTCGCGGCCTACGGCGCGCGTTTCGCCGGGGTGGCTTTCCCCGGCGAGACGCTCAAGGTCGGCATCTGGAAGGACTCGACGTCTTCCGAAGGCCGCTTCCTGGCCACCGTTGTCGCGCCCTCGCGCGACAACGCCGTCGTGCTGTCGGGCGTCGAACTGGTTCCTGCGTAGGGGTTATTCGCGCTTTGCGCCGAGCGTGAAGTTAGTTTCACGTTCGGCCGCGAGCGTGAAGGTAGTTTCACGCTCGGCGGGCGCGAGCCGCACGCACCCGGCGGATGATGTCGGCCGGCCTGTCGCTCGCGAGCACCCTCACTACGATCCAGCCGAGACGCTCGATGGTCTCCAATCGCCGGACATCCCAGGTGTACTGCCGGCGATTGACGCGGTGCTGCTCGCCGTCGTACTCAACCGCCACTTTGAGCTGCTCCCAGCCCATGTCCAAATACGCGATCGCACTCCCCAATTCGTCGAGCACGGGAATCTGGGTTTGCGGCCGCGGCAGGCCGGCCTCGATCAGCACCAGGCGAAGCCACGACTCCTTCGGCGACTGCGCGCCGCTGTCGAATAGCGCTATGGCCTTCCGCGCCTGCACGATGCCTCGACGGCGCGAGTACCTTTCCGCGAGCAGCTCGACGTCGGCCGCCTTGATCCCCGTCGCGCGAGCCAATGCGTCGATGCCCGCAACCGCCGCCGTCGTCGAATACCAGCAACCGATATCGAGAGCTGTCCTAGCCGCCGAGGTCAGCGGGATCTCTCCAATGACGATTATTTCGTCGTCCTCGATACGGTCTGCGTGCGCTCTGATTCCAGCCTGGAAGTGGCGGTTGTCGTGGATGAGGTCCACCGCCGTCAACCTGTCGACCCAGTTACTCCCGTGTAGCGCCGCGGCGGCGAACCCGGCGACCACGCCCCTGCGCCCGGACCACAACCAGCCAGCCCTCGCTCGTAGCGCGGCAGTGACATCCGCATCCCGATTGACGTAAACGTCTCGGAACAGCCGGAGATAGCCAGTGCAGAGTTGTCCTCTGGTCAATACACCTCGAGCAACGGCCTCACTGCCCAGGAACGGCTCACCCACGACGGCAGCGTGGCACGTGTCATTGCCGGCGTCACTTCACTAATCGACTGTGAAGTTAGTTTCACGGTCGGCAGTGAGCGTGAAACTAACTTCACAGTCGGCGAGAAGACGCCGGGCGCTCGGCGGCACGGGGCGCGGTGCGCGCCGGACGTGGCCCCTAGCCCAGGATCAGGCCCGACGTGGGGACGCCGGTTCCGGCGGTGACGAGGACGTGCTCGACGTCGGGCACCGGGTTCACCGAGGTGCCCCGCAGTTGGCGCACACCCTCGGCGATGCCGTTCATGCCGTGGATGTAGGCCTCGCCCAGTTGACCGCCATGGGTGTTGATCGGAAGCCGCCCCCCGATCTCGATGGCACCGTCGGCGATGAAGTCCTTAGCCTCGCCCTTGCCGCAGAATCCCAACTCTTCCAACTGAATCAGCGTGAACGGCGTGAAGTGGTCGTAGAGCACGGCGGTCTGGATATCGGTCGGCTTCAGGCCCGACTGCCGCCAGAGCTGCTGGCCCACCACCCCCATCTCGGGCAGGCCGAGCTCGGGCCGGTAGTAGCTGACCATCGTGTACTGGTCGGGGCTAGATCCCTGCGCCGCCGCCTCGATGACCGCCGGCCGTTGCTTGAGATCCTTCGCGCGCTCCGGCGACGTCACCACGATCGCCACCGCCCCGTCGGTCTCCTGGCAGCAGTCCAGCAGCCGCAGCGGCTCGGCGATCCACCGCGAATTCTGGTGTTCCTCAATGGTTATCGGCTTCTCGTAGAAGTACGCCTTCGGGTTCTTGGCCGCATGCTTGCGGTCGGCCACCGAGATCGCACCGAAGTCCCGGCTGCTGGCACCGGACAGATGCATGTAGCGCTGGGCGATCATGGCGACCTGCGCGGCCGGCGTCGACAGCCCGTGCGGGTAGGAGAACGAATTGTCCGCGGCCGTCGAATCAGCCTGCACCCCGGCGTTTCCCACCAGCCGGGTCTGCACCTGACCGAATCGCATGCCCGAACGCTCGTTGAACGCCCGGTACGCGACGACGACGTCCGCCACGCCGGTGGCCACCGCGAGAGCCGCCTGTTGAACGGTCGCGCACGCGGCACCGCCGCCATATCCGATCTGCGAGAAGAACTTCAGGTCACCGATGCCGACCGCGCGCGCGACGGCCGTCTCGTTGTTGGTGTCCATCGTGAAGGTGGTCAGCCCGTCGACGTCGGACGGACTCAGCCCGGCGTCGTCCAACGCATCCAGCACCGCCTCGGCGGCCAGCCGCAGCTCACTGCGGCCGGAGTCCTTGGAGAAGTCCGTGGCGCCGATGCCGACGATCGCGGCTCGGCCGTTCAACAAGCCCGCTGACATTTAGACGCCCCCGATCGTCAGCGTCACGTTCGCGATGACGTGATCGCCAAGGCTGTTGCGGCCGAACACCTTCAGCGTGATCAGGCCGTCGTCGACGGCGGTCACCTCGCCGGAGAAGGTGACGGTGTCGTAGGCGTACCACGGCACACCGAGCCGCAGGCCGATCGACTTGATCACCGCCGTCGGGCCCGCCCAGTCGGTGACGTAGCGCTGCACCAGCCCGGTGTCGGTGAGGATGTTGACGAAGATGTCCTTGGACCCCTTGGCCTGCGCCAGGTCCCGGTCGTGGTGCACGTCCTGAAAGTCCCTGGTGGCCAGGGCCGTCGAGATGATGAAGGTCGGCGTTCCATGCAGCTTGAGTTCGGGTAGGGTGGTGCCCACTTCAACAACCGGTGCGCTCATGCTTCGTCTCCCACCGGCTCCCAAGCGTAGAGGCTCCACTCCGGGCCGGATTCACCGGCCGGGAAGTCGATATAGGTTGCGCGGACCGGCATTCCGATCTTGATCTCGGCATGATCGACGTTGCGCAGCTCGCCGAGCATCCGAACGCCCTCCTCCAGTTCGACCAGGGCGATCACGAACGGCAGCGTGCGACCGGGCACCTTCGGGGCGTGGTGCACCACGTAACTGAACACCGTGCCGCGACCGCTGGCGACCGCGAAGTCGATCGGCTCGGCCTTGTCCTGCCACACCGCCGGCACCGGTGGGTGCTGCAGGGTGCCATCGGGGAGGCGCTGGATACGCAGCTCGTGCGCCCTGACGCCCTCCCAGAAAAAGGCGGTGTCGCGTGACACCGCCGGACGCATCATCGCTTCGGCGTCCAGGTCCTCAGGCACCGACGCGGTCGCGCCGGAATCCTCGCGGGGCCTGAATTTCAGTATCCGCCAAGCCATCTCGGCGACGTCCTCGTCACCGACCCGCCAGGTGATGTGTTGGTTGATGAACCAGCCCTCGCCGAGCCCGGTCTGCTTGGGGCCCACCACGTCGCGCATCTCGGAGACGACGGTGACCTGCTCGCCGGGACGCAGGTACCGGTGGTAGGTCTGCTCACAGTTGGTGGCCACCACCCCGATGTAGCCGGCCTCATCGAACAGCCGCATGATCGGGCCCATGGGGTCGTCGGTCGGGCGTTCCCCGCCCAGGCCGAACATCGTCCACACCTGAATCATGGCCGGCGGGGCGACAATTCCGGGATGACCGGCGGCCTTGGCGGCGGCCTCGTCGACGTAGATCGGGTTGCGGTCCCCGAGCGCCTCGACCCAGTTGTTGATCGTCGGCTGGTTCACCGGATCCCGGGCCTCGCGCGGGGCAGCGACGACGGTGGCGGTGATCTTTGCGACCGCTTCCTTGATGTCGGTCATCGAGGCACCCTCGGCACCTTGAGTCCGGCCGCGGCGATCATCTCGCGCATCACTTCGTTCACGCCGCCGCCGAAGGTGATGACGAGGTTGCGCTTGGTCTGGGAGTCCAGCCACTTCAGCAGGTCGGCGGTGTCCGAATCGGCGGGGTTGCCGTACTTGCCGACGATCTCCTCGGCGAGCCGGCCGATGTATTGAATCTTCTCGGTCCCAAAGACTTTCGTCGACGCGGCGTCGGCCACGTTGATGTCCTCACCGGCGGCGGCCACCTGCCAGTTCAGCAGCTCGTTGATCCGCCACATCGCATGGATCTCACCCAGCGCCCGCCTGACGTCCTGGTGATCGATCGGCGTGACGCCGTCGCTGCCCGGTTTGGACGCCCAGGCGTGCACCCGGTCGTAGATGCCGGCGGTGCGGCCCGCCGGGCCCAGCATGACGCGCTCGTTGTTGAGCTGGGTGGTGATCAGCCGCCATCCGCCGTTCTCCTCGCCGACCAGCATGTCAGCGGGCACCCGCACGTCGTTGTAGTAGGTGGCGTTGGTGTGGTGGGCGCCGTCGGACAGGATGATCGGCGTCCAGGAGTAGCCGGGATCCTTGGTGTCGACGATCAGGATTGAAATCCCCTTGTGCTTCACGGCTTCCGGGTCGGTGCGGCAGGCCAACCAGATGTAGTCGGCGTCGTGCGCGCCGGTGGTGAAGATCTTCTGCCCGTTGACGATGTACTCGTCGCCCTGGCGAACCGCAGTGGTGCGCAGCGAGGCCAGGTCGGTGCCGGCCTCGGGCTCGGTGTAGCCGATCGCGAAGTGAACCTCGCCGGCCAGGATGGCAGGCAGGAACTTCTTCTTCTGCTCCTCGCTGCCGAACTGCTGCAGCACCGGGCCGACCGTCTGCAGCGTCACCGCGGGCAGCGGCACGTCGGCGCGGTGCGCCTCGTTGACGAAGATCGACTGCTCGATCGGGCCGAAGCCCAAGCCGCCGAACTCCTTTGGCCAGCCGACACCGAGCTTGCCGTCGCGGCCCATCCGCCGGATCACCGCGCGATAAGCCTCGTTGTGCCGGTCCTGCTCCATCGCCTTCATCTCGTCGGAAGAGATCAGGTTGGAAAAGTATTCCCGCAGTTCCGCTTGCAGCTGACGCTGCTCCGGAGTCAGGTCTATGAACATTGCGCTCCCACCAGATCGAGACGATGAGAAGAACCGCCCAGCAGCCGGGACAGGTCCTTGATCGTGGAGTAGTACCGGTGCATGGGATAAGTGATGTCCATTCCCATCCCGCCGTGCAGGTGATGGCAGAGCTGCATCACCGGCGGCGCCTGCGAGGTGATCCAGTAGCCCAGGACGTCCAAGTCGTTGTCGGCATCGCGGCCCTCGGACAGCCGCCAGGCGACCGACTTCGCCACCAGATCGATGGTGCGCGAGGCGATGTAGACCTCGGCGAGCTGGGCGGCCACGGTCTGGAACGTCGAGAGCGGCTTGCCGAACTGCTTGCGGTTGGCCACATAGTCGGCGGTCAGCCGCAGCGCCCCGGCCACCAGCCCATCGGCATAGGCGCCGATGGCGGCCAGCACCAACTGGTTGACCCGGGAAGCCGTCGCGCCGGCCAACACGTCGGAGTCTTCGACCGCGACGTCGGCGAACGTGACGGTGTACTCCTCGGAGCCGTTGGAGGTGGGGGTCTGGACCACCTCGACGCCGTTGGCCTTCGGCGACACCACGACCACCGCACTGTCGGCGGTCACGATGATCCAATCCGCTTGTCCCGCATAGCCGACGGCGACCTTGGTGCCCGACAGGCGGCCGCCCGCGAACGTGGCCGACGGCCGGTCCGGCAGCGCGGTACCCGGCTCGTTGAGCGCGGCGGTCAGCACCCCACCCTTGGCGACTCCGGCCAGAAACCGGTCCTGTTGTTCGTCGGAGGCCAGATCGAGCAGCGGCAGCACGCCGAAACCCAGTGTGGCCAGGGCCGGCGTGATGGCGCCGTGGCGACCGATCTCGGTCAGCACGGTGGCGACCTCGGGCAGACCCACCCCGTCGCCGCCGAGACGCTCGGGCACCGCGAGGGCCGTCACACCGCCGTTGACCAAAGCGTCCCAGCTCAATTCGCGCTCGAACACCGACGTGACGACATCGGCGACGGCCTGTTGCGTCGCGGTGAGGTCGAAGTCCATCAGGACGTCACCGCGGGCTTGCCGGCGTAGTCGACCTGCCAGTGCTTGATGCCGTTGAGCCAGCCCGACCGCAGGCGCTCGGGCTCGCCGATCGGCTTGAGGTCCGGCATGTGATCGGCGACCGCGTTGAAGATCAGATTGATCGTCATGCGGGCCAGGTTCGCCCCGATGCAGTAGTGGGCGCCGGTGCCACCGAAGCCGACGTGCGGGTTCGGGTCACGCAGGATGTTGAAGGTGTGCGGGTCTTCGAAGACCTCTTCGTCGAAATTGGCGGACCGGTAGGACATCACCACCCGCTGACCCTTCTTGATCTGCACACCGGCCAGCTCGGTGTCCTCGTTGGCGGTGCGCTGGAACGCCGACACCGGGGTCGCCCACCGGATGATCTCGTCGGCCGTGGTCGACGGGCGGTCCTTCTTGAACAGCTCCCACTGATCGGGGTTGTCCGCCATCGCGATCATGCCGTGGGTGATCGAGTTACGCGTCGTCTCGTTGCCCGCAACCGCCAGCATGACCACGAAGAAGCCGAACTCGTCGTCGGAGAGCTTCTCGCCGTCGATGTCGGCCTGGATCAGCGTGGTGACGATGTCGTCGGTGGGGTTCTGATTGCGCTCCGCGGCCATCGCCATCGCGTAGGTGATCAGCTCCATCGATGACTGCGCGGGGTCGACGTGGGCGTACTCGGGGTCGGTGCCACCGGTCATCTCGTTGGACCAGCGGAACAGCTTGTCGCGATCCTCCTGGGGAACGCCGAGCAGGCCCGCGATCGCCTGCAGGGGCAGCTCGCACGAGACCTGTTCGACGAAGTCGCCGCTGCCCTCTTTGGCGGCGGTCGCGGCGATATTCTGGGCGCGCTCGGCCAGTTCGGCTTCCAGCCGCCCGATGGCCCGCGGGGTGAACCCGCGGGAGATGATCTTGCGCAGCCGGGTGTGGTGCGGCGCGTCCATGTTGAGCATGACGCTGCGCTGCAGCTCGACCTGCTCGCGCTTCATCTCCGGCGGCCAGGTCGGGATGGCGCCGTTCATCCAGCTAGAGAAGACGTCGCTGCGCTTCGACACCTCCTTGACGTCGGCGTGCTTGGTCACGAGCCAGTAGCCGTGGTCCTCGAACCCGCCCGCGCCATTCGGGATGTCGACCCAGTGGATCGGCTCGGCCTTGCGAAGCTGGGCGAGTTCCTCGACGGGCAGCCCGGCGAGGTTGACGTCGGGGTCGAGAAAGTCGAAGTCGGCGGGAATGTTGGGGGGTGCCATGTAGAGTGCGCTCCTTTTACAACACTAATTGCAACGTGTTCTAGTGCCAGTAAAACACGCCTCCTGCGCAGATAAAAGGCAGGTCACCATCCTCGCTTGTCAGAGTAATGAAACGTGTTCTAGCCTGACGGAATGGGTAACCCTGTCATCGTTGAAGCCACTCGTAGCCCCATCGGCAAGCGGAACGGCTGGCTGTCCGGTTTGCACGCCACCGAGTTGCTGGGTGCGGTGCAGAAGGCTCTCGTCGAGAAGGCCGGCATCGACGCCGGCGACGTCGAACAGATCGTCGGCGGCTGCGTCACACAGTACGGCGAGCAGTCCAACAACATCACCCGGGTCAGCTGGCTCGTCGCCGGGTTGCCCGAACACGTCGGCGCGATGACCGTGGACTGTCAGTGCGGCAGCGGTCAGCAGGCCAACGGCGTGGTCGCCGGCCTCATCGCGGCGGGCGCCATCGACATCGGCATCGCGTGTGGGATCGAGGCCATGAGCCGCGTCGGGCTCGGCGCGAACGCGGGTCCGGACCGGACCATCCTGCGTCCGTCGTCGTGGGATATCGATCTGCCCGACCAGTTCACTGCCGCCGAGCGGATCGCCAAGCGGCGCGGCATCACCCGTGAGGACATCGACGAGTTCGGGTTGGCCTCCCAGACCAAGGCCAAGCAAGCCTGGGAGGAAGGCCGATTCGACCGCGAGATCTCCCCGATCGAGGCCCCGGCGCTCGACGAGAACAAGCAACCGACATCCGAGCGCGTCACCATCAGCCGCGATCAGGGCCTGCGCGACACCACGCTGTCGGGCCTGAGTGCGCTGAAGCCGGTGCTCGAGGGCGGAATCCACACGGCGGGAACGTCGTCGCAGATCTCCGACGGCGCGGCGGCCGTGCTGTGGATGGACGAGGACAAGGCCAAGGCGCTGGGCCTGCGGCCGCGGGCCCGCATCGTCAGCCAGGCCCTGGTCGGCGCCGAGCCGTACTACCACCTGGACGGGCCGGTGCAGTCGACGGCGAAGGTGCTGGAGAAGGCCGGGATGAAGATGGGCGACATCGACATCACGGAAATCAACGAGGCTTTCGCGTCGGTGGTGCTGTCGTGGGCGCGGGTGCACGACCCGGACATGGCGAAGGTCAACGTCAACGGCGGCGCCATCGCGCTGGGCCACCCGGTCGGCAGCACCGGCAGCCGGTTGATCACCACCGCGCTGCACGAGCTGGAGCGCACCGACCAGACCACCGCGCTGATCACCATGTGCGCTGGTGGCGCCCTGTCGACCGGCACCATCATCGAGCGCATCTAGCGCTCGGTGAGTTTCCCGCACCTGGTGAGCATCTCCGACGAGCGCCGCATCGCCGCGGCGCAGTCCTACATCGACGCGCTGGTCAACCATGACGGTGACGCCGTTCCGTTTGCGCCCGGGTGCACCCGCGTCGAGCAGGGCATCAAGAACGGTTTCTCCGGAAATCATTTGCGGCGCAGCCTCAATCGCGGCCTGCAGTACCGGTTGCTCACGCAGACGACGCCCTCGGATTACCGCGTCGACGGCGACCGGGTGCACGCGTCCTACCAGGTGCTGACCAAGGCGGGCATCGGTGGCCGGCGCCTGGCCGCACGCGTCGACGAGACCTTTGTGATTCCGGCCGAAAGCGCAAGCGGGAAAGCCGAAATCCACCACATCAAGGTTCGCTTCCACCCCTTTATCCAAAGCCGTTAAGGACCGTCATGCCGAAACCGAAGCCACGCGCCCTGAACTCGCCGTGGGTCAGCTTCATCATCAAGTGGATGGCCAAGAGCAACGCGTGGATCTACAAGCGCAGCAACGGAAAATACGGCAACACCTTCGGCAAGGCTCCGGTCGCGCTGCTCACCACCACGGGCCGCAAGAGCGGCCAACCCCGGGTGAGCCCGCTGCTCTACCTGCGGGAGGGTGACCGGGTGATATTGGTCGCCTCCAAGGGAGGCAGCGACAAACACCCGCAGTGGTATCTGAACCTCAAGGCCAATCCCAAAGTCTCCGTGCAGATCAAGGACGAGGTGCTGCAGTTGCAGGCCCGCGATGCCACCGAGGCGGAACGCGCCGAGTACTGGCCCAAGCTGGACGCCATGTACCCGTCGTTCGACGACTACCGGGCGTGGACCGATCGGGTCATCCCGGTGGTGATCTGCGACCCCTGACGTTTCCCGTGGGCCCGGGCGGGGGAATCATCCCGGGCGACATGTCCGACCGCCACTGGATTCGCAACTCGCGCCCGATTGCGCTGCTGCTCAAGTATTTCGCGCGCGCCCACATCCGGGTGTACCGCCGCACCGACGGCAAGATCTGCGCGAAACTGTTGCGGTTTCCGGCGGCGCTGCTGACCACGACCGGAC
The DNA here is from genome assembly GCF_003284975.1 of Mycobacterium colombiense. Classification (GTDB taxonomy): domain Bacteria; phylum Actinomycetota; class Actinomycetes; order Mycobacteriales; family Mycobacteriaceae; genus Mycobacterium; species Mycobacterium europaeum_A. Next base: position 49,862 of record NZ_QMEU01000011.1, read on the forward strand.
GCAAGTCCGACCAGCCGCGGACCACCGCGACGCTCTACCTGCGCGACGGCGGCCGGGTCATCCCGCTCGTGGTGTGCGAACCCCGCTAGGCGCCGTAGACGGGGACGGGACGGCGCGCCTTGGCGAGCAGGTCGGCCACGACGCGGCCCAGCTCCGCGGGATCCCACCGCGCGCCTTTGTCGATCTCCGGTCCGTGGGCCCAACCCTCGGCGACGCGGATCTTGCCGCCCTCGACCTCGAAGACCTTGCCGCTGACGTCGCGGGCTTCGGCGCTGCCCAACCAGACCACCAGCGGTGCGATGTTTTCCGGCGCCATCGCGTCGAAATCCTGGTCCTGCGTTGCCATCATCTCGGCGAACACGGTCTCGGTCATCCGGGTGCGCGCCGACGGCGCGATGGCGTTGACCGTGACGCCGTAACGCCCCATCTCGGCGGCGCCGACCAACGTCAACGCCGCGATGCCCGCCTTGGCGGCGCTGTAGTTGGCCTGCCCGACGCTGCCCTGCAGGCCGGCACCCGAACTGGTGTTGATGATCCGGGCGTCAACGGTTTTGCCCTCTTTGGACAGCCCGCGCCAGTACGCCCCGGCGTGCCGCATGGTGGCGAAGTGCCCCTTGAGGTGCACGGCGATGACGGCGTCGAACTCCTCTTCGCTGGTGTTCGCCAGCATCCGGTCGCGAACGATGCCGGCGTTGTTCACCAAAACGTCCAGGCCGCCGAAGGTTTCGACCGCGGTCTGGATCAGGCCGGCCGCCTGGTCCCAATCGGCGATGTTGGATCCGTCGGCGACGGCTTCACCGCCGGCCGCGGTGATCTCGTCCACGACGCTCTGGGCGGCGCTGCCGCCGCCGGCCGGCGAACCGTCCAGGCCCACCCCGATGTCGTTGACCACCACGCGCGCGCCTTCCTCGGCGAACGCCAGCGCATGCGCGCGACCGATGCCGCCGCCCGCACCAGTGACGATGACGACGCGGCCGTCAACCACTCCCATATTTCCGTCTCTCCTTTACTTGATCGCGCTGGCATTCGTGCTGGCCAGATAGTGCGGCGGCTCGCCGCCGCCGTGCACCTCCAACGAGGCACCGCTGATGTAGGACGCCGCATCGGAGGCCAGAAACGCCGCGGCCCAACCGATGTCGGCGGGCTGGGCCAGCCGGCCGAGCGGCACATTCTTCGAGATCGCGGCGATGGACTCGGCGTCGCCGTAGAACAATTCGGACTGCTCGGTCTCCACCATGCCGACCACACAGGCATTCACCCGGACCTTCGGGCCCCACTCCACGGCCAGCGTCTGCGTGAGGCTCTCCAGTCCCGCCTTGGCCGCGCCGTAGGCCCCGGTCCCCGGGGACGGCCGGCGCCCGGACAGACTGCAGATGTTGATGATCGACCCGCCGTGGCGCTGGCCCTGCATGTGCGCGTTCGCGTGCTGCGAAACCGACAGCCCACCAATGAGATTGAGTTCGATGATCTTGCGGTTGAACTTGGCGCTGGACTCCGCGGTCAACACGAAGGGCGATCCCCCGGCGTTGTTGACGACCACGTCGAGCCGCCCGTGCCGGTCCACGATGGCATCGATCAACTTCTTGACGGCGTCGTCGTCGCGGATATCGCAGGGGTGGAACTCATAGGGCAGCCCCTCGACCGCGCGGCGCGCGCAGGTGACGACGGTGGCACCCTGCCCGGCGAACACCGAACTGATCCCGGCCCCCACCCCGCGCACGCCGCCGGTGACGAGAACCACCCGCCCGGCCAGCCCCAAGTTGATGGCGTCAAAAGGGGGGCATGCTTCGGCGCGAGTCACTGTGCTAGCGTACCAAGCAAGTGCTTGCTTAGGTAGTTACCCCCCACAAGGAAGTGGCACCTTGCCCATCACATCCACCACCACCGAACCGGGCATCGTCGCGGTTACCGTCGACTTTCCGCCCGTCAACGCCATCCCGTCGCGCGGTTGGTTCGAACTGGCCGACACCATCACCGCGGCCGGCCAGAAACCCGAGACCCACGTGGTGATCCTGCGCGCCGAGGGCCGCGGCTTCAACGCCGGGGTCGACATCAAGGAGATGCAGCGCACCGAGGGATTCACCGCGCTCATCGACGCCAACCGCGGCTGCTTCGCCGCATTCCGCGCGGTGTACGAGTGCGCGGTGCCCGTCGTCGCGGCCGTCAACGGGTTCTGCGTCGGCGGCGGCATCGGGCTGGTCGGCAATGCCGACGTCATCGTCGCCTCCGACGACGCCACCTTCGGCCTGCCCGAGGTGGAACGCGGCGCGCTCGGCGCGGCCACCCACCTGTCCCGGCTGGTGCCCCAGCACATGATGCGGCGGCTGTTCTTCACCGCGGCCACCGTCGACGCCGCCACCCTGCACCACTTCGGTTCGGTGCACGAGGTGGTGCCGCGCGACGAGCTCGACGAGGCGGCCTTGCGGGTCGCCCGCGACATCGCCGCCAAGGACACCCGCGTCATCCGCGCCGCCAAGGAGGCGCTGAACCTCATCGACGTGCAACGGGTCAACTCGAGTTATCGCATGGAGCAAGGCTTTACGTTCGAGCTCAATCTCGCCGGGGTGTCCGACGAGCACCGTGACGCGTTCGCCGGTACGACGAAGGGTGAGAAGTCGTAGCCGCCGGCGACGATGCAGAACGAAGTGATGAGGAGCGGCGCATAGTGAGCGACAAGAGAACCACCCTCGACGACGTCGTTGCGCAGTTGCGCAGCGGCATGACGATCGGCATCGGCGGCTGGGGATCACGGCGCAAACCCATGGCGTTCGTCCGCGCCCTGCTGCGCACCGACATCACCGACCTGACCGTGGTGACCTACGGCGGGCCGGACGTGGGCTTGCTGTGCTCGGCCGGCAAGGTCAAGCGGGTCTACTACGGATTCGTCTCGTTGGACTCCCCACCCTTTTACGACCCCTGGTTCGCCAAGGCCCGAACCGGCGGCACGATCGAGGCACGGGAGATGGACGAAGGCATGCTGCGGTGCGGCCTGCAGGCGGCCGCGCAACGCCTGCCGTTCCTGCCGATTCGGGCCGGGCTGGGCAGTTCGGTCCCGGACTTCTGGGAGGGTGAGCTGGCGACCGTGACCAGCCCATATCCGGCACCCGGCGGCGGACACGAAACCCTGATCGCGATGCCGGCGCTGCGCCTGGACGCCGCGTTCGCCCATCTCAACCTTGGTGACGTGCAAGGCAATGCGGCCTACACCGGCATAGACCCGTATTTCGACGACCTCTTCCTGATGGCCGCCGAGAAGCGCTTCCTGTCGGTGGAGCGCGTCGTTTCCACCCAGGAGCTGGTCAAGGCGGTCCCCCCGCAGGCGCTGCTGGTCAACCGGATGATGGTCGACGGCGTGGTCGAGGCACCCGGCGGGGCCCACTTCACCACCGCCGCACCCGATTACGGGCGTGACGAAAAGTTCCAGCGGCATTACGCCGAGGCGGCCTCGACCGACGAGGGTTGGCAGCAGTTCGTGCAGACCTTCCTGTCGGGCAGCGAAGAGGACTATCAGGCGGCGGTGCGCGCTTTCAAAGAGGAGGCCTCGTCATGAGCGGCGACGCGATCACCCGACCCGAGATCTGCGCGGTCGCCTGTGCCGAATTATTCCGGGACGCAGGCGAAATCATGGTCAGCCCGATGACGAACATGGCCTCGGTCGGTGCCCGGCTGGCCCGGCTGACCTTTTCGCCGGACATCCTGCTGACCGACGGCGAGGCGCAGCTGCTGGCCGAGACCCCGGCGCTAGGCGGCTCCGGAGCCCCAAACAAGATTGAGGGCTGGATGCCGTTCGGCCGCGTCTTCGAAACGCTGGCCTGGGGCCGGCGCCACGTGGTGATGGGCGCCAATCAGGTTGACCGCTTTGGCAATCAGAACATCTCGGCGTTCGGCCCGCTGCAGCAGCCCAAGCGCCAGATGTTCGGCGTGCGCGGCGCGCCCGGCAACGCCATCAACCACGCGACCAGCTACTGGGTGGGCAACCATTCCAAGCGGGTGTTCTGCGAGAAGGTGGACGTCGTCTGCGGGATCGGCTGGGACAACGTGGACGACGACAATCCGGCGTTCCGCTTCGCCAACACCTACCGGGTGGTGTCCAACCTCGGTGTCTTCGACTTCGGCGGGCCCGGGCGCAGCATGCGGGCGGTCTCGCTGCACCCCGGCGTTTCGGCCGACGAGGTCGCCGAGAACACCTCGTTCGAGGTGCACGGCCTGGACGGCGCCGAGCAGACCCGGCTGCCCAGCGACGACGAGCTGCGCCTGATCCGCGAGGCCATCGACCCGAAATCGCTGCGCGACAGAGAGATCCGCTGACGGTGGTTACGAAGCTGCGCACGCCGCTGACCGAGCTGGTCGGTGTCGAGCACCCGGTGGTCCAGACCGGGATGGGCTGGGTGGCCGGTGCGCGCCTGGTGTCCGCCACGGCCAACGCCGGCGGGCTGGGCATCCTGGCCTCGGCCACCATGACGCTGGACGAATTAGCGACGGCCATCGCCAAGGTCAAGGCCGCCACGGATAAGCCGTTCGGCGTGAACATCCGCGCCGACGCCGCCGACGCCGGCGACCGCGTGGACCTGATGATCCGCGAGGGCGTCAAGGTGGCCTCCTTCGCGCTGGCGCCCAAGCAGGAGCTCATCGTGCGGCTGAAAGAGGCCGGGGCCGTGGTGATTCCGTCTATCGGCGCGGCCAAGCACGCCCGCAAGGTCGCCGGGTGGGGCGCCGATGCGATGATCGTGCAGGGCGGCGAGGGCGGTGGGCACACCGGCCCGGTCGCCACCACGCTGCTGTTGCCCTCGGTGCTCGACGCCGTGCAGGGCAGCGGGATTCCGGTGATCGCGGCGGGCGGATTCTTCGACGGACGCGGCCTGGCGGCCGCATTGAGCTACGGCGCCGCCGGCGTCGCGATGGGCACCCGGTTCCTGCTCACCTCGGATTCGACGGTGCCCGACGCGGTCAAACGTCGTTACCTCGAATCGGCGCTGGACGGCACGGTGGTCACCACCCGCGTGGACGGGATGCCGCACCGGGTGCTGCGCACCGGTCTGGTGGAGAAGCTGGAACGCGGTTCGCCGGTGCGGGGCCTGACCGCGGCCGTGCGCAATGCCGCCAAGTTCAAGCACATGTCGCAGATGACCTGGAGGTCGATGATCAGCGACGGCCTGGCGATGCGGCACGGCAAGGAGCTGACCTGGTCTCAGGTGGTGATGGCGGCCAATACCCCGATGCTGTTGAAGGCCGGACTGGTTGACGGCAACACCGAGGCCGGCGTGCTGGCCTCCGGCCAGGTGGCCGGCATCCTCGAGGACCTGCCGTCGTGCGCCGAACTGATCGAGTCGATCGTGCGCGATGCGGTCCGGCACCTGCAGGCGGCGTCCGCCCTCATCGAAGGGCCATAGCACTTCGATAAAGCGCCTAGCTAAATCCATGCATAATTAAGCTATACTCTTCAAATGGCTCGGATGAAGCTAAATCCTTCATCGCGGGCGACGCTCATCGGAGACGTCGTCGGTTCCCGGCGCGCCACCGACCGCTCGAAGCTACATGGGAGCCTGGCGGCCGCCCTGCGACACGTCGCCACCGAAGCGATCGGTCCGCCCGCGTTCACAGTCGGCGACGAGTTCCAGGGTAGCTACCCGACCGTCGGCTCCGCGATCGATGCCGCCCTGACACTGCGGCTGGCCGTCGCCCCCGACATCGACGTCCGGTTCGGCATCGGGTGGGGCTCGGTCACCATCCTCGATGCCGCCGCGGGAATCCAGGACGGCCCGGGCTGGTGGACCGCCCGTGAGGCCATTCAGCACACCGCGGAGGCGCAGCGGCAGCCCGGCTTGACGCTGGTACGCACGACGTTTCGGGCCGAGGCCGGCACCCGCGGCGACGTCGCCGCCGTCAACGCCGCCCTGATCTGTCGGGACCATCTGCTTGGATCGCTCGATGAACGGTCATTGCGGATAGTGAGGGGCTTGATGACGGGCCGGACCAAAAAGGAGCTCGCCGCCGAAGAGGGCATCAGCCCGTCGGCGGTGTCCCAGCGCGCGAGCCGCGATGGCCTGGACCTGATTGTGCTTGCCAGTCAATACCTTCGGAGCCTGCCGTGAGCGCCGTCGCGGTCTTTCTCATCGCCCTCGGCGTCGCCGACCTCAGTCGGCGTGCGGTCGGTGCGCTATGGCCACCGCTGCTGGCCGGGCCGGTGGTGGTGCTGGCGTGCGCGGGACTGGGCGCCCTGTGGCGTGCCGGCGACATCGCGCTGCTCGTGCTGGCCGCCGCGGCGGTGGTGGCGTGGGAATGGCTTTGCGCGCGAAGCGAACTCAGCGGCGAACACCAAATCGCTCCGCTGGCGGTGTTCGGCGGCGCGCTGGCGGTGCTGGCCCTGTTATCCGGCTGGTCCTCGCCGGGCGGCGGCGTCGTCGCGCGGTGGTCGGCCTGGGTTCACCTGCCACTCAGCCATGTCACGCCCGCCCGGTTGCTGATGCTCGTCGGCGTGATGCTGGTTCAGTTCGCCACCGCCAATCAGTTGGTGCGCCTGGTGCTCGGCTCAGTGGGGGCGGTGCGTCCACCCGGTGAGCCGCAGCCGTCGGATCGGCTCAGGGGCGGCCGGCTGCTGGGGCCGCTGGAGCGGCTGCTGATTCTGAGCCTCGGCGTCGGCGGCCAGGTGGCCGCGGCCAGCGCCGTCGTCGCGGCCAAGGGCATTATCCGATTCCCGGAATTGAACGCCCAGACCAACCGCAACAACGGCGTCGGCATCGACGAGGTGACCGAGTACTTCTTGGTCGGCAGCTTCACGAGTTGGCTGCTCGCCCTGGGCGGCATCGCCCTGGTGGTGGCGACCCGGTAGGCGGCCGAACCCGGTAAAAGGTTGTCCGAGAGTTATTTCACGACGCGACATGCGGTTGACGCGTCGTAGCTTTCACGCCGGGCGACAGAAGCGAGTGCTGCACGAGGTCAGAGGCGCTCGATGATCGTGACGTTGGCCGTGCCGCCGCCCTCGCACATCGTCTGCAGCCCGTAGCGGCCACCGATGCGCTCCAGCTCGTTGAGCATGGTGGTGAACAACTTGGCGCCGGTGGCACCCAGCGGGTGGCCGAGCGCGATCGCGCCGCCGTTGGGGTTGACCTTCTCCGGGTCGGCCTTGATCTCCTTGAGCCACGCCAACACCACCGGCGCGAACGCCTCGTTGATCTCGACGGTGTCGATGTCGTCGATCGACAGCCCGGTCTTGTCCAGCGCGTAGCGGGTCGCCGGGATGGGCCCGGTCAGCATGAACACCGGGTCGGCGCCGCGGGCGCTGATGTGGTGGATGCGCGCCCGCGGCGTCAGGTTGTGCTCCTTGACGGCCTTTTCCGACGCCAGCAGCACGGCGCTGGCACCGTCGGAGATCTGGCTGGCCATGGCCGCGGTCAGCCGGCCGCCCTCAACCAGCGGCTTGAGCCCGGCCATCTTCTCCAGCGACGACTCGCGCGGCCCCTCGTCAACCCGGAACGGCCCGGATTCCGTTTCCACGGTGATGATTTCGTTGTCGAAGTGGCCGCCGCGAATGGCCGCGAAAGCGCGCTCGTGGCTGGTCAGCGCGTAGCGCTCCATCTCCTCGCGGGACAGGTTCCACTTCTCCGCGATCAGCTCCGAGCCGCGGAACTGCGAGATCTCCTGGTCGCCGTAGCGGTGCAGCCACTGCTTGGATTCGTTTGTCGGTGAGGTGAATCCGAATTGCTCGCCGACCGTCATAGCCGACGAGATCGGGATCTGGCTCATGTTCTGCACGCCGCCGGCGACGATCAGATCGGCTGTGCCGGACAGGACCGCTTGCGCGCCGAAGGAAATGGCCTGCTGGCTGGAGCCGCACTGCCGGTCGACGGTGACGCCGGGAACCTCTTCGGGATAGCCGGCGGCCAGCCACGAGAGCCGGGCGATGTTGCCGGCCTGCGCGCCGATCGCATCGACACAGCCGGCGATCACGTCGTCGACGGCGGCGGGATCGACGCCGACCCGGTCGAGCAGGCCGCGCCAGCCCAGGGCACCGAGATCCACCGGGTGAATTCCGGCCAGCGACCCGCCGCGCTTGCCGACCGCGGTACGCACAGCGTCGATGACGTACGCCTCAGTCATTTCAGACTCCTCCTTTGGTGATCCCGCCAAGCACGATGGCGAGATATTGCTGGCCCACCTGCTCCGCGGTGAGCGGTCCGCCGGGTTGATACCAGCGCACCGACACCCAGGTGGTGTCACGGATGAAGCGGTAGATCAGGTCGACGTCGAGGTCGGGCCGGAAGTAGCCCTGTTCGACGCCCTGATTGAGCAACTCGAGCCACATCTTGCGCTGTTGCCGGTTCATGTCCTCGATGTAGGAAAACCGGGGCTGGGACAACAACCGCTGGGCTTCGTCCTGGTAGATGACGACCTGCGCGTGCCGGTGCTCGATCGCCTCGAACGACGCCATGAACAGCCCCTTGAGCCGCTCCAGGGGGTTGGCCTCGCTGTCGACGATTTCCCGATAGCGCGCGAACAGCCAGTCCAGGAAACTGCGCAACAGCTCGTCGACCATCTCCTCCTTGGAGGAGAAGTGGTGATACAGGCTGCCGGACAGGATGCCGGCGCTGTCGGCGATGTCCCGGACGGTGGTGGCGCGCAATCCACGCTCGGCGAACATGGTCGCGGCAAGCTCCAGTAGCTCGTCTCGCCGGCTGTTCGCCTGACCGGGCACTCGGTCCACCCGTTCAGCGTATCAACCAAGCGCTTGCTTGGCCACCGAGGCCTCGGTTTCCCATCCGCGGCCGGCGTCAAGAGCGTCAGCGCAGCGAGACCACCGGCGGATTCTGCGACTCGTCGGCGTTGCCGGACACGAAGGTGTTGACGACGCTCGTCTTGGTGCCACCCGACCGGGTCTGGGCCGTCAGCGGGAAGTTGACCGACCCGGAGAACGACGCCTCGAGCCGGAAGGGATCGAACAGGTTGATCTTGAGGCCACTGATGTCCGGTTTGCCCCAGGCGGCGGTCCCGTCCACCAGGTCGTAGTCGAAGGCGTGCTGCGGGCAGTCGGCCGGTCGCAGTTGGGTCGAGTTCGCGCAACTCGCCAGCGCCGCCGATATCGCGGAGCTGGTCGCGGCCAACCCCTTGTCGCTGAGTTTAAATTCCAGGTCGTTGAAGTACGCGCCCGATGTCGTCAGATTGTCAAGCAGGAAGGGCTTTTTCGTGTTGACGGCCAGATTCGGGTTGCTGCTGGATACGTCCAGCCAACCGGGGAAGACGTAGACCGGCGCGGTGCCGACGGGCTTGCCGAAGAACGTCGCCGTTTTGACGGCGGCCTGCTCGATGCCCGCGTTCAGCGTGTCCACCTTGATCGCGGCGTGGTCGAGTTTCCAGTCGCTGCCCGCCTTCTTGATCGACATGGTCACGTCCGAGGTGTTGTCGCCGAATTTCGCCGACACGTGCACCTGCCCGAAACCGAAACCGCGCGCGGAATTGTCGTCGAGGATCTTGATGTCGGTGATCGGCCACCGCGCGATCTGCCGCTTGAGGATGTCGTCGGTCAGGAACTCCTTCGACGCCGGCTGATCGGTGCTGTAGGACAGCGCGGCCTGCGCATCACCGCGGGCCAGCGCCTCGAGGTAACCCTTGGCGGCATCACCGGCGCTGCCCGACCCGCCGCCGCCGCTGACCGCGATCACGATGATGACGACCACGACGAGCACCGCGGCGGCCACGCTCAGCCCGATGATCCACGGCTTGCGATTGCGTTGCCCGGGACCGCCCTGCGGCCCGTTGAACTGGGCGACGGTGACCGGTGGCGGCGAGGGCCACGCCCCGTACGCGGGCTGCCCGAACGGGGTTGGCTGACCCCCTTGACCCCACTGCTGCGGCCAACCCGCGTCGGATTGCCACGGGGCACCCGGTGGCTGGCCGGGTGTGCTTGCGGGAGGCGGGTTCTCACCCCACGGTCGCTGACCCGGTCCGTCGCTCACTGCACCCTCCCACCTGCGTCAACCGCGTTGGTCGACAATTGTAAACACGTCGCGGACCGGCGCTAGTCAGCGATGTCGCAGCTCACGGATGCTGACTGGACACCGAGATGACCTCGCCGGTCAGGTAGCTGGAGTAGTCGCTGGCGAGGAACGCGATGGTGGCCGCGACCTCCCATGGTTCGGCGGCCCGCCCGAAGGCTTCGCCGGCCGACAGCCGGTCGAGCAGATCGGCCGACGACGTCTTCTCCAAAAACTTGTGCCGCGCGATGCTCGGCGACACCGCGTTGATCCGCACGTCGTACTCCGCGGCTTCGATTGCGCTGCAACGGGTCAGCGCCATCACGCCGGCCTTGGCGGCGGCATAGTGCGCCTGCGAGTGCTGAGCCCGCCAGCCCAGGACGCTGGCGTTGTTGACGATCACCCCGCCGTGCGGCGCGTCACGGAAGTAGCGCAGCGCCGCGCGCGTGGCGCGAAACACCGACGTCAGGGTGACGTCCAGGACGCGGTCCCACTCCTCGTCGGTCATGTCGACCACTGGCGTCTGCCCGCCCAGCCCGGCGTTGTTGACCAGGACGTCGACGCGTCCCATCCGCGCGGTCGCCGATGCGAACAGCGCATCGATCTGCGCGGTCGACGTCACGTCGCACAGCACGCTTTCGACCCTGCCCTGGCCGAGCGCGGTGAGCTGGTCGGCGGTCTCCCCCAACCTTCGTTCGTGGTGATCCGAGATCACCACGTCGGCACCCTCGGCCAGCGCCCGTCGTGCCGTCGAGGCGCCGATGCCGGTGCCCGCGGCGGCGGTGACGACCACCACCTTGCCCTGCAGAAGGCCGTGTCCGGCAATCTCTTTGGGGGCTTCGGACAGGCTCATCCCTTAACCTCTCGGGGTAGGCCGAGCACCCGCTCGGCGATGATGTTGCGCTGGATCTCGTTGGATCCGCCGTAAATGGTGTCGGCGCGGGTGAACAGGAACAGCCGCTGCCATTCGTCGAACTCACCGTCGGTCAGGGTCAGCCCCGGCTTGCCGATGACGTCCATGGCCAGCTCGCCGAGGTCGCGATGCCAGTTGGCCCACAACAACTTCGACACGTTATCCTGGCCGGGCTGCTCTACGTCCATGGTGGCCAGCGCGTAACTGCGCATGGCCCGCAGCCCGGTCCACGCCCGGGTCAGCCGATCGCGGATTAACGGGTCGTCGGCGGCGCCGGTGCGCTGGGCGAGCTCGGCGAGGTTGGAAAGCTCACGCGCGTAACGGATCTGCTGGCCGAGAGTCGAGACGCCACGCTCGAAGGTCAGCGTGCCCATGGCGACCCGCCAGCCGTCGCCGGGCTCGCCGACAACCAGGCCGGCCTCGGTGCGTGCGTCGTCGAAGAACACCTCGTTGAATTCCGCGGTGCCGGTGATCTGGACGATCGGGCGAACCTCCACGCCCGGCTGATCCAGCGGGACCAGCAGATACGACAGGCCGGCGTGGCGCTTGGAACCCTTCTCGGTGCGCGCGACCACAAAGCACCATTGCGACAGGTGGGCCAGCGACGTCCACACCTTCTGGCCGTTGATCACCCACTCGTCGCCGTCGAGCTCGGCGGTGGTCGCCACGTTGGCGAGGTCGCTGCCGGCGCCGGGCTCGGAATAGCCCTGGCACCACAGCTCGGTGACGTCGAGGATTTTGGGCAAGAAGCGCTGCTGCTGCTCGGGCGTGCCGAAGGCGATCAGCGTCGGGCCGAGCAGCTCTTCGCCGAAGTGGTTGACCTTGTCCGGGGCATCGGCCTTCGCGTACTCCTCGTAGAAGGCCACCCGGTGCGCCGTCGACAGCCCACGGCCGCCGTGCTCGACCGGCCAGCCCAGGCAGGTCAGCCCGGCCTTGGCCAGGTGCTGGTTCCACGCCCGGCGCTCCTCGAACGCCTCGTGCTCGCGCCCGGGCCCGCCCAGCCCCTTGAGCGCTGCGAATTCGCCGACGAGATTGTCGGCGAGCCAAGAGCGGACCTCTGCCCGGAACTCCTCGACGTCCTGCATGCCCTGTAGGCTAACCTACCAAGCACTTGCTTTGTAGCTCGGTGATGATGCGCGCCGCGGGGCGGAGCGCGGAGAAACCGGGCGATCGACATCGCGCCAGCGCCGCCACAGGAGCATCCCATGACCAACGATCCGCGCACGGTGCCCGCGGCGCTGGATCGTTTCGCGAGCCGCCTGCCCGATCACGACGCGCTGATCACCGACGAACGGTCCTTCACCGCCGCCGGCCTGCGCGACGAGGTGTACCGCGCGGCCGCCGCCCTGATCGATCTGGGCGTGCGGGCGGGTGACCGGGTGGCCGTCTGGTCGCCGAACACCTGGCACTGGGTGGTGGCCTGCCTGGCAATCCACCACGCCGGGGCCGCGATGGTGCCGCTGAACACCCGCTACACCGCCGCCGAGGCCAGCGACATCCTGGCCCGCACCGGCGCTCCGGTGCTGTTCGGCATGGGCCGCTTCCTGGGCCACGATCGCCTGGCCGACCTGGACCGCGCGGCGCTGCCCGCGCTGCGGCACATCGTGCGGATACCGATCGATGCCGACGATCCTGTCCCGGGGACCTGGGACGAGTTCATCGCCCGCGGCACCGACCTCGACGCGGTCGCCGCTCGCGCGCTCGCCGTCATGCCCGACGACGTCAGCGACATCCTCTTCACGTCCGGCACCACCGGCCGCAGCAAAGGCGTGCTGTGCGCCCACCGGCAGTCGCTGTCGGCCTCGGCGTCCTGGGCGGCCAACGGCAAGATCACCAGCGACGACCGCTACCTGTGCATCAACCCGTTCTTCCACAACTTCGGCTACAAGGCCGGCATCCTGGCGTGCCTGCAGACCGGTGCGACGCTGATCCCCCACCTCACCTTCGACCCGCTGCGCGCGCTGCAGGCCATCGAACGACATCGCATCACCGTGCTGCCCGGGCCGCCCACCATCTACCAGACCCTGCTCGACCACCCGGCGCGCAACGATTACGACCTGAGCTCGCTGCGGTTCGCGGTGACCGGCGCGGCGACCGTGCCGGTGGTGCTGGTCGAGCGCATGCAATCCGAACTCGACATCGACATCGTGCTGACCGCCTACGGGCTGACCGAGGCCAACGGCATGGGCACCATGTGCCGCGCCGACGACGACGCGGTCACCGTGGCCACCACCTGCGGCCGCCCGTTCGCCGACTTCGAGTTGCGCATCGACGCCTTGGCCCCCGGGGAGCCGGGCGAGGTGTTGCTGCGCGGGCCGAACGTGATGCTGGGCTACCTGGAAGACCCCGAGGCCACCGCGGCCGCCATCGACGCCGACGGGTGGCTGCACACCGGTGACATCGGCGCCGTCGACGCGGCCGGCAACCTGCGCATCACCGATCGGCTGAAAGACATGTACATCTGCGGTGGGTTCAACGTCTACCCCGCCGAGGTCGAGCAGGTGCTGGCCCGGATGGACGGCGTGGCCGACGCCGCGGTGATCGGAGTTCCCGACGAGCGGCTCGGCGAGGTGGGCCGGGCATACCTGGTGACCCGGCCCGGCGCCCAGCTCGACGAGCAATCCGTGATCGCTTACACCCGTGAACATCTGGCGAACTTCAAGGCACCGCGGTCGGTGCGGTTCGTCGACGCGTTGCCGCGCAATGCCGGCGGCAAGGTGGTCAAACCACAACTGCGAGAGCTGGACTGATGGATCTGGATCTAGACGATGACACCCTGGCCTTCCAGGCCGAGGTCCGGGAATTCCTGTCGGCCAACGCCGAAAAGATCCCGACCAAGTCATACGACAACGCCGAAGGCTTTGACCAACACCGGAAATGGGACCGCGTGCTATTCAACGCCGGCCTGTCGGTGATCACCTGGCCGAAACGCTACGGCGGCCGCGACGCCCCGCTGCTGCACTGGGTGGTGTTCGAGGAGGAGTACTTCCGGGCCGGCGCGCCGGGCCGCGCCAGCGCCAACGGCACCTCGATGCTGGCGCCGACGCTGTTCGCGCACGGCACCGAAGAACAGCGGATGAGAATCCTGCCGAAAATGGCCAGCGGAGAGGAGATCTGGGCCCAGGCGTGGTCGGAGCCCGAGTCCGGCAGCGACCTGGCGTCACTGCGATCCACCGCCACCCAAACCGACGGCGGTTGGCTGCTCAACGGGCAGAAGATATGGAGCTCGCGAGCCCCGTTCGCCGAGCGGGGCTTCGGGCTGTTCCGGTCAGACCCGGGGGCGGAGCGGCACAACGGGCTGACGTACTTCATGTTCGACCTGAAGGCCCAGGGCGTCACGGTGCGCCCCATCGTCCAGCTGGGCGGCGACACCGGCTTCGGCGAGATCTTCCTCGACGACGTCTTCGTGCCCGACGAGGACGTGATCGGCACCCCGCACGAGGGCTGGCGGGCCGCCATGAGCACGTCGAGCAACGAGCGCGGCATGTCCCTGCGCAGCCCGGCCCGCTTCCTGGCCACCGCCGAGCGGCTGGTGCGGCTGTGGCAGGACAGCGGGTCACCCGACGCGTTCGCCGACCGGGTGGCCGACGGCTGGATCAAGGCGCAGGCCTACCGGTTGCAGACCTTCGGCACGGTGACCCGGCTGGCCGAGGGCGGGGAGCTGGGCGCCGAATCCTCGGTGACCAAGGTGTTCTGGTCCGACCTCGACGTCGAACTGCACCAGACCGCGCTGGACCTGTTGGCCGCCGACGGGGAACTGACCGGCCGGTGGACCGAGGGCCTGCTATTCGCGCTGGGCGGCCCGATCTACGCCGGCACCAACGAGATTCAGCGCAACATCATCTCCGAGCGGTTGCTAGGCCTGCCACGTGAAAAGTCCGGAGGCAAGAAGTGAAATTTGCGCTAGACGAACAGCAGCGCGACTTCGCGGCCAGCATCGACGCCGCGCTGGGCGCGGCGGATCTGCCCGGCGCGGTGCGCGCGTGGTCGGCGGGCGACACCGCACCGGGCCGCAAGGTGTGGGAGCAGCTGGCCAACCTGGGCGTCACCGCGCTGGCCGTGCCGGAGAAATTCGACGGCATCGAGGCCGACCCGGTCGACCTCGTCGTCGCCATCGAGCGCCTGGGTCGCTGGTGCGTGCCGGGCCCGGTGGCCGAATCCATCGCGGTGGCACCGGTTTTGCTCGCCTCGGGCGATCTGGCCGAGCGCAGCGCCGAATTGGCCTCCGGTGAGCTGATCGCCACCGTCGCCCTGCCGCCGCAGACGCCGCGCGCGGTGGACGCCGACGTGGCCGGGCTGGTGCTGTTGGCCGGTGCGGACGGCGTCACCGAGGCGGTGCTAGTGGGGGCGCCCGAAGCGCCCTACGAGTCCGTCGACCCGAGCCGGCGGCTGTATGACGTGACCGCGACCGGGTCATCGTGGCAGGCGGATGTCCAGCGCGCCTACCAGTTCGGCGCGCTGGCCACCGCGGCCCAGCTGATCGGTGCGGCCGAGGCGCTGCGCGACGGGGCGGTCGACTACGCCAAGCAGCGCACCCAGTTCGGCCGGGTGATCGGCTCGTATCAGGCGATCAAGCACAAGCTCGCCGACGTGCACATCGCCATCGAGCTGGCCCGCCCGCTGGTGTATGGCGCGGCGCTGACGCTGGATCCCCGCGATGTGAGTGCGGCCAAGGCAGCGGCATCCGAGGCGGGGCTGTTGGCGGCGCGGTCCGCGCTGCAAACCCACGGCGCCATCGGCTTCACCCAAGAGCACGACCTGTCGCTGTTGCTGTTGCGGGTGCAGGCCCTGCGGTCCGCGTGGGGCACGCCGGAGCAGCACCGGCGGCGAGTGCTGGAGGCGCTATGACCACCACAGAAGAACGCGAGCTCCTCCGCGAGACCGTCGCCGCCCTGGTGGCCAAGCACGCCGGCCCGGCCGCCGTGCGCGCGGCCATGGAGTCCGACAAGGGCTACGACGAGTCGCTCTGGCAGCTGCTGTGCGAGCAGGTCGGCGCCGCGGCGCTGGTGATCCCCGAGGAGCTGGGCGGTGCGGGCGGCGAATTGGCCGACGCCGCAACGGTTTTGCAGGAGCTCGGCCGCGCGCTGGTGCCCTCCCCGCTGCTCGGCACCACGCTGGCCGAGCTGGCGCTGCTGAGCGCGACCGAACCGGACGCCACGACGCTGGAGGCCCTCGCCGAGGGTGCCGCGATCGGCGCGCTGGTGTTCGACGCCGACTATGTGGTCAACGGCGACATCGCCGACGTCGTGGTCGCCGTCGAGGACGGCCGGTTGAGCAGGTGGACCCGGTTCCGCGCCGAGCCCGTCACCACCATGGACCCGACCCGGCGCCTGGCGCGGCTGACGGCCGAGGAGACCGAGCCGATCGGCACCGACCCCGGCCTGGCGGACACGGCGGCCATCCTGCTGGCCGCCGAGCAGATCGGCGCCGCGCAGCGCTGTCTGGAGCTGACGGTCGAATACGCCAAGGACCGAGTGCAATTCGGCCGGCCGATCGGCAGCTTCCAGGCGCTCAAGCACCGGATGGCCGATCTGTATGTCACCGTCTCCGCCGCCAAGGCCGTCGTCGCCGAGGCCTGCGATGCCCCCAGCCCCACCAACGCCGCCACCGCGCGCCTGGCCGCCACCGAGGCACTGAACGTCGTGGCCGCCGAGGGGATCCAGTTGCACGGCGGCATCGCGATCACCTGGGAACACGACATGCACCTGTACTTCAAGCGCGCCCACGGCAGTGCGCATCTACTGGATTCGCCGCAACAACTGCTTAGGCGGCTGGAATCCGAGGTACTCCAGACGCCGTGACCGACCGTGTCTCGCTGCGCGCCGGCATCCCACCGTTCTATGTGATGGATGTGTGGCTGGCGGCCGCGGAACGCCAGCGCAGCCACGGCGACCTGGTCAACCTCTCGGCGGGCCAGCCCAGCGTGGGTGCACCCGAGCCGGTGCGAGCGGCAGCGGCGGCCGCTGTGCATTCCAACGAGCTGGGTTACTCGGTGTCGTTGGGCACCCCGGAACTGCGCGCCGCGATCGCCGCCGACTACCAGCGCCAGCACGGGCTCGACGTCGAACCGGATGCGGTGGTGATCACCACCGGCTCCTCCGGGGGCTTCCTGCTCACCTTCCTGGCCTGCTTCGACGTCGGCGATCGCGTGGCGCTGGCCAGCCCTGGTTACCCGTGTTACCGAAACATCCTGTCCGCCTTGGGTTGTGAGGTGGTGGAGATCCCCTGCGGGCCGCAGACCCGCTTCCAGCCGACCGCGCAGATGCTCGCCGCCCTCGACCCGCCGGTGCAGGGCGTCATCGTGGCAAGCCCCGCCAACCCGACCGGAACCGTCATCGAGCCGGCGGAGCTGGCCGCCATCGTCTCCTGGTGTGATGCGTCGGGAGCGCGACTGATCAGCGACGAGGTGTACCACGGCCTGGTCTACGAGGGTGCGCCGCAGACCAGTTGCGCGTGGCAGACATCCCGAAACGCCGTGGTGGTCAACAGCTTTTCGAAGTACTACGCGATGACGGGCTGGCGGCTGGGCTGGCTGCTGGTGCCGGCCGAGCTGCGCCGCGCGGTGGATTGTTTGACCGGCAATTTCACCATCTGCCCGCCCGTGCTGTCGCAACTCGCCGCGGTGGCGGCCTTCACCCCGGAGGCGACGACCGAAGCCGACGGTCACCTGCACCACTACGCGACCAACCGCTCGCTGGTGCTCGACGGGCTGCGCAGCATCGGCATCGAGCGGTTGGCCCCCACCGACGGCGCCTTCTACGTCTACGCCGACGTTTCGGAATTCACCGACAACTCGATCGAGTTCTGTTCAAAGCTGTTGGCGCAGACCGGTGTTGCGATCGCGCCGGGCATCGACTTTGACACCGCGCGCGGCAATTCGTTCGTGCGACTGTCGTTCGCGGGCCCGACCCACGATATCGAGGAAGCGATGCGACGCCTCGGCCCCTGGCTCGCGGCGCGCTAGCGAAACCGCACGAGGGCGCCTAGGCGTCGAGCACCTGCGCGATGCGCGCCTCGAGCGCGCCCGCCTCGCCGATGCCCGCCACGTCGATGCCGAACCGCTCACCGAGCACCTCGACGACCGCCGCCGCATCCTCCAGGCGGATCTTCTCGCTGCCGTCGGCGCGGTGAATGGTCAGGTTTCGGCCGGCCAGGTTGTAGCGGGCGTCGTCGGTAATCAACGCGACCATCAGGCTCGTCACGAAATGCGACGACGGATGGGTGGAGACGTACCAGCTGCCCACCCGCAGATCGATCAGGGGCACGCTTCGGGTGCCGAAGACGTACAGCGGTTGCCACTGGTCGCGGACCTGCGCTTGCAGCACCAGGCCGTCACCGCGGTCGTCGAGCCGATACGGCTCGTGCGTGGTCTGCTGGGCGTTGCCGGTCTGCAAACGGATGGGAGACGTCAGCGTCTGGCCACCGAAGCCGACGTCGACCAGAAACGAGCCCTGCGAGCCCGGGAACGTCACCGCCAGCGCGGTGTGCGTCTGGGCGCCCAGCGGCGTCTCGGGCGGCTGCATCCAGACCACCCGGCCGGCCAACCGCCGCACCCGAAAACCGATTTCGGCAAGCGCGTAGCCCATCAGGCCGTTCTGCTCGTAGCAGTAGCCCCCGCGGCGCCGGCGGACCAGCTTGTCGGTGAGGGCTTCCGGGCCGAGGTCGTCGACCGGCACACCAATCAGCGGATCGAGGTTCTCGAACGGGATCGAGCCGGTGTGGGCGGTCATCAGCGCCTGTAGCACCTCGAGGTTCGGCTCGGCCGGACCGTCGTAATTGATGCGGTCGAAGTACCCGTCCAGGTCCAGCGTCATGACTCCATTCTCCGGCCCCGCGGTCGCGCCCGAGCCGCGGGTGTCGACTTGGGTTGTTTCGTTCCTGTCGAATACGGCAACCCGGCGAACGGAGCCTTCGCGCTTCGGTATATCGACAACGGAGTCCATCATGAACACCAGCAACACCGTCTGGATCGTCATCGCCGCAGTTGTGGCGGTCCTCGTGATCGTCGCCCTGGCCATCGCCGCCCGCAGAGCCACCAGGCGCCGCCGCGAGCGGGAGGCCGAGGGAATTCGCGAAAAAGCCAAGTTGGAGACCGCCAAGGTCGAGCGCCGTGAGGCGCTGGCCGCCGAGACGGCCGCGAAAGCCCGTGCCGCGCAGGCCGAAGCCGAGGCCAAGGCCGCCGAAGCCGCCCGCTTACATGATCGGGCGTCAACCCATCAGACGGAAGCGGCGTCCTCGCGCGAACAGCTCGACGAGCAGTTCAAGCGTGCCGACAACCTCGACCCGAAGGTGCAGGCCGACAAGGACAGGGACGCCGCGGCCGGCGAGAACACCACCGGCCGCGACCCCGCGTGGAGCCAGGAGCAGCCGATAGCGGACAACTCCCCCACGGTCGACATGTCCGCCGACCGCCGCGACCGGTAGGGCGCCGCTACAGCCAGGTGTCCTGGGTGGTGGTCGTTAAGAACGCCTCCAGGTCATCGCGCCACTGCGCGGGCGTCGTCTTGTCCGGTTCGATGCCGGTGTATTCACCGCGATAGAACAGCAGCGGCCGCGGCTTGATCTTGGGCGCCTCCGAAAGCGATTGCACCGCACCGAATACCACGAAGTGATCGCCCCCGTCGTGCGCGGAGGCCACCGTGCAGTCGATGTAGGCCAGCGATCCGTCGATGATCGGCGAACCGAGTTCGGAAAAGTGCCAGTCGATCCCGGCGAACTTATCGGGCTCCTTGGAGCCGAAGCGGGCCGAGACGTGCTTCTGCTGCTCGGTCAGCATGTTGACGCAGAACCGCCCGCTGGCCTCGATGGCCCGCCACGACCGCGACACCTTGGTGGGGCAGAACAACACCAGCGGTGGGTCCAGCGACAGCGCCGCGAACGACTGGCAGGCGAAACCGACCGGGACGTCGTCATGCACGGTGGTGATGATGGTGATCCCGGTGCAGAACTGGCCGAGCACACTGCGGAACGTGCGCGGGTCGATCGGCGCGGCAGTCATAGCCTGAGAAACTAACCCTTGAATCCGACGCTGAAGTCGTGGCCCCACAGGCTGATCGCGGTGCTCTCCCGGGCGATCCAGTCGTCGTCGGCGACTTGCCTTCCCTCGCAACCGAATTCGATGTCGAACCCGCTGGGTGTCTTCATGTAGAAGGACAGCATCAGGTCGTTGACGTGGCGGCCCAGCGTCGCCGACATCGGCACCTTGCGGCGCAGCGCCCGGTCCAGGCACAGGCCGACGTCGTCGGCGTTCTCGACCTCGACCATCAGGTGCACGATGCCGCTGGGAGTCTGGCCGGGCATGAAGGCCAGGCTGTGGTGGCGCGGGTTGCAGCCCAGGAACCGCAGCCAGGCCGGGGGGCCGTCGGCGGGCCGGCCGACCACCTGAGGCGGCAGCCGCATCGAGTCACGCAGCTTGAAGTCCAGCACGTCGCGGTAGAAGTGCAGGGTCTCTTCGTCGTCGCGGGTGGTCAGCACCACGTGGCCCAGGCCTTGGTCCTCGGTGACGAACTTGTGCCCGTACGGGCTGACCACGCGGCGGTGTTCGAGCGCAGCGCCGTGGAAGACCTCCAGGCAGTTGCCGGACGGATCGGAGAACCGGATCATCTCGTCGACCCGGCGGTCGGCCAGCTCGGCGGCGGTGGCCTCCTTGTAGGGCGTGCCCTCGATGTCGAGCCGATTCCGGATCTCTTGCAGCCCAGCGGCATTCGCGCATTCCCAGCCAGATTCGATGAGCCGGTCAGCCTCGCCGGGCACAATCACCAGCCGCGCCGGGAAGTCGTCCATCCGCAGATAGAGCGCGCCTTCGGTGGCGCCCTTGCCCTCGACCATGCCGAGCACCTTCAGGCCGTAGTCGCGCCAGGCCGCCATGTCGGTGGCCTCGATACGCAGATAGCCCAGCGAGCGGATGCTCATCGCGCACCTCCCAGGAAATCGATGGTGAGCTTGTTGAACTCGTCGAACTTCTCCACCTGTGCCCAGTGCCCACATTGCCCGAAAACGTGAAGCTGTGCACGCGGAATGGTTTTCAGTGCGACTAGCGCGCCGTCCAGCGGGTTGACCCGGTCCTCGCGGCCCCAGATCAGCAGCACCGGCTGGCGTAGCCGGTGCACTTCGCGCCACATCATGCCCAGCTCGAAATCGGCTCCGGCGAAAGACATCCCCATTGCCCGCGTCGCGGTCAGCGATTCGGGTGTGCTGGCCAATTCGAAGCGCTGGTCGATCAATTCGTCGGTGATCAGCTTCTGGTCGTAGACCATCACCCGCAAGAACGCCTCGAGGTTTTCGCGGGTGGGCTCGGCGGAGAACTTGCCGAGCCGTTTGACGCCCTCCGTCGGGTCGGGCGCGAACAGGTTCACGCTCACCCCGCCGGGGCCCATCAGCACCAGCTTGCCGGCCCGGTCCGGGTAATCCAGCGCGAAGCGGACCGCGGTGCCACCACCCAGCGAATTCCCAACCAGCGGAACGCGTCCCAAACCCAGCTGGTCGAAGAGACCCGCCAAGGCGCGGGCCGCGTAGTGGTTGAACTGCCCGTGCTCGGCGCGCTTGTCGGAGTGGCCGTAGCCCGGCTGGTCGACGGCCAACACATGAAACCGCTCGGCCAGCACCGGGATGTTGCGGGAGAAGTTCGTCCAACTCGCCGCGCCCGGCCCGCCGCCGTGCAACAGCACCACGGTCTGGTCGTTGCCGACCCCGGCTTCGTGGTAGTGCAGCTTCAGCGGGCCGTCGACGTCCACCTCTGCGAACCGCGAAGTGGACTCGAACGTCAGCTCCCCCGTCGTAGCTGTCATGGCTAGACCATGGTGTCGCCGGGCGGCAACCCGAACTCGTTGTTCCCGAAGATCTGGTAGGCCCGCTCGGGGTCGTTGGCCGCGTGCACCCGCCCGGCGTGCGCGTCGCGCCAGAACCGTTGCACCGGTTGGTCATTGCCCAAGGCGGTGGCACCGGACGCCTCGAACAGCCGATCGATGGAGGCGATCGCGCGGCCGGTGGCGCGCACCTGGTCACGGCGCGCGCGGGCGCGCAGCTCGAACGGGATCTCCTTGCCGGCGGACAGCAGGGCGTATTCGTCGGCGACGTTGCCGCTCAACTGACGCCAGGCCGCATCGATGTCGCTGGCCGCCTCGGCGATGCGGACTTTGGCGAACGGGTCGTCCTTGGCCTTCTCGCCGGCGAACGCCGCCCGCACCCGCTTGCCTTGGTGCTCGACGTGCGCGTCGTACGCGCCGTAGGCCATCCCGACGATCGGCGCCGAAATGGTTGTGGGATGCATTGTGCCCCAAGGCATCTTGTAAACCGGCGCGGTGTTGGTCTCATACCCGCCCGCGGTGCCGTCGTTCATGGCCTTGTAGGACAGGAACCGGTGGCGCGGCACGAAGACATCCTTGACGACGACGGTGTTGCTGCCGGTGCCCCGCAGGCCCACGACGTGCCACACGTCGTCGATGCGGTACTCGCTGCGCGGGATCAGGAAGCTGCCGAAGTCTACCGGACGGCCGTCCTTGATCACCGGACCGCCGAGAAAGGCCCACGTGGCGTGGTCACAACCCGAGGACCAGTTCCATGAGCCGTTGACCAGGTAACCGCCGTCGGTCACCACGCCGGCACCCATCGGGGCATACGACGACGACACGCGGGTCTTGGGGTCCTCGCCCCAGACCTCCTCCTGGGCCTGCTGGTCGAACAGCGCCAGGTGCCAGTTGTGCACGCCGATGATCGAGCTCACCCAGCCGGTGGAGCCACACGCGCTGGCCAGCCGCCGCACCGCCTCGTAGAACAGCGTCGGATCGCACTGCAAACCGCCCCACTGCTCGGGCTGCAACAGGGTGAAGAAGCCCACATCCTGAAGATCCTGAACGGTCTCGTCGGGCAGCCGCCGCAGGTCCTCCGTCGCCTGAGCGCGTTCGCGAATCTGCGGGAGCAGATCATCGATGCCAGCCAAAACCGACTGCGCATCACGCTGTTGAATGGACGTCACTTACGTTTGCCTCCTGCGCCAGACTTACTCAGCGGACTTACACCAGAGACTAGAACACGTTCCGATTTGTGTCGAGCAGGGTATTCCTGCGGCTGGTAGCGATACGAAACCGCTTTTCTGTAACATGTTCTAGTTGCCCGTGGCGATCGCAAGAGCGGCGGAGCCGGTCGCAGCGGGTCGACACGTTTTGCAACGAAAGGAGGGGGCGGGCCTTGACCGAGGCGGATCTGGACCAAGCACCCGACGAGCCACTCGGTGACCACGTCCTCGAACTGCAGGTCGCCGAGGTCATCGCCGAGACCGACGACGCGCGGTCGCTGGTGTTTGCGGTACCGGACGACGCGGGCGACCCCGCCATCCCGCCCGAGCGGCTACGGTACGCGCCGGGCCAGTTCCTGACGCTGCGCGTTCCCAGCGAGCGCACCGGCTCGGTGGCCCGCTGCTATTCGCTGTGCAGCTCGCCGTTCACCGACGACGCGCTCACGGTCACCGTCAAACGCACCGCGGACGGCTACGCGTCCAACTGGCTGTGCGACCACGCGCACAAGGGCATGCGGATCCACGTGCTGGCCCCGTCGGGCACCTTCGTGCCCAAGACGCTGGGCGGTGACTTCCTGCTGATGGCCGCGGGCAGCGGCATCACCCCCATCATGTCCATCTGCAAGTCGGCGCTGGCCGAGGGCAGCGGGCAGGTGACGCTGGTGTACGCCAACCGCGACGAGCGCTCGGTGATCTTCTCCGACGCGCTGCGCGAGCTGTCGGCCAAATACCCCGACCGGCTCACGGTGCTGCACTGGCTCGAATCGCTGCAGGGCCTGCCCAGCGTGCCCGCCCTGGCCAAGTTGGCCGCGCCCTACACGGATCGGCCCGTGTACATCTGCGGCCCAGGCGCCTTCATGGACTCGGCGAGACAAGCGCTGGAAACGCTGAAAGTGCCTGCGGCGCAGATACATATCGAGGTGTTCAAGTCGCTGGAGTCCGACCCGTTCGCGGCGGTGAAGATCGAGGACACCCCCGAGGGCGACGAGCCGCCGGCGACCGCGGTGGTGGAGCTCGACGGCGAAACCCACACCGTGTCGTGGCCGCGCAACGCCAAGCTGCTCGACGTCCTGCTGGCCAAGGGCCTCGACGCACCCTTCTCCTGCCGCGAGGGTCACTGCGGCGCCTGCGCGTGCACGCTGCGCAAGGGCAACGTGAGCATGGAGGTCAACGACGTGCTCGAGCAGCAGGATCTGGACGAGGGCCTGATTCTGGCCTGTCAATCTCACCCGGAATCTGATTCGGTAGAAGTCACCTACGACGAGTAGTCGTGGGGTTAAGTTCACCGTTGGGTCACCGGGAAAGGGAGCATCGATGATGCGGCTGGTATCGGGGTTCGCAGTCGTCGCAGTGCTGCCGATGCTCGCGCCCGCCGGGGTGTGCGCGGCGGCCAGCAACACCGCCACCACGCTGTTCCCACTGGACGGGCCCAACCAGCTCGAGACGCGGGCCGTCCTGAATTGCTTCAAGGCCGACGGTCACTGCGACTTCACCGCCGGGGCGGACATGCTGACGCCCGACGGGGTGACCGGCTTCCCGCCCGGCCTGTGGGCCCGGCAAACCACCGAGATCCGGTCCTCCAATCGGCTGGCCTACCTCGACGCCCACGCCACCGGCCAGTACGAGCGGGTGATGAAGTCGATGGGTTCCGACGAGATCACCACCATCTACATGGGTGAGGGCCCGCCGGAGAAATACCAGACGAACGGGCGCATCGACTCCACCGATTGGCAGACCGGCCAACCCAAGACCGACAACAACGTCATCGCGTGCACCCACATCCAGGTGGTCTACTCCGGGGTCAACATCACGTCGCCGAGCACCTGCGCGCAGACCACCTTCTCCTAGGGGCCCAGTTTCGCCGAGCCCGCTAATCCGCAGACGAAGTGCGAGTGCGGGTGTGCGAATTTACCGGCTCGGCGAATGCGGTTACCTGGCTAGCGCGGCAGCCCAAGGAGTCGCTCCGCGGCGACGGTGAGCAGGATCTGCTCGGTGCCGCCGGCGATGGTCAGGCAGCGGGTGTTGAGGAAGTCGAACACCGCGCGGTCGCCGTCCGCCCGCCGATCGACCAGCCCGCCGCCCTCGGACACATCCATGGTGAATTCGGCCAGGGCCTGGCGGTAGCGCACACCGATGAGCTTGCGCACGCTGGACTGCGCCCCCGGGTCCTGGCCGCCCACGGCCAGCTGGGCGATCCGCTGGTCCAGCAGCGCGCCGGTCTGCGCGGCGACGATCAACCGCCCCAACCGGTCTTGCTGCGCGGCGTCGAGGTCGAGCTCGGCCAGCAGCTCGAGCAGCTCCTCCATCGGGTTGCCCAGCGCCGTCCCGTTGGCCATCGCGACCCGCTCGTTGGCCAGCGTGGTGCGAGCCAGCCGCCAACCGTCGTTCACCTCGCCGACCACCAGCTCGTCGGGAACGAACACGTTGTCCAGGAACACCTCGTTGAACAACGAGTCGCCGGTGATCTCCCGCAGCGGGCGGATCTCGATACCCGGTGAGCTCATCTCCACCAAAAAGTAGGTGATGCCTTTGTGTTTCGGCGCGTCCGGATCGGTGCGGGCCAGGCACACGCCCCAGCGCGCCTTGTGCGCCGCCGACGTCCACACCTTCTGCCCGGTCAGGTTCCAGCCGCCCTCGGTCCGGACCGCCTTGGTGCGCAGCGACGCCAGGTCCGAGCCGGCTCCCGGCTCGGAAAACAGTTGACACCACAGGAATTCGCCACGCGTGGTGCCGGGCACGAAGCGCTCGATCTGCTCTTGCGTGCCGTGCTCGAGAATGGTCGGCGCCGCCCACCAGCCGATCACCAGGTCGGGCCGGGCCACGCCGGCCGCCGCCAGCTCCTGGTCGATCAGCAGCTGCTCGGCCGGTCCCGCGCCGCGCCCGTAGGGCGGCGGCCAGTGCGGTGCCTGCAGGCCCGCCTCGGCCAGCGCCGCCTGCCGCTTCTCCTCGGGCAGTTCGGCGATCTGGGCGACGGCGGCGGCGATCTGCGCCCGCTGGTCCTCGACCTCGCTGAGATCGATACCCAGGCGGCGTCGCACACCCGACTGGGTCAGCGCGGTGATGCGGCGTAGCCAGGCCTCCGCCCCGCCCAGGAACCGGCCGATGGCGTGCGCCCGGCGCAGGTACAGATGCGCGTCGTGCTCCCAGGTGCAACCGATGCCGCCGAGGACCTGGATGCAGTCCTTGACGCTGGCCTTCACGGCGGCGATGCCGGTGCTCGCGGCCAGGGCCGCCGCGATGGAGAACTGGGATTCGTCGTCCTCGGCGGCCGCCCGCGCGGCATCGGCGGCGGCCACCTCGGCCTGCTCGGCGCGGCACAGCATCTCGGCGCAGATGTGCTTGATGGCCTGGAAGCTGCCGATCGGCTTGCCGAACTGCTCGCGGACCTTGGCGTAGTCGACGGCGGTCTCCAGCGACCATCGGGTGATGCCGGCCGCCTCGGCCGCCAGGACGGTCGCGGCCAGTTCCTCGACGCGCTCGCGCTTGTCCGACACCACGGTGGCCGGCGCCGAGTCCAGCACCACCCGGGCCAGGGGCTGGGAGAAGTCGGTGGCCTGCAGGGGTTCGATCCGCACGCTCTCGCCGCCGGTGTCGATCAGCAGCCACTTGCCGTGGGCAGGCGCCAGCAGCACGGCGCCGTCGGCCACGCCCAGCGCGAACGGCAGCGTGCCCGAGGCCTTCGACGTCGCGCCGTCGAACCCGATGTCACCGTCGAGCGCCAGCCCGGCGAAACGCTCCCCGGCGACCAGCGCCGCCAGCAACTCCGGCTCCGATCCGGCCTCGGCGAGAACCAGCGTGGCCAGCGCGGTGGTGGCCACCGGCCCGGGGATCAGCGCCTTCGCCGCCTCCTCGACCATCGCGCACAGGTCTTCGATGCTGCCGTCCGCCCCGCCGAACTCCTCGGGGATCGCGACGCCGAAGATGCCCAGCTCGGCCAGCCGGGAGAACACCGGCCGCCAGGCGTCGGCCTCGCCGTGCTCCACGTCGCGGATCGCCGCGGTGCCGCCCGGCCCCGACGTCGAATTGCGGGCCCAGTCGCGCACCAGGGCCCGCGCGGCAAACTGCTCGTCGGTGACGGTCGCTACCACGTGAGAGACCTCCGCGTCCTTGACTCGGTGTGACAAGGGCTCAAGCCCCTGACCTGACTGTGCGATCTGCCCGCCCAGCGGGTATGTCTTCCGCACGTGTTGGCACGCAACCCGCGCTCTACGAGACTAGAACGTGTTCTAATAGTGCCAGTGATCGACCGTCAAGTCGAACGCCATTACAGCAGCACAGCGCTTGTCCGCGGCGGTATGGAGGTGGGAAATTCACACGCAGAATGCGTATCGTTTGCAAACGAACCGCCGGGAACAGGAGCAAACCGTCACATGCCAGCCAACGCAAATCCGAGCCGCGTATCTGACGCGCAGCCGCGCGAGGTTCTGAACGTGGCGGTACTGGCGGAGTCCGAACTGGGGTCGGAGGCGCAGCGGGAACGCCGCAAGCGCATCCTGGACGCCACCATGGCCATCGCCTCCAAGGGCGGCTACGAGGCAGTTCAGATGCGCGCGGTGGCCGATCGCGCCGACGTTGCGGTGGGGACGCTGTACCGGTATTTCCCGTCGAAGGTGCACCTGCTGGTGTCGGCGCTGGGCCGCGAGTTCAGCCGCATCGACGCCAAGACGGACCGCTCGGCGATGACCGGGGGCACGCCCTTTCAGCGGCTGAACTTCATGGTGGGCAAGCTCAACCGCGCGATGCAGCGCAACCCCCTGCTGACCGAGGCGATGACCCGGGCCTACGTGTTCGCCGACGCGTCGGCGGCCAGCGAGGTCGACCAGGTGGAGAAGCTCATCGATTCGATGTTCGCGCGGGCGATGGCCGACGGCGAACCGACCGAGGACCAGTACCACATCGCCCGGGTGATCTCCGACGTGTGGCTGTCGAACCTGCTGGCGTGGCTCACCCGGCGGGCCTCGGCCACCGACGTCAGCAAGCGGCTGGACCTCGCGGTGCGGCTGCTGATCGGCGACCAGGACTCGAAGTAGCCCGGCTCACGCCGGCGGGCCGGCGGTGCGGCCCCGGATGAGTTCGGTGTCCAACAGTTCGACGGCGGGCAGGCCCGGCGTGCCTGTCCGTGGCGGCTTCAACAACAGCTCCCCGGCCCGGCGGCCCTTCTGCAGGCTGGACTGCGACACCGTGGTCAGCCCGCGGTTGATCGCCTCGGGCACGCCGTCGAAGCCGGTGACGGTCATCTGCCCCGGCACGTAAATGCCGTGCGCACGCAGGTAATCCATGGCCGACAGCGCCAGGATGTCGGCGGTGCACATGAGCGCGGTGATCCGCGGGTTGGCCTGCAGCGCCGCCTTGGCGGCCGCGCCACCCGATTCGGGCAGGTGCTCGTAGCTCTCCACCACGGTCAACGAATCGGGCTCCACGCCCGCGGCCGTCATCGCCTCCCACACGCCGACGATGCGCTCGCGCTGCACGTCGAACGCGGGTGAGCGGAGCCGGTCGGCGTCGACCAGGCCCTGGCGCCGGTCCCGGCCCAGCCGCATGGTCAGCAGCCCGATCTCGCGATGCCCCAGACCCAGCACGTGGTCGGCGAGCTCACGCATCGCCGCACGGTCGTCGATGCCGACCCGCGAGACGCCGGCCAGCCCCTTGGGCTGGTCGACCACCACTATCGGCAGCCGGCGCTGCAACACCACCTGCAGGTAGGGATCCTCGTCGCACACCGAATAGACCACAAAGCCATCCACGCCGGCCGAAAGCACCGCGGCCGTGCCGTCTTTGAGGCTGCGGCTGGGTCCGACGGCCACCAGCAGCAGCCCCTGCCCCAACGCTTCGCAGGACTGGGCCACGCCGGTGACGAAGTCGCGTGCGGCCGGGTCGCTGAAGAAGTAGGGCAGCGGTTCGGCCATCACCAGACCGACCGCGCCCGCCTTGCGGGTCCGCAACGAACGCGCCACCGGGTCGGGGCCGGCGTAGCCCAACCGCTTGGCCGTCGCGAGGACGCGCTCGCGCAGGTCCGGGGAGAGCTGATCGGGCCGGTTGAAGGCATTCGAGATCGTCGTGCGCGAAACGTTGAGCTCGTCCGCCAACGACGCCAGAGTCGCACGCCGGCGCGGTGTGGGACTCACGTTCGGTGAGGCTACAGCGGATCGGGGCTCGTGCGTACGCGCTTCAGCTTGCGGCTTTGTAATGGAAACGGTTTTCATTAGTATTGTGGATCGGCTGACTGGCCGGCGGGAGGAAATCGGACGTGCGCATGGCACCGACGCGGCAACGAACGGCGAAGGCCAGAACCGCCGACGCGACGCGATGGCTGGCGGCCGCGCTGGCGTTGGCCGGCGGCGCGGCGCTTACCGGCTGTGGCGCAACGGCGCATTCGCGCGAGCTCTCCGTCGTCGCCTCCACCGACGTGTGGGGCAGCGTGGCGCGCGCCGTCACCGGCCGCCACGTCGCCGTCAAATCCATTCTCAGCGGGGCGGACATCGACCCGCACTCCTACGAGGTCAGTCCCGCCGACGCCGCCGCGATCGCCGACGCCCCGCTGGTGGTCTTCAACGGCGGCGGGTACGACGGGTGGGTCGACGACGTGCTGGCCCGCCACCCCGACGCCAAGCCGGTCAACGCCTACTCGTTTCTGAACAACGACGGAGCACCCCGCAACGAGCACGTCTTCTATGACCTGGGCGTCGCCAAATCGGTGGCGAGCGCCATCGCCGAGCGCCTCGCGACGATCGACGCGGGCAACGCCGCCGACTACCGGACCAACGCCGCCGCGTTCGGCCGCGACGCCGACTCGATCGCCGGCGCCGAACACGCCATCGCGACCGCCTACCCCAACACCCCGGTGGTCGCGACCGAACCGGTCGCGTTCTACCTGCTCAAGGCCACGGGCCTGGTGAACCGGACCCCGCCCGCGTTCGAGGCGGCCATCGAGAACGAGACCGATCCGGCACCGGCCGACATGGCGGTGGTTCTCGACCTGGTCAACCGTCGTCAGGTGTCGGCGGTGCTGCTCAACCCGCAGACCTCCACCACCGCGATCAACGGCCTGCGCGACGCCGCACGGCGCGCGGGCGTCCCGGTCACCGATGTGTCCGAAACCCTGACCGATGGCACGGAATACCTTGCCTGGCAACGCAATACGGTCAGTCAGCTGCAGTCCGCGCTGCGGTCGAGCCGGCCCGTACCGTCGTGAGCCTCGAACCGGCCATCGAGAACCCCGCGGAAACGGTTTCGCTGCGGGGGGCGCGGCTGTCCTTCGGCGACCGCGTGCTGTGGGACCACCTGGACCTGTCGGTGTCGCGCGGCGAATTCATCGCGGTGCTGGGCCCGAACGGCAGCGGCAAGACGTCGCTGCTCAAGGTGCTGCTGGGGCAGCTGCCGCTGAGCGGCGGTGTCGGGCTGGTGGACGGCAAGCCGATCACTTCCGGCAGCGGACGCATCGGCTATGTGCCCCAACACCATCCGATGGACGCCGACGTGATGCTGCGCGGGCGCGACCTGGTGCGGCTGGGCATCGACGGGCCGAGCTGGGGCGCGATCCCGTTGCGGTCCGCCGATCGGGCCCGCCGGCGCGCGGCCGTGCGCCAGGCGCTG
The DNA here is from genome assembly GCF_003284975.1 of Mycobacterium colombiense. GTDB lineage: Bacteria > Actinomycetota > Actinomycetes > Mycobacteriales > Mycobacteriaceae > Mycobacterium > Mycobacterium europaeum_A. The sequence goes on from NZ_QMEU01000011.1 coordinate 80,349, forward strand.
CGCCAAGTCAACGGCGAACACCTGGCCGACGTCCGGGTCGGGATGATGTCGGGCGGCGAGTTGCAGCGGGTGCGCATCGCCCAGGCGTTGGTCAGCGACCCGCTGCTGTTGCTGTGCGACGAACCGCTGCTGACGCTGGACCCGGCCAACGCCAGGCTGGTGTCGGCGCTCATCGAGCGGCGCCGCCAGGACGCCGCGACCACCGTCATCGTCGTCACCCACGAAATCAACCCGATCCTGCCGTACGTGGACCGGCTGCTGTATCTGGTCGACGGCCGGTTCGAGATCGGCACGGTCGAGCAGGTGATGACCAGCCAGACCCTCTCGGCGCTCTACCAATCCGACATCCAGGTGGTGAAGGTCAAGGACGGTTACGTGGTGGCCGGCGCTCGTGACGACGGGTACTGCTGATGGAGCATCGGCTCGCCGGCCTGCTGGACCACCTGTTCTCCTTCGACATCACCGCCCACCTGCTCGCCCACGACTTCGTGCAGCAGGCGCTGGTGGCGGCCGCCCTGCTGGGGCTGGTGGCCGGGCTGATCGGGCCGTTCATCGCGATGCGCCAGATGTCGTTCGCCGTGCACGGTTCCAGCGAATTGTCTTTGACCGGAGCCGCTTTCGCGCTGCTGGTGGGGTTCGGCGTGGGCCTCGGCGCCCTGATCGGCAGCGCCCTGGCCGCGGCGCTGTTCGGTGTGCTCGGCCGGCGCGACCGGGAACGCGACTCGGTGATCGGCGTGGTGCTGGCGTTCGGGCTGGGCCTGGCGGTGTTGTTCATCCATCTCTATCCGGGCCGCACGTCGACCAGCTTCGCCCTGTTGACCGGCCAGATCGTCGGGGTGGGCTATACGGGCCTGACCATGCTGGCGCTGGTCTGTTTGCTCGTCATCGCCGTGCTGGCGACGTGTTACCGCCCGCTGCTGTTCGCCACGGTCGACCCCGACGTCGCCGCCGCCCGCGGCGTGCCGGTCTACGCGCTCGGCATCGTGTTCGCCGCCCTGGTCGGGGTGGTGGCGGCCCAGGCGGTGCAGATCGTCGGCGCGCTGCTGGTGATGTCGTTGTTGATCACGCCGGCGGCCGCGGCGGCCCGGCTGGTCGCCTCCCCGGCGGCGGCGATGGTGACCTCGGTGGTGTTCGCCGAGGTGTCCGCGGTCGGGGGCCTGGTGCTGTCGCTGGCGCCGGGCGTGCCGGTGTCGGTGTTCGTCGCGAGCATCTCGTTCCTGATCTACCTGCTCTGCTGGCTGATCGGGCGCCGGCGATCCGCTGCGGCTTAAGCTGGGCCCCACAAGGTTCCACGTCCGGGAGGCAGTGGTGCGCGGGCGAATCGCGTTGCTGGTGGCCGCGGCGGTGTCCACCCTGGCGACCGGCTGCACCACCGTGGTCGGCGGCAGCGCGTCACCCGCGGACACCTCCGGTCCGCTGCCCCAGCCGCCGGTGGTCGCCGCGGCGCTGGATGGGCTGCTGCTCGGGGTGGACCAGATCAACTCCTTGCTCAGCTCGGGGATGCGGCTGCGGTACGGCGTTCAGACGATGTGGGATTGGAGTTCGACTTTCAGCGACAAGAGCTGCCTGGCGATGGACGGCCCGGCCCAGGAGGCCGTCTATGCGGACACCGGCTGGATCGCGATGCGTGGCCAGCGCCTCGACGACAACTTCGACGACCCGGCGGTCCGCAACGACTCCGCCATCCAAGCCGTGATCGCCTACCCTTCGGCGCGCAAGGCCAACGCGTTCTACGACGCCTCGGTGCGAAGGTGGTCCGCCTGCGCCAACCGGAAGTTCTCCGAACATCCCGTGGACAAGCCGGAAATCGTGTGGACGGTCGGCGAGGCCCACAAGGTCGGTGGCACGCTCAGCACCTCCGAAGTTCAGGACAGTAGCGACGGCTGGACGTGCCAGCGGGCGCTGACCGTGCGCAACAACGTCGTCATCGACGTCGCCACCTGCGGCTCCTTCGTGCCCGGCGGTTCCGCGGTCGACCTCGCCGAGCAGATCGCGGCCAGGGTCAGCGGGCGGTAGCCGACGCCGCGCGTCCTCGCCTAGGCGGGCGCGGGGTGCCCCCATAAGCTGGGCGGGTGGCCGCTATCGACCTCAACGCCGACCTGGGCGAGGGCTTCGGTGTCTGGCGCCTGGGTGACGACGACGCCATGCTCGGCATCGTCAGCAGCGCCAACGTCGCGTGCGGTTTCCACGCCGGTGACCCGGCGGGCCTGCTGCGGGTATGCCGATCGGCCGCTCGGCGCGGGGTCCGCATCGGGGCGCAGGTGAGCTACCGCGACCTGGCCGGGTTCGGCAGGCGCTTCATCGACGTCGCCGCCGAGGACCTGATCGCCGACGTGGTGTATCAGATCGGCGCGCTGCGGGCGATGGCGCACGCGGCCGGCTCCACGGTGTCCTACGTCAAACCCCATGGCGCGCTCTACAATACGATCGTCACCCACGTCGAGCAGGCCGCCGCCGTAGCCGAGGCGGTGCGCCTGGTGGATTCCGGGTTGCCGGTGTTGGGCATGGCGGACTCGGCGTTCTTCGAAGAAGCCACCCGGCGCGGGTTACGCACCGTCGCAGAGGCTTTCGCCGACCGGGCCTACCGGCCCGACGGCCGGCTGGTGTCGCGCCGCGATCGAGGCGCGGTGCTGGCCGACCCGGCGGTGATCGCCGACCGGGTGGCGGCCATGGTCGACTCCGGGCGGATCACCGCGATCGACGGCACCCAACTCACGCTGAAGGTGGAATCGGTTTGCGTGCATGGTGATTCGCCGGGGGCGGTGCAGATCGCCACCGCCGTCCGCGACCGCCTTGCCACGGCCGGCACCGAGATCAAGGCGTTCTGCTGATGCGACTGAAACTCGGGCGTCCCGACATCACGAGGTACGCAGGCCGGTTCGACGCCCCCGCCGCCGAACCCGACGGGCTCTCGGTGACCTGGATCGGCGTCGCCACCCTACTGATCGACGACGGCTCGTCGGCCCTGATGACCGACGGCTACTTCTCCCGGCCCAGCCTGGCCACGGTCGCGGCCGGCAAGGTGGCGCCCTCGCCGGCGCGCGTCGACGGATGCCTGGCCCGGGCCAAGGTCTCGCGGCTGGAGGCGGTCATCCCGGTGCACACCCACTTCGACCACGTGCTGGACTCCGCACTCGTCGCCGACCGCACCGGCGCGCGGCTGGTCGGCGGGCAGTCCGCGGCCAACGTCGGTCGCGGATACGGCCTGCCGCAGGACCGGATCGTCGTCGCGGTCGACGGCGAACCGATGCAGCTGGGCGCCTACGACGTGACCCTGATCGAATCGCACCACTGCCCGCCCGACCGGTTTCCCGGCGTCATCGGCGAACCGGTGACCCCGCCGGTGCGGGCCTCGGCGTATCGCTGCGGCGAGTCCTGGTCGACGCTGGTGCGCCACCGGCCGACGGGCCGGCGCCTGCTGATCCAGGGCAGTGCCGGCTTCGTCGAGGGCGCCCTGGCCGGCCGGCGCGCCGACGCGGCGTACCTGTCCGTCGGACAGCTGGGGCTGCAGCCCCGGTCATACCTGCTCGACTACTGGACCGAGACCGTGCGCGCGGTGGGTGCGCGCCGGGTGATCCTCATTCACTGGGACGACTTTTTCCGCCCGCTGACAAAACCGTTGCGGGCCTTGCCCTATGCCGGCGACGACCTGGACGTCTCCGTCCGTGTCCTCGACGAGCTCGCCGCGCAGGACGGTGTCTCGGTGCACCTGCCCACGGTGTGGCGGCGCGAAGACCCGTGGAAGTAGAGCGGTTGGCACCTTGGCCCTGACGCTTGCGCTGTTGCTGCTTGCCGTGGTCCTCGCGTTCGCCGTCGCGCGCCCAGGCGGCTGGCCCGAGGCGCTGGCCGCCGTCCCGGCGGCCCTGATCCTGATCGCTGTCGGCGCGATCTCGGTGCACCAGGCGGCCAGACAGATCGCCGATCTATCCGGGGTGGTCGCGTTCCTGGGTGCGGTGTTGGTGCTGGCCAAGCTGTGCGACGACGAGGGCCTGTTCGAGGCCGCGGGCGCGGCGATCACCCGGGGCCGGGTCGGGTCGGGCGGCCTGCTGCGGCGGGTCTTCGTCATCGCCTCGCTGATCACCGCGGTGCTGAGCCTGGACGCCGCCGTGGTGCTACTGACGCCGGTGGTGCTGGCGGCCGTGCGCCGGCAGCGCACCCGGGTGCGGCCCTACGCCTACGCCACCGCCCATCTGGCCAACGGCGCATCGCTGTTGTTGCCGGTGTCGAACCTGACCAATCTGCTGGCGTTCCACACCGCCAACATCTCGTTCACCAAGTTCACCCTCGCGATGGCGGCGCCGTGGGTGGGCGCGATAGCCGTCCTCTACGTGGTCTTCCGCTGGTTCTTCGCCAAGGACCTGCGGGTGCAGCCCGACCCGGAAGAGCTGGGCGCGCCGCCACGCCCGCCGGTGTTCGTACTGGTGGTCGTGGCGCTGACGCTCGCCGGGTTCGCGGTCGCCCAGTCGGTGGGCATCGCCCCGGCCTGGGTGGCGCTGTGCGGCGCCGCGGTGTTGGCGGTGCGCAGCCTGCGCCGTCGGCACACCTCGGCGTCCGACATCGTGCGCTCGGTCAACATCTCGTTCCTGGTGTTCGTGCTGGCGCTGGGCGTCGTGGTGCAGGCCGTGATGCTCAACGGGATGGACCGGGCGATGTCGGCGGTGCTGCCGTCGGGTTCGAGCCTGCCCGCGCTGCTCGCCATCGCCGCGCTGGCCGGCGCGCTGGCCAACGTCGTCAACAACCTGCCCGCCACGCTGGTGCTGTTGCCGCTGGTCGCGCCGAGCGGGCCGGTGGCCGTGCTGGCAGTGCTCATCGGGGTCAACATCGGCCCCAACCTGACCTACGTCGGATCGCTGTCGAACCTGTTGTGGCGGCGGGTGTTACGCCAGCACGACGTCGACGCCGGGGTCGGCGAATACACCCGCCTCGGCGTGTGCACGGTGCCCGCGTCGCTGGCGGTGGCAGTGCTCGCGCTGTGGGCCTCGGCGCGGCTGCTCGGTCTCTAGGCCGTGGGCGAGCCGCAGGGGCCCGACCGGATGATCGACGCCAGCTCCTCGCGCGACTGCGCCCCCACCCGCTGGCAGGCCCGGTACACGTGGCCCTCCACGGTGCGCACCGACATCACCAGCTTCTCGGCGATCTCGCGGTTGGACAGCCCGGCCACCACGAGCTCGACGACGTCGCGCTGGCGGCCGGACAACTTCAGGCCCGTCGGGGTGTGCAGCGCCGGCGTGTGCAAGCCACCGCACTCGTCGGCCAGTTCCCGGGCCAACGCCGCGGCATACAGCCCGCGGCGGTGATGCTGGCCTTCGTCGAACACCACCGAGGCCTGCGCCAAGAGAT
>NZ_QMEU01000120.1 GCF_003284975.1 Mycobacterium colombiense
CTCCGGGTGGGGCGCCCGCGTCCGAGGTGAGCCCGACCCCCACACCGACACCGCAGCAGACCTTGTCGGCCTGACCGCTCCGGCGACCGGTTGGGCCGCAACGGAAAACCGACTGGTCAACCGTCTCCGATTCGGCACTCATTTCGTGACCCAAACTGGGTATACCGGAATGACGCCCAGCAATTAGCTGGGCTTTGCCAGCGATTGCAAGGAGACTTTCATGACCGTCATGGCAGCAACCGAATTTCTTGCCGCGAACCTCAACGGCAAGACGGGTATCGGATGGATTGGCTACATCATCATCGGCGGAATCGCAGGCTGGCTCGCGAGCAGGTTCGTCAGGGGTGGCGGTTCCGGCATCCTGATGGACATCGTGATCGGCGTGGTCGGCGCCTTCGTCGCTGGGGTCGTCCTCAACCTTGTGGGCGTAGACGTCAATAGCGGCGGATATTGGTTCACCTTCTTTGTCGCCCTGCTCGGCGCCGTCGTCCTGCTGTGGATTGCACGTCTAGTCCGCAGAACCTAGCCTTCTAACCCGTTGCGGCCGTGGTGGTTAACGGCATGATGGATTGATGCCTCCACCGGTGACCACCACGGCAATGCGCGCCTGGCGCGTACGTCGACCCGGGCCGATCAACACCGGCCCGCTGGAACAAGTCACCACCGAGATACCGCGACCCGGACCGTCCGAACTGCTGGTGGCCGTGCGCGCCTGCGGCGTCTGCCGCACGGACCTGCATGTCACCGAAGGCGACCTGCCGGTGCACCGCGCCAGGGTCACTCCCGGCCATGAGGTCATCGGCGAAGTCATCGAGATGGGCGCAGCGGCCGCCGGCGAATTCCGGGTGGGCGATCGGGTAGGCATCGCCTGGCTGCGCCACACCTGCGGCGTCTGCAAATACTGTCGTCGCGGCGACGAGAACCTGTGCCCCCACTCCCGCTACACCGGTTGGGACGCCGACGGCGGCTACGCCGAATTCGCCACCGTCCCGGCGGCATTCGCGCACCCACTACCGAGCGGCTACAGCGACAGCGAGCTGGCGCCCCTGCTGTGCGCGGGCATCATCGGCTACCGCTCGTTGTTGCGCGCCGAGCTGCCACCCGGCGGCCGCCTAGGCCTCTACGGCTTCGGCGGCAGCGCGCACATCACCGCGCAGGTGGCGTTGGCGCAAGGCGCCGAGGTGCACGTGATGACCCGCGGAGCCCGGGCGCAGGAACTGGCGTTGGAGCTCGGCGCCGCGTCGGCTCAGGGCGCGGCCGATCCGCCGCCGGTGCCGCTGGACGCCGCGATCCTGTTTGCCCCGGTGGGGGATCTGGTGCTGCCCGCGCTCGAGGCGCTGGACCGCGGCGGCACCCTGGCCATCGCCGGGATACACCTGTCCGACATCCCGAACCTGAACTACCAGCGCCACCTGTTCCAGGAACGCCAGGTCCGATCGGTCACGTCCAACACCCGGGCCGACGCGCGGGCCTTCCTCGACTTCGCTAGCAAGCACCACATCGAGGTGACGACGCCGGAATATCCGCTGGGACAGGCCGATCGGGCGCTGGCGGATCTGAGCGCCGGCCGCATCGCCGGTGCGGCGGTGCTGCTGGTGTGAACCGTGTCAGGCGGACAGGTGCCACACCAACGCGGCCGCCAGCGCGCCAAGGCCGTTCAATGACCAGTGCAAGGCGATCGGCGCGATCAGGCTGCCGCTACGCCGGCGCAGCCAGCTGAAGACGAACCCGGCCGCCCCGGTGGCCAGCACCGCGCCGGTCACCCCCGCGGCCATGCCCACGATCCCGCCGCCGAACAGCCGGGTGAAGCCGACGTTGCTGCTGGTCAACCCGAACGACGTCGCGACGTGCCACAGCCCGAACAACAGCGAGCCGGCCAGCGCGACGCCGCGAAAGCCCCAGGCCCGATTGAGCGTTCCGTGCAGCACGCCGCGGAAGGCCAGCTCCTCGGGAATCACGGTCTGCAGCGGGATGATGACCATCGAGGCGATCAGCGCCCCGGAGATCGTGGCGTAGCGGTTGTTCATGAACATCGGCCGGGTGGCCGGCAGCAGGACGCCCACCGCGATCACCGCGGCCACGACGACCACGGCGGCCACCGCGTAACCGAGGCCGGGTTTCCAGTGCTCGCGGCCCAGACCCAGGTCCGCCCAGCCGAGGCCGCGCCACCGCATCAGGACCACCAGGCCGACGGCCGCGGCGGGCACAGTCGCGATGCTCGCCCACGGCGTGGTGAAGTGCGCGATCAGGTTGGTCAGCACCAGCACCGCGACGACGACGGCGACGTCGAGGTGGATGCGGAATCGGTGCGGCGCCGCCAGCGGGGACACCAGGGGCTCGATGCGGGCGGTCCCGGTGGCGTCAAGCATCCGACCAGTTTACCGGCGCCTATCCGCCTCGACGTTCGACGAGATGGTCGTTACGCACGCGGCAGCCCCCGAAACCCGGTGTCAGCCCTGGTCGCTCGGCGACCAGGTCCAGCCGGAGATCTTCGGGTCGTCCTCGCCGTGCTCGCGGGTGTACATCCGCGCGGCCAGGCGGGCGTCGACCATACGCTGGCGCAGCATGGCGGCGCGACTGGCCAGCCCGTCCACCCGGTCGATGACGTCGATCACCAGGTGGAAGCGGTCCAAGTCGTTGAGCATCACCATGTCGAAGGGCGTGGTCGTGGTGCCGCGCTCCTTGAAGCCGCGCACGTGCAGGTGGGCGTGGTTGGTGCGGCTGTAGGTGAGCCGGTGGATCAGCCAGGGATAGCCGTGGTAGGCGAAGATCACCGGCTTGTCGCGGGTGAACAGCGCGTCGAACTCGCGGTCCGGCAGGCCGTGCGGGTGCTCGGAGTCCGGCTGCAGCCGCATCAGGTCGACGATGTTGATCACCCGCACCCCCAGGTCCGGCAGCTCGCGGCGCAGGATGTCGGCGGCGGCCAGCGTCTCGAGCGTGGGGATGTCGCCGGCGCAGGCCAGCACGACGTCGGGTTCGTCGGTGGCGGTGCTCGCCCAGTCCCAGATGCCCAGCCCGCGGGTGCAGTGCGCGATGGCGTCGTCCGTGCCGAGGTAGGTCAACGCGGGCTGCTTGCCGGCCACGATGACGTTGATGTAGTCGCGGCTGCGCAGGCAGTGGTCGGCCACCGAGAGCAGCGTGTTGCCGTCCGGCGGCAGGTAGACGCGGGTCAGCTCGGGACGTTTGTTGGCGACGAGGTCGATGAACCCCGGGTCCTGGTGGGACGCGCCGTTGTGGTCCTGGCGCCAGACGTGCGAGCTCAGCAGGTAGTTGAGCGACGCGATGGGTCGGCGCCACGGCAGTTCCCGGCTGGTGGCAAGCCATTTCGCGTGCTGGTTGAGCATCGAGTCGACGATGTGCACGAACGCCTCGTAGCAGTTGAACAGCCCGTGCCGGCCGGTCAGCAGGTAGCCCTCCAGCCAGCCCTGGCACAGGTGCTCGGAGAGCACCTCCATCACCCGGCCGTCGGGGGCGAGGTGTTCGTCGTCCGGCTCGACCTCCGAGAGCCACACCTTGTCGGTCGAGCCGTAGACGGCGTCGAGCCGATTCGACGCCGTCTCGTCGGGCCCCATCAGCCGGAACCGATCCCGGTTGCGGGCGATCACGTCGCGCAGGAACGTGCCCAGCACCCGGGTGGCCTCGTGCGTGGTGGCCGCCGGCCGCTCGACGGCCACCGCGTAGTCGCGGAAGTCCGGCAGGTCCAGGTCGTGCAGCAGCAGGCCGCCGTTGGCGTGCGGGTTGGCGCTCATCCGTCGATCGCCGGTGGGCGCCAGGGCCCGCAATTCCTCACGTAGCCTGCCGTTTTCGTCGAACAGCTGCTCGGGGGCGTAGCTGCGCAGCCACTCTTCGAGCTGGGCGCGGTGTTCGGGATTGTCGTGCGTCTCGGACAACGGCACCTGATGCGAGCGCCAGGTGCCCTCGACCTTCTTGCCGTCCACCACCTTGGGCCCGGTCCAACCCTTGGGCGTGCGCAGCACGATCATCGGCCACACCGGCCGCTCGACCTCGCCGCCGCCGCGGGCCGCGCTCTGGATGGCCGCGATGTCGTCGAACGCGTCGTCGAGCGCCGCGGCCAGTTGCTGGTGCACGTCGGCCGGGTCGTCCCCGGCGACCGTGATCGGCCGGTAGCCGTAGCCGCGCAGCAGCGATTCCAGCTCGTCGTGCGGGATGCGGGCCAGCACCGTCGGGTTGGCGATCTTGTAGCCGTTGAGCGCCAGGATGGGCAGCACCGCGCCGTCGGTCACCGGGTTGAGGAACTTGTTGGAGTGCCAGCTGGCGGCGAGCGGCCCGGTTTCGGCCTCGCCGTCACCGACCACGCAGGCCACCACCAGATACGGATTGTCCAGGGCGGCGCCGTAGGCATGCACGAGCGCGTAGCCCAGCTCGCCGCCCTCGTGGATGGAGCCCGGTGTCTGGGCGGCGACGTGGCTGGGGATGCCGCCGGGGAAGGAAAACTGCCGGAACAGCTTGCGCAGCCCCTCGGTGTCCTCCTCGATGCCGGTGTACACCTCGCTGTAGGTGCCCTCTAGGTAGGCGTTGGCGACCAGCCCGGGGCCGCCGTGGCCCGGGCCGGTCACGTAGATGACGTCGGCGTCGCGGTTGCGGATGATCCGGTTCAAGTGTGCGTAGACGAGGTTGAGCCCGGGCGTGGTGCCCCAGTGCCCCAGCAGTCGCGGTTTGACGTGTTCGGTGGACAGCGGCTCGGTGAGCAGCGGGTTGTCGAGGAGGTAGATCTGGCCGACCGAGAGATAGTTGGCGGCACGCCAGTACTTGTCGATGAGAGCGAGTTCGTCGTCGGAGAGCGGAGATTGCGCGGGCACGGAGGTTCGGGTTTCTAGGCTCACTGGGCCGATTGTCCGCGCCTTCGGCGAACAATGCTCGTGCGCCGGCTACTCTTCGCCGCGGGCGCGGGCCTCGTACGCCTGCCGCTTGGCCACGTCGACGTCGTCGGTGAAGACGTGATCGCCGCCGAGCATCCGGTTGAGCCCCTCCGCGATTCGACGCGGCCAGAACTTCTGGGACACCACCATCGCGCCCGCCGCCTTGGTGATCCGCACCCGCGGCTTGGGGTGGGCGACCAGGTTGACGATCGCGTCGGCGATCTCGGCGGGCTCGGCGTTGCGAAAGCCCTTCATGCCGGGGGTGCCGGCGACCAGCTCGGTGTTGACGAACGTGGGCAACACCAGGGAGAACTTCACCCCGGCCTTGCGATACTCCAGCCGGGCCGAGTCGGTGAACGCGACCACCGCGTGCTTGCTGGCGCAGTAGGTGGCCAGGCCGACGATATAGAGCTCACCGGCCAGCGAGGCGACGTTGATGACGTGCCCCGTGCCGCGGGGGGCCATGCGCTGGGCGGCCAGCTTGCTGCCCAGCATCACGCCGTAGACGTTGATGTCGAGAATCCGGCGGGTGACCGCGTCCGGCTCGTCGATGATTCGGCCGACGGGCATGATGCCGGCGTTGTTGATCAGCACGTCGATCGGGCCGAGCTGGCGCTCGACCTCGTCCAGGAAGTCGGCGAACGAGTGTGGGTCGGTGACGTCGAGCTTTCCGTAGACGTCGAGGCCCAGGTCGGCGCCCGACTCCTTCACCCGCACCTCGTCGATGTCGCCGATGGCGACCTTGGCGCCCAGCTTGTGCAGCGCGGTCGCGGTGGCCAGTCCGATTCCCCGGGCGCCGCCGGTGATCACGATGACCTTGTCGCTGACCTTGCGCGCGACGGAAGCCGTGTCTGCCATGCCCGGTCCCCTCCAGATTCTTGACGGGTGTCAACTACGACAGTGGGCTAAGCACAGCACTCGAAGTCGCCCCGCGCAACAACCCCCGGTGACCGGTGCCCTCCGGTTCAGCGCAGGGCAAACCAAATCAGGCTGGCCGCGCCGGCCAGGGCGCAGTAGATCGCGAACGGCGTGAGCGTCCGGGTCTGGAAGTAGCGCGTCAGGAAGCGCACGGCGAGGTAGGCGCAGACGAAGGAGGCGACGCTGCCGGCCAACACCTGGCCCCCGATCCCCGCCCCCAGCGGCCCGAAGAGTTCCGGGATCTTGTACACCCCCGCGGCCAGGATGATCGGGGTCGCGAGCAGGAAAGAAAACCGCGCGGCGTCCTCGTGCGACAGGCCCCGCCACAGGCCGGCGACGATGGTGATTCCCGAGCGGCTGATGCCGGGGAACAACGCCAGGATCTGCGCCGCACCGATCACCACGCCGCGGGGCAGCGGCAGTTGGGCGAGCCGGCGGTCCGACGCCTCGTCGCCGTGTTCGAGTTCCTGGCCGGTCGCCGCCGGCCCATCCGGTTCGGGCGCGACCCGCCGGCGCAGCACTTCTCCCGCGTAGAGCGCGATCCCGTTGAGCAACAGGAAGGCCGCCGCGGGGACCGGCCTGCCGAGTGTGGTGCGGAACAGCTGTTCGGCCGCCAGCCCGGCCAGGCCCACCGGGACGGTGCCCCCCACGATCAGCCAGGCCAGCCGCTCGTCGGCCGTCCGGATCCGGCGATGACGCAGCGAGGTGAAGAACCCGGTCAGAATGCGCACCCAGTCCCGCCAGAAGAACAGCAGCAGCGCCGCGGCGGTGGCCACATGCAGGCCCACGATGAACGCCAAGTAGGGCGACTTGGGGGCCGAGACGCTGAGGTCCTGAGCCCATCGCCCGCCGGCCAGCGCGGGCACCAGCACCGCGTGCCCCAGGCTGGACACCGGGAACAGCTCGGTGACGCCTTGGAAGGCGCCGACCACCACGGCCTCGACGTAGCTCAGGTGCGCGGTCATACGGGATGCCTCCATGAGACGACGGGTGGGCCTGGCGGATCGGCCTGTGACGATAGCCGACGCCGCGCCGGCGCGGGTCTTCGACCGACCACCGACCGCCGATCGGCCGTTGCGCCGAATCAGCTTGCCCAACCGGCACTTTGACGTTCCGGCGATCGATCCGCATGGGGAATGCCCGACGGGCAGCTGCCTGACCAGGCAGGTACGGTGTCCAGATGGCCGACGGGCTGCTCGATGCCGTGCGTGTGCTCGACTTGTCGAGCGGCGTCGCCGACGCCGTCACCCGCCTGTTCGCCGACCTGGGTGCCGACGTCCTCAAGGTGGAGCCGCCGGGCGGATGCCTGGGACGCGATGCGCTGCCCACGTTGCGCGGCGCCAGCATTCCGTTCGCCGTGCACAACGCCAACAAGCGCAGCACGGTGCTCGACCCGTTCGACGACGAGGACTGCGCCCGCTTCCTGGAACTGGCCGCCGAGGCCGACATCCTGGTGGACACCGGCGCCGACGAGCGCGGGGCCATGTTCGGGACCTCTGGCGAGGAGTTGGCGGCCCGCTACCCCCACCTGGTGGTGCTCTCGATCACCGACTTCGGTGCGACGGGTTCGCGGTCGTCCTGGCGCGCCACCGATCCGGTGCTGTACGCGATGTGCGGCGCGCTGTCGCGGTCGGGCCCCACCACCGGCAGGCCCGTGTTGCCGCCGGACGGCATCGCTTCGGCGACCGCCGCCGTCCAGGCGGCGTGGGCCGCGCTTGCGGCGTACTACAACCGATTGCGCTGCGGCACGGGCGATTACATCGACTTCTCCTGGTTCGACGCCGTCGTGATGGCGCTCGATCCCGCGTTCGGCGCGCACGGGCAGGCCGCCGCCGGCGTCCGCCGCAGCGGGCGGTGGCGGGGCCGGCCGAAGAACCAGGACGCCTACCCGATCTATCGGTGCCGGGACGGCTACGTCCGGCTGTGTGTGATGGCGCCGCGGCAGTGGCGCGGCCTGCGGCGCTGGCTGGGGGAGCCGGAGCAGTTCCAGGACCCGAAGTTCGACGCGATCGGCGAGCGGTTCGCGGCCTGGCCGCAGATCAGCGAGCTGATCCGGGAGCTGTTCGCCGGGCAGACCATGCAGGATCTGGTGGCCGCCGGGCAGGCCAACGGGGTGCCGATCGCCGCGGTGCTGACGCCCGCTGCGATCCTGGGGTCCGAACACTTCCAGGCGGTGGGTGCGATCACCGAGGCCGAACTGGTCCCCGGTGTGCGCACCGCCGTGCCGACCGGATATTTCGTCGTCGACGGCCGCCGGGCGGGTTTTCGGACGCCGGTCCCCGCCGCGGGAAGCGACGAGCCGTATTGGCGCGGCAACCCGTCGGTGGTGCCGTCGTCCTCGGGCCGGCTCGGCGACTATCCCTTTGCGGGGCTGCGGATTCTGGATCTGGGCATCATCGTGGCCGGCGGTGAGCTGAGCCGGTTGTTCGGCGACCTGGGCGCCGACGTCATCAAAGTCGAAAGTGTCGACTACCCGGACGGACTGCGGCAGGCCCGGATCGGCGATGCGATGAGCGAGTCTTTCGCCTGGACGCACCGCAACAACCGGGGCTTGGGATTGGATCTGCGCAGCGCCGAGGGCAAGAAGATCTTCGGCCGCCTGGTGGCCGAGGCCGACGCCGTCTTCGCCAACTTCAAGCCGGGAACCCTTGGCGCACTGGGGTTTTCCTACGACGAGCTGCGCGCGCTCAACCCGCGCATTGTGCTGGCCGAAAGCAGCGCGTTCGGCGACACGGGGCCGTGGAGCGCGCGGCTGGGCTATGGCCCACTGGTGCGCGCCACCACCGGGGTCACCCGGCTGTGGACGTCGGACGAGGCGACCGACGAAGCCGCCGCGGGCCGGCACGGGTTCTACGACGCGACGACGGTATTCCCCGACCACGTGGTGGGCCGGGTCACCGCGATCGGGGCGCTGGCCGCGCTGATCCACCGCGGCCGGACCGGCCGGGGCGCCCACGTCCACATCTCGCAGGCCGAGGTCGTGGTCAACCAACTCGACACGCTGTACGTCACCGAGGCCGCGCTGGCCGCGGGCGTCACGCAGATCCGCGAGGACACCGGCCTGCATGCGGTCTATCCCTGCGCGGGCGACGACGAATGGTGCGTCATCTCGATCCGGTCGGACGACGAATGGCGCCGCGCCGCTTGGGTTTTCGATCACGCCGGGTGGGCCGAGGACCCGCGCTTCGCCACCGGCGAGGCGCGGTTGGCCCATCGCCGCGAGCTGGTGGAGCTGGTCTCGGGGTGGACCCGCACCCGTACCCCGTTGCGGGCGGCCGAACTGTTGCAGTCGGCCGGGGTCCCGGCCGGGCCGATGAACCGCCCGCCGGACGTGCTCGAGGACCCCCAGCTGGTGGCGCGGAACGTCTACAGCCCCATGACGCATCCCCTGATCGACAATCCGTTGCCGGCCGAGACGGGTCCGGCGCCGTATCGCCACATCCCGGCGGCCCGCCACGCCCCGGCGCCGCTGCCCGGCCAGCACACCGTCGAGATCTGCCGGGAGGTGCTCGGGATGAATCCCGCGGACATCGAGCGGCTGCTCGACAACGGCGTCCTGTCCGCCCCGGCCGACACCGTCTAGCGGTCGAGCCCGCAGCGCCACCGGGCGGGCGCCACGGCGAGGCCCGACGGGGCCAGATCCATAGCCACGCTAAATTCGTTCCCATGAGCGTCGACCCCAGGACCCCGGTGTTGATCGGCTACGGCCAGGTCAACCATCGCGACGAGATCGACCCGAAAGGCCGCTCGATCGAGCCGATGGACCTGATGGTGGCCGCGGCCGAGCAAGCCGCCGACCCCGCGGTGATCCAGGCCGTCGACTCCATTCGCATCGTCAACATCCTGTCGGCCCAATACCGCGACCCGGGCCTGTTGCTGGGCCAGCGGATCGGGGCGACGGACTTCAGCACGCTGTACAGCCCCGTCGGGGGCAACGTGCCACAGTCGCTGGTCAACCAGGCCTGCCTGGACATCCAGCGGGGCCACGCCAGGGTGGTGCTGCTGGCCGGCGCCGAAACCTGGCGCACCCGGCGCGGGTTGCGGGCCAAGGGCGCCAAGCTGGTGTGGACCGAGCAGGACCACTCGGTCCCGATGGCCGAAATCAGCGCCGACGACGTCCCGATGGCCGGTGACGCCGAGATCCGGATCTCCCTGGACCGGCCCGCCTACGTCTATCCGCTGTTCGAGGAGGCGCTGCGGATCGCGAACGGTGAGTCGATCGACGATCACCTCGAGCGCATCGGGGCGCTGTGGGCCCGGTTCAACGCCGTCGCGGTGGGCAACCCGAACGCCTGGATCCGCAAGCCGTCGAGCGCCGACGAGATCCGCCGCGCGGGTCCGCAGAACCGCATGATCAGCTGGCCCTACACCAAGCTGATGAACTCCAACAACATGGTCGACCAGGGCGCGGCGCTGGTCCTGACCTCGGCCGGGGAGGCGACCCGGCTCAAGATTCCGGCCGAGCGGTGGGTCTACCCGCACGCGGGCACCGACGCCCACGACACGCCGTCGGTCGCCGAACGTCACGAACTGCACCGCTCGACCGCGATCCGGATCGCCGGCGCGCGGGCGCTCGAGCTGGCCGGCGTGGGTATCGACGACATCGACTACGTCGACCTGTACTCCTGCTTCCCCTCCGCGGTTCAGGTGGCGGCGGCCGAGCTCGGGCTGAGCGTCGACGATCCCGCCCGCCCGCTGACGGTGACCGGCGGTCTGACGTTCGCGGGCGGGCCATGGAGCAACTACGTGATGCATTCGATCGCCACCATGGCGGAGTTGCTGGTGGCCAATCCGGGCCGGCGCGGCCTGATCACCGCCAACGGCGGCTACCTGACCAAACACAGCTTCGGTGTGTACAGCACCGAGCCGCCGGCCGAATTCCGTTGGGAAGACACGCAACCCGCCGTCGATCGGGAGCCGACGACCGACGCGGCGGTCGGGTGGGAAGGCGTCGGCACCGTGGAGGCCTGGACGACCCCGTTCGACCGCGAGGGCCGGCCCGAGAAGGCCTTTCTGGCCGTCCGTACGCCTGACGGGGCGCGTGCGATGGCCGTGGTCACCGATCCCGCCGCGGCGCAGGAGTCGGTCCGGGAGGACATTGGCGGCGCCAAGGCGGCCGTCGCCGCGGACGGCAGCGCGACGCTGCAATAGCCCCGGCCGGCAACATCACGGCAGGTCACCGAACCGTTACCGGACCAACGGTCGCGTAGCCCACGCCTACTTGCCTATTGTTGAATGCTGAGGGTTGGGGGAGGTGAGCCCAGGTGCACATCCTGGTTACCGACGCCACCGGCGCACTCGGGCGGCTGGTCGCTGGGCAGCTGATCGCTGCCGGGCACACGGTCACCGGCATTGCTGAACTGCCCCATCCATGCCTGGACCGCAACGTCGAGTTTGTTTGCGCGTCGCTGCGCGATCGGGTCCTGCGGGAGCTGACCGAGGAGGCCGACGCGGTGATCCACCTGGCCCCCATCGACCCGACCGCCCCGGGCAGCGCGGACATCGACGGCCTCGCACGGGTGACCGATGCCGCCGCCCGCGCCGGGTCCCGGCTGCTGTTCGTGTCGCAGGCCGCCGGCCGGCCCGAGCTGTATCGGCCGGCCGAGGACCTGGTCTCGTCGAGTTGGGGACCCACCGTCGTGGTCCGGATCGCGCCACCGGTCGGTCGCCAGCTCGACTGGACGGTGTGCCGCACCGTGGCCACCCTGCTGCGCGCCAAGGTCTCGACCCAACCCATGCGGGTGCTTCATCTCGACGACCTGATGCGCTTTCTGGTGTCGGTGCTCGACACCGACCGCACCGGTGTGGTGGACCTCGCCAGCCCGGACACCGTCAACCTGGTCACCGCCTGGCGGGTGCTGCGTGCCGCCGACCCGCGGTCCCGGCTGCATCGGGTGCGTAGCTGGTCGCGACTGGTCCCCGAGATGGATGTTTTCGCCGCACAAGAAGATTGGTCGTTCCAGTTCGGCTGGCACGCTCTTGACGCGGTCGCCGACACCGCGCGCGGACTCGTCGGTCGCCGACCCGACACCGCGGGCGCGATCAATCACGGCGGGCGGCTCGCGCTCCCGGTCGAGGTGCTGGCCCACTCCCGACGGCCTTCCGAGGACGCGCGCAGTGCGGCACCGGAAGGCATCGAGGGCGAATTCGACGACCAGATCGATCCGAGGTTTCCCGTCTTCAGCGCGTCCCCCCTCAACGAGGCGCTGCCCGGACCGCTCACCCCGATCACGCTTGACGTCCAATTGAGCGGATTGCGCACTGCGAGCAGGGTATTGGGCCAGGCGCTCGCGCTCGGCGGCGCGGTGGACGAGGAATGGGCCAGCAGGGCCATCGCGGTGTTCGGCCATCGTCCCTACGTGGGGGTCTCGGTCAACATGGTCGCCGCCGCTCAGCTGCCCGGCTGGGATCGGGAGGCGCTCGCCCGCGACGCCCTGGTCGGCCAGCCCCACATCGGGGATCCGCTGCCGTTCGGTGAGCCGGCCCTGGTAGGCGGCGCCCTGGGCTCGCTGGCCAAGGCCGTCGTGGCGGGTCGGTCGGTGGCGCTGCTCCGCCACCTGCGGTCCGACACCCGCGCCTACGGCGCCGCCGCGGCTGGGGAACACCTCGACGCCGGCCAACTGGCGCTGCTGCCGGAGGCCGCACTGCAGGTTCGGCTGCGGCTGCTGCGCGATCGCATCCATCAAGGCTGGATCCTCACCGCGCTGTGGCTGATCGACGCCGGCGTCAGCGCCGCGACCCCGGTGCGCGGCCAGGCGGGGCGCAGTGTGTCCGGGGTGGGC
>NZ_QMEU01000121.1 GCF_003284975.1 Mycobacterium colombiense
CGGGTTCGGGCTGCGGCTCCGGTTGGAACTGCGCCGCGGGCGGCGATGACGGGTGCTGACGCGGCTCGAACCGCTGCTCCGCCGGTCGCGCGTACGCGGACTCCTCGGCGTAGGCGGGCTGCTCGGCGTACGCCGGATCCGGCGCCGGTTCGTACTGGTTGCGGACCCGTTCGCGCCGGGACGGTGGCTGCTGGCGAGGCGGGATCAGCGGTTCCTCGGGCACGTCGATGATGGCGTCGTCGCGGTTGTCCTGCGGCACCGACGTCACGCGGTCGCTGGACACCCAGTCGACGGGGTTGTCGCGCGGGTTCTCGCCGTTGCGATCCCACTCGCTGTACGCGCGCTCGGGCTGCGGCTCGGCCTCGGGCGTTCCCCCGAGCGCCGGGCGCTGCGCCAGGTCGGTGTCGAACAGGATTTCCAGGCTGGTCCGCAGGGCGGACAGTTCCGCACGCAACTCGGCCAGATCGTCGGCGGCCTGGGCGCGCAGCTCGGAGGCCAGCTCGCGGCGCAGCTGCGACTCCACGGTCAGTTCGTATTCACGCCGGGCCGAGATCTCCCGGTCCAGCTGTAGGTCGTAGACCAGCTTGAGGTCGCGGACGCGGGACTGATCGGCGTCGCTTTGGCGTCGATAGAGCACGGAAACGAAGGCGCCGGCGACTGCGGCCCACAGCGCCAGGATCACAGCGAGCTTGAGAAGTTCCACCCGATTGGTGAAAACCAATGCGGAGCTGGCCCCCATCGCGAGGACCAGCAACGCGGTCAAGAGCACCCACCCCGGCCTGCGGCCGCCGCGCCGCACCCGGGCGCCGCGGGACAGAACGGTCATGGCCTGAGAGTACCTGCGCGAGGTCAATCCGCGTGTCGCGTGGCTCCGGCGATTCTCACCCGGGCTTGCCAGTGCTAGCTTTCCGCGCCCTCGCCGTGCTCGGTCGGATCCTGCGGTGACTTGCAGCAATGTTGCAGCCACAGCGCGGCAACGAGCAGCGCCAGCGCGCTGACGGCCGCGACCACGGTCCCCGTGGTGTCCTCGGCGGCGGCCCGCAACCACGATTTGCGGGGCAGGAAGTACACCAGGATGCCGATCCACCAGCCCAGCATCAACGCGCCGACCCAGGCCGAGGCCTTGGCGACCATCAGGCTGCGCGCCACCGCGAGCGGATGCAGCCAGCCCGGGCCGGAGCCGATCTCGCCCTCGCTGATCTTCGCCCGCACGTAGCGCGCCCACAGCGCCTCGACTACGGCCACCGCCAGCAGCGACAGGCCGGTCCACACGGTGATCGGCGGAAACCACCGGTACAGGCCCTTGACCAGCAGGTATCCCACCACGGCGGCGCCCACCACCGCGGCGGTCAGGTCACGCTTGCGGGTGGGTCCCATCAGGTCGTCGGTCCCCGATCGGCCGGCTTCCCGTTCGGGCGCAGGGTCAGGTCGGTCGGCCGGACGCCGTCCCGGTCGGCCGCTTCCAGCTGGGTGAGCAGGCCGGCGACCGGCTGAGGACCACCGGCCAGGGTCAGCCGCGCGTCCGGCTCGACGTCCAGCCAGGGGATGAGTACGAACGCTCGGAGGTGGGCCAGCGGGTGCGGCAGCGTCAGGTTGTTCTCCCGGGAGATCACCTCGGTCGGGCCGTAGCAGGCGATC
Organism: Mycobacterium colombiense; assembly: GCF_003284975.1. Lineage (GTDB taxonomy): Bacteria > Actinomycetota > Actinomycetes > Mycobacteriales > Mycobacteriaceae > Mycobacterium > Mycobacterium europaeum_A. The sequence goes on from NZ_QMEU01000121.1 coordinate 1,639, forward strand.
AGGTCGACGTCGAGGGTTCGCGGCCCCCAGCGTTCCCCGCGCACGCGGCCCGCCGCCCGCTCGAATTCCTGCGCGCGCCGCAGCCAGGCCTGCCCGTCCCGGGACGGGTCGTCGGCGATCACCACCGCGTTGAGGAACGGCGCCTGATCCACCCGGCCCCAGGGGTCGGTCTCGTACACCGGTGACACGGCGCGCACCGTCTCCCCCAGCCCGTCGACGACGGACTGCAACCGGGCCAGCCGGTCGCCCAGGTTCGAGCCGATGGACAGCACCACTCTGGTCATCAGCGCCGCTCCTCGACGCCGGCCGAGCCGGCGTCATCGTCGTCGTCGCGGGTCATAGGGCCCCGCCCGCCGGAACCACCGAACCGCGGCCGCCGCGGCGCGACCGCCGCACCACCACGGCGACGTCGGCGAACTGCTGCGGGATCGGAGCCTGGGGCTTGTGCACCACCACCTCGACGGCGTGCACGCGCTGGTCGTCCATCACCTGGTCGGCGATCTGGGCTCCGACGGTTTCGATCAGGTTGCGCGCGGGCCCGGCCACCACGTCGGCGGCCAGTCGGGCCAGGGCGGCGTAGTCATAGGTGTCAGCCAGTTCGTCGCTGGCGGCGGCGTCGGCGAGGTCGATCCACACGGTGATGTCGACGACGAAGTCCTGACCGTTGGCACGCTCGTGGTCGAACACCCCGTGTTGTCCGCGAACCTTCAAGCCGCGCAATTCGATTCGATCAGCCATCGTCTCCAGCCAGTTCCGTGTGCGACCCGCCGGTCCAGGCCGCTACGACCTTGAGGGCATCGACCGTGGCCCGCACGTCATGCACCCGCACCCCCCAGGCGCCGTGCAGGGCAGCCAGCGCCGACACCACCGCGGTGGCCGTCTCGCGCCCGTCGGGCGGTCGCGGCGCTCCGTCCGCCCCGGCTAACAACGTACCGAGGAACCGTTTGCGCGACGCACCCAGCAGCACCGGGATGCCGGTCGCGACCAGCAGCGGCAGGGCATGCAGCAGCGCCCAATTGTGTTGCCCCGTCTTGGCGAATCCCAATCCGGGATCGATCATCAGCTGGCTGGGGTCGACACCGGCGGACACCGCGGCGTCGACGCTGGCCAGCAGCTCGTCGCGCACCTCGCCCACCACGTCGCGGTACTGCGGCGCCGCGTGCGGGCGCTCGGCCGACACCGATCGCCAATGCATCAGCACCCACGGCACTTTCGCGTCGGCCAGCAGGGGCGCCATCGCGGGATCGGCACGGCCGCCGGACACGTCGTTGACGATGCGCGCTCCGCCGCACAGCGCCGCGCGCGCGACATCGGCGTGCATGGTGTCGATGCTGACGGTGACGCCTTGAGCCGCAAGCGCTTTGACGACGGGTATAACCCGGGCGGTTTCAGCCCGGGGGTCGATCCGCGTGGCGCCGGGCCGGGTCGACTCTCCCCCGACGTCGACGATGTCGGCGCCGTCGGCGACCAGGGCCAACCCGTGCGCCACCGCCTTGTCGGGGTCGAGGTAGCGACCGCCGTCGGAGAACGAATCGTCAGTGACGTTCAGAACTCCCATTACCTGCACGGGCGCCAGACTCACTTGCGCAGGATCAGGTCGAGCGCCTCGGCTCGAGAAGCCGCGTTGGTTTTGAACAGGCCGCGCACCGCTGAGGTGGTGGTGACCGCTCCGGGCTTACGGACGCCGCGCATCGCCATGCACAGGTGCTCGGCCTCGACGACGACGATCACACCACGCGGGTTGAGCTTTTTCACCAGGGCGTCGGCGATCTGGCTGGTGAGCCGCTCCTGCACCTGGGGGCGCTTGGAATACAGGTCGACCAGCCGGGCGATCTTCGACAGGCCGGTGACCCGGCCGTCGTTGCCCGGGATGTAGCCGACGTGGGCCACACCGTGGAACGCCACCAGGTGGTGTTCGCACGTGGAGTACAGCGGAATCTCCTTGACCAGAACCAGTTCGTCGTGCTCCTCGTCGAACATGGTGTTCAGCACGCTGTCGGGATCGGTGTAGAGCCCGGCGAACATCTCGCGGTAGGCGCGCGCGACGCGAGCCGGTGTCTCGCGCAGGCCGTCCCGGTCGGGGTCTTCGCCGATCGCGTGCAGCAACTCGCGGACCGCGGCCTCGGCGCGCTCCTGATCGAACGCGCGCGTCGCGGGCACCGCGGTATCCGGCCCCAAACCGCGTAAGGCCATCGAATCCTCCGTTTGCTCAGCCGTGAGCCGGCGGGTTGGACCGGCTCACGTCGTCATCCTGCCGGTCCGGCGACCCACCCTCCGGGGCGGGTTGGCCGGGCGGCGGATACGGCGGATACGGCGGGTACGACGGGTGCGCCTGACCCGGGTGACCCGCTCCCCCCTGCTGACCAGGATAACTTTGCTGACCGCCGGGATAGCCCTGCGGTGCTGGATAGCCCTGGGGGCCCGGGTAACCGCGCGGCGGTTGCTGCCAATACGGCTGCTGCTGCCCGGGCTGCGGATGCCAGTAAGTCGGCTGTTGTTGCTGCGGCGGCCATCCGGGCGCGCGCCAGCCGGCGGGGGCCCCGTAGTCGGGCTGGGTGGAACCCTGCGGATCGCCCTGCCGATTACTGCCACCCTGAGTGCCATGAGAACCGTTGCCGCCGTTGGCATTTCGATCGGCATCCAGCCGCGCCGCGGCGGCCGCCTCGCTGGCCCGCGCGATGGCCGCCTTGAAGGCCGGCTCGGGAGTGGGCGGCGGCCACGGCTCGCCGCGCTCGATGGCCAGCTCGCCGGGCGTCTTGATCGGCGGTTTGTCCGACGGGATGCGGCCACCGAAATCGTCGAACATGGTGAGCCGCGGCCGCTTTTCGACACCGGAGAAAATGCCCTCCAGCTCGGCCCGGTGCAGGGTTTCCTTTTCCAGCAGCTGGCCCGCCAAAATGTCGAGAATGTCGCGGTATTCGGTGAGGATCTCCCACGCCTCGGTGTGGGCGGCCTCGATCAACTTGCGGATCTCGTCGTCGATATCGCGGGCGACCTCGTGCGAATAGTCCGCCTGCGTTCCCATGGTGCGGCCCAGGAACGGGTCGCCGTGCTCCGAACCGTATTTGACCGCACCGAGTTTGGAGCTCATCCCGAATTCGGTGACCATCGCGCGGGCGATCTTGGTCGCCTGCTCGATGTCGGACACCGCGCCGGTCGTCGGCTCCCGGAAGACCAGCTCCTCGGCGGCGCGCCCGCCCATGGCGAACACCAGCTGAGCGATCATCTCCGAGCGGGTCCGCAGGCCCTTGTCTTCCTCCGGCACCGCCACCGCGTGACCGCCGGTGCGACCACGGGCCAGGATGGTCACCTTGTAGATGGGTTCGATGTCGGGCATCGCCCAGGCGGCCAGCGTGTGCCCGCCCTCGTGGTAGGCGGTGATCTTCTTTTCCTGCTCGCTGATGATGCGGCCCTTGCGGCGCGGCCCGCCGATCACTCGGTCGACCGCTTCCTCCAGCGCGGCGCTGGTGATGACGGTGCCGTTCTCGCGGGCGGTGAGCAGCGCGGCCTCGTTGATGACGTTGGCCAGGTCGGCGCCGGTCATGCCGACGGTGCGTTTGGCCAGCCCGGCGAGGTCGGCGTCCGGGCCGATCGGCTTGCCCTTGGAGTGCACTTCGAGCACCGCTTTGCGGCCCGCCAGGTCCGGGTTGGAGACCGGGATCTGGCGGTCGAAGCGGCCGGGACGCAGCAGCGCCGGGTCCAGGATGTCGGGCCGGTTGGTGGCCGCGATCAGGATGACGCCCGCGCGAGGGTCGAACCCGTCCATCTCGACCAGCAACTGGTTCAGCGTCTGCTCGCGCTCGTCGTGCCCGCCGCCCAGGCCCGCGCCGCGCTGGCGGCCCACCGCATCGATCTCGTCGACGAAGATGATGCACGGATTGTTCTGCTTGGCCTGCTCGAACAGGTCACGCACGCGGGACGCGCCGACGCCGACGAACATCTCCACGAAGTCAGAGCCCGAGATCGTGAAGAACGGAACCCCCGCCTCCCCGGCAACCGCGCGGGCCAGCAGCGTCTTCCCGGTCCCCGGCGGGCCGTAGAGCAGCACACCCTTGGGGATCTTGGCGCCCAGCGCCTGGTAGCGGCCGGGGTTCTGCAGGAAGTCCTTGATCTCGTAGAGCTCCTCGACCGCCTCGTCGACGCCGGCGACGTCGGCGAAGGTGGTCTTGGGCATGTCCTTGGAGAGCTGCTTGGCGCGCGACTTGCCGAATCCGAAGCCCATCCGGGCGCCGCCCTGCATGCGGGAGAACATCACGAACAGCCCGACCAGCAGCAGCAGCGGCAGCACGTAGACCAGCAACTCGCCCAGGATGCTGCCCTGGTTCACGACGGTGCTGACCTTGGCGTTCTTGGCGCTCAGCGCATTGAACAGGTCGACCGCGTAGCCACTCGGGAACTTGGTGATGACCTTGTCGGAATTGTCGGTGTCGCCGTTGCCCTTCTTCAGGGTCAGTCGCAGTTGCTGTTCACGGTCGTCAATTTGCGCGCTCTTGACGTTGTCACCGTTGATCTGGGACATCGCCACGGAGGTGTCGACGGGCTTATAGCCGCGGGTGTCGTCGCTGAAGTAGAAGAACGACCAACCGAGCAGCACCACGACAGCGATCGCCGTGATGGTGCGAATCACGTTTTTCCGGTTCATCAATCATCGGCCTTGCCGGCCAGGTCCTTCCCCGATATACACGCAGCTGGAAAAGTCCAGGCTACCGCTAGCGGAGATCGCCAGCTCCGGCAGAGCCGGGGCGCCGGCGGCACTCCCCTACCTTCGGTGTGGGCCCGCCCACTTGCGGGGGACGGGTCTTCGCCGTCCTGCTCAGTTAACGACCGGCAGTTCCCGACTACTCGTAGTAGCGGGCCTCGACGACGTTGCCGTCCGGATCGGCGAAGTAGTACCCCTGCGGCGCCCAGCCCCGGGCGCCGAAGCTCTGGTTCAGCCGCGCGCCGGTGTCCACGCCCTCGGCCTGTAGCCGCCGGTCCAGCGCGTCGTATTCGACCTTCGACAGCGCCAGGCAGACGTGGTTGACCGGGTGCCCGGCGCTGCCCTCGACGCGGGTCAGAGTCTCGGTGGCCGAGACGCTTTCGGCCGGCATCAAGTCGATGATCGAGTCCGCGCAGATCCGCACGCTCGGAAACGGCGCCTCGCCGGCCTCGAATTCGTCGAACCGGACGGGCTCGAGCCCGACGACGCGGGTGTAGAAGTCCATCGAGATCGGCGGGCTTTTCGTCCAGAGCACCACATGGTCGAGTCGCATCGAGTCGAGTATTCCCCGCTTCGGCCCATGGGGCCGCTATTCGGCTAAGCCGAACGGGGTCGGGGCCTTCTCAGCCAGCAGCGGTTGTGCTTTGGTGGGACGGTGCCCCCAACCGAACGGTTAGTAGATACCAATGGTGTGCGGCTACGGGTGATCGAAGCGGGCGAACGTGGCGCGCCCGTAGTGCTCCTGGCGCACGGCTTCCCCGAACTGGCCTACTCCTGGCGCCATCAAATATCCGTCCTTGCCGGTGCCGGCTATCACGTGCTGGCGCCCGATCAGCGCGGCTACGGCGGTTCGGATCGTCCGGACGGCGTCGACGCCTACGACATCCACCAGTTGACGGCCGATCTGGTCGGCCTGCTCGACGACGTCGGCGCGCAGCGCGCCGTGTGGGTCGGGCACGACTGGGGCGCCGCCGTGGTGTGGAACGCCCCGCTGCTGCATCCGGATCGGGTGGCCGCCGTCGCCGCGCTGAGCGTGCCGGTGACGCCGCGTCCACATGTGGCGCCGACGAAGGCGTGGGGCAAGATGTTCGGCGAGAACTTCTTCTACATCCTGTACTTCCAGGAGCCCGGTGTCGCCGACGCCGAATTGAACGCCGATCCCGCCCGGGTGATCCGTCGCATGATCGGCAGCCTGCGGGCCGACGGCAAGGATGCGCTGGTGCGGATGGCCACCCCCGGTCCGGAAGGCTTCGTCGACCGCCTTCCCGAGCCGGACGGACTGCCCGACTGGATAACCCAGGACGAACTGGACCACTACATCGCCGAGTTCTCCCGCACCGGCTTCACGGGCGGGCTGAACTGGTACCGCAATTTCGACCGCAACTGGGAGACCACCCCCGAACTCGACGGGGTGAAGATCCCGGTCCCGAGCTTGTTCATCGGTGGGACGGCCGATCCCGTCCTGTCGTTCACCAGCACCGACCGCGCGGCCGACGCGATCTCCGGTCCGTACCGAGAGGTGATGATCGATGGCGCCGGGCATTGGCTGCAGCAGGAGCGCCCCGACGAGGTGAATGCGGCCTTACTGGAATTCCTCAACGGATTGGAGCTGCAATGAGTGCGCCCCTGCGTTTCGGAGTCTTTATCACGCCGTTTCACCCCGTCGGCCAATCTCCCACGGTGGCACTGGAATACGACATGGAACGCGTCGTCGCGCTGGATCGGCTCGGGTTCGACGAAGCGTGGTTCGGCGAGCACCACTCCGGTGGCTACGAGTTGATCGCCTGTCCGGAGGTGTTCATCGCCGCGGCGGCCGAGCGAACCAAACACATCCGACTGGGCACCGGGGTGGTGTCGCTGCCCTACCACCATCCGCTCATGGTGGCCGATCGCTGGGTGCTGCTGGACCACCTGACCCGCGGCCGGGTGATGTTCGGGACGGGGCCGGGCGCCCTGCCCTCGGACGCCTACATGATGGGCATCGACCCGATCGAGCAGCGCCGGATGATGCAGGAGTCGCTCGAGGCGATCCTGGCGCTGTTCCGCGCGGCACCCACCGAACGCATCGACCGGCACTCGGACTGGTTCACCCTGCGCGACGCGCAATTGCACATCCGGCCCTACACCTGGCCTTATCCCGAAATATCCACGGCGGCAATGATTTCGCCGTCGGGACCGCGGCTGGCCGGCGCACTCGGCACTTCGCTGCTGTCGCTGTCGATGTCGGTGCCCGGCGGCTACGCCGCGCTGGAGACCACCTGGGACGTGGTCCGCGAACAGGCCGCCAAGGCCGGCCGCGACGAACCCGACCGTGCCGACTGGCGCGTCCTGAGCATCATGCACGTCGCGGACAGCCGTGAGCAGGCCATCGACGACTGCACCTATGGGTTAGAGGATTTCGCGAATTACTTTGGCGCCGCCGGATTCGTGCCGCTGGCCAACAGCGTGGAAGGCACCCAGACGCCGCACGAATTCGTCGCAGACTACGCGGCCAAGGGCAACTGCTGCATCGGCACCCCAGAGGACGCCATCGCTCACATCGAGGACCTGCTCGACCGCTCAGGCGGCTTCGGCACGCTGCTGATGCTCGGACACGACTGGGCCTCACCGCAGGCGACGTACCACAGCTATGACCTGATGGCGCGCAAGGTGATTCCGCACTTCAAACGACAGCTCGAGGCGTCGCGGTCGTCGCACGACTGGGCGAAGGCCAAGCGCGACCAGTTGATCGGCCGGGCGGGCGAGGCCGTGGTCAAGGCCATCACCGAGCACGTCGACGAGCAGAAAGACGCGGTGCACTGATGCGCGCGGCAGTGTTGCGGGGCGGCCGCATGGTCTATCGCGACGACGTGCCCGACCCGATACCGGAGGCCGGTCAGGTACTGGTGGGCGTGCGGGCATGCGGAATCTGCGGCTCCGACCTGCATTTCGCCGCACACGGCGCGCAGGTGCTGGAAATGAGCGACCGGGTGGCCGGCGGCACGGGCGGCATGCACGTCGACCTGAGCCACGACATCTTCATGGGTCACGAGTTCAGCGCCGAAATACTGGAAGCCGGGCCAGACACCGAGACCCATCCGCCGGGCACCATGGTGACCTCATTGCCGGTGCTGTTGTCCGCCAAGGGCGTCGATCCGATCGTCTACAGCAACAGCACCATCGGCGGCTACGCCGAACGGATGCTGCTCTCGGCGCCGCTGCTGCTGCCGATCCCCAACGGGCTGGACCTCAAGCACGCCGCGCTCACCGAGCCGATGGCGGTGGGGCTGCACGCGGTCAACAAGTCGAACATCGCGCCCGCCGAGACGGCCCTGGTGCTCGGCTGCGGCCCGATCGGGATCGCCATCATCGCCGCGCTTCGGGCCAAAGGCGTCGAAACCATTGTGGCTTCGGACTTTTCGCCCAAGCGCCGCGAGCTGGCCACCGCGATGGGCGCCCACCAGACGCTGGATCCGGCGCAAGGTTCACCCTTCGACACCGTCAAGCCCGCGGTGGTGTTCGAGGCGGTCGGTGTGCCCGGCATCATCGACGACGTGATGCTGCGGGCCCGGCCCGGTACCCGCCTGGTGGTGGCCGGCGTGTGCATGCAACCCGACACGGTGCACCCGTTCTTCGCGATCGCCAAAGAGATCAACGTGCAATTCGTGCTCGCCTACACCCCGGACGAGTTCGGCGATTCGCTGCGCGCCCTGGCCGAGGGCGACATCAACGTCAGCCCGCTGATCACCGGCGAGGTCGGCCTCGACGGGGTGGGCGCGGCATTCGACGACCTCGCCGACCCCGAGCGGCACTGCAAGATCCTCGTCACGCCCTAAGGCTTGTCGGGGCTCCGATTATAATCGAACATATGTTCGAGTTACCGACGGATCCCGCCGCGTTGGTGGAGGTGATCGAGTCCACCCATCGGGAGGAATCGATACTGCTGGCCCGTCGCCTGGCGGCGGTTGCGGCGTTGCTCCGCCACCGGGTGGCCACCCCCGCGCGGCCGGAACCCGAGTATGCGGAGATCGACGGCTTCGAGCAGACCGCCGCCGAGGTCGCCGCCGCGATGAACCTCTCGCCCGCGGGAGCCAGCTACCTGGTGTCGTATGCGGAGGCGCTCGACACCAGGCTGCCCAGCGTCGCCGCCCTGCTGGCCGAAGGCCGAACGGATTGGCGCACAGTGCGATTGATCATCACCCGCACCGACCTGGTCACCGACGGGGAAACACTGGCCAAGCTCGACCGATCGCTGGCCGGCCGCATCGGCAATTGGCATGGCTGGTCGCGGCAGCGGATCGTCAACGCGGTCGACGCCGCCGTGCGCTCCTGCGATCCCGACGCGGCCCGTGAGCGGCGCCTGGCCGCCGAGGATGACCGCCACGTCGCAATCCGTGCCAAAGAGGACGGGATGGCCGAGATCTACGGCTCGGTCGCCGCGGCCGCGGCGGCCGCCTTTGACCGCCGGCTCTCACAGCTCGCCAAGCAGGTGTGTGCGGCCGACCCCCGGACATTCGATCAGCGCCGGGCCGACGCGCTGGCGGCATTGAGCGAGGGCCGCGGATTGGCCTGCGCCTGCGGGCGACCGGAGTGTCCGGCCCGTGCGAGCGCTCACGATGCTGATGACGATCGGGCCGGGGCGCGGGTAGTCATCAACGTGGTGGCCAGCGAACAGACTGTGAACGCCGACGGCGCCTTGCCCGGCTATCTGGAGGGCTACGGCGTCATCGACGCCGAGCAGGTACGCCAATTGGCCGCCGCCGCATCGATACTCATCGCCAATCCGCTTACCAGTCCGGTCGAGGCCTTGCGTTATCAACCGTCCGCCGCATTGGAGCGGGCCGTCCGGTGCCGCGACCTCACCTGCCGGTTCCCGGGATGCAGCCGACCGGCAATGGTGTGCGACGTCGACCATACCGTCCCGTTCAACCACCAAAATCCGACGGCGGGCGGGCAGACCACCGCGGAAAATCTGAAATGCCTGTGCCGCCAACATCATCGACTCAAAACCTTCGGCGGCTGGCGTGACCTGCAACTTGCCGATGGCACCGTGGTGTGGACGTCGCCGAGCGGGCGGATTTACCGGACCTCGCCCGCCGGGGCCGACCTGTTCCCACAGCCGCGTGGTCCGGCATGCGCTGCGCCCGCGCCCAGGAAGCGAGGCCGGTCGCAGCAGCGAAGCGCGCGGATTGCGTACGCTCGCAAGCACAACCGCGACGCCCGGCCGATCAATGAAGCCCGATCGCGGCTAGCACGGGCCCGCGCGGACGAAATCGCGTCGCGCAAATTCCGAAACCACATGCGCGACATGCTGTTCCTTTTCAAGGGCACGCCTAGCACCAGCCCATTCTGCGCCTGGGTGAACGATCCCCGAGAACCGGAGGAATTGCCGAGCGATTGGGTGCCCGACGAGCCGGCGCCGCAACCCTTACCGGACGAACCGCCCTTCTGATTCATCGCAAGCTTTTCGACTTCGGATCAGCCGCCCGCCGGGGGTTGTGCGATGACGGTGGGCTTGAAACCGTATCGGGGCGCCACAAGGTGGGCCGCGGTGCCGCGCCCGGCCCCGCCGGTGGGAACCATCGGGACGCCACCCACCGC
>NZ_QMEU01000122.1 GCF_003284975.1 Mycobacterium colombiense
CCAGGATGTCGGTGGCCCGATCCTGGTCCGGCGCGGCGAGGGCGCCGTAGGCGGCCGCGGCCAGGTCACCGCAGGTGAGGTAGCGGTCCGCGGGGTCCTTGGCCATGCCGCGGGCGATCACGCCGTCGAAGGCGGCCGGGATGCTGGGGCGCGCCGCGCTCGGGCGCGGGATCGGTTGGTGGACGTGGGCACCCATCACGCTGAGCTGGTCACCTGTGTAGGGCGGCGAGCCGGTCAGGCACTCGTACAGCACGCAGGCCAGCGCGTAGATGTCAGCCTTGTGGGTGATTGCGGAATCGCCGAACCGCTCCGGGGCCATGTATTTGGCGGTGCCCACAGTGGTGCCGAACTGCGTCAGCTTTTCGTCCGACGTGGCGCTGGCGATGCCGAAATCGACGAGATAGGCGAAGTCGTCGGCGCTCACCAGGATGTTTTCCGGCTTCACGTCTCGGTGCAGGATCCCGGCCGCGTGCGCGGCGTCGAGCGCCGAACCGATCTGGCGCACAATCGCTATCGCGCGCGGCGGCGATATCGGTCCGTACCGCTTCAGCATGCTGGCCAGGTCCTTGCCGTCGATCAGCCGCATGTCCACGTAGAGCTGCCCGTCGATTTCGCCGAAGTCGTGGATGGGCACGACGTGCGGTTCGTGCAGCCGCCCGGCGGTGCGGGCCTCGCGCTGCATCCGGGAGCGGAAGACCGGATCGTTGGACAGGGTCCGCGACATCAGTTTGAGGGCCACGGTGCGCTCGCGGACCGTGTCCTCGGCCTCGTAGACGTCGCCCATGCCGCCACGGCCGACCAGGCGCAGCAGCCGATATGGCCCGAACTGCGTACCCTCCCGCGAATCCGCGGTCGCCTCACCCATCGAAGACTCCTCACCCGCGCACACCGGGCATGCAGGCATAAGGCTAAGGTTTTCGCGGCCGCGGGGCACGGCGAATAGCGAAAGCCAGCTAATTCGACGGCGCGCGATTAACGGTTGTCGTCATCGCCGGCGGCGCGTTCCGTGAGCCCTTCTCGGGCCAGCGCCCGGACGAAACCGTACGCCTGCATGCCGGCGGGACCGGGATTGTCGAAGATCCATTCGTTGATCTTTTCCAGCGCGTTGGCCAGGTCGTCGCGCTTGACCCGCACCAGGTAGGTCTTTCGGTCGTCGTCGGGATCGTCGAGGGATTCGGCCACCGCGACCGGATTCCTGAACGCGTAGGCGATCCCGTGCACGGCATCGTGGTTCAGGGCCCAGTGAATCTCGCTGGGGCGCAGCCGGTTCACCGCCAGGTTGCGGTAGTCACGGTCATCGTCTGAACTGCTCACCGGGCCGGTGATCCTTTTCTGTGTGCATCGAGAAAGTGGAACAGCGATCGATTGGAGGATGGTCGCGCGAAGCGATTCGCGCAGCGTCCATACCGGGCATTTTCATCATAGGAACAGGTGCGGTCGGCTGCATGCCGAGCGCGTTGCGCACACCCGCATTCCGCCGATTGCGGCCGGGCTCAGCGGCGATATTTCAAATACAGATAGCCGTCGCAGACCAGCGCGTGCTCGAGGTTCATGGTGACCGGTGCGGGCAGCCGCGCCGGGTGCAGCCGGTGGCCCACGGGCTGGCTCGCCGCCAGCTTGGGGGCCAGCGTCACGCAGATCTCGGTGACGGCGTCGGCCTCCACCAGCTCGTCGAGCAGCGTCGGTCCGCCCTCGCACAGGATGCGGTGCATGCCGTGTTCCCGCAGGGTCGCGACCGCGCGGGAGACGTCGACGGAGTCTTCGCCCGCGACCAGGAGGTGCTGGCGGTCGTCGTCGGGGTCGAACCGCGCCGCGGTGCTCGCGCAGGTCACCAGGATCGGCGGCTGACCCGGATCGCTGAGTAACCGGGCCGGTAGCTCACCGCTGCGGCTCACCACGGCGATCGGCGGCGGTTCGGCCCGCCCCTCGTGCTGCCGCCGCGCCCGCGCCGCATCGCTGAGTGCCACCGGGCCGTAGTTTTCGGCGCGGGCGGTGCCGGCACCGACCAGCACGACGTCGGCGAGGCCGCGCAGGATTCGCAGGAGCCGCTGATCGGTGGGGCACGACAGCGGACCGGCGCGCCCGCCGAACGCCGCGGCGCCGTCGGCGCTGAAGATCATGTTGGCGCGCACCCCGTCCGGGGGATCGGCATAAAAGGGCGCGAGCTCGATGATGCTGGGGACAGCGCTGATCCGGGGCGACTCGGCCACGCGTCAGGCCTCGTGGCCGGGTTGCAGTTCACGCACGTCGCCGAAGGACACCCAGGTTTCCAGTTCCCGCGGCGGGCTGCCGCCCACCGGTGCGAGCAGGTGCCCGACGTGGTCGCCCAGCGTGAAGCGTTCCAGGATTTCGCCGACGAACCACGCGGCGGCGTCGTCGAGGATCGGCATCCGTTCGGGGCCGCGGTGCCAGGAACAGCGGTCGAACTTGTCGACCTTGTCGCTGGTCTGGCTGCCGAAAAGCTCCACCACGTCGAGGTGTTCGTAGTCGAAGACGTGCACGGCCAGGTGGGAGGCGTCGCGGGCGACGCGGAAGGTGTGGTTGCGCTTGGACAGGCCGACCAGGAAGCGGGGCGGATGGATGCTGGTCTGGCTGGCGAAGCCCACCAGGCAGCCGGCTTCAGTGCCGTTGGCCTGCGTGGTGACGACGAACATCGGATAGTTCAGCAGGGCCACCAGCTTGTCGAACGCTTCGGTTTCCGGTTCGGCCATCCGCTCAGTCTTCCCCGTCCGGCCTCCGGGGAATCGCGATGCCGCGATTTGCCCGGCGGCGTTGTCCGGCCGGTCGGCGCGGACCGCCGTCAGGTGCGATTTCCGTTGCGCCGCAACGTGGCCCGGGCGATGAAGCGCCGAATCAGATAGGCGCCGGTGCCGAGGCCCAGCACCAGCACACCGGAGAGCATTGACCACCGCGGCAGCGCGACGGCCAGCATCACGCAGCCGAGCAGCCCGATCACCGGGATCGCCCGGTGTGGGCGGCCCTCGTCGGCACCGAGCGTGAAGGCCGAGGCGTTGGCGACGGCGTAGTAGATCAGCACGGCGAACGAGGAAAATCCGATGGCGCCGCGCAGGTCGGCGGTGGCGGCCAGGACCGCCACGATGACGCCGATCAACAGTTCCGCGCGGTGGGGGACGCCGAACCGCGGATGCACCGCGGCCAGGGTGTGCGGCAGGTGGTGGTCGCGTGCCATCGCGAACGTGGTGCGCGAGACGCCGAGGATCAGCGCGAGCAGCGAGCCCAGCGCCGCGATCACCGCTCCCGCCTGGACGGCGGGAACCAGCCAGCCCGTTCCGGCCGCGCGGGCCGTCTCGACCAGCGGGGCGGCCGACTTCGCCAGCCGGTCCGGGCCGAGCACCCCCAGCGCGGCCACGGCGACCAGCGCATAGACGGTCAGTGTGATGGTCAGCGCCAGCGGTATCGCACGCGGGATGGTGCGCGCCGCGTCGCGCACCTCCTCACCGAGGGTGGCGATGCGCGCATAGCCGGCAAAGGCGAAGAACAGCAGGCCGGCGGCCTGCACCACACCGCCGAGGGTGGCGCCGCTTTGCCGCAGCTGCCCGGGCCTGGCCGCCCCGGAAGTCAACGCGGCAACGATCACGGCGGCCAGCACCGCCAGCACCACCGCGACGATGATGCGGGTCAGCCAGGCCGACTTGTGCACCCCGGCGTAATTGACCGCCGTCAGCACCACCACCGTCGCGACGGCCACCGCGTGGGCCTGCGCCGGCCAGGCGTAGAGGCCGATGGTCAGCGCCATCGCCGCACATGACGCGGTCTTGCCGACGACGAATCCCCAACCGGCCAGGTATCCCCAGAAGTCCCCCAGGCGTTTTCGACCGTAGAGATAGGTGCCGCCGGACGCGGGGTAGCGCGCCGCCAGCCGCGCGGAGGACGTGGCGTTGCAGTAGGCCACCACCGCCGCCAGCGCCAGGCCCAGCAGCAGTCCCGACCCGGCGGCGCGCGCCGCGGGGCCCAGGGCCGCGAAGATCCCCGCACCGATCATCGATCCCAGCCCGATCACCACCGCGTCGAAAACGCCGAGGCTGCGGCGCAATTCGTCGTCGCCCGCCGGGGGATGCACCGGCCCGCCGCCGGGTCTGCCGCTCATCGTCGAAACACTATGCGAATCAACCTGACAACGCCGCGAGCTGGGGGAGGACGTCGGCGGCGATAAGTTCGAAGTTTCCCGCCAGGCTGCCCATTTTCACCGGCGCCCGCACGTACACCCGGGAGATGCCGAGTTCGGTGTAGCGGCCCAGCTCGTCGACGATCTGGGCCGGCGAACCACAGAATGTGGTGCCGTCGAAGGTCTGCGACGCGAACTTGTCGGGATCGATTGCGGCCGTGGCCCGCTCCCGGGTGTGCCCGACGCCGACGAGTGCACTCATCGAGAAGACGATGCCGGCGGGGTCGCGGCCGATCTCCTCGGCCGCCGCGCGGACCAGTTCGATCTGGCGGGCGGGGGATTGCAGCTCGCTTTTGTGATGGTCTCCCGGTGCCCGACGGCGGCTGGTCTGCAGGTTGAACTCGTCGGCGAACCGCGCCGCCAGGGCGGGTGTGCGCTGTTTGCCGGTTCCGCCCAGAATGATTGGCGGACGGGGCTGCTGGCGCGGCTTGGGCGGCGCCGGCGCGTCGCGCAGCCGAAAACACCGGCCGGTGAAGGAATAGCTCTGCCCGGCCGGGGTCTGCCACAGGCCGGTGATGAGCTCGAGCGCCTCGCCGAGCCGATCGAAGCGCTCCCCGACGGGCGGGAACGGAATGCCGTAGGCGGTGTGTTCCGGCTCGAAATAGCCTGCGCCAAGTCCGACCTCGAGGCGGCCGTCGCTCATCTCGTCCACCTGGGCCGCCACGATCGCCAGCGGGCCCGGATGGCGAAAGGTCACCGGAGTCACCAGCGGCCCGAGCCGAATCCGTGCGGTTTCGCGTGCCAGCCCGGCCAATGTCGTCCACACGTCCGTCGGGCCGGGCGCGCCGTCACCGGCGAAAGGATAGTAATGATCGGACAGAAAAAATCCGGCGTAGCCGAATTCTTCGGCCATCAGCGCGGAATCGGCCAGCTCCCGGTAGGTCGCCCCGTTGCTGGGGTCGGTGAAGATTCGGCATTGCATCGCAGTCGCTCCTTACCCCAGCGGGTTGTTCTGGCGCACCCCCCGATACATGCCCCAACGCACGATCCACGGCATCACCACGCGCTCGACCGACCAGGACGGGAAGCGGAAGGCATGGCCGGTGGGCAGGAAGACCTCCAGCCCGTTGGGCTGTATACCCACCAGCGAGCCCCAGCGCCGAGCCGGCGCCCGGTAGGGGCGTAACGGCCGGCCGGCGAAGTCGGCGAGGACATTGCGCGCCACCAGGGCATCGCCCCGGTTTCGGGCGGAGCTGCGCAGCGGATCCGTCGCCGCGACGTCGCCGACCGCGAACACGCCCCGGCGGCCGGGCACCCGAAGTTCCGGGGTGACGCGCACGAACCCCCGCTCATCGAGCAGTTCGGCCGGTAGCCAATCGGTGTTGGGCCGCACCCGCCCGATCGCCCACAGCACGGCGTTGGCCTCGGCCGGGGGTTGCCCGGTGCTCCAGTGGACCGGCTCGCTGGTCAGTTCGTCGCCCGCGAACCCCTCGGTCACCACCGCCCGGTGGCCCGGGTGCAGGCCGACGCCCAGCTCGGTGAGGCGGCGGCGCAGCCGCTGCCAGATTCGCGGATGGTGTCCCGCGAGGGCGGACTCGCCGGGGAAGTACAGGTCGATGCGCTTGTCCGGCCACGCGGTCGCCATGTTGAGGGCGCTGCTGACCGCCGCCGCGCCGCCGCCCACCACGGCCACCGACCCGGCAGCGGCCAGCTTGTCGTGCGCGGCGCGCAGTCCCGCGCCGATCTCGGCCGACGACTGCAGGGTCGGTTGGCGCCAGAAGCCGTTGCTGACGCCGGTCGAGATGATCAGCGCGTCGTAGGCCTCGGTGACGTCCGCGCCGTCTTCGGTTCGGCCGGAGACGGTTTGGGCGTCCAGGTCGACACCGGTCAGCGTGGCCTGCACGACGCGGACGCCGTCGAGGCGGCGGAACCGGTCGAACGGAATCCAGTAGTCGCGGGCCCAGTCGTGGGGCCGCGCCAGCCGGACGCCGAGCTCCTGACCGCTCACCAGCGCGGGCTTGGCCGAAATGCCGACGACGTCGGCGTGCCGCGACAGCCGGATCGCCGCGAGGACGCCGGCGTCGCCGAGGCCGGCGATGACGACACGCTTTCGGTTCATGCCGTTATCCTGCCCTGCGTACATTGCGGACGGGCCGTTGACCGATCCGAGAGCAAGGGGGCCACCTCAGGTGATCGTCTCGTGCAGCACCGCGACACCGGCGCATCCGCGGGTGAGCGCCGCGCTGCGAACCTCTCTCAGTGCCATCGTGCGGGCGTCGGCCCCGCGCCCCGCGGCGGCCCGGCGCGCCGCCAAGGACTTCGAGAAGGCGTTGATTCCGGCGGTCATCGCGGAGATCCGGTGGTCGTTCACCCGGCCGCGCACCTGGCTGATGGGTGTGGTGGCCAACGTCGTCTTCGCGGCCGGCTGGTTGCTGGTGCAGCCGCTGACGCCGGTGGGTCGTCACCCCGATTGGGTGATCCTGGTGGGCACCTACTTTTCGTCGTGGGTGCTCGCCGACGTCACCACCACCAATTTCCTGGGCGCCGACCACTACCGCATCCTGCGGGGTTTGTCCGCCGGCGTGCCGTTCTGGCGGATCCTGTTGATCAAGAACCTCGCCCTGCTCGCCATCGTCGGTGTGCCCACCCTGTCCGCGGCGGTGGTATTGACACTGTGGCTGGAAACGCCGGCGCGCCTGGGCATTACGATCCCCACCGTCGCGGTGCCCATCGTCTCGTGGTTGGGCGTCGGGAACTTCATCTCGGTGCTGCACCCGGTCAGTGTCGAGCCGCTGATCCGGCGCTGGCGCCAGCGCGGCGATCTGCGCCGCACCCGAAGCTGGGTGCTGGCCCTGACGCTGCCCTACGCGCTGTACTACGTGGCCGACCCGATGAACGGCGTGGAACACCGAGTGTTGTGGCAGCAGGCGCCCGCGCTGATCTGGCCGGTGTTCGGCCGAGACACCAAAAGCTTCGTCCACCTCGGCATCGCCATGAGCGTGTGGATCGCCGGCAGCATCGCCGCGGTGTATTGGGTGCGCCGGCGCGGATTGCAGATCCGCTAGGACACCTGGGGTTTGATGTCTTCGATGACCCACTGCGCGTAGTCGAGATATTCGTCCACGCCGCTCACGGGGGGGACGGGAACCGCGGTCACGGTCACGCCCTGCTCGGCGAGCCAGTTCAACCGGTCGACGATGTGTCCGGCGCTCATGCCCGGCCGGTCGCTCGCTCGGCGGGCGACGTGTCCCTCGCCGACCCGGTTGGTGCCCAGCCCATGCATCACGTCGAATTCCCGGCCGTCGTAGGAGGGTTGGGACTTGATGTAGTCGAGTTTCTTGGCGATCTGCTCCGGTGGCGTGAGGAACGGCCACCACCCGGACCCGAACGTGGCCGCCCGGCGCAGCGCGGCGTCGGCGTCGCCGCCGATCCAGATCGGAAGATGCGGTTTCTGAACGGGTTTGGGCTCGAAGGCGATGTCGGAGAAGGACACGTACCGGCCTTCGAATCGGGGTGCGTCACTGGTCCACAGTTCGATGATGGCGGCCAGGTATTCGTCGGCGATGCGGCCCCGCTCCCCGAAGGGCACTGAGAGCAGCTCGAACTCGCGGGCCAGCCAGCCCACGCCGAACGTCACCATCAGCCGGCCCCCGCTCATCCAGTCCGCGGTGGCCAGGGCCTTGGCCAGCACGATGGGGTGCTGCAGCGGCAAGATGGTGACGCAGGAATTGATGGCCACCCGCTCGGTGGCGCCGGCGATGAAGGCCTGCGCGGTCGTCGAGTGCAGATAGTGCGGCCCGGACAACTCGACATGCTCGGTGGGGATGACCATATGCTCGGGCACCGCGATCATGTCGTAGCCCCACCGGTCGGCGCATTGCATCATGCGGCGCTGGTCGCCTCCGGTGACGGCCGCCTCCCACGGCTGCGTGATCGCCTTGAGGCGCAGCAGGTGCGGAAGGGGGAAGGCGAACTTCACGGGCGTCCCAGCCAGCGGTCCATGTCCTCCAATCTAGGGGTTGGTGTTGTTAACCTGGCGACATGGACTCCGAAACGGACCCTGCCGGCCAAAAGCTGAGCAACGCGGCGTTGGCCGCCACCAGCTGGGCGCTGCTGGGCATGATGTCCTACGAAGAGGAAATCTCGGGCTATGACCTCAAGAAGTGGATCGACTGGAGCGTCGACCTGTATTACTGGAGCCCGTCGTACAGCCAGATCTACACCGAGCTGAAAAAGCTGGAGTCGCTGGGACTGGTGACCTCACGCGTCGAACGCGACGAGGGGACCCGCACTCGCCGGTTGTACAAGATCACCCCGGCCGGGATGGATGCCGTGACCGAGTGGACCACTCACGCGCCGGTGGACCCGCCGGTGCTCAAACACAGTGTGCTGCTACGGGTTACGTTCGGGCACCTCAGTAACCCGAGCCGGCTCAAGGAATTGCTGCAGGAGCATGTTGCGTACGCCGAAGCCAGGCACCGCAAGGCCGTCGAGGACGCCGAGGGAGCCGAGGCCGAACCCGCGTGGGCGTACTCGGTGCTGGCGCTGCGCTGGGCGGCCAAATACTACGCCGCCGAGCGAGAGTTCGCGCTGGAGATGATCAAGGAGATCGACGAGGCCGACGCAATCCTGCAGGGCGCCGCGAAGGGTGGTTTCGGCAAGCCGCGTCCCAAGCCGGGGAATTGGCGCGAGATCGAAAAGCAGGTCCAGGCGAAGCGCGAAGCCGATTAGCTCTGACGGCGGCGACCGGTTTCGCCCGTGGCGGCCCTACGAAATACAGATAACGAAAACGCATATCGAAATCCCTTGCGTCACTGTAGTTTCAGGGCCGGTTCTTGTCGGTGGGCATCGCTAGTTTGGCGGTGTGAGTGATCAGCAGGATGTCAAGGCGGTGTTCGATGCGCTCGATGCGGCCTGGGATCGGGTGTGCGCGCTGAACATCGATGCCCTGAATCCGCGGCAGCAGTTGGCGGTGTTGGCGCGCTGCGAAAGAGTGCGCCGGCGGTTGCCTGCTGTCGAGCATCCCGTGATCAATTCCCTGGCCCGCCAAGCCCCCTCGCCCGAACTCGGCGGCACGGTGATCCACGCCATCGCCGAGGCGGCCCTGATCAGCCGCGCCGAAGCCGCCCGCCGCCTCAAGGAGGCACGCGACCTGGGCCCGCGCCACGGCCTGACCGGCGAACCCATCCCACCCGCCCTGCCGGCCACCGCCGCCGGACAACGCGACGGCACCCTGGGTGCGGGTCAGGTGGCGGTGATCCGCACGTTCTACCACCAGCTGCCCGGCTGGATCGACATGCCCACCCGCGAGCGGGCCGAAGCGCGGTTGGCCACAGAAGGCAGCCGGTTTCGCCCCGAACAACTCGCCGGGCTGGCACACACCCTGGCCGACTGCCTCAACCCCGACGGCACCTACACCGACGAGGACCGGGCCCGCCAACGCGGCCTGACCCTGGGCAACCAGCAGGCCGATGGCATGTCGGCGCTGCGCGGCTGGCTGACCCCCGAAGGCCGCGCCACCCTGGAAGCCGTGCTGGCCAAACTCGCCGCCCCCGGTATGTGCAACCCCGACGACGACACCCCGTGTGTGGACGGCGCACCCACCCAAGACGCCATCGACCACGACCCTCGCTCGGCCGGCCAACGCAACCACGACGGACTCAACGCCGCACTGCGCGGCGTGCTGGCCTCCGGGAACCTGGGGCAGCACAACGGATTACCGGCCTCCATCATCGTCACCACCACACTGGCCGACCTCGAAGCCGCCGCCGGGCGCGGCCTGACCGGCGGCGGCACCATCCTGCCGATGTCGGATGTGATCCGCCTGGCCCGCCACGCCCACCACTATCTGGCGATCTTCGACAAAGCCAAGGCCCTGGCGCTCTATCACACCAAACGCCTCGCCTCACCCGGGCAGCGAATCGTGTTATACGCCAAGGACCGGGGCTGCAGCGCCCCCGGCTGCACCGTGGGCGGCTACTACTGCGAAGTCCACCACGTCACCGACTACAGCACCTGCCACACCACCGACGGCAACGACCTCACCTTCGCCTGCGGCCCGCACCACCGCCTGCTACGCCCCGGCGGCTGGATGACCCGAAAAAACCCCAGAGGCGACAGCCAATGGATCCCACCCCCACACCTCGACACCGGCCAACCCCGCACCAACACCTTCCACCACCCCGAAAAGCTGCTGCGCGACAAAGACGACGACGAGGACGCCAGCCCGGGGTCGGAATGACCGCCGCACACGACGCGGCTAGACCTGGTGGCGACCCGCCTCCCTGGCCGCCTCCCTGGCTGCGATGTAGCCGTACACCAGCCCCTGCGCGATCGTCGCGCCGGCGCCCGGGTATGTCGTGCCGAACGCGTTGGCGGCGGTATTGCCGATGGCATATAACCCGGCGATCGCCGCGCCGTCCTCGCGCAGTACCCGCGCCCGCTCGTCGGTCTTCAGTCCACCGCAGGTGCCCAGATCGGACAGCACCATTTTCACCGCGTAGAACGGGCCGTTGACCAACGGCCGCAGGTTCGGGTTCGGCTTGACGGTCGGGTCGCCATAGTAGCGGTCGTAGGCGCTGCGACCGCGGCCGAAGTCGGGATCCTCACCGGCAGCGGCGTTTTGGTTGAAGCGGGTCATGGTCGCAAAGAACTCCGACACCTCAACACCCATCCGGGCGCCCAGGTCGGTGAGGTTGTCCGCGCGCACCGCGATGCCGGCGTCATACCACGTCTGCGGGATGCGCATCCGCGGAAAGAGTTCGGCGCCAAAGACGTAACTGTTGCGGTATTGCTGGTCGAAGACGATCCACATCGCCTCTACCGGGCTGCCCGACCGCTCCAACTGCAGCAACCGCTGCCCGAACGACATGTAGTCCGTCGCCTCGTTGGCGAACCGGCGCCCATGCTGATCCACGATCAGGCAGCCCGGCAGCGATCGCTCGGCCAGCATCACCGCCGGGGCCTTGCCCGGCAGCGGGGCGACGGCGGGGAACCACCACGCCTGGTCCATCAGGTCGATGCCGGCGCCGACGTCCTGTCCCGCGCGGATCCCGTCGCCGGTGTTGGCGGCGGCGCCGAGGCTGAGGTTGGCGCCCAACGATTCCGATTGGAATTTCCAGCGCATGTCCATGCTGTGGTCGAAACCGCCGGTCGCCAGCACCACACCCCGCCGCGCGGTGATCGTCACCTCGCGCCCGTCGTGTTCGACGACGGCGCCGGTCACGCGGTCGCCCTCGCGGGCGAGGCGCGTCAGCGCCGTGCCGGTCCACACGGGGATGCCGGCGCGCAGCACCCCGGTGAACAACCCGGCCATCAGGCCCTGGCCGCCCGCGGCGTAGCGCCGGCCCAGCAGGCGGCCGCCCACGCCCTGCGTCAGTCGCTTGCCGTAGGTGGGAATTCCCTTGCGCGGCACGCGGGCCACCAGGTTCATCCAGCGGTAGTCGGCGCCCGTCGTAGGCATCGGGACGGTGACCTCCATCAGGCCGGGCTCCAGCCGGGTGCGGTACTCGCCGAGCTGCGAGGTGTCGAAGGGGCGGCATTCGCACGTGCGGCCGGCGGCGCTGCCGCCCGGTTGCTCGGGGTGGTAGTCGGAATAGTCGCGGGCCCAGAACAGCCGCAGCGGTGTGGTGCGGCGCAGCATGTCCACGGTCGCCGCCACGTGC
>NZ_QMEU01000123.1 GCF_003284975.1 Mycobacterium colombiense
GCTCGCCGAGCTGGGTTGAGGCACGCCGGTGACGGTCCTGGTCGTCACCGGCACCGACACCGGGGTCGGCAAGACGGTCGTCACCGCCGCGCTGGCCTGCCACGCCCGTCAGGCCGGCATCGACGTGGCGGTGTGCAAGCCGGTCCAGACCGGCGTCGATGCCGGCGACGACGACCTCGCCGAGGTGGCCCGGCTATCCGGGGTGACGCAGTTGGCAGGGTTGGGCCGCTATCCGCTGCCGATGGCGCCGGTGGCCGCCGCCGAGGCGGCCGGAATGCCGCTGCCCACCCGCGAGCAGCTGCTGGCGCTCATCGGGGAGCTGGACCGGCCGGGGCGGCTCACACTGGTCGAGGGCGCCGGGGGGCTGCTGGTCGAGCTCGGCGAAAACGGTGTGACCGCACGCGATCTCGCCGTCGCGCTGGGCGCGGCGGTGCTGGTCGTGGTCGGCCCGTCGTTGGGCACTCTCAACCACACCGCGCTGACCTTGGAATCGCTTGCCGCGCATAATGTTTCGTGCGCTGGTCTGGTCATCGGCAGTTGGCCCCGGCGGCCCGGCGTGTTGGAGACGACGAATCGGTCCGCGCTGGCCCGGCTGGCCGCGGTGCGCGCCGCGCTGCCCGAAGGGGCCGCAGCGCTGGACGCCGCCGGCTTCGCGGCGCTGTGCGCCAGGGCTTTCGACCGCGACTGGGTTGCCGCGCTGGTCGGCTGATGGTTCACTCCATCGAGCTGGTCTTCGACGGCGACACCGAGGCGGCGATCCGCAACATCTGGGAATCGTTGGCCGCGGCGGGAATCCCCAGCCAAGCCCCGGCCAGCCGGCCGCACGTGACCCTGGCCGTGGCCGAAGGCATCGCGCCCGACGTCGACGAGCCGCTGCGCGCGGTGAGCGAACGGCTGCCGCTGCCCTGCGTCATCGGTGCACCGGTGTTATTCGGCCGCGCCAGTGCGGTTTTCGCGCGGCTGGTGGTGCCGACCGAAGAGCTGTTGGCCCTGCACGCCGAGGTGCACCGCTGCTGCGGGCCGCATTTGCGGCCGGGACCGATGCCCAACAGCCTGCCCGGCCAGTGGACCGCGCACGTCACGATGGCGCGCCGCGTCGGCGGCGCCCAGCTCGGCCGAGCGCTGCGCGTCGCGGGCCGGCCCGCCCAGATCGAGGGCAGCTTCGCGGGTTTGCGCCGCTGGGACGGCAACAAGAAGGTCGAGCACTTGATCGGCGGTTAACCCCCGAAGAGTAGATACAAACCGGTGAAGGTGTAGCCGACCATGACCAGCATCATCGTCAGCTGGCCGGTGAGTTGATGGCCGGTGGGCAGCAGCCGCAGCGCCTTATCGTGGGCCGCGATCACCGCGACGATGTGCCCGGTGACCACGCAGGTCACCTTGACCGCCGCGAGCACCGGCGGGTGCATGGACAAGACGTACGCCACATGCAGGTGCGCCAGGCCGAGCAGGTTCCAGCCGTGGCCGAACGGGTCGGCCAGGGCGAACACCGCCTGCTGTCCGCGCTCCACCAGGTAGGACAGGTAGTGGGCGAAGATGTAGCCCACCACAATCGGGATCAGCGAATGCGCCATCTGGCCGGGCAATTCGCGACGCTGCTGCGCGCTGACGCCGCCGGTGGCGCGCGCGGCGAGCGAAAAGGTCACCGCCACAACGCAAATGAAGACGATCAGCCCGACGGTGCGCAGCATCGACGACGCCAGCGTGGGAGGCGCGCCGAATTCGCGGGTGAGCTGATCGGAGAAGCCGCGCCACGTCGGCGACGATGAGAAGCTGTCGAACGCCGTCGAGCCCAGCAGCACCGCCAGCAGGACCACCACGCCCGGCCGCACCGGCAGCGACGGCAGATGGTCGAGCGGGTTTCCGACGACGATCTGCCGCGTCTGCGGGTTGCGGCGAAACGGCGAGAGCCGGGAGACGGCCACGCTGTACACGCCGAACGGGTCGGCGCGGGCCAGCCAGCGCTGCCCGCACAGCCAGGCGCCGGCCAGCATCAGCACCGCATAGCAGGCGATCCACGCCCTGACCCAGGGCAGCGACGCCGAGTTCGGGCTGGCCAGCTCCATCCAGACGAAGGCGAACAGGCCGAAGGCGGCGGGCCGATAGCCCCAGCCTTCCGGGTAGGACAGCCGCGGTCGGCCTAGCCGTTCCGGGGTGACGCGCCGCAGCAGCAGATACACCGTGCGCATCGGCGAAATCACCCGCCACACCGGCCCGATGATCAGCGACACCGCCACCAGCCCGACCCAGAGCAGCACGTAGAACGCGCCGAGCAGCCCGTTGGCCTCCGATTCCGGACCCCACACCCCGGCGGCCACCACCCAGGCCGCGAACAGCAGGGCCAGCCCGGCCGCGAACCCTCGCGTCACCCGGGAGTCGACGACCCTCGTCAGCGCCGTCGGTAGGGGCCGGCCCGGCTTGTGCGGATCAAACCGCGGCCGGCGCCACGCGAACGCCACGAGGGCGAAGGTGAACGTCAAAGCCCATGCCGCCCCGACCATCGCGTAGGCATAGGGCACCGGCAGATCACCCGAACCACCGAGCCCGTGCGCGAGCACCACCGCCGCGGCGGCGGAGCTCACGGCTGCACTTGGATGGTTGCGATGGTGCGGTCCAGATGATGCAGCTCCACCGCGACGTTGCCCGGAACGTCGACGGCGAATCCGAACGTCTGGTTGGGGGCGGCCTGGACCGCGAACTTGTGATCGGGCGTCGAATGCACGTGCAGCTCGTCGGTGGCGTCGCTGGTCACGTGCAGGGTGATCTGCTGATGCACCTTGGCCTGCAGCGTGGCGTTCGTCGGGGTGACCTGACCGTGGGCGATGGTCACGTCGACGGTCAGCGGTGCCGCCGGCGACTTGTCAGCCGAACCACCGCAGCCGACCAGACCGCACATCAGCGCCGCCGCCCATGCCGTGATGAGGGTGCCGCGAAGGGTCATGGGTTCACGCCGCCCGCGGGATCGGCTGCTTGTCTTCCACCGGTTCCGGCTCGGCGAGGGAGTTGTTGAGCCGGCCGGCGCCCCAGGTCAAGCCGGCGATCACCATGAGCGTCAGGAACAGCACCACGATCCCACCGGCGGTGAACAACCAGGCCGGCGCGCTTTGGTCGCGTTCACGCTGCAGGATGGTCACTTCCAGGACGAACGGCCGCGTGCTCGACGTCAGCGCGGGAACCTCGGGGGCCGGGATGGCGGCGTCCGCCGGTTCCCAAATCGGCACGGCCGTCATCGTGCGGCCGTCCTGGACCCGCAGCAGGGTCTTCCAGTCTCCCCACACCGGAACCGGCAGGGTGGACCGGTAGTGCCCCGGCCCGACCTTGGCGAGCCGGTCGATGATCAGGCCGCGGTCGTTATTCATGCGGCCCTGCCAGGACAGGATCGTCAGCCAGTCCGGATTGTCGCTGACCATGTCGGCGGGCAGGAGTTGGACGTCGGCCGACACCATGCGCTGCCCTGGGGCGCTGGGCAGGTCGGTCAACGTGATGGTGGCGTTGTTCTTGCTCGGCACCAGGATGTGCAGGCCGTTGGCCACCGCGCCGCCGATCACCAGCACCGTGGCCACCACCACCGAGATGCCGATGGCGCGCCTGGGGAGGCGCTGTCCGGTGAGCACCATGCCGAACATGGCGCCGCACATACCCATCAAGACCGCAACGGGCACGGCCGTCGCCAGGGCCTCGCCCCACATGGTGATCGGCCAGGGGTAGTGGTAGACCGCCGCGATCCACAGCGACTCCAGCCAGAGCCCGATCGTGCCCACTCCCAGCCCGGCGACCGCGCCGAAGACGACGGGGCGCTTGAACACTGGCGTCAGCGCGATCAACTCGACGGCCAGCGCGGGGCCGAGGTAGAGCGGGAACCAGTTGGTCGGGGCGCCGAGTATCGGCCCGACCAGCAGGGCGACGCCGCCGCGCAGGGCGATGGCGAAGACGGCCGCGATGACGGCCGCTCCCCGGCCCATGGTGATGCGGGCGGCGACCGCCGCCAGGGCGGCCGCGCCGGCGATCAGCATCGGTTGGAACACCAGGCGGAATTGCGGGACGCCGAAGTCGAACTCGATCTGATACACCGACAAGCCGATGAACAACCCGCCGAAAGACAGGTAGCGCAGGAAGGTGATGAAGGCGCCGTGGTAGACGTCCTCGCCTTCGTCGGCCTCACCCTCGCGCTCCAGCATCAGCACCGCGAACAGCGAAAAACAGGCCCCGCCGATCATCATCAAATGCGTTGGGCCCCAAAGGGTTACATCCTGGCCGAAGATGCGGTGCCAGATGTCGTCGAGCGGGAACCCGATCATCGCGTACAGCCCGCAGCCGGCCATCAGTACGCCGCCCACCGGCGCGTGCCAGTTCCGCGTGATCCGCACCGCGGCCGGGCCGGGCTGGTCGAACGGCAGCACGACCGCCGTCATGCCGCCCAGGAAGATGCCGAACAACCCGATGATGATGAAGTAGTGCGCCGGGTTGGCCAGTGGGCCCGGGTCGCGGCCGTTGCCGATATGCCAGCTGACGTCCCAGATGAACCCGAACAGCGCGCAGATGATCGATGTGGTGAACACCAGGACCGGCAGGGCAACCCAACCGGGCCGGTGGAATTTGTCACCCACCTTGTCGGCGACCCGGGTCAGCCATTCGATGCGATGGGTGCGGTGGGCGTGGCCCACCCACAGCAACAGCAGGGTGATCACCGCCGCGGCGATGGATAGCCCGATCACCTGATTCAGCCCGGCGCCGCGTGCCGGTGCCTCAGCAACAATCGTCAGTTCATTCGACCGCATCGTCGTGCCTCCCAACCGCGCCGGGCTGCCCCGGAGAATCCGACTGAAGTCAACCGCTTATTACTGCCAAGTAGGTTCGTGATTGATTGTTTAATGCCCCGATCCCGGGCTCGTCAATCACGCGTTTTGTCCGGCGTGTCGGCATGGGAGGACTCGGGCGCGGAGCCAGTGGTGTTGCGGCCCTCGCGCCGGTCACGCAGTGCGATGTACAGGATCACCCCGACGACGATCACCGCAGGCAGAAACGCCGGCGCCGCCAGCAGCAAGTAGTGGTGCGCCAGGATTTCGACGTGCACAGTCACCATGGTCGTATACCCATAGGTTGGGCGGGTCCTTCGGCCGTTACCCTACTTTGAACACCTTTTCATTCACCGCTGCCACCACGTGGCAGATGTGTCCCCACGCAGCGGACACGTGAACACGAGAAACAAGCAGGGGAGTACCTGGTGACTCAAGCGGCAACGCGACCGACGGCCGATACGGGCAACGACGAGGACATCCTGGCGTTGGCCCGGCAGCAGGTGCTCGAGGACGGCCAGGGACTGAGCCGGGACCAGGTGCTGCGGGTGCTGCATCTGCCCGACGACCGGCTCGACGAACTGCTGGCGCTGGCCCACGAGGTGCGGATGCGCTGGTGCGGCCCCGAGGTCGAGGTCGAGGGCATCATCAGCCTGAAGACCGGCGGCTGCCCGGAGGACTGTCACTTCTGCTCGCAGTCGGGGCTATTCGCGTCGCCGGTGCGCAGCGCGCGGCTGGACATCCCCAGCCTGGTCGAGGCGGCCAAGCAGACCGCCAAGTCCGGGGCCACCGAATTCTGCATCGTGGCCGCGGTGCGCGGCCCCGATGAGCGGCTATTGGCCCAGGTCGCGGCCGGCATCGAAGCGATCCGCAACGAGGTCGAGATCAACATCGCCTGCTCGCTGGGGATGCTGACGGCCGAGCAGGTCGAGCAGCTCGCCGATATGGGCGTGCACCGCTACAACCACAACCTCGAGACCGCCCGCTCGTACTTCACCAACGTCGTGACCACCCACAGCTGGGAGGAGCGTTGGGAGACGCTGTCGATGGTCCGCGACGCCGGCATGGAAGTGTGCTGCGGCGGCATCCTCGGCATGGGCGAGACCCTCGAGCAGCGCGCGGAATTCGCCGCCGAACTGGCCGAACTGGGCCCCGACGAGGTGCCGCTGAACTTCCTCAACCCGCGGCCGGGCACCCCGTTCGGCGACTTGGAGGTGATGCCGGCGAGCGAGGCGCTCAAGTCGGTGGCCGCCTTCCGCCTGGCGCTGCCGCGCACCATGCTGCGGTTCGCCGGTGGCCGCGAGATCACCCTGGGCGACCTGGGCGCCAAGCAGGGCATCCTGGGCGGCATCAACGCCGTCATCGTCGGCAACTACCTGACCACGCTGGGTCGCCCCGCCGAATCCGACCTGGAACTGCTCGACGACCTGCAGATGCCCCTCAAGGGGCTCAACGCCAGCTTGTAGGCCGACGGCCACGGCTAGGTTGAAGATTGTGGTTGGCGATCTGGGCGCCCTGGGAGCGGCAGTCAGTGCCGGCGTCTACAACGTCTACACCGGGGAATTAGGGGGCACCGCCGTGCCGACAGCGGCCCAGCTGGGCCTTGAGCCTCCCCGGTTCTGCGCGGCATGCGGGCGCCGGATGGTGGTGCAGGTGCGCCCCGACGGCTGGCGGGCTCGCTGTTCGCGGCACGGCGAGGTCGATTCCGCCGATCTGGAGACGCAACGTTGACCGAGCAGACCAGGGCGGACGCCGCCGAGCCGTCCGCGCCCATCACCGCCGCTAGCCGCACGCGCGCGCTCCTGGTGGTGGCGCTTGCGTCGGCGGCGACCGGTTTGGCGATCGGCGGGCTGTGGGCCTTGATCGCCCCGCCGATTCGCGCCGTGGTGGCCCTCACCCGCTCGGGCGAGCGGGTGCACGACTATCTGGGCAACGAGTCCGAGCACTTCTTTGTCGCCCCCGCCCTGATGCTTGGGCTGCTGACCGTGCTGGCCGTGGTGGGCTCGGTCTGGGTGTGGCAGTGGCGCGAGCACCGCGGACCGCGAATGGTCATCGCGCTGTCGGCCGGCATGGTGGGCGCCGCCGCGGCGGCCTCCGCTTTGGGGGCCGGGCTGGTGCGGCTGCGCTACGGCGCGCTGGACTTCGATGCGGTACCGCTGTCGAAATCCCCGTCCGTCGCCTACGTCACGCAGGCGCCGCCGGTGTTCTTCTCCGACGGTCCGCTGCAGATCGCGGTCAGCCTGCTGTGGCCGGCCGGAATCGCGGCCCTGGTCTACGCCGTGCGGGTGGCCGCCGACGCCCGCGACGACCTGGGTGCGTTTCCCCCGCAGCCGGGGCCCGCCGATGCGGTGCCGGTGCGAGCGGGAGGCGCCGAAGCGCCCGTGTCATAGCGGACGGCGGCCGATCTTGCGGCCCGTGACGACCTTGGCCGCGATCTTCATCAGCCGCGCCATGCCGACGTAGGTCATCGGGTTGAACATCGTCGGCCACGTGGTCCGGACCAGGTGATCGGTCAGCGGGCGGCCTCCGAAGCGATCCGTCAGCCAGCGCAGCGCCATCGGCGCCGACAGCGGATGCAGCATCATGTGCTCGTTGAAGGCGTCGCGGTGGTACGTGACCCGCGCGCCGCCGGCCGAATACGCGTCGGCCAGCACGTCGATGTCGTGGACGTCGATCAGGTAGTCGTGCACGGCCTGCACGATCAGCACCGGTGGCGTCGGCACGGCGGCGCCCAGCTTGATGTGGTCGAAGACGTGCGTGATCTCCGGGGTGGACAGGATCTGCTCGAGCGGCTCGTCGAGGTAGTCGCCCATGTCCTTGCCGGCCATCCGCACGACGGCTTCCACCGTCGTCATCTTCTCCAGCGAGTCGAGCAGCGCGCGCCCCTCCTCGTTGGTGTGCTCGCGGATCACCCGGTCTAGATCGGGGTAGATGTGCGCGAGCGCGGCCACCACGAGCGCGGGCAGCCCCGACAGGAAGCTGCCGTTGAGCCGGCGGAAGGTGTTGCCCAGGTCCCCGACGGGCGAGCCCAGCACCGCCCCGACGATGTCCAGTTCGGGCGCGTACTCGGCGCACATCTCGGCGGCCCAGGCGCTGGCCAGTCCGCCGCCGGAGTACCCCCACAGCCCGATGGGCGCCGCGGCGGACAGACCGAGGCGCTCCGAACTCAATGCGGCCCGGATGCCGTCCAGGACGCGGTAGCCGGGTTCATACGGTGCGCCCCACAGGCCGCGCAGGCCCTCGTGGTCGGGCACGGAGACGGCCCATCCCTCGGCGACGGCGGCGGTGATCAGGAAAAGCTCGAACTGGCCGATCGCGCCCAGCGCCTTCGCCCGGCGCCGCAGCGCGTAGGACGGGAAACAGCGCGACGAGACGGCGTCGATCGCGCACTGGTAGGACAGCACCGGGCAGGGACGGCCCGGGGCCAGTTCGGCCGGGACGATCACCGTCGTGGCGGTGGCCTCCGGCTCGCCGTTCATGTCCATCGTGCGGTACAGCAGCTGGACGGCCTTGATGGGCTGCGGGATTAGGCCCAGGAAGGCCAGCTCGACGTCGCGCGAGCGCAGCACCGTCCCGGGTTCGGCGTGCTGAAAGCCCAGTGGCGGCTGGTAGAACGGGTCGTCCGAGGGCAGCAGCGGACGAACCTTGTGCTGCAGTTCCTCGTGTGGCGGGCGGGCGATCCATTCCGCCCCCTGCGTGCCTGCCAGGTTGCCGAGCTCAGCCATTGAGGCTCCCTTCGTGGCCACCCGGCATTCTTGCGTACGAACGGCAGGTAACCAAAACACAATCGCCGCACTGTGAGCGACTTCTCGTCACACAGCCAGGTCAGACGCGATTCACCCCCACGTCGCCCGCCTTTCGCCCAAGCCTAGCCTGGCGACCCGGGCGGCCTTAGTGCGGCGAACTCGTCGGTGACCCGCAGCGCCGCGTCGGTGAACCGGTACAGCGCGGCCGGGCGTCCGCCGCTGCGGCCGGATTGCGCGATGGTGCCGGTCGCCGTGATGACACCGCGCCGGGCCAGCACCCGCTGCAAGTTCGTCGCGTCGACCTGATAGCCCAGCGCGGCGCCGTAGATGTCGCGCAGCGTGGAAAGCGCGAATTCCCTTGGAGCCAAAGCAAATCCGATGTTGGTGTAGGACAGTTTCGCATTCAGCCTGGTGCGGGCGTTGTCCACCATCTGGCCGTGGTCGAAGGCCATCGGCGGCAGGCAGTTCACGGGGTGCCAGCGGGTGTCCGGCGGAAGTTCGGGGCTGGCGGGGGAGGGCACCAGGCCCAAGAAGGTGGACGCGATCACCCGGGCGCCGGGCACCCGCTGCGGGTCGGAGAACACCGCGAGTTGTTCCAGGTGCGCCAGCTCCTTGAGGTCGACCTTCTCGGCGAGCTGGCGCCGCACCGAGGTGATCATGTCTTCGTCGTTGCGCAGCCGACCGCCCGGCAGCGACCACTTGCCCTGTTGTGGATCCTGGGCGCGCTGCCATAACAGCACGTTCAGCTGCGGTTTCACCGCGTGGCGTCCCTTCGTAACCTGTTCGCCCGCTTCGCGAACCTGGAACACGACCGCGAGCACTTCGTGGGCGGTGCTACCATGGGCCATGTTTTCGATTATAAGTCGAAAACCTCCTGGGCTGAAAGGAGCCGCCATGACGGTTATCAATCGCATGGACACGCTCGCCGAAAGCATGATCGCCGACATCACCAACTCGCCCGCCGGTTACGCCGGGGTGGCCGGGGACGAGCAATGGGCCGCCGAGGTTCGCCGCCTGGCGAAGCTGCGCGGTGCCACCGTGCTGGCGCACAACTATCAGTTACCCGAGATCCAGGACGTCGCCGACCACGTGGGCGACTCGCTGGCGTTGTCGCGGATCGCCGCCGAGGCGCCCGAGGACACCATCGTGTTCTGCGGGGTGCACTTCATGGCCGAGACGGCCAAGATCCTGAGCCCGGCCAAGACCGTGCTCATCCCGGACCAGCGCGCCGGCTGCTCGCTGGCCGATTCCATCACCGCCGACGAACTGCGCGCCTGGAAGGACGAACACCCCGGCGCGGTCGTCGTCTCTTACGTCAACACCACGGCGGCGGTCAAGGCGCTCACCGACATCTGCTGCACCTCGTCCAACGCGGTCGAGGTCGTCGAGTCCATCGACCCCGACCGCGAGGTGCTGTTCTGCCCGGACCAGTTCCTTGGCGCCCATGTCCGTCGCATGACGGGGCGCCAGAACCTGCACGTGTGGGCGGGCGAATGCCACGTGCACGCCGGGATCAACGGCGACGAACTCAATGACCAGGCCCGCGCCAATCCCGACGCCGAGCTCTTCGTGCATCCCGAATGTGGTTGCGCCACTTCGGCCTTGTACCTCGCGGGCGAAGGCGCCTTCCCGCCGGACCGGGTGAAGATCTTGTCCACCGGCGGCATGCTGGAGGCCGCAAACCGGACCGACGCACGCAAGGTGCTGGTCGCCACCGAGGTCGGCATGCTCTACCAATTGCGCCGGGCGGCACCGCAAATCGACTTCCGCGCCGTCAACGACCGCGCCTCCTGCAAGTTCATGAAGATGATCACCCCGGCGGCCCTGCTGCGCTGTTTGGTCGAGGGGGCCGATGAGGTCGATGTCGACCCCGACGTCGCCGCCGCCGGCCGGCGCAGCGTGCAGCGAATGATCGAAATCGGGCAGCCGGGCGGTGGCGAATGATCGCCCGTCCCCAGTGGACGCACAGCGCCGACGTCGTCGTGATCGGCACGGGCGTAGCGGGATTGGCCGCCGCGCTGGCCGCACACCGTGCCGGGCGCAGCGTCGTCGTGTTGAGCAAGGCCGACCAGGCGCGGGGGGCGACCGCCACCCATTACGCGCAGGGCGGCATCGCGGTGGTGCTGCCCGACACTGACGACTCGGTGGAGGCCCATGTCGCCGACACCGTGGTCGCCGGCGCCGGCCTGTGCGACCCGCAGTCGGTGTACTCGATCGTCGCCGACGGGTATGCGGCGGTCGCCGAATTGGTCGGCGACGGAGCGCGATTCGACGAGTCCACGCCGGGCAAGTGGGCGCTGACCCGCGAAGGCGGACACTCCCGGCGCCGCATCGTGCACGCCGGCGGCGACGCCACCGGTGCCGAGGTGCAGCGCGCGCTGGACCACGCGGCCCGCACGTTGGACATCCGCACCGGCCATGTCGCCCTGCGGGTGCTGCACGACGGTGCGGCCGTGACCGGCGTCCTGGTGGGCAACCCGGACGGCTACGGAATCATCAGCGCGCCTTCGGTGATCCTGGCCTCCGGGGGCCTCGGGCACCTGTACGGCGCGACCACCAACCCGGAGGGCTCCACCGGCGACGGCATCGCGCTGGGTCTGTGGGCCGGTGTCGCGGTCAGCGATCTCGAATTCATCCAGTTCCACCCCACGATGCTGTTCACCCCCGACGCCGCGAGCGGACGGCGCCCGCTGATCACCGAGGCCATTCGCGGCGAGGGCGCGAGACTGATTGACTCCCAAGGCGATTCGGTGACCGCCGGCGTCCACCCGATGGGCGATCTGGCGCCCCGCGACGTCGTCGCCGCGGCCATCGATACCCGGCTGAAGGCCACCGGCGATGCCTGCGTCTTCCTCGACGCGCGCCACATCGGCGACTTCGCCAACCGGTTCCCGACGGTGACGGCCGCCTGCCTGGCAGCCGGCATCGATCCCGTGCGCCAACCCATTCCCGTTGTCCCCGGGGCGCATTACAGCTGCGGCGGCATCGTCACCGACGTCTACGGCCAAACCGAGCTGCCCGGATTGTTCGCCGCCGGCGAGGTGGCACGCACCGGACTGCACGGCGCCAACCGGCTGGCGTCCAACAGCCTGCTGGAAGGCCTGGTCGTCGGCGGGCGGGCCGGCAGGGCCGCGGCCGCGCACGCCGCGGCGACCGGGCGGGTGCACGCGGTCGCCCCCGAGCCGCTCGTCCACAC
>NZ_QMEU01000124.1 GCF_003284975.1 Mycobacterium colombiense
CGGGCAGCTGCACGGTCAGCGGCGTGCGCACCGGCAGCGGGGTGTCGCCACGCCGAACCACGGTGTCCGCCAAGGCCGCTCGCGCCTCCTGCTCCAAGGCTTCCATCGTCTCGTGCGGGCCGTTGATGACGCAGCGGATCATCCAGCGATAGCCGTCGACGCCGATGAAACGGACGACGCCGGTGGCGGTGCCCACCACCTCGCGACCCCACGGGCCGTCCTTGATGCTCACCTGGGCCGAATCGTTGCGCAGCGATTCGGCGAGCTCGCTGGCGACTTCACGCCACAGCCCGCCCGTCTTGGGCGCGGCGTAGGCGGCGATGGTGAACCGCCCGTTGGGCGTCACCACCCACACCGCGCTCGGCACACCGGTTTCGGTCAGCTCGACCTGCAGCTGCCCGGCCTCCGGCATGGGAATCAACACCGAGCCGAGGTCGAGGCGGGCCAACTCCGCGACCGCCGGGTCGTCGAAGTCCTCGATGTCGAACGGTCCCTCGAGCTCCTCGGGGGCCGGCTCGTCGGCGTCGCGGGCCGCCACCGCGTCCGGGGTGTCGGCGCCGGTGGCGTCGTCGTCTTTGGGTGTGCGCTTACCGAATGCAGCCATAAGCGCCGCTCCTCCTCATCGCTTCGCTCTGCATCGTCACCGGCGCTCACAAACTCGCATGTCCGCCGGAGGAACCGTGACCACCATCGCCACGGGATGTTTCGGCCAGCCCGGCCTCGTCGAACGACGACACCTCGACCAACTCCACTAGTTCGACTCGCTGCACCAGCAATTGGGCGATGCGATCGCCGCGGTGTACCACGATCGGATCGGTCGGATCCAGGTTGATCAGCGCAACCTTGATCTCGCCGCGATAGCCCGCGTCGATGGTACCCGGGCTGTTGACGATCGAAAGTCCCACTCGCGCAGCCAAACCCGACCGCGGATGCACCAGGCCGACCATGCCGAACGGGATGGCGACCGCGACCCCCGTTCGCACCAGGGCGCGGCGCCCCGGCTCGAGTTTGACGTCTTCGGCGCTGTAGAGATCGATCCCGGCGTCGCCCTCGTGGGCGCGGCTGGGCAGCGGAAGCTCGGGGTCAAGGCGGACGATGGCCAGACTGGTCGACACGGGGGCACAGACTACCCTTGACTGCGTGTCCGATACGCGCGTCGCGCCGCACAACGTGCGGTATCGCGAACGATTGTGGGTCCCGTGGTGGTGGTGGCCACCGGCCTTCGCGCTCGCGGGCATCATCGCTTTCGAATTCAACATGGGCGTCACCCGCCAATCGACCTGGTGGCCGTACGCGGCGCTGTTCGCGGTGGCGGCCGCGGCGTTGTTGTGGCTGGGCCGCTTCGAGATCCAGGTGACCGCCGACCCGACCGTGCCCGGCGAAGTGCAGCTGTGGGCCGGCCGGGCGCACCTGCCGGTCACCGCGATCGCCCGGTCTGCGCAGATAGCCCCGTCAGCCAAGTCCGCGGCGCTGGGCCGCCAGCTCGACCCGGCCGCGTACGTCCTACACAGGGCGTGGGTGGGGCCGATGATCCTGGTCGTGCTCGACGACCCGGACGATCCGACGCCGTACTGGCTGGTGAGCTGCCGTCACCCCGAGCGGGTGTTGTCGGCCTTGACACGGTAGCGCAGCTATCAGGCCGCGCAGTCGGTACAGATCATCACGCCGTTCTTCTCGCTGGCCAGCCGACTGCGGTGTTGCACCAGAAAGCAGCTCGAGCAGGTGAACTCGTCGGCCTGCTTCGGAATCACGCGCACCGACAGTTCTTCCCCGGACAGGTCGGCACCCGGCAGTTCAAAGTTCTCAGCGGATTCAGATTCGTCGACGTCGACGACGGCCGAAGCCGCCTCGTTCCGTCGCGCTTTGAGCTCCTCCAGCGAGTCCTCCGAAACGTCGTCCGTCTCGGTGCGCCGTGGAGCGTCATAGTCGGTAGGCATATCTCTTCCCCTGCCCTATTGCCTCTGCATGCCCGCGATATCCAAGCATCGCTTTGTACCAGCGTCGAACGCATCCACCAAATGATTCGTGCCCGTATCGCGGCCCATTAAGGTGTGATTTACGTCACACCTCTATTTTCACCCTTGCGCTCGTCTCTGAACAGTGGGTTTAGCGTGCGGCTAGAGTGCACCTGTGGTCACGCAAATCACAGAGGGTACAGCGTTTGACAAGCACGGTCGGCCTTTTCGGCGCCGCAACCCCAGGCCCGCCATCATCGTGGTGGTTCTTCTCGCCGTGGCCACCGGCGTGGTCTGGACGATCGCGCTGACGCGCCCCGCCAAGGTGCACGAGGCCGTGGTGTGCAATCCACCGCCGCAGTCGGCCGGTTCGGCGCCGGCCCAGCTCGGCGAGCAGGTGTCCCGCAGCGCGATGATGGATGTCACGCCCGCCAAGCTGGCCGACACCAAGGTTCGCGTCCTCAACGCCAGCGGCCGGGGCGGCCAGGCCGGCGACGTCGCCGGCGCCATGAAGGACCTCGGCTTCGCCCAACCGACCGCCGCCAACGACCCCCTGTATGCGGGCACCAGGCTCACCTGTCAGGGCCAAATCCGTTTCGGCACCGCCGGACAGGCCACCGCGGCCGCCGTGTGGCTGGTGGCGCCGTGCACCGAATTGTTCAACGACAACCGCGCCGACGACTCCGTCGACCTGGCGCTGGGCACCGACTTCAGCGCGCTGGCGCACAACGACGACATCGACGCCGTGCTCGCCACCCTGCGTCCCGGCGCCACCGAACCCTCAGATCCCACGCTGCTGGCCAAGATTCACGCCAGCAGCTGCTGACGCGGGCGGTCAATCCAGGATCGGATCCAGACCGTTGAAGCGCTCCAGCACGGCCAGGAGTTCGTCGGCGATTCCGGGCGCGGCGGCCAGCGCCAGGCCGGCCCCGGTCACTCCGGGCGCGGGCAGGACCACCCGGGCTCCCGCCTCGGAGGCGATCAGCGCCCCCGCGGCGCGATCCCACACCTGCAGACCGTGCTCGTAGTAGGCGTCGAGCCGGCCCGAGGCGACCATGCACAGATCCAGTGCCGCCGAGCCGATCCGGCGGACATCGCGGACCACGGGCAGCATGCGCGCCAACAGCGCCGCCTGTGCCGTGCGGCGCTGGCGCGAATAGCCGAAACCGGTGCCCAGCAACGCCATCGACAGATCGTCGACGGCGGCGCTCTGCAGCGGCTGCGTCGCCTCGTCGTCAGCGACATGCGCGCCCAGGCCGAGCGCCGCCGAGTACACCCGATTCCCGACGACGTCGGCGACCGCCCCGGCCACCGACTCGCCGTCGACCTGGGCGCCGACCGACACGGCGTAGGCGGGGATGCCGTAGACGAAATTCACTGTGCCGTCGATGGGATCGAGCACCCAGGTGACCGTCCCAGGGGGCGTAGCCCCAAAATCCCCGGCATCGTCGGGACCGCCGCCTTCCTCACCGAGAATCGGGTCCCCGGGCCGTAATTCGGCCAGCCGGTCGCGCAGCAGCCGTTCCGTTTCG
Organism: Mycobacterium colombiense; assembly: GCF_003284975.1. GTDB lineage: Bacteria > Actinomycetota > Actinomycetes > Mycobacteriales > Mycobacteriaceae > Mycobacterium > Mycobacterium europaeum_A. The sequence goes on from NZ_QMEU01000124.1 coordinate 3,488, forward strand.
GTGTCGACCACGGTCACCGGATCGGTCGGGGTGCTCTTCGATCGCACCGCGCCAGTGTCTGACGTGTGCAAGCCCGCCTCGGCGCCGAAAACCTCTGTCCGCCGACGCCTCACGAACGCGGCGGCCTCCGCGGCCAAGGTTTCGGCGACCGATCGCAGGCCTACAAGCTCGTCATCGGAAGGGGTCACCGGTCTATCGGATCACAGTCGCCGGGGTCACGCAGACGCCGCGGGCCGCACCGCCGCGGCGCTAAGGTGAGCGGACAGCCCAGTCACGCCGAGGAGATTCGATGACCAGCACCGACTCGACCACGGACACGCCCGGCGTCGCCGCCGGCGACGGGAGGCCGGCGCGCCGCGGATTCGGCATCGACGTCGGCGGCAGCGGCATCAAGGGCGGCATCGTCGACATGGACACCGGGCAGCTGATCGGCGAGCGGGTGAAGCTGCTGACCCCGCAGCCCGCGACGCCCTCGGCGGTCGCCAAGACCATCGCCGAGGTGGTCAACGCTTTCGGGTGGACCGGCCCGCTCGGCGTGACCTACCCCGGGGTCGTCACGCACGGCGTCGTGCAGACGGCGGCCAACGTGGACAAGGCGTGGATCGGCACCAACGCTCGCGACATCATCAGCGCCGAACTGGACGGTCAGGACGTCGTCGTCCTCAACGACGCCGACGCGGCCGGGCTGGCCGAAGAGCACTACGGGGCGGGCAAAGGCCAGTCGGGACTGGTGGTGTTGCTGACCTTCGGCACCGGGATCGGTTCGGCGGTGATTCACAACGGGACGCTGATTCCCAACACCGAGTTCGGCCATCTCGAGGTCGGCGGCAAGGAGGCCGAGCAGCGGGCCGCGTCCTCGGTCAAGGAGCGCAACGGCTGGTCGTACGAAAAGTGGGCCAAGCAGGTGACCAAGGTGCTGATGAGCATCGAGAACGCGGTATGGCCTGATCTGTTCATCGCGGGCGGCGGCATCAGCCGCAAGGCCGACAAATGGGTACCGCTGCTGACCAACCGCACCCCGGTGGTGGCCGCGGCGCTGCTCAACACGGCCGGGATCGTCGGCGCGGCGATGGCCGCCACCTCGGACGTGACGCACTGATTTCGCCCGGCAGAGCCGTAGGACCCCGCACTGTCGTTACAATGGTGCTCGGCGAATGCCCAACCGACAGCGTGCGACTACTCACGCTGATACCAACGCCGACATCGACATAGCAGACACTTTCGGTTAACCATGCCCACTACCCACCGAGAGTGAGCCCAAACGAAGGGGTGTAAGTGGCAGCGACGAAAGCAAGCCCGGCAACGGATGGGCCGGTGAAACGCACCGCCACGAAGTCTCCGTCGTCCCCCGCAAAGCGACCGGCGGCCAAGGCTGCCAACGGCTCGGCGCCCGCGAAGCGGGCCGCCAAGACAGCATCGCCGTCCGCCGAGGCCGATGGGGCCGCCGATACCAAGAAGACGCGCGCTGCGGCCAAGGGCGCCGGCGCCAAGACGCCGTCCGCGCGTGGAACCAAGGCGGCCAAGGGCGGCCCGGCCGATCCCGACGCCATCGATTCCGACGGTGCCGTCGAGGATCTGGACAACGAGCCCGACCTCGAGGGTGAGCCTGGCGAGGACCTCGACATCGACACCGACCTGTCCCTCGACGACCTCGAGGAGGACGTAGCGGCCGGCGGCGAAGACGCCGAGGAGGGCGACGCCGACGTGGCCGAAGGCGAGGACGAGCCCGAGGAAGAGGCCGCCGCCAAGCCCGCCAAGGCCGCCGACGCCGCGGCCGAGGAGGACGAGGAGATCGCCGAGCCGTCCGAAAAGGACAAGGCCTCCGGCGATTTCGTGTGGGACGAAGACGAGTCCGAGGCGCTGCGGCAGGCCCGCAAGGACGCGGAGCTGACGGCCTCGGCCGACTCGGTTCGCGCCTACCTCAAGCAGATCGGTAAGGTCGCTCTGCTCAACGCCGAGGAAGAGGTTGAGCTGGCCAAGCGGATCGAGGCGGGGCTGTACGCCACGCAGCTGATGACCGAACTGGCCGAGCGCGGCGACAAACTGCCCGCCGCCCAGCGTCGCGACATGATGTGGATCTGCCGCGACGGTGATCGCGCGAAGAACCATCTGCTGGAGGCCAACCTGCGACTGGTCGTGTCGCTGGCCAAGCGCTACACGGGTCGCGGTATGGCGTTCTTGGACCTCATCCAGGAGGGCAACCTGGGTCTGATCCGCGCGGTCGAGAAGTTCGACTACACGAAGGGTTACAAGTTCTCCACGTACGCGACATGGTGGATCCGTCAGGCCATCACCCGCGCTATGGCCGACCAGGCCCGCACCATCCGTATCCCGGTGCACATGGTCGAGGTCATCAACAAGCTGGGCCGTATCCAGCGCGAGTTGCTGCAGGACCTGGGCCGCGAGCCCACGCCCGAGGAGCTGGCCAAGGAAATGGACATCACGCCCGAAAAGGTGCTGGAGATCCAGCAATACGCGCGCGAGCCGATCTCGCTGGACCAGACCATCGGTGACGAGGGTGACAGCCAGCTCGGCGATTTCATCGAGGACAGCGAGGCCGTGGTGGCGGTGGACGCGGTGTCGTTCACGCTGCTGCAAGACCAGCTGCAGTCGGTCCTGGAGACGCTGTCGGAGCGCGAGGCGGGCGTAGTACGGCTGCGTTTCGGCCTCACCGACGGCCAGCCGCGCACGCTGGACGAGATCGGGCAGGTTTACGGCGTGACCCGTGAGCGCATCCGCCAGATCGAGTCCAAGACGATGTCGAAGCTGCGCCACCCCAGCCGTTCCCAGGTGCTGCGCGACTACCTGGACTAGCCGATCCGCCCCGAAACGGTTGGCGCACAAGCCATCTCGACGTCAGCGTGACCCGGTAAGCCAAACACGGGCTGCCGCCGAGAAATTCGGCTGCGGTGGCGGCTCCGCCGTCGTACCGTGAGGCGCATGCCTAGCAACCGCACAGTGGTCTCGTCCGGCTCCGCCTTCGAGTCGGCGGTCGGTTACTCGCGCGCGGTGCGGGTCGGTCCGCACGTGGCGGTGGCCGGAACAACCGGGGCCGGGCCTGCCGACGACATCGCCGCCCAGACTCGAGATGCTTTGCGCCGCATCGAGGCTGCGCTGGGTCAAGCGGGCGCGGCGCTCACCGACGTGGTGCGCACCCGCATCTACGTCACCGACATCTCGCGCTGGCGCGAGGTGGCAGCGGTGCACGAGCAGGTCTTCTGCGCGATCCGGCCCGCGGCCACCATGGTCGAGGTCTCGGCGCTCATTGCGCCCGAGTTGCTGGTGGAAATCGAAGCCGACGCCTACGTCGACGCCGGCGGGAAGGTGCCGTCGTCGACCGGCGGGTAGGCGGTGACCCGGACCACGGCGGCCACCGGCAGCGGGCCGTACAGATGCGGGAACAGCATCGACTCGGGATCGGTTGGCACACCCGGCTCCCACCGCACCGGCGCGGTGAGCCGCGCGGGGTCGATGTGCAACAGGACCAGGTCGTCGCGTCCGCGGTAGAGCCGATTGGCCGGCAGGTGCACCTGCTCGGGCGTCGACAGATGGATGAACTCGCCACCGCCGGTGTCCTCCGGCAGGATGCCGCCCAGCCGGCGGGCCCGCGCCCACTGCTCGGTTCCGCACAGATGCACCAGGACGTTCGGGGCGAAGGTCACACTGCGACACCCTAGAGATCGCTTAAACCAAACCTGACCAGGTCGTGAGAAACGACACACCCGATAACGATCGGGGAACAAGGCGAAAACGCCATACGTCTGAGAAAGTGAAAGTACGAGAACGGAGAAGCCATGAATGCAACTCTGACGAGTCCAGAACTGACCCGGGCTGACCGCTGCGACCGCTGCGGTGCTGCGGCCCGTGTACGCGCCAAGCTGCCTTCCGGACTGGAGCTTCTCTTCTGCCAGCACCACGCCAACGAGCACGAGGCGAAGCTGACCGAGCTGGACGCCGTGCTGGAGTTCAGCGAAAGCTAAGCCGCGGCGAACTCGCCCATCGCCAATGTGGGCGGTGCGAGCGATCTTCGGTAATGCTGGACGGGTATGAGCGAGCAGGTCGCAAAACCGTCGCGCCACCACATTTGGCGAATCACCCTGAGGACTCTTTCCAAGAGTTGGGACGACTCGATTTTCTCGGAGTCGGCTCAGGCCGGTTTCTGGTCGGCGCTGTCACTTCCGCCGCTGTTGCTCGGGCTGCTGGGCACGCTGGCGTATGTGGCGCCGCTGTTCGGCCCCGACATGCTGCCCAGCATTCTGCGTCAGCTGATCTCGACGGCGCACAGCGTGTTCTCCCGCAGCGTGGTCAACGAGATCATCGAGCCGACCGTGCGCGACATCGCCAACAACGCCCGCGGTGAGGTGGTGTCGCTGGGTTTCATCATCTCGTTGTGGGCGGGGTCGTCGGCAATCTCGTCGTTCGTTGACTCCGTGGTCGAGGCGCATGACCAGACGCCGTTGCGCCACCCGGTGCGCCAACGCCTGTTCGCGTTGTTCCTCTACGTGGTGGGGTTGGTGTTCGTGGTGGCGACGGCGCCGTTGGTGGTCCTGGGCCCACGCAAGGTGGGTGAGCACATTCCGGTCAGCCTGGCCAACGCGCTGCGCTACGGCTACTACCCGGCCTTGATCCTCGTCTTGATGATCGGGGTCGTGATCTTGTACCGCGTGTCGTTGCCGGAGCCGCTGCCTACGCATCGGCTGATCTTCGGCGCGGCGCTGGCCACCGCGGTGTTTGTGATCGCCACCCTGGGCCTGCGGATCTACCTGCAGTGGATCACCAGTACGGGTTACACCTATGGCGCGCTCTCGACGCCGATCGCATTCCTGCTGTTCTCGTTCTTCGGGGGCTTCGCGATCATGATCGGCGCCGAACTCAATGCCGCCATCCAAGAAGAATTCCCCGCGCCCAGGACGCATGCGCACCGGCTGCGCAGATGGCTGCTGTCGCGCTCGCCCGCGCTGGCGAAGGCGGCGGACACTCTGTCCAATCCGGTGACCACGAATCCCATCACCGCGCAACGGGACGTCGCGCCGGCGGAGCCGCCCGGCTAGGTCAGTCCTTCTTCATCCGGTCGTAGATCTGCTTGCAGTCCGGGCAGACCGGTGAGCCCGGCTTGGCCGCCTTGGTGACGGGAAATACCTCGCCGCACAACGCCACGACGTGGTTGCCCATGACCGCGCTCTCCGCGATCTTGTCCTTCTTGACGTAATGGAAGTACTTCGGGGTGTCGCTGCCGGTCCCGTCGTCGACGCGTTCGTCGGTCTCGGTGCGTTCGATCGTTTGGGTCTGCATATCTGACATTGTGCACTGCTCGCCGGGCGCTGCGCGCGGCCCAGAAACCGTCCGGGCGGGAGTCGGCCAGTTGTGGGACAGTGGAGAAATGAAGCACGGCTCCGATCCGGGGTTCGACGACCGGTTCGATGACTTCGACGGCAACAAGAGCCGCCCGGTGCTCATCACCGCCGCCGCGACCTCGTACGAGGAGCAGCATCGTGCGCGGGTCCGTAAGTATTTGACCTTGATGGCGTTCCGCATCCCGGCGCTCATCCTGGCCGCGGTCGCCTACGGCGCGTGGCACAACGGGCTGATCTCCCTGGCGATCGTGGCGGCCTCCATCCCGTTGCCGTGGATGGCCGTGCTGATCGCGAACGATCGGCCGCCGCGCAGCGCCGAGGAGCCGCGCCGGTTCGACGACGCCCGACAGCACATTCCCCTGTTCCCGCGGGCCGAACGTCGCGCGCTCGAGGCGCCGCGACCGCCGCAACCGGACTGGCCTCCCGGCGCCCGCGGCGGAATTGATCCCGACTAGCCGTCGTTTCCCCGAAGGTGCCGCCGTCGCGGACTTCTCAGGACATTCTCAGGTCGACGGCACATTCCTGCACGTCAGGACGTGTGAGATAGGGAATCGCTGGGAACTCTCAGAGCTGATCTGTCGTTGAACTCGATGACAGAACAAAGCCGAACGGGAGGTCGCTATGGCGAACGCCAGCACGAGCAGATTTGACGGCGATCTGGATGCTCAAAGCCCCGCAGCGGATCTAGTGCGCGTATATCTGAACGGAATCGGTAAGACGGCACTGCTCAATGCGGCGGGTGAGGTCGAACTCGCGAAGCGCATCGAGGCCGGACTCTATGCCGAACACCTGCTCGCAACGCGTAAGCGCCTCGGGGAGAACCGGAAACGCGATCTAGAGGCCGTGGTGCGCGATGGTCAGGCGGCGCGTCGTCACCTGCTGGAAGCCAACTTGCGTCTGGTGGTGTCGCTGGCCAAGCGGTACACCGGTCGCGGCATGCCACTGCTGGACCTGATCCAGGAGGGCAACCTCGGGCTGATCCGCGCCATGGAAAAGTTCGATTACACAAAGGGATTCAAGTTCTCGACCTACGCGACGTGGTGGATCCGTCAGGCGATCACCCGCGGCATGGCCGACCAGAGCCGCACCATCCGGCTGCCGGTCCATCTGGTGGAGCAGGTCAACAAGCTGGCGCGGATCAAGCGCGAGATGCACCAGAACCTGGGACGCGAGGCCACCGACGAGGAACTGGCCGCCGAGTCCGGTATCCCGGTGGAAAAGATCAACGACCTGCTCGAGCACAGCCGCGACCCGGTGAGCCTCGACATGCCGGTCGGTTCCGAGGAGGAAGCACCGCTGGGCGACTTCATCGAGGACGCCGAGGCGATGTCGGCCGAGAACGCGGTGATCGCCGAGCTGCTGCACACCGACATCCGCAGCGTGCTGGCCACCCTGGACGAACGCGAACACCAGGTCATCCGGTTGCGTTTCGGCCTGGACGACGGTCAGCCGCGCACCCTGGACCAGATCGGCAAGCTGTTCGGCCTGTCCCGCGAGCGGGTCCGCCAGATCGAGCGGGACGTAATGTCCAAACTCCGCAACGGGGAGCGCGCCGACAGGCTACGGTCGTACGCGAGCTAACACCTCACTCGAGCTAGGTAGCAGACGGTATGCCCGCCGCGTCCGCGGCGGGCATACTGCTTGCCTGGGAGGCGTTACAACCATTCGCGCAGCTGGCCAAGTAGACTCAGCGTCGACGGAGGGTGCTGAATGAACGACCTGGTTGACACCACCGAGATGTACCTGCGGACCATCTACGACCTCGAAGAAGAGGGCGTGACGCCGCTGCGTGCCCGAATCGCCGAACGTCTGGATCAAAGCGGGCCGACTGTCAGCCAAACCGTGTCGCGCATGGAGCGGGACGGTTTACTTCACGTGGCCGGCGACCGCCACCTCGAGCTCACCGACAAGGGCCGGGCGCTGGCCATTGCCGTGATGCGCAAGCACCGCCTCGCCGAGCGATTGCTGGTCGATGTCATCGGGCTGCCCTGGGAAGAGGTGCATGCCGAGGCGTGCCGCTGGGAGCACGTGATGAGCGAGGACGTCGAGCGGCGGCTGGTGAAGGTGCTCAACAACCCGACCACCTCGCCCTTCGGCAACCCGATCCCCGGGCTCCTGGACCTGGGCGTGGGCCCGGAGTCCTGGTCCGAGGACGGTCCCCTGGTCCGGCTGACCGAGCTGCCCGCGGGCGCGCCGGTGGCGGTCGTGGTGCGGCAGTTGACCGAGCACGTTCAGGGCGACATCGACCTGATCTCCCGCCTGAAGGACGCCGGTGTGGTCCCCAACGCGCGCGTCACCGTCGAGACCAGTTCCGCCGGGGTCACCATCGTCATCCCGGGTCACGAGAACGTCACCCTGCCGCACGAGATGGCGCACGCGGTCAAGGTCGAGAAGGTCTGACCCGGGCGCTTGGCGCGGTTCGCCGCGCGTGCCACTACCCCACCCTGCGGCCGAACGGCCGGCGCGCTGGCAGCCGCACGCCGAACTGCTTGGCCAGCCGGTAACCGGTCAGCGCCAGGTCCCTGATGTCGTCGGGCCGCAGACCGGATTGCAACGCGGTGTCCAGCATGACCGCCATCCGATGGTCGGGGTCACACCGCAACGCCTCCGCCAGCGACACCCCGGCGAGCGGGCCGTCGCCGCGGGCATAGGCGCTGAACGCGAGCAGAACCAACGCCTCGACCCGCCAGGGCGGGGGCAACGTGCGCGCCAGCAGCGCCCACAGCGACTCGGCCTCGCCGGCGCTCTCCCCCACCGCCAGGGCATACAGGATGTCGCGTACCTGCGCGTCGCACAGTGCGCAGCCCAGCGTCGCCACCTCCGCGTCCGACAGCGATTCCCCACCTGCGACC
>NZ_QMEU01000125.1 GCF_003284975.1 Mycobacterium colombiense
CACCCGCGGCCTACCGGTCGACGTGCTGCGGGTCGACGGGCGGCATACCGATCTCGAGCCGACCTTCGATCGCGTGATCGTCGACGCCCCCTGTACCGGCCTGGGGGCGCTGCGCCGCCGCCCGGAGGCCCGGTGGCGGCGTCAGCCCGCCGACGTGCCGACGCTCACCAAGCTGCAGCGCGAGCTGCTGGGGGCGGCGATCGCGCTGACCCGCCCGGGCGGCGTGGTGCTCTACGCCACCTGCTCGCCACACCTGGCCGAAACCGTCGGCGTGGTCGCAGACACGCTGCGCCGCCACCCGGTGACCGCGCTGGACACCCGGCCGTTGTTCGACCCCTTGGACAGGGGGCCGGTCGACCTGGGCGACGGGCCGCACGTCCAGCTCTGGCCGCATCGGCACGGCACGGACGCGATGTTCGCGGCCGCGCTGCGCCGCGAAGCGGGGTAGCGGGGACGCGACACGAGATGGACACTGTCGCGGCAGCGTTGCGCCGCGAGGCGGGGTAGCGGGACGCGCCGGATGTGAAGCGGGCCGCGCGGCTCAGTAGTCTGGCGCTCATGCCTCGCAACATCGCGGGACCTTTGATCGCGCCGTCGATCCTTGCCGCTGACTTTTCCCGGCTCGCCGACGAAGCCGCCGCCGTGATTGGCGCCGACTGGCTGCACGTCGACGTGATGGACAACCACTTCGTGCCGAACCTGACCCTCGGGCTGCCGGTGGTCGAGAGCCTGCTGGCCGCCACCACCATCCCGATGGACTGCCATCTGATGATCGAGGACCCGGACCGCTGGGCGCCTCCCTACGCCGAGGCGGGGGCGTACAACGTCACCTTCCACGCCGAGGCCACCCAGAATCCGGTCGGCGTGGCCCGCGACATCCGCGCCGCCGGCGCCAAGGCGGGCATCAGCGTGAAGCCGGGGACCCCGCTGGAGCCCTACCTGGAGATCCTGCCGCAGTTCGACACCCTGCTCATCATGTCGGTGGAGCCCGGTTTCGGCGGCCAGAGCTTCATCCCCGAGGTGCTGAGCAAGGTGCGCACCGCGCGCAAGCTCATCGAGGCGGGGGAGTTGACCATCCTCGTCGAGATCGACGGCGGCATCAACGCCGACACCATCGAGCAGGCCGCCGAAAGCGGCGTCGATTGCTTCGTCGCCGGGTCTGCGGTGTACGGCGCCGAGGATCCGGAGGCCGCGATAGCGGCCTTGCGGCGCCAGGCGGCCGGCGCCTCCCCGCACCTGCGTCGATGACGGCGCCGGCGGGCGAGGGCCTTGACGGCGCAATGCGTTTGGCGATCGACCAGTCCAACCAGGTCAAGGGGACCACGTATCCGAACCCGCCCGTGGGGGCGGTCATCCTGGACGCCGGCGGTGAGGTCGTCGGCGTCGGGGCCACCGAACCCGCCGGCGGCGATCACGCCGAGATCCTGGCGCTGCGGCGGGCCGGCGAACTGGCGGCCGGCGGCACCGTCGTCGTCACCCTCGAGCCGTGCAACCACTACGGCAAAACCCCGCCCTGCGTCAACGCCCTACTGGACGCGAAGGTGGGCACCGTGGTGTACGCCGTCGCCGACCCCAACCCGGAGGCCGCCGGTGGGGCCGCCCGGCTCGAGCAGGCGGGCGTGACGGTGCGCTCCGGCGTACTGGCCGACGAGGTGACGGGCGGCCCGCTGCGCGAGTGGCTGCACAAGCAACGCACCGGGCTGCCGCACCTGACCTGGAAATACGCCGCCAGCGTCGACGGCCGCAGCGCGGCGGCGGACGGCTCCAGCCAATGGATCTCCAGCGAAGCCTCGCGGCTGGACCTGCATCGGCGCCGCGCGGCCGCCGACGCGATCGTGGTGGGCACCGGCACCGTGCTGGCCGATGACCCGGCGTTGACCGCCCGACTGCCCGACGGCTCACTGGCCGACCGGCAACCGCTGCGGGTGGTCGTGGGGATGCGTGAAATACCTTCGGAAGCAAAGGTTCTCAACGACGATTCGCGGACCATGCTGATCCGCACGCACGACCCCATGGAGGTGCTCAAGGCCGTCGCGGACCGCACCGACGTCCTGCTGGAAGGCGGCCCGACCCTCGCGGGTGCCTTCCTGCGGGCCGGGGTGGTGAACCGGATCCTGGCCTACGTCGCGCCGACCCTGCTGGGCGGTCCGGTCACCGCGGTCGACGACGTGGGGGTGGGCACGATCGCGCGGGCGCTGCGCTGGCATTTCGACGGCATTGACCGGGTGGGGCCCGACGTGGTGCTCAGCCTGGTGCCGCGCAGGGGCTAGCGCTCGCCCAACGAGACCGCTTGCGGCTCAGGGACTTCCGGCTCCTCGGCGTGCTCCTTGCGGCCGCCGATCAGCAGGCCCAGCAGCGCGCCGGCGATGCAGATCATGACAGTGGCCAAGAAGATGTCGCCGTACATCTGGGCGAAGGCTTTGAGGTACATGGTGCCCTGGGCGGCGATGCGCTCCAGCAACGTGGCGTTGGGCGGGATCGCGGCCGTCAGGCCCGCCACGATCTGGTTGAACCGGTACAGGCCCCACGCGCTGAGCGCGGCCACGCCGATCAGCATGCCGGTCATCCGGGCCACCACCACGGCCGCGGAGGCGATGCCGTGTTGGGCGGACGGCACCACGCGCAGTGCCGCGGAGGTCAGCGGCCCGATCACCAGCCCGAGGCCGACGCCGGCGACCAGCAGGTCGGCATGCAGCGCGGGCACGCTGAACACCCCGAAGAGGTTGTGCTTCTGGCTCATGACGTCCTGGCGCCAGAAGTGGATCAGCCAGTAGCCGTAGGCCGCGATGAGCAGGCCGACGAAGGTCATGATCCGGTCACCGACCCGGGTGGCGATCCACCCGCCCAGCACCGCCCCGATCGGCAGCGCAATCAAGAACCACAGCAGCAGCCCGGCGGCCTGCGTCTGGGATTGCCCCAGCACGCCCTGGCCGAACAGCTCCACGTCCACCAGCGTCACCATCAGCGCCGCACCGGCGAACAGCGAGGCGCCCAGCGCGGCCAGGAACGGCCGGAAGTGCACGCCCGCCGGCTCGATCAACCGGGTGCGCGCGAACCGCTCCCAGACCAGGAACAGCACCGCGACCACGACCGCGCCGATGACCAGCGGCAACCCGTAGCTGGGTAGGATCTGCTTGCCGTCGGGTTGCGGGTTGTACAGGCCGATCACGGCGAGACCCAGCGCGACCGCCAGCAGCACGCCGCCGACCAGGTCGACCTTTTCGGGTTCCTCCACCCGCTCGTGCGACGGCAGGCTGAACTGGATCATCACCATCGCGATCAGCGTCAGCGGGACGTTGATCCAGAACACGTAGCGCCAGTCGTGAAACAGAAAGACGATGAAGATCCCGTACAGCGGGCCCAGCACGCTGCCGAGTTCCTGCGCGGCGCCGATGCCGCCCAGCACGCCGGCGCGGTTGCGCTGCGCCCACAGGTCGGCGCCCAGGGCGAGGGTGACGGGCAGCAGCGCGCCGCTGGCCACGCCCTGAATCGTGCGGCCGCCCACCAAGAGATGGAAATCGCCCCAGTGACCGGCCAGTGCGGTGACCACCGAGCCGACGATGAACAGCGCCAGGCTGACCTGCAGCACCAGCTTGCGTCCGAACCGGTCGGAGGCCCGGCCCAGCAGCGGCATGGCGGCGATGTAGCCCAGCAGGTACATCGTGATGATCCAGGTGATGCGCTGCAGCTGGTTAATGGGGATGTGAACGTCGGTCATGATGTCGCGCATGATCGTCACGACGACGTAGGCGTCCAGGGCGCCCAGCAGGACCGCCAGGCTGCCCGCGCTGATCGCTACGCGGCGCCCGGCTTGGTGCCCGGTCGGGGCTTCGGTTGCTGCGGTCACGAGCTCACCGGGGGCTTGGTGACCTGAACCTGCTCGCCCCAGTTGGACAGGGTGATCTGGGCGGCGTTGCCCTCGCTCTTTTGCAGGTTGGCCTGGACCAGCTGGTGGTCACCGGACTCCTGGATCCACACCGTGCTCGGCACCGGCTGCGTCGCGTTGAACTGCGGCACGATCTTGTTCACCGCGTCCGCCGAGACGTTTCCGCTGATGCGAATGGTGTTCTGCCCGTTGACGTTGTCGCGACCCTCGGCCTTGGCGTTGCTGAAGTTGGCCAGCGCGTTGCCCAGCCCGCTGTCGGGGTTGAGCAATACCGAGACGTCGTAGACGTCGGCGGCCTTGCCGAAGTCGCTCCACTTGTTCGGGGTCAGCGTGGCGTACAGCGTCCCGTCGAGCACCACGAAGTTGGCGTCGATGTCGGACCCGCCCAGGGTGATGGTGGCGTTGCCGGACGCGGCGGTGGCCGGGGCCGTGGTGAGGTCACCGGTCAGCGTCTTGATGGGCAGGCCGGGGATCTTGCCCTGAACGCTGAGCGCGATGTGTGCGCTCTTCACGTTCTTGGTGGCGTCGGCCGACTGCTTGACCAGGGTCGTGGCGTCGGGAAGCGGTGCGCCGCTCTGCTTTGAGCCCGACGAGCAGCCGGCGATCAAGGCGGTGGCGAGGGTCAGGGATGCGATGACGGCCGATAGACGGCGGCGGGTCTGCATACTCTGCATCGTAAAGGGTGCCGGTGACTGCCCTGGTGAACGCGGGGTCCCGGTGTCGCCCAGCCGCCGGTGTTTGCCCTGCTCATACGCCTGGGAGTGGGCCAATTAGCCTAGGAGGATGTTTACCGGGATTGTCGAGGAACTCGGCGAGGTGACGGCTCGCGACGTCCTTTCCGACGCGGCGCGGCTGACCATCCGCGGCGCCGTCGTGACCGCCGACGCGGGCCACGGCGACTCGATCGCCGTCAACGGCGTCTGCCTGACCGTCGCCGAGCTGTTGCCCGGCGGTCAGTTCACCGCCGACGTGATGGCCGAATCGCTCAACCGGTCCAACCTGGGCGAATTGCAGGTCGGCAGCCGGGTGAACCTGGAGCGCGCCGCGGCCGTCAACAGCCGGCTGGGCGGGCACATCGTGCAGGGCCACGTCGACGGGACCGGGCGGATCGTGGCGCGGACCCCGTCCGAGCACTGGGAAGTGGTGCGGATCGAGATGCCCGCCGAGGTGGCCCGCTACGTCGTGGAGAAGGGCTCGATCACCGTCGACGGGATTTCGCTGACGGTGTCCGGGCTGGGCAGCGAGCCGGGGGACTGGTTTGAGGTCTCGCTGATTCCCACCACCCGGGAATTGACCACGTTGGGCAGCGCCCCGGTGGGTACGCCGGTGAACCTGGAAGTCGACGTCATCGCCAAATACGTCGAGCGGTTGATGACCCGCTGACCGGACTTGTCCCGCCGGCAGGCTCTCCGGCGGACCACCGGGTGATCACCTGGCCGGCGAAGTCGAGCATCTGGTCAAGACTGGGGAACACCGCGAAGGCATCCACGATCGCCTCGTCGGCACCGGAGCCGGCGAGGCGATCGAGCCGGTCGATAACAGCGGCGACGGACGTGCCCGGTTCGAGGTTGATCCGCATGGCCGTCTTCAGCGCGTCCGGATCGCGGCCGGCGTCGTGAGCCGCACGGCGCGCGATCGACCACAGGTGGTCGGTGACCTCGTCCTGCAGCCCCTCGACCCCGAGCCAGCCGGTGCCGCTGCGGCCGACCCGGCGCATCGCGGCCTCGCTGGCACCGCCGATCCAGATGGGCGGACCGCCGGCCTGGACCGGGCGCAGGTCGGCGTGGACCGGCGGCAGCGAGAAGAACTCGCTGTCCCAGGACACCGGGGTGGTCGTCCACCACTCACGCAGGAATGCCAGCAGGTCGTCGAGCATCCGTCCGCGCCGGTGCCAGTCCGCGCCACGGGCGATGTCGTGCTCGTCCTTCATCCACCCGATGCCCACGCCGACGTCGAGGCGGCCGTCGCTGAGCACGTCGAGCGTGGTCAGCAGCCGGGCCAGGTGCACCGGCTCGTAGTAGAACGTGCTGAGCGTGCTGGCGTTCAGCCGAACCCGGCTGGTCGCCGTCGCGGCGACCGTCCAGAGCAGCACCGGATCGAGGTAACGGGTCATCTGCGGCGGGTAGGGCTGCTCTTTGCCCGGATAGGTGCTGAGCATGTCGACCGGCGTGACCAGTCGATCGCCGACCCACAGCGTGTCGTAGCCGAGGTCCTCGAGTCCGCGGCAGAACGCGCTCAGGCCAGCGGCGCTGCTGATCGCGGGCCCGACGATGGGGAGTGCGAAACCAAGCTTCATTGGATCATCCTTTCGATGAGGTATCAACCATTACCGTGCTGCACGGCGCCTCGATGCGCTCGCGGCTGGACCGGCGGCGGTGGTGCTCAGCCGGGAACCGTGGCGCCGAGGGCGAAGTCGAAATTCCCGATCCCGTTGCGGGCCAGACCCATCACGACCAGGCCCGTTCCTTCCAGCCAGTGCGCCATGTCCAGGCCGCCGACGTCGAGCGGGCGCAGCTTCAGGCTCTCGATGAACTCCGCCACGCGCGCCTTGGCGGGCGCGTCGTCGCCGGCGATGAACACGTCGAGCGGCCGGCCCTGGGCCAGGACAACGCCGAAGACGGTGTTGAACGCCTTCACCACGCTGGCGCCGGCCGGGGCCGCCTTGGCGACTTCCCGTGCGACCGAGGTGCCATCGGGGATGGCCAGCCCGTCGGCCGCGGGGTTGAAGGGATTGCTGATGTCGACGATGACCTTGCCCGCGAGGGCGTCTCCGTACTGCTCGACGACCGGAACGACGTTGGCGTACAACACCGAAACGATGACGATGTCGCCGGCCGGAACGGCGCCGAACTCTCCGGTGGTGGCGCCGCCCCCGAGGGCCTTGGCCAGGTCGGTCGCCTTGGTCTGGTCGCGGCCGATGATCTCGACGCTGTTGCCGCCCGCTACCGCCAGCGCGCCGATGGCGCGGGCCATGTTCCCGGTGCCGATGATGCTGATGCTGCTCATGAGGTGTCCCGTCCTGACTTTCTAGGGAAAAGGTTGACTCGTCCACCTTATGGGGAATTTGATGACGCGTCAACCAAATGGCGGTAGCATGGCGATCGATGGAACCGAACTGGCTGAATCCCCGCGAAGACCGCGCCTGGCGGGCCTTCCAGCACGCGCATCATCAGCTCGACGTGCACCTGAACCGGGGCCTGCAGAAATCGGGCCTGTCGGGGGCCGATTACGAGATCCTGGCCGTGCTGTCGAGTCACGATGGGGATCGCATGCCCGCCCACGAGCTGTGCAACACGCTGGGCTGGGAGAAGAGCCGTGTCTCCCACCAGGTGCGACGGATGCAGAAGGACGGGCTGATCCGTCGGGAGCCCAACCCCGACGACGCCCGCAGCACCATGGTCTGCCTACTGCCGGCCGGCCGCGCCGCCATCGAGAAGGCGGCGCCCGCGCACGTCGAGGACGTCCGCCGGCACTTCATCGATCTGCTCAGTCCGGCCGAGCTCGACATGCTCGCCGCCCTCAACGAACGGGTCTTACGCCACCTGGCCGAAGGCGGCGACCCCTCGGCCGAAGCCACGCCGTCATGACTAGCGGCCTGCCTCGGGATCAGCTGGGTTGCTCGGCTGTTTACACCGGGCGCCAGTTGGGGCCTTCCCAGTAACCCCATGGTTCATGCCGGGATCCCAGACGATCTGGGCCCACGGGGCCCACGGTGGCGGCGGGGGCGGGCGGTCCCGCGACAAATATCGCGGCGGCGCCGGCGGCCAGGGACGGCGAAGATTGTGATCCCGGCAACGCTCACGAGGGTGCCGAGGTCCGCTCCGGACCCGGGACGCCGCGGGGATCCGCGGCGCCGAGATACGTGCGCGCTCATCGTAAGTGGTCAGGCGGTCGGTGGCGCAGGCCCGCTCGTCGGTGCAGCGTGATCCGAGGCCGTCCCGCTGATCAAACCGCGGCAATAACCGCGCGGTCGCCGTGGTTCATACTGAATGCAACACGTGGGCTTCTCGTGTGAGCCGTTTCGACAGTGTTCCCGCCGGGCAGCGGGGACGGCGAGGTAGCAAAGATGACGAGGTTGGACTCCGTCGAAAGGGCGGTTGCCGACATTGCGGCCGGCAAGGCCGTCATCGTCATCGACGACGAGGACCGCGAGAACGAGGGCGACCTGATCTTCGCCGCCGAGAAGGCGACGCCGGAGATGGTGGCCTTCATGGTGCGTTACACCTCGGGATACCTCTGTGTGCCGCTCGACGGCGAGATCTGCGACCGGCTGGGTCTGCTGCCGATGTACGCGGTGAACCAGGACAAGCACGGCACCGCCTACACCGTCACGGTCGACGCCAGACGGGGTGTGGGCACCGGGATTTCGGCCTCGGACCGGGCCACCACGATGCGCCTGCTCGCCGATCCCACCAGTGTCGCCGACGATTTCACCCGGCCCGGTCACGTGGTTCCGTTGCGCGCCAAGGACGGTGGCGTATTGCGCCGCCCGGGTCACACCGAGGCCGCCGTCGACCTGGCCCGGCTGGCCGGGCTCCAGCCCGCCGGCGCCATCTGCGAGATCGTCAGCCAGAAGGACGAAGGCGCGATGGCACAGACCGAGGAACTGCGGGTCTTCGCCGACGAACACGACCTCGCCATGATCACCATCGCCGACCTGATCGAGTGGCGACGCAAACACGAGAAGCACATCGCCCGGATCGCCGAGGCCCGGATACCGACCCGGCACGGCGAGTTTCGCGCCATCGGCTACGCCAGCATCTACGAAGAGGTCGAACACGTCGCGCTGGTGCGCGGGGACATCTCCGGGCCGAACTCCGACGGTGACGACGTGCTGGTGCGGGTGCACTCCGAATGCCTGACCGGTGACGTGTTCGGTTCGCGCCGCTGCGATTGCGGGCCGCAGCTGGACGCCGCGATGGCGATGGTCGCCCGCGAGGGACGCGGCATCGTGCTGTACATGCGCGGCCACGAGGGACGCGGCATCGGCCTGATGCACAAGCTGCAGGCTTATCAGCTGCAAGACGCCGGTGAGGACACCGTCGACGCCAACCTCAAGCTCGGATTGCCAGCCGACGCAAGGGATTACGGGATCGGCGCGCAGATCCTGGTAGATCTCGGGGTGCGCTCGATGCGGCTGCTGACCAACAACCCGGCCAAGCGGGTCGGGCTGGACGGGTACGGCCTGCACATCATCGAGCGGGTGCCGCTGCCGGTGCGCGCCAACGCGGAGAACATCCGTTACCTGATGACCAAACGGGACAAGATGGGCCACGACCTGGCCGGTCTGGACGACTTTCACGAATCCGTCCATCTGCCAGGCGAATTCGGTGGTGCTTTGTGAGCCGCGCCGGCGACGATGCAGAACGAAGTGATGCTGCGGGGGTACCGCCCGCTTGCGGGGGAGAGTGGCGCCGATGAGTCCTGCCGAGGGTGTGCCGGAGGTTGCGCCGCTCGATGCGTCCGGCCTGCGACTGGCCCTGGTTGCGAGCACCTGGCACAGCGAGATCTGCGACGCGCTGCTGGCGGGTGCCCGCAAGGTGGCCTCCGAATCGGGCATCGACGATCCGACGGTGGTCCGGGTGATCGGCGCCATCGAGATCCCGGTGGTCGCACAGGAACTCGCCCGCAACCACGATGCCGTCGTCGCAGTGGGCGTCGTGATCCGCGGGCAGACACCGCATTTCGAGTACGTCTGCGATGCGGTGACCCAGGGGCTGACCCGGGTATCGTTGGACACTTCCACGCCGGTGGCCAATGGTGTGCTCACCACCGACACCGAGCAGCAGGCCCTGGATCGGGCCGGCCTTCCGGAGTCGGCCGAGGACAAAGGGGCGCAAGCCACGCTGGCGGCCCTGACCACCGCGCTGACCCTGCGTGAGTTGCGCTCTCGGTCGTGACGTCGCCTCCGGACCGCGAGACCTGGGATGCGGTGCTGCGTCCCCACCGCACACCGTTATTCGCCTACGGGGCGGCGTTCGTGATCGCCGCGGCGCACATCGCGGTGGGCGTGCTGCTCAAGGTGGGCTCCACCGGGGTGGTCTTTCAGACCTCGGACCAGGTGGCGATCGCGGTGCTCGGTCTGGTCATCGCCGGCATCGTGTTGTTGTTCGCCCGCCCACGCCTGCGGATCGGGCCGGCCGGCGTCTCGGTGCGAAACTTGTTGGGTGACAAGCTGATCGAATGGCCGGACGTTGCCGGGGTGTCGTTTCCGGTGGGTCACCGCTGGGCGCGCGTCGACCTGCCCGACGACGAGTACATCCCGGTGATGGCCATCCAGGCCGTCGACAAGGGCCGGGCGGTGGCCGCCATGGACACCGTGCGCTCGCTGCTGGCACGCTATCGACCGGACCTGCAGACACACTGAGCGCTGTACCATCAGCCGATGGCACTTCAGGCACGGGTGGCCGCGGTCCTCGCAGTTGCCCTGCTGACGCTCAGCGGATGCAGCGCGGTGGTAGGGGGACGGGCGGTCCGGGCGTCCAGCCAGCCCGCGGCAACGCCGACCACGACGGTCAAACGCCCGCCGTCGCATGCCCAGGACCTGCTGCTGCACAGTGGCGATGACACGCCGCTCGGCGCGGCCGGTGCGATCCCGGTGGGCGACAACTACTTCACCAGCGCCCGGCCACCGGATTGCTCGGCCGCGCTGCTGTTCGAGGGCTCGCCGCTGCGACCCGCCGGCGCCTCGGACCACGCCGAATCGGCGTACCAGTTCAGCGATCAGGCGACATACGCCGAGTCGGTCGACATCTACGACAACGCGCTCGACCCCCGTCACGAGGTGGTGAGTGGTTTCATCTCCGTCGCCCAGTGCCGGCACGACGCCGTGGGCATCTCCCCATACGGCCAGGCGACGCCGATGCGGCTGAGCGGGTTCGCCACCCCATCGGAAGGAGTCCTGGTGTGGACGATGAACCAGCCGGCCTGGACCTGCGATTACGGGTTGGCCGTGCTGCCGCACGTGGCCCTGTTGCTGTCGGCCTGCAACAACGCCCCTGGATTCCCCATGGCGGATTGGGCGGCGAAGCGCCGGGCACAGGTCGACGGGCGCACCGCTTAGCCGCGGCGGCCCGCCGCCTGGTGATCTAACGCTGTGGTCGGGAAGCCCGAGCCGAAGGCACTCAGTACCGAGTGCAGTCCGTCATCATTTGCTGGAAAATGGGCAGGGCCTGCTGGGCCCCCTGGTTGTGCTCGATCGCGTGCAGCAAGTTCACCCGTTGATCCGGCGACGACGCCAGGTACTGCTGCAAGAACTGCTGGTTGGGCGGCGACTGGTCGAGGTACTGGGCGGCCATCGGGTTCTCCGCATGCACGGCCCGCATCGCCTGGTCGTAGCTACAGGTGGTGTGGATCATCGGACCGTAATCGGGATCGGCCGATGCGACCCCGGCACCAGCGGTCGACGCCAATGCCAGACCGCCCACCGTGACGGCCAGTTTGGCCAACGAGCGCTTCATCATTTACGGACTCCCTCCATTGCTCTGCCCCCACTCTAACGTTGAGCTAGAAGCTTGGTAGCCAGAACGGAAGCCGTCCAAACCGCCGCGACCGCCCGCGGGGCGCGTTACGGGTCGTCTACCTGCCCGGTTGCTCCTTCCTCGGTCGGGTGGCTCCAGCTGCTCG
>NZ_QMEU01000126.1 GCF_003284975.1 Mycobacterium colombiense
AGTAGGCCAGCGCCGCAACGGTGATGACTTCGACGGCCAGGGGGAGCGCCCCGTGCATCAGCGAAACTCCGCCGCCCGCACCGGAGTCCTGCGCCGCACGCGCCAACAGTGACTCGGCGCTCAGCGCGACCGCCCGCATCGGGCTCCGCGGTCAAACATCGGCGATGTCACGACGGTCAGGCATCGGGGCGCGAGACGTCACCTCGCCACGCGCCCGTCTCGCCCGGTCGGCTTTCGATGAACTTCTTGAAGCGCTCCAAATCACCGTGCACCCGGGCCTTGAGGATGCCGAGTTTGTCGGCGGCGTTCTCGATGAAACCCTCGGGATCGACGTCCATCTGAGTGGTCACCCGCGTCTTGTCGTCGTCGAGGCGATGGAAGGTGACGACGCCCGCGTGCTCGGGACCGGTGTCGGACTTCCAGGCCACCCGCTCCTCGGGGTGCTGCTCGGTGATGGTGGCGTCGAACTCGCGCGAGATCGGTCCCACCTTGATGCGCCAATGCGTATGGGTGGCGTCGGTTTGCCGCACCTGCTCGACGCCTTCCATGAACTCTGGGAAGGACTCGAACTGGGTCCATTGGTTGTAGACGGTGCCGATCGGCTGGTTGACATCGATCGAGGCGGTAGTGGTGCTCACGGCTTCTCCCTGTGGTTCAAACGTATGGCTGTACTACCCGCGCCAGTTCCCCGGAAACGTGGTGGCTGGGTGCAGGCGTGCCCCAGCACCAGTAACTCGCCGGTCAGCATTCCGCTGGCGAGTAGAACCCTGATGGTCAAACCGTGACGCAGACCCTCGGATTCCATATGCCCGTTCGACACACCAACTGAGTAATTATTCCGATATCCGCGAAAAGACGCTGCGCGTGCGGGCTACGTCGTCGCGCAAGGGTCGTGGGGGGTGGCCAGGGCTTGGCGGCGGAGATGTCGGCGTGGTCGGTGTCAAGCAGCTTCGGGGATCTCGAGGGGACAGACGCTGCGCATGGTCAATTGCTCCTAGAGCGGGGAGGTTGTGCTGCGACCGTTAAGGAGCGTTGCCGCAATCTTGATCTCGCACTCTTACCGTGGATATACGAGATAACGCCTATTGGCGACCGCAATCCTGGGGGTTCATATGACGACCGCAGTCACCGCGCTTGAGGCAATCGAGAAGCATGCGGACGACGCGAACGATCTTCTTTTGGCGGTCGCAGCAATTAACGCGGTTGCGCCCCTAGGGGGCAGCGCTCTTGTCGACAAACCACGCTGGCGCCTCACGGAAGAAGAGATCGTGGGCGCGTCGATGACGGTGATTTTGGTGTCCCTCATGGTGGTGATCAGCGTCGCCGTGGGCACGGCCTTGACAATGAGCTAGCGACCGGAGATCACTGATCCGGTCAAACCCGCACGCACAAGGGTGAGGCGCATTTCAACGGTTGCATATGGCGGTAACCCGCCATACCCGATTGCACCGTATTCCCCGAGGGTCGGGTTACCCGCTTAGGGACACGACCCGCCCACTTCACCCGTACAAGGGGGCAAGGGAAAGTACAAGCCGGACGAGTTCGGGTTGCCGGTGGGTGCCGGTCTTCTCGAAGACGTGTCGGAGGTGGGTCTTGACTGTCGTTATGGACACCGACAACTCTTCGGCGATCGGCTTCAAACCTTCGCCTCGTGTCACCATCAGCGCGATTTGGACTTCGCTCTTTGTCAGGCCATATAGGCGTCGTAGAAGCATCGCTGGTGGTTCGGGTTCTCGTTCGGGGTCGATGATCACGACGATCACTCGCCCAAACCGCGGGGAGGTAACGGTCCGCTGGTCGATCGGTAGTACGTGAACGATGTAAGGTCGCCGGCCGGAGGGCCTGGCGCAAACGAATGACCCGCCCCAGATGTCTAGGGCGCGGGGAGTGAGTGCAGCCGCGATGCCTTCTTGCAGCATCGCGTCGGCGCTTCTTATTGCAGCTTCGAGGCGTCCCTTGCGGATCCGCAGTCCGTCGTCTGAGCGCAGCACGCGCTCGGCCGCCGAGTTGGTGTAGATGGGCCTACTCCCGGGCGCAACGATGACGACAGCCTGTCTGACATTCTCGGTAGCCCAGGCGAGATCGCTACCGCGATGAGCGATGTCGGAGACGTGTAGCTGCATCCGCAGGGCTTGTTCGAAGTGGGGCACGAGATGCTGTGCTAACGCGACATTTTCAGCGGTGTCGAACCGCTCCGACCGTTTGGGCGTCGCTAGGGCAAGACTCGTGGCGCTTGGAGACTCGCTGAGACGGACGAACATTCCATCCTCGAAACCGTTGGGGCGGGCCCAATCCGTTGCGAATTCGCACCGTTCATAGGGCCACATCAGTTCCGCGCCGGAGCGCACAACACCCACCGGCCCGCTCTGGACCGCCGACAACACATGGTCGAGTCGGGCAAAGTGCTCGGCGTAGCTCTTGGCTGCGTCGGCTGGGATCTCTGCGTGTTTGATGATGCGTGTGGCGCCGTCGCTGACCACTAACGCCGCGCTCACACCGCCAAATGCGCACCCGATATCAGCCATGGTCACGTCCCAGCGTTCGGGAGTGATGACCGCGGAGTAGACCCCCGAAACTATCCGCGAGAACTCATCGAGTGTGGCCATCGTCGGCGTCCCAATACCACCGCTGATGCTGCATATGCCCGTCCTGTGATCGGTCCGCAAAGCGTAACGCAAATCTCCTCCGTTTGGATGAGGCATCGCCGGATCGCGGCAGCGCTAATTAACACGGGGACCGGCACAGGAGTTGACCGGCCGCATCTAAAGGAGCAGGGATGAAGTGTCTGGTGGCCGGCTGATGAAGATCATCGTCACCGGCGGCAACAGTGGGGTCGGCCGGGCGACGGCTGCGGCGCTGGCCGCTACCGGTCACAGAGTGGTGATCGCCTGCCGATCCGTTCGCAAGGCTCAACGGGCGGCGGCAGACATGCGCGGCGAAGTCGAGGTGCGTCATCTGGACCTCTCCGACTTGGCCAGTGTGCGGGCGTTCGCCGATTCGGTGGACACCGTAGACGTCCTGATCAACAACGCCGGCGTGTTCGCCTTACCGCTGACCCTCACCGTTGATGGCTTCGAGGCGCACATCGGGACCAACCACCTAGGCCATTTCGCGTTGACGTGCCTGCTGGCCGACAAGATCACCGATCGGGTGATCTCGGTGGCCAGCGCGATGCACGCCGTCGGCCGCATCGATCTCGACGACCTGAACTGGCGCACCCGCCCCTACTCTAAGTGGGCGGCCTACGCCCAGTCCAAGCTGGCCAACATGCTTTTCATCCAGGAGTTAGCGAGCCGCGGCGTCCGTGCCTACGCTTCCGATCCGGGTGCCGCCGATACGGACATCACCCGTGACAGCACCGGCCTGCTGCACTGGCTCGGCGAGCACAAATTCGTGACTTTCCACATGCAGAGCCCGGCCAACGCCGCACGAGCCAACATCGAGGCGGTCAGCACCGACCTGCCCACCGGAACCTATCTGGCGCCTCGGTTCATCCAGTGGGGAAAACCCCAGGCAACCAAATTGCGGGAGAAGGCGTGCGACCCGGTGATGGCCCGCCGGCTGTGGGAACTGTCTGCCGAACTGACCGGCTGTGATTGGCCGGCACCGCACCGATGCACCGAAAGGCAGGCTGTCCCATGAAATTTTCACTCGCCCTACCCAACTCAGTGCGCGTCAAGGCGCTCACGCAGCCCTGGGAACTCGGAGTGACCGGCACTGATCAAACGGTCATGGCCAAACGCGTCGACGAACTCGGCTACGACATGATCGTCGTTCCCGAACACTTCGTCGTCCCCAAATCACACGTCGAGCTATCCGGGCCACACTACTTTCACTCCACGGTGGCCCAGGCCTTCATCGCCGGCGTCACCCAACGCATTCGGGTCAATTCATTCGTCACGATCCTCCCGCTGCAGCATCCCGTCGTCATGGCCAAAGCGCTGTCGACCGCGGACTGGATGAGCAACGGCCGCATCACCGTTACCTTCGGAGTCGGTTGGGACGCAGAAGAATTCAACATACTCGGGGTGCCCTTCGGCGAACGTGGCCGGATAGCCGATGAATACCTCGCCGCCATCCTCGAACTGTGGACCAACGAGACGCCCAGCTT
This sequence comes from Mycobacterium colombiense, assembly GCF_003284975.1. Taxonomy (GTDB): domain Bacteria; phylum Actinomycetota; class Actinomycetes; order Mycobacteriales; family Mycobacteriaceae; genus Mycobacterium; species Mycobacterium europaeum_A. The sequence continues at coordinate 4,112 of NZ_QMEU01000126.1, forward strand.
CGACGGCCACTACGTCTCCTTCAAAGACGTGGCGTTCGAACCCAAGCCGGTGCAAAAGCCGCATCTGCCGGTCTGGATCGGCGGCGATGCAGAACCGGTGCTCCAACGCGCCGCGCGTTTCGCCTCGGGCTGGTCGCCGTTCCTGACCAAACCCGAGGACATCCCCGCCAAACTCGACTTCATCAAATCCCAATCGACCTACGACGGCCGCGACTTCGAAGTGGTCTACGGCCTTGGCACCTCGCGCGTCGGCGAAGGCCACGTCGTCATCGACGATCCCGCCCAGCGGCCCGTGATGAGCGCCCAGGAAATCATCGACCAGCTTGGCTGGTTCGCAGAACTGGGCGTGACGATGACCGGGCTGCCAGTCCCACCGGTCAGTGACGTCAACGCCTACCTGGACTACGCCCAGTGGGTCATCGAAGACATCAAACCGAAACTGCAATAGCCATCAGAGGGGGCTCACCATGAAACGTCAGTCAGCGACCTCGTGCGGTGGTGCAAACATGCGGCACCCGCGTCGAAGAGGGACTAGTGACAAATTCTGCTGAATCGGTGATCCGTGAGTTCTTGGGCTGCTTTCCGCAGTCCGATGTGGATGTGCTGGTCGGTTTCTTCAGCGACGACGCCGTCTACATCGATGGCCCGAGGGGCGTTCACCGCGGAATCGACAGCATCCGAACGGAACTTCAATCCATCGTCGCGATGGTGCCGAGCACGAGGGTCGATATCAAGAGTCTCGCCACAGACAATGGCACCGTGTTGACCGAGCGAGTCGACAATTTCGATGTCGACGGCAAGCGAATCGCCATGGAAGTTATGGGCGCTTTCGACGTTGACGCCGATGGTCGAATCGCACGTTGGCGCGACTACTACGACCTGCCGACCCTAGTAGAACAGGTGACCGCGGCAACCGCGTCGCCCGCCTGACTTTTCCAATCCGGAACAGCTCCGTCGCGCAAGAACCCGCAGCTGCTGAGCACGGGCCGTCACCAGCTGAAGATAACGAAATACGCTGTGGATCGCTCTATTTCATCGTGAAGATCGGCCCCTTCCGTTTTTCAGCCATCCACGGTCAACAACTCGGACATGGTGAACTGCGCCAGCGAGAACGCACTTCAATGGGAGGTCGAATGTCGACTGAAAAGCTGCCGCCGCGATTTGACTTCACGGATCCCGATCTTTACGCGCGCAGGCTGCCGGACACAGAACTAGCCGAACTGCGCAGAGCAGCGCCGATCTGGTGGAACGCTCACGCGAATTCGCCGATCGGGACGGGATGACGGCATCAGCCGAACTCATGACGTATGCAATGGGTTTGGCCGCAGAGAGGGCCGTTCATCCTGCCAAGGATATCGTCACTGCATTGGCCGAAGCCAACGTCGACGGTCATACGTTGTCCGCCGATGAGTTCGGCTTCTTCGTTGTCTTACTTGCTGTTGCGGGCAAGACCACTCGGAACTCGATCACCCAAGGGATGATGGCGTTCACTGATCACCCGGATCAGTGGCAGTTGTTCAAGGCGGATCGGCCGACAACGGCAGCCGATGAGATCATCAGGTGGGCCACTCCGATCACGTCCTTTCAGCGCACTGCGTTGTGGGACACCGAACTTGGCGGGGTGCAAATCAAGACGGGCCAGCGGGTCGTGATGATGTACCCGTTCCGCTAACTTCGACGAAGACGTTTTCAAGGATCCGTTCGCGTTCGACATTCTGCGAGATCCCAACCCGCACCTAAGTTTCGGTGGCACAGGCGCTCACTACTGTATCGGCGCCACTCTGGCCAGGATGACGATCGACTTGGTGTTCGACGCCGTCGCCGACCACATGCCCGACCTGCGGCCGATCAGCGAACCCGAGCGGCTACGGTCTGCGTGGACCAACGGCATCAAGCACTGGCAGGTCGACTACACCGCCGGCGTTGGAAACATTTTTTGCGGAGGTGGTGAGGAACCGAGATGCCATCGGCATCGGCATCGGCGGCGCGTTTCCCCGCTGACCGGAAGACTTATCGCGCCGGGAGCCCAAAACGCATGCGCAACGCAACCGGATCGGGCATCAGGGAATCGCGCGGGCCGAGGAGTTCACCGCAGCTGACTCAGCACCGCCGCCCCCGCCCGAGTCGGTCGACCCGGCATTAACTCGTAGCTCGCGCAATCCGGTAGGCGATGACGTCGGTCCACTCGGTGATGTAGTGCTCGTCGTTGGTATCGATGTGGTTGGCGTGGAATACGATTCGCGACGTGCGGCGGCCAAGTAGCGCGTCGATTCCAATGGCGGCGATTCGCTTGGCCTCAGCTGGGTCCAGGGTTGGGGCGCCGGCGTTGATCCAGCCGCCGAGCTCGCTGTAGAGGCCGTCGACTAGGGCGGCGTAGGCGTCGGTGAGGCGGGGCGATTCTTCGGCGGGGGTACGGGCGACCACTTGCAGGAATTCGCTTTCTTGGTCGAGGACGCTGATCAGGTAGCGGCACAGCAACGAGAGTTCGGTGCGTAGGTCGCCGCGGCCGGCGAACAGGGCGCTGATGTCGTGCATGGCGCGTCGGCGGTCGAGTTGGCGGTCGATGACCGCGGATAGTAAATCCTGTTTGTTTTTGAAGTGGTTGTAGAGGGCTCCGCAGCCGGGTACCAGCCCGGCTGCTTTTTCGATTTGGTTGACGCTGGTTGCGCGGTAGCCCTGTTGGCCGAAGAGTCGCATCGCTTCGGTGACCAGTCGTTCTTTGGTGGTCGTCGTCACCCTTGACCGCCTCACAAGTAGTTGCTTATATTCGGTAAGACACCACTATATCAAGCGCTGGGGCGCCGGGAAGGGGGCCGCGATGACCGAGACCGGAGCGCCGGTACCGCGCGGCCGAGTTCGCCGCACAATGCCGATGGCCGGCTTCACCGCCCGCGCGGCGGGCGGACGTATGCTGGCCGGGCTGCGCGAGAAAACCGGTGACACCAGCGCTGTGGCGCGATTCCATGAGCGCAACGCCGAGCGGTACGCGGAATTACTCGGTCGTTCCAAAGGCGTGCTGATGAAGGCCGGGCAGATGGTGTCGATGGTCGACACCGCCGCGCTGGGCGATGGTGAGCTGTCTCCGTATCAACGGGCGCTGACCCGGCTGCAGGCCGATGCCCCGCCGATGGACCCAGCTCTGGCGATGCAGATTCTGAAGACTCAGCTGGGTCGGCCGATCGGTGCGGTGTTCGCCGACTTCAGCGAAGAGCCTATGGCCGCGGCGTCCATCGGCCAGGTGCATCGCGCGGTGCTGCACGATGGCCGCCAGGTCGCCGTCAAGATCCAGTACCCCGGTGTCGCCCAAGCGATCCAGGACGACCTGGCCAACACCGAGCTGCTTACCACGCTGTTCCGATTGACCGCCGGCGCATTCGGAGCCTCAATGCCCGACATCGACCGTGCCTCAATCGAAATCGCCGACCGCATCTCTGAGGAAGTCGACTACCGGCGTGAAGCCGCCAACATCACCGGCTTCGCCAATTTGTACCGCGAGCATCCGTTCATCCGGGTACCCGAGGTCATCGCTGAGGCGTCCTCAGGCCAGGTGCTGACCATGACCTATCTCGACGGAATGGACTGGGCTGCAGCCCAACACGCCGACCAAGACCTCAAAAATCAGTGGGCGGAGATCATCGCCCGGTTCGTGTTCGGCTCCTACCGGCACGCCAACCTGTTCCACGCCGATCCGCACCCGGGCAACTACCGTTTCGGCGCCGACGGAACCGTCGGGTTCGTCGATTTCGGCTGCGTCAAGCACCTGACCGAGCCCCAACGCCAACGCATCGTCCAAGTCGTGCGCGCCGCCGCCGACGCCCGCAAAGACGACCTGCGCGAGATTATGATCGACAACGGTTTCTTCACCGCCGATTCCCCGCTGACCGCCGACGACATTTACCGGTGGTGGCAGGGCATCCTCTACGAGACCCTCGACAGCCAGCCGGCGACCTACACCGAGCACGCCTCCGCGCGGGCGATCCAGTTCCTGCTGGACGTCCGCGCTCCCGATCACCCGATGCGCCAGATGTCGATTCCGGCCGATCTGGTGTTCTTCTCCCGGATCAACCTGTCCATGAATGCGGTGTTCTCCGCGCTGCGCGCCACCATTTACACCCGGGCGCTACTCGATGACATGGACGGTGTCGCGCCGCCGGTCACCGAGCTGGGCCGCCAGCATTTCGCGTGGGTCTTTCAGCGGGGCTTGCCATTTGGAGTTGATGACCATGACCAGCACTGACTTGGCCAGCATCCGGTTGCCGTGGGATGCCGCCGACCCCTACCCGTTCTACGAGGCGCGCCGCGCCCAGGGGGAGATGGTGTGGGATGACACCGCGCAGGCCTGGCTGGCCCTGAGCTATGAGGCGGCGCGCGAGATCCTCGGCGGGCCCGGCTGGACTAGTGACCCTTTGGCCAACCCGTTGGCGCGGGCCGCGATCGATCCGCTCAGCGCCGACATGTTCGCCGGGTCCATGCTGTTCGCCGATGGCGCCGACCATCAGCGTCTGCGCGGCGCGGCGAGTGACGTGTTTACCCGCTCCTTCGTTACCGAACTGAGTGAGGGGGTTGAGGCAATCGCCGCGGCTCTGATCGACGAGCCGGAAGCCGGGGTGGCGTTCGACTTCATGGCAGAGATTGCGCTGCCCCTGCCGATCGCAGTCATCGGGGGTTGGCTGAACCTGGAACCCCGCGGCGCCCGGCTACTGCACGATCTCTCGCCGGCGATCATCCGGATGCTGGGAACTCTCGCCGACCCTGACGAGATCGCCGCCGGTGCCGGTGCCGGAGCGGCGTTGATGGCCGAATTCCTTCCCTTGGTGGCGGATCGCCGAATTCACCCTGGTGACGATCTGCTCAGCTTCATCGCCGCCGACCCCGAGGTCACGCTGGAGGAGGTGGTGGCGACCGCGATACTGATCGCCGTCGCCGGCCACGAAACCACCGCCAACATGCTCGGCGCCGGCCTCATCGCGCTGCTCACCCCCACCGACGACGGCGGCCGCCTCATTGACCGTATTGATCCTGAAGACCCGGCGCTGGTCACCGAACTGCTGCGACTGCATGGGCCCGTGCAGTCCACCGCGCGCACCGCCACGACTGACCACACCATCGCGGGGGTCGAGATCGCCCCCGGTCAAACGGTTCTCGCCGTCGTCGCCGCCGCCAACCGAGACCCTGCCGTGTTCGACCAACCTGAGACTTTCCGCCTCGACCGATCCGGGCCCGCGCCTTTGTCGTTCGGGTACGGCGCCCACTACTGCCTGGGCGCCGCCCTCGCACAGCTCGAACTGCGCACCGCGCTACCGAAAATCCTTGTCCGCCAACCTGCCCTGGCCGGACCGGTCTACTGGCGGGACACACCGGCCATCCGCGGTCCGCTCAGCGCGCCGGTGATCTTCAACCGGATGTAGTACGCGTTCAGAGATAGACGGGGAGTGGTTGATGCGGATCTTCGTCACGGGAGCCACCGGCGCTATCGGCACCTACGCGGTACCCACCCTGGTCGCCGCGGGACACACCGTCTCGGCATTGGCCCGCACACCAGGCAAAGCCGCAACCCTGCACAGCCAAGGGGCGCAACCAGTCTCGGTGTCCCTGTTTGATCGTGATGGTCTCTGCCGGGCATTCGACGGCCATGACGCGGTGGTGAACCTCGCATCGGCTCTGCCGGCGACACACAAGATGATCGTCATGTCGGCCTGGACCGAGAACCACCGCGTCCGCGGCGAAGGCTCCACCAACATCGTCGACGCCGCCCTGAAGGTGGGCATTCCACGGCTGATTCAGGAGTCAGTTGTGATGTTCTACCGCGACGGTGGCGACCGCTGGATCGACGAGGACTGGCCCACCGACCCCCTTCCCACCGCAGCCGGAAACCGCGCTGCCGAAGCTAACGCCCGACGGTTCGCCCAAGAGGGGGGAGCAGCCGTGGTCCTGCGCTTTGGCATCTTCTATGGGCCTGGCGCCGCCCACAGCGAACAGTTGATGGCACTTGCCCGTCGCCACATCGGGTTTCAGGCCGGCCACCCCGACAGCTACGTATCGTCAATCCAGCTCGCCGACGGCGCGGACGCGGTCACCGCCGCCCTCGAAGCGCCAACCGGTATCTACAACGTCGTTGACGACCAACCCGTCACCGCGCGCGACAACACCAACGCCATGGCTGAGGCCGTCGGAACCGCTGCGTGGCTTCGCGCTCCCGGCCGCGCCGGTTTACTGCTCGGGAAGCGCACCACGTCGATCACTCGCTCCCTGCGAGTCCGCAACAACCGATTCCGGGCGTCCACCGAGTGGAAGCCCCGCTACTCAAGTGTGTGGGATGGCTACCGCGCGATGGCAGAGGGCGACTGACGGTTATTTGGCCAAACTAGTGCGGCTTATGGCCCGGCAAGAAGCACTCGCGGAAGGATCGGATCGGCGGCGAATGTCAACAGCCGCCAGATTTGCCGCACCACACTGGCCGAATTGTCCGACGGTGCAACGCTGGTCGTGAACGTCGCCTCCAAATGCGGGCTGACGCCGCAGTACACGGCGCTGGAGACACTGGCCAAGGACTACCGCGACCGTGGTCTGACGGTCGTCGGTGTCCCAGTAACCAGTTCATGGGCCAGGAGCCGGGCACCGCGTGATGCGACGTTCCGCTAGTCGCGCCGGCTCGTCCGGTCGTCCTTGCCGTTGTCCGGACCCCAGGTGCCCGGCACCATCGGCATGCGGGGTCCGTCGCCGAATTCGTCACCGGCCAGGGTGGTCAGGCCCGCCGCGGCGGCAAATCCTTTCCGGGCCGTGCTGACAAACCCGAGGGCTCCTGCGCCGTTACCGGACGCCGTCGTCGCCGGCTCCTGCCAGTCCGGGTCGACCTCGACATTAATATCCAGATACTCGTCGCCAGGCCCGCGCTGCCGCGCTCCTCGCCAGCGCCGAGCGCGCGCCGCCCGTGGTGCCGTCGCATCGGTTGGCACCGCCGCCGAATCCGGTTCGGGTGCTTTCTTTTTCGCCCCCGCCCCCGCGCTGGCGCTCAGACCCGAGCCGAACCCAATGCCCGGTGGCGCGATGGCATAGGGCGGCGCGAAGCCGGGTCCGGCCGCAGCAGGTGGTGCCGACGGCGCCGCACTGGCC
>NZ_QMEU01000127.1 GCF_003284975.1 Mycobacterium colombiense
CCGCCAACCCACCAAAGCCGCCGACCCAGGTGGACTTCAACCAGCGGGTGCAGAACGTCGTGAGTTCGCACCGGGAGAACGTCGACATCCTTAAGGTGGACGATCAGAAGTTCGTCCGGCCGCGCCACTGGGACTACCTCGACTACGACGACTCCTATCGCCGCCCGACCATCTACAACCCGCTCAATCAGCCGATCACGTTCCGCTACTTCTACAACGGCGCCTATCAGGAGGCGTACCTGCCGCGCGGAGGCCGGATGGTGCTCGACGCCGCGACCGTCGGCGTCGTCCCGTTCACCGCGGTGGGCGACAGCTACGTAGCCGCGGGCAGTTTCTATGGTGGGGGCTCAATTCCGTTGAACGGCTACAACGGTCCGCCGCCGCCCGACTACAAGCCGCCGGCGCCGCCGAAGTTGTACGAGAACGTCACGGTGTCCGTTCCCGCCAAGGGCGAGACCGTGGAGGTGGGCCACGTGTCGGTGGTGGGTCACGACGGGAGCCAACCCGCGGGCGGCCAGGACACCTTCCTGCTCGACGACTCCACCCTGGCCTGGGGGCAGATCGACAACTCCAGCAGCGCACCCGCCCAGATCAGGGTGATCAAGACCCAGCCCACGCCGGGCGTCGGGCCGACCGACGACGGCAGCTTCCTGGTGCTGCTGGCCGTGCACCATCAGGAGCCCGGTCAGCCCAATCAATCCGGATGGACTTTGGCGCTGCGCTTCGGGGGATTTGCGGTGGTGGTGGGCCTGGTCGCCTGGCTGCTCGCTCGCCGGAGCCGGGCCGAGGAGCAGAACGCTGATTCATGACCGGCTGGTCTGAGCTGCTCGGTGCAGTCGCGCTGATCGCGCTCGGCGGACTGTTCGCGGCGATCGATGCGGCCATCAGCACGGTGTCGCTGGCCAGGGTCCAGGAGTTGGTGCGCGACGAGCGGCCCGGCGCGGTGGCCTTGTCCAAGGTCATGTCCGAACGGCCCCGCTACATCAACCTGGTTGTGCTGCTGCGGATCACCTGCGAGATCACGGCGACCGTGCTGTTGGTGGTGTTCCTCTACGACAACTTCGGGCTCAGGTGGGGGCTGTTCGGCGCCGCGGCCATCATGGTGGTCACCAGCTTCGTCGTGATGGGGGTGGGGCCGCGCACCCTCGGCCGTCAAAACGCCTACTCCATTGCCCTGACCACGGTCCTTCCGCTGCAGGCGATTTCGTGGCTGCTGATGCCGATCAGCCGCCTGCTGGTGGTGCTGGGTAATGCTGTGACGCCCGGCCGTGGCCTGCGCAACGGCCCGTTCGCCTCCGAGATCGAGTTGCGTGAAGTCGTCGACCTGGCTCAGCAGCGCGGCGTGGTGGCCGCCGAGGAGCGGCGGATGATCCAGTCGGTCTTCGAACTCGGTGACACCCCGGCCCGCGAGGTGATGGTGCCGCGCACCGAGATGATCTGGATCGAAAGCGACAAGTTCGCCAGCCAGGCCATCAACCTGGCGGTGCGCAGCGGGCATTCCCGCATCCCGGTGATCGGTGAAAACGTCGACGACATCGTTGGTGTCGTGTACCTGAAAGACCTTGTCCAGCAGACGGTTCTGTCCGGTGACGGCGGCCGCACCCCGCCGGTGTCGAAGGTCATGCGGCCGGCCGTCTTCGTGCCGGACTCCAAACCGTTGGACTCGCTGCTGCGGGAAATGCAGCGCGACCGCAACCACATGGCCCTGCTCGTCGACGAGTACGGCGCGATCGCCGGCCTGGTCACCATCGAAGACGTGCTGGAGGAAATAGTCGGCGAGATCGCCGACGAGTACGACCAGGCGGAGACGGCGCCGATAGAAGACCTGGGCGACAAGCACTTCCGGGTGTCGGCGCGGTTGCCGATCGAGGACCTGGGCGAGCTGTACGGGGTGGAGTTCGACGACGATTTCGACGTCGACACGGTGGGCGGCCTGCTCGCCCTGGAGTTGGGCCGGGTGCCGCTGCCGGGCGCCGAGGTGTTCTCGCACGGTCTGCGGCTGCAGGCCGAAGGCGGCACCGATCACCGGGGGCGGGTGCGGATCAATACCGTGCTGCTCAGCCCGATCGAATCCGACGGTTCATCCGATGGCGAGGAATCCGAGCAGCATGACTGAATTCCGTTCCGGCTTCGTATGTTTGGTGGGCCGTCCGAACACGGGCAAATCGACGCTGACGAACGCGCTCGTCGGGACCAAGGTCGCGATCACCTCGATCCGGCCGCAGACCACCCGGCACACCATCCGCGGCATCGTGCACCGCGACGACTTCCAGATCATCCTGGTCGACACGCCGGGCCTGCACCGGCCGCGAACCCTGCTGGGCAAGCGGCTCAACGATCTGGTGCGCGATACCTATTCCGAAGTCGACGTGATCGGGCTGTGCATTCCGGCCGACGAAGCGATCGGTCCGGGCGACCGGTGGATCGTCGAACAGATTCGCGCGACCGCGCCGAAGACGACGCTGGTCGCGATCGTCACCAAGATCGACAAGACGCCCAGAGACCGGGTGGCCGCCCAGCTGGTGGCGGTCAGCGAGTTGGTGGGTGACTCGGCGGAGATCGTGCCGGTGTCGGCGGTCACCGGGGCGCAAGTCGACATCCTGATTGACGTGCTGGCCGCGGCGCTGCCGCCCGGCCCGGCGTACTACCCCGACGGTGAGCTGACCGACGAACCCGAAGAGGTCCTGATGGCCGAGCTCATCCGGGAGGCCGCCCTCGAGGGTGTGCGCGACGAACTGCCGCATTCGTTGGCGGTGGTCATCGACGAAGTCAACCCGCGGGAGGATCGCGACGACCTGATCGACGTGCATGCCCTGCTCTACGTCGAACGCGACAGCCAAAAGGGAATCGTCATCGGCAAGGGCGGTGCCCGGTTGCGGGAGGTGGGCAGCGCCGCGCGTGCCCAGATCGAAAAGCTATTGGGGACAAAAGTTTACCTCGATCTGCGGGTCAAGGTTGCCAAGAACTGGCAGAGCGACCCCAAACAGCTTGGCCGGTTGGGCTTTTAGCGATCGCACGCGACGGTGTTGTTCACCTCGTCCATCGCCTCCCAGATGCCGGGTTCCTATCAGCCGGTGTACAACGCGTCGAAGTCGTTCATCCAATCCTTCGCCCAGGCGCTGCACGACGAATTGCGCGACACCGCAATCACTGTCACCGCCTTGATGCCCGGACCGACCGACACAAACGTCTTCGGCCACGCCAAGATGGTCGATTCCCTGGTGGGCAAAATGCGCAAGGACCCCCGCTCAGGTCGCGCGGCAGGGATTCGAGGCGCCGATGCAAGGCGATCAGAAGGTGGTGGCCGGCTCCGCATTGACAAAAGTCATGGGTGCGGCGAACCGCCTGCTGCCGGACAGGGCCAAAGCCGTTGGCAATCGGGTGATGTCGAAGCCGCGGGGCGCCTGAACAGTCGCGCGGATCAGGCGAGCACCGTCCGCATCAATGAGAGAAGTGGTATTCGGCGTCCCATCGCGGAGTGATCCAGCGCGGCTGCACACCCGAGAAGATCAGCCCCGCCACGATCGACTTGTGACTGTCGCGCCCAACCAGGAGGCTGCCGTCGCCGCCGGCCACGGACATCATCGCCGCCCGGACCGCAGGGAGCTGCCACAGGTGCAACCAGGCAACGTCGGCGCCGACGGCTTCGGCCATCAGGTCCTCCGCGTGCTCCAAATACTGGTTGCTGGTTCTGCGGATCCAGCCCACCGCTGGCCAGCACGTCGTCGAGGAACGGTTCGCGGCCCAGCACCTGACAGAACACGGTCGTCGGTGCCGCGGCCCTGGCGGGGAGCGGTCGATTGATCCATCGCCAACGAGTACCCGAGTTGTCAGCGGCTAATTTGTCGCCCTCACCTGCGCAAACACAGGCGTCAGGCCTGGGGGCCGGCGGCGCCCGGAGCGTCCGTCGTCTGGTCCCACCACGACTGGGGCTGTTCGCTCGCCCACCCGCTGACCGCTTCCAGCTCGGCGGCCAGCGAGATCAGCATGCCCTCGCTGTTGGCTGGGCCCATCAGCTGCACACCGATCGGCAACCCCTCGGAGGTGAAGCCCGCCGGAACGTTGATCGACGGCCAGCCCAGCACATTCCACGGGAACGTCAGCGGGCACGCCGCGATCATGGCGCGGTCGGTGCCGAAACCACTCAGCCGGTCGAAGGCGCGTGCCAGGGGTGGGGGCTGGGCCGTCGTCGGCGCCAACACCACGTCGACGATGTCAAAGATCGAGCCGACCCGGCGCTGGTCTTCGGCTTCGTGGCGACGCGCGCTGCGCAGGATCGCCTGGCCCAGCACGGCGCCCAGGCGCAGGTTGGACAGGGTGCGGGGGTCCAGCACCACCCCGTCGCCCAGCCGCTCCTCCCAATCGCGCAGGCCCGCGGTGGACCGGGCGAGAAAGTCCCACGACAGCCGCATGCCGTAATCGGGATTGCCCGGCACCACGGTGTGGCCGAGCAGTTCGAGTTGCTTGCCGACCGCCCGCGTCGCGGCCAGGATCTCCGGGTGCAGCTTCGGCCGGAAGCCGGTGTAGGGGAACCGGGTGGACAGCGCGATGTTCAGCGGGCCGGGCGCCTTACCCACGTAGTCGGAGGCGACGATCGGCGGCGGCTTGTGCCGGTCTCCCTCCACGTTCCCGGAGGCGGCGTCGAGCACCAGCGCCGCATCGGCCACGGTCCGGGCCAGCACGCCGTTGACCGTGATGCCGTTGAACGCCTCCGGCAATGGCCAGGTCGAGATGCGTCCGCGCTGCGGCTTGATGCCGACCAGGTGCGTCCACGCCGCCGGGATGCGGATGCTGCCGGCGCCGTCGGAGCCGATGGCCGCGGTGACCAGTCCGGCCGCCACCGCCGCGGCGCTGCCCCCCGACGATCCGCCCGGGGTGTGCCGGCGCGACCAGGGGTTGCGGGTATGCCCGAAACCGGGCCCGCTGGTGAACGGCCACTGGCCGAGCTCGCAGGTGTTGGTCTTGCCGACGATCACCGCGCCGGCCGCCTTGAGACGGCGCACCACCTCGGCGTCGTGCGTCGCCGGCGCGACCGTCCCCTCGGTCCCGAAGGCGGTGGGCACGCCAGCAACGTCGACATCGTCTTTGACCGCGATCGGAATCCCCAGCAGCGGGGCGGTGTCGCCGGCCGCGCGGCGCCGGTCGGCCTCGGCGGCGTCGGCCAGCGCCGACTCGGTGAGCACCACCCGAAAGGCGTTGAGCGTGGGCTGGCTGGCGTGGATGGCGTGCAGCGAGCGACCGACCAGTGTGGTGGACGTCACCGAGCGGCTCGCCAGCTGATAGAGCAGGTCAGTGAGCGTGGGCAGGCGCCGGTGGCCGGATCCGGAAATGGACCCGGGACCCGACCCAGAAGCGCCAATCACGGGGTACGAGACTAACGGCGCGGATACCCGTAATGTCGCGGCGGGGTGCAAAACTATTGTGATGCGGCTATACCGAGACCGAGCTGTTGTGTTGCGCCAGCACAAGCTCGGCGAAGCCGACCGGATCGTCACCCTGCTGACTCGTGAGCACGGGCTGGTCCGCGCGGTTGCCAAGGGCGTGCGCCGCACTCGCAGCAAATTCGGTGCTCGGCTGGAGCCGTTCGCGCATATCGACGCGCAGCTGCACCCCGGCCGCAACCTCGACATCGTCACCCAAGTCGTCTCCATTGACGCGTTCGCCACCGACATCGTCAACGACTACGGCCGTTATACGTGCGGGTGCGCCATGCTGGAAACCGCCGAACGCCTCGCCGGCGAGGAGCGGGCACCCGCCCCGGCGCTGCACGGGCTCACGGTGAGCGCGTTGCGGGCGGTGGCCGACGGCCGCCGGTCCCGGGACCTCCTGCTGGACGCCTACCTGCTGCGCGCGATGGGCATCGCCGGCTGGGCGCCCGCGCTGAACGAGTGCGCCCGGTGCGCCACACCCGGTCCCCATCGGGCGTTCCACGTCGGCGCCGGCGGCAGTGTCTGCACACACTGCCGCCCGGCCGGTTCGACGACGCCGCCCCCGGGGGTGCTGGACCTGATGTCCGCGCTGCACGACGGCGATTGGGACTTCGCCGAGCAGACCCCGCAGTCGCACCGTAACTACGTCAGCGGTCTGGTGGCCGCGCACCTGCAGTGGCATCTGGAGCGGCAGCTCAAGACCCTGCCGCTGGTGGAACGGACCTATCATGCCGACCGCACCATCGCCGACCAGCGCGCGGCGCTGATCGGGCAGGATATGGACTGTGGCTAAAATCTGGGCCGGCGGCTCGGGCCGAAAGGCCGAGCTCGCCACGGCGTCAGCCGATTTCCCGCAGCTGCCCCCCGCGCCCGACGACTACCCGGTGTTCCCCGACAAGTCGACCTGGCCGGTCGTCTTTCCCGAGCTGCCGCCCCCGGCCGACGGTGGGCCGTGCCGGCCCCCGCAGCACATCTCCAAGGCGGCCGCGCCCACGATCGAGGCCGACCGATTGCCCAACCATGTGGCCATCGTGATGGACGGCAACGGCCGCTGGGCCACCCAGCAGGGATTGACCCGCACCGACGGCCACAAGGCGGGCGAGGCAGTGGTCATCGACATCGTCTGTGGCGCAATCGAACTCGGCATCAAATGGCTCAGTCTGTACGCCTTCTCCACCGAGAACTGGAAGCGCTCCCCCGAGGAGGTCCGCTTCCTGATGGGATTCAACCGCGACGTGGTGCGCATGCGCCGGGTGAACCTGAACACCATCGGGGTCAAGATCCGGTGGGTCGGTTCGCGGCCGCGGCTGTGGCGCAGCGTGATCAACGAACTGGCGATCGCCGAAGACCTGACCAAGGACAACGACGTCATCACCGTCAACTACTGCGTCAACTACGGCGGTCGCGCCGAGATCGCCGAGGCGACAAGGGAAATCGCGCGCCTTGCCGCCGCCGGCCGGCTGAACCCGGAGCGCATCACCGAGTCAACGGTGTCGCATCACCTGCAGCGGCCCGACATCCCCGACGTGGACCTGTTCCTGCGGACCTCGGGGGAGCACCGGTCCAGCAACTTCATGCTGTGGCAGGCGGCCTACGCCGAATACGTCTTTCAGGACAAGCTGTGGCCCGACTACGACCGCCGCGACTTGTGGGCGGCGTGTGAGGAATACGCCTCCCGCAACCGCAGATTCGGGAGCGCATAGTGCCGCCGCTGCAGGAGCGCCTGGCATCGATACTCGGCGACGTCCTTCCGCTCGAGGCGGAGGCCGACGGCGCCGTGACGGTGCGCCACGACGCCACCATCGCCTCGTTGCGGGTGGTCAACATCGCCGAGGGCCTCGATCTGGTCTCACTAACCCAGATACTGGCGTGGGATCTGCCGTCGACCAAGAAGCTCAGCGAGCAGGTGGCCAAGCAGGCTCGCGACAGCAACTTCGGTAACGTGACCATGGTCGAGAAGGTCAATGATAAAGCGGTGCAACGCAATTCGGGCAGGAGTGCGGCTAAAATTGCCGACGTGATGCTGCGCTATAACTTCCCCGGCGCCGGCCTGACCGACGATGCCCTGCGGACCTTGATCCTGCTGGTGCTCGACACCGGCGCCGAGATACGTCGGGCGCTGACGGCGTAACCGGTTACCGGCCCCCGCAATCCGAGCAGGTGCCGAAGATCTCGATGGTGTGGCTGACGTCCGAGAAGCCATGCTTGGCAGCCACTTCGGTGGCCCACTGTTCGACCTCGTGATCGCCCACCTCGATGGTGGCGCCGCAACTGCGGCAGACCAGATGGTGGTGGTGGTGCTCCGAACATCGGCGGTAGACCGATTCGCCGGTGTCGGTGCGCAGCGTGTCGATCATCCCGGCCGTGGCCATCGACTGCAGGGTCCGGTAGACGGTCGTCAGGCCGATGTTCTCGCCACGCCGGCGCAGCTCGTCGTGCAGCTCTTGGGCCGAGCGGAACTCGTCGAGCGTCTCCAGCAGCGTGGAGATCGCCGCCCGCTGCCGGGTGGAGCGGACGCTGACCCCGCTCATCGGCGCCACTCCTTTCCCCCGCAAGCGGGCGGTGCCCCCGCATTGCTTCGCGCTGCATCGTCGCTGGCGCGGGTCATGGGCGCGGCTCCTCACTGGCGTGCGCGACGGCATCCACCACGATGTGCGCGAGGTGATGATCGGCGAGCCGGTAGAGCACTTCGCGCCCGGATCGCTCCCCGGTGACCACGCCGGCCGCCTTGAGGATTTTGAGATGCTGGCTGACCAGCGGCTGGGGCACGCCGAGCGCGTCCACCAGCTCGTGCACGCAGCGGTGCGACTCGCGCAGCTGCAGCACGATGGCGATGCGCACGGGCGCGGCCAGCGCGCGCAACAACTCACCGGCGGCATCGAGGATGTCCCGCGGCGGCGGCACGGGATAGGTGGCCACTCCGGAGTGCCCGGCGGCGCCCAGCGCGTCATGGTCGTGGGCGAGGACGCCCGGGTCCGAGTGGCCATCCGCGGCGGCCGGCATCGAGGCAGAAGGTGACGGGGACGTCATCATGGGGGCGGCATCACCTCGAGAAGTGCCAGGTAGTGGAATGTATTCGCCAGTGAAAGTCGTTGTCGGCTGCCATCCACTGTCACATGCATGATGACGCATGTCAAAGACCGCGGTGCCGATCGCTACCATGACTGATGCTCTGCGCACGGCGGTCGAGCGCCGCGCGTGCCCGTTCAAACCCGGAAAGGGAGTGCACCACCCCGTGGCGTCCGTCATCGACACCGTAGTGAACCTGGCCAAACGGCGCGGCTTCGTCTTTCCCTCGGGGGAGATCTACGGCGGCACTCGGTCGGCTTGGGATTACGGCCCGCTCGGTGTGGAGTTCAAGGAGAACATCAAACGCCAGTGGTGGCGCTCGGTGGTCATCGGTCGCGACGACGTCGTCGGCCTGGATTCGGCGATCATCTTGCCGCGGCAAGTCTGGGTGGCCTCCGGCCATGTCGAGGTCTTCCACGACCCGCTGGTCGAGTCGCTGATCACCCACAAGCGTTATCGCGCCGACCATCTCATCGAAGCCTACGAAGCCAAACACGGGCACCCGCCGCCCAACGGGCTGGCCGACATCCGCGACCCGGAGACCGGCGAGCCCGGCCGGTGGACCGAGCCCCGCGAATTCAACATGATGCTCAAGACATACCTCGGTCCGATCGAAACCGAGGAGGGCCTGCACTATCTGCGTCCGGAGACCGCGCAGGGCATCTTCGTCAACTTCGCCAACGTGGTGACGACCGCCCGCAAGAAGCCGCCCTTCGGAATCGGTCAGATCGGCAAGAGTTTTCGCAACGAGATCACCCCGGGCAACTTCATTTTCCGGACCCGCGAGTTCGAACAAATGGAAATGGAGTTCTTCGTCGAGCCCTCAACTGCCAAGGAATGGCATCAGTACTGGATCGACACCCGCCTGCAATGGTATGTCGAGCTGGGTATCGACCCGGAGAACTTGCGGTTATTTGAACACCCGGCCGACAAGCTGTCGCACTACTCCGATCGCACCGTCGACATCGAGTACAAGTTCGGCTTCGCCGGTAATCCGTGGGGCGAGTTGGAAGGTGTCGCCAACCGCACCGATTTCGACTTGTCGACGCATGCAAAGCATTCCGGCGTCGACCTGTCGTTCTACGACCAGGTGACCGACACCCGCTACACCCCGTATGTCATCGAGCCCGCCGCCGGTTTGACGCGGTCGTTCATGGCGTTCTTGATCGACGCCTACACCGAGGACGAAGCCCCGAACGCCAAGGGCAAGATGGAAAAACGCACGGTTCTGCGGTTGGACCCGCGCCTGTCCCCGGTCAAGGCCGCGGTGCTGCCGCTGTCCCGGCACGCGGACTTGAGTCCCAAGGCTCGAGACCTGGCAGCCGAGTTGCGGCAATTCTGGAATATCGATTTCGACGACGCCGGTGCCATCGGGCGACGCTACCGACGCCAGGACGAGATCGGCACGCCCTTCTGCGTGACGGTGGATTTCGACTCACTCGAGGACAACGCCGTCACGGTGCGCCGGCGCGACGACATGTCCCAGGAGCGGGTGCCGATGAATGCCGTGTCGGATTATCTGGCGGCTCGCCTCAAGGGTTGTTAATCGACCACTCTCGGGTCGGCTTGTAGATTGTTCTGTCCCGTTGCATCGGCGCGGGTCCGGCTGCCGGTGTGGCCCGTGATGCGTCATCACCCACACCGAATTCCGAGAAATAAGGTTTGCTTAAAGTCCGGCTTTTCGCGGTGCGGGTGCCTTAGGATCGCCAGTGGGGCATAAGTAGATAGCTAATGGCCGCGGGTGGATGCCGGTCTGTCCGGGGCAGGAGCCGTTGACTCGGTCGGTTGGGGTTGCACATGATTCCCGCGTTTGTGTTCTTCCCTCCTGAGATCAACTCGGCCTTGATATTCGGCGGTCCCGGGGCCGGACCTCTGTTCGAGGCGGCCGCGGCGTGGGACGGGCTGGCCGCCGAGCTGTCATCCTCGGCATCGTCGTTTCACACCACGGTTTCCGATTTGGCCGGTAGCGCCTGGATGGGGCCCTCGTCGATGGCGATGACCACCGCCGCGGCGCCCTACGTGCAATGGCTGATCATCGCGGCCGCGCAGGCGGAGGTGGCGGCCCTGCAGGCCCGGATCGCCGCACTGGCTTTCGAGGGTGCACTGGTGGCGACGGTGCCGCTGCCGGAGGTGCTGGCCAATCGGGCTCGGCTGCTCGTGCTGATTGCCACGAACTTCTTGGGCATCAACACCGCCGCGATCGCACAGACCGAGCTCGAGTACGTCGAGATGTGGGCGCAGGACGTGGCGGCGATGTTGGGCTATCACGCCGGGGCCCAATCGATGGCGCAGGCGCTGCCGGAATTCAGCGTGCCGCCGGCGGCCCTTGGTGGCGGCGCGCCCGCCGCGGACCTGTCGGGCCTGGTCGGGTTGGTGACGGCACCCCTGAGTTTCGCATCGCAGTTCTTCCAGGGCCTGTCCTCGCTGGGGACCGCGTTCGTCTCCCAACTTCAGTCGGTGTTCGGGGCGCTCTCGCCGGCCGTCTCGTTGTTGTCGTCGACGCCGGTGGCGACGTTGACGTCGGTGGCGCAGGCCGGAATGTACCCGGCGACCGCGTTGATGACGCCCATGGTGACGCT
>NZ_QMEU01000128.1 GCF_003284975.1 Mycobacterium colombiense
TGCCCCGCCTGACCCGGCTCAGTTGCGCCATCGCGGGCGGCCTGCTCCTCTGTGCCAGCTTCCCGTCGCTGAACTGGTGGTGGGCGGCCGTGGTGGCCGCCGCGTTGCTGGGGTGGGTGCTGACGCACCCCGCGACCACGCCGGCGGGCGGCCTGGGTTACACCTTCCTGTTCGGGCTGGCGTTCTACCTGCCGCTGCTTCCGTGGGTCGGTCTGCTGGTCGGCCCCGTCCCATGGGTCGCGCTGGCCACCGTATCGGCGCTGTTTCCCGCCCTGTTCGGACTGTGCGCCGTCACCGTGCGCCGGCTGCCCGGCTGGCCCATCTGGTTCGCGCTGATCTGGGCCGCTCAGGAATGGCTCAAGTCGGCCGTCCCGTTCGGCGGCTTTCCCTGGGGTTCGGTCGCATTCGGTCAGACGCACGGTCCCTTCCTGCCACTGGTCCAGCTCGGCGGCGTGGCGCTGCTGTCCATGGCGATCATGCTGGTCGGCTTCAGCGCGACGGCCATCGCGCTCGAGATCGTGAAGTGGTGGCACTTAGGCCACCCCGCTGCGCGCCCCGCCGGCGGCGCCGACGAACCGGGGCACCCCGATCCCGCGCCGCCCGCGGTGGTGGTGCCCGGCGTCTGCATCTGCCTGGTGCTCTTCGCGTCGCTCATCGTCTGGCCGCAGGTGCGCCACGCCGGTACGGGGTCGGGCGGCGAGCCGTCGGTCACCGTCGCGGCTGTGCAGGGCAACGTGCCGCGGCTGGGCTTCGAATTCAACGAACAGCGGCGGGCGGTGCTGGACAACCACGTCCGGGAGACCCTGCGGCTGGCCGACGACGTGCGCGCCGGGGCCGCCCCGCAACCGCAATTCGTGCTCTGGCCGGAGGACTCGTCGGACATCGACCCGCTGGTCAACGGCGACGCCGCGCTGCAGATATCCCAGGCGGCGGCGGCCATCGGCGCGCCGATCCTGATCGGCAGCGTGCTCGAGGTGCCGGGGCGTCCCCCGCAGGATCCGAACTACACCAACACCATGATCGTGTGGAATCCGGCAACGGGCCCGGCCGATCGCCATGACAAGGAGATCGTGCAGCCATTCGGCGAATACCTGCCGATGCCGTGGCTGTTCAAGCACCTGTCCGGCTACGCGGACCGAGCCGGAAGCTTCGTGCCCCGCCGGGGCCCCGATGTGGTGCACATCGCAGGGGTGCCCCTGGGCGTCGCCACTTGTTGGGAAGTGATCTTCGACCGGGTGCCGCGACAAGCGGTGCTCGGCGGTGCCCAACTGCTGGCCGTGCCGGCCAACAACGCCACCTTCAACAAGAGGATGAGTGAGCAGCAGCTGGCATTCGCCAAGGTCCGGGCCGTCGAACACGACCGGTACGTGGTGGTGGCCGGCACCACCGGGATCAGCGCCGTCCTCGCCCCCGACGGCGGCGAGTTGGCGCGCACCGACTTCTTCCAGCCCGCGTATCTGGACATGCAGGTGCGCCTCAAAACCAGGCTGACGCCGGCCACTCGCTGGGGACCGCTGCTGCAGTGGGCCATGGTCCTGGCGGCCGGGGCGGTCATTCTGGCCGGGATACGGCAGAATGGATGGTTCCCGCGTTCGACACGTCTGCGGTCCACACGTCGATCGACAGGGGCCGGTGCCACCCCGGGCGAACCCCCGCCCGACCAGCACGACCCGGACACTGCGCCCGACCCCCGGGACCGCACGCCGGCAAACGACGGCGACTGACCACACTCCGTCCGACCAGGACGGCCGACTTTTTCGAATTCGGGCGACACAGAGGAGCTACATGACCACCGGCCAGCCGGCGCCCCAGGTTCCGGGCAACCGTCCCAGCCAGCGCGTCTTGGTGATCATCCCCACCTACAACGAGCAGGAGAACCTTCCGGTGATCCACCGGCGGCTCAAAGAGGCCTGCCCGCACGTGCACCTGCTCGTGGTGGACGACAGCAGCCCCGACGGCACCGGCCAGCTCGCCGAGGAGCTGGCGGCCGGTGATGCGGGACGCACGCACGTCATGCACCGCACCGCCAAGGATGGCCTGGGCGCGGCGTATCTGGCGGGCTTCGCCTGGGGCTTGAGCCGTGACTATTCGGTGCTGGTCGAGATGGACGCCGACGGCAGCCACGCGCCCGAGCAGCTGCACCGCCTGCTGGACGCCGTCGACGCCGGGGCCGATCTGGCCATCGGCTCGCGCTACGTGGACGGTGGAACGGTACGCAACTGGCCGTGGCGGCGCTGGGCGCTGTCCTGGACGGCGAACACCTATGCCCGCCTGGCGCTCGGCATCGGCGTGCACGACATCACCGCCGGTTACCGCGCCTACCGCCGCGAAGTGCTCGAGGCGATCGACCTCGACGGCGTCGACTCCAAGGGCTACTGCTTCCAGATCGATCTGACCTGGCGCACCATCTGCAACGGCTTCACCATTACCGAGGTGCCCATCACCTTCACCGAGCGCGAGCTCGGCGTGTCCAAGATGAGTGGGTCGAACATCCGCGAGGCCCTGGTCAAGGTCACCCGCTGGGGTGTCCAGGGCCGGCGGTCGGGGGCCCGGACCAGCAGGGCCGACAACCGCAGCTAGTTCGCTAGTCTGCGGGCCGGCCCCGACTGAATCGGTGGCTCAGCCGCGACGGCGGGTCTTGATGATCTCGAGGCGCTCCTTGAGCAGCTCTTCGAGCTCCTCGACGGAGCGGCGCTCCAGCAACATGTCCCAGTGCGTCCGCGGCGGCTTCACCTTCTTCGGCTCGGGCAGGTCGCCCTCGATCAGCGTGCCTTCCAGGCCGTTGCGGCACAGCCAGGTGCCGGGGATCTCGGCGTCGTCGGCGAAGGGAACCTCGAACTCCTCGCCGTTCTCGGTGCGGTACTTCGCGAGCTGACGCGGCGCCAGGTCGTGGTTGCGGTCAGTCTCGTAGCTCACGGCCCCGAGGCGACTGCCTCTCAGTACGCGATCAGCCATGGCTGCTACTCCTTCAGGTCTTCTCGGAGCTCTCCGGCTCCCTTACTGCGTTCAGTGCAAACTCTTCATCTAGCAAACGCTGCGATCATCCGCACAGTTCCCCGGCCGGAGCCGGCATACGCGACGCGACCTTCAATGATACCGGGATCGCCGGGAAAACCCGACTAAAGTCGGCAGGCGTGAGCCGCCGCACCCGCCCGCAGCCCTGTCGCTGGTGCGGTCGAGACGTCACCGACGCGGGAATGGGCCGCCGTCGCCAATACTGCCGGCAGTCGTGCCGGCAGCGGGCGTACGAGCAACGGGCGTCGCTGAACCGCAACGGCGTGGCGGCCGTCCCCGAGGACGCGGTGGTGCTGTCGGCCGACGAAGCGGCCGACCTGTCGGATCGCGTCTACCAGGTGCGCTGCGCGGCCGAGGATGTCGCCACCGCCGTGGACGAAGGCGCCGGGGCCCCCGAGCTGCGCCGGTTATGCGACACCCTGATCCAAGCCGCCAGGGCCGCCGACGGCTGGCGCCGAGCGGGTGTGTGACTCTTTCGTTGGCACCGGACCGGCCGTGACCGGCGCCGCGCCGGGACATTTCCCGACATGCGCCTGACCACCGGCTATGGCTGGCCGGGTACAGTCGCGCCATGGACGTCGGGCCATGTTTACAACGCACCGCTGTCCAGCGAGCACACCGGGCACCTCGTGTCACATCTTCTTTGCGCGGCGCGGCGCAACTGTCCAGGCCGGTCCTCCCGTAGCAGTCGGGAGCAGCGGACGTTTTGAAATCCTGTCGGAGTTGGCCATACTCACCAGCAATATTCTTGGGTCGGAGAGCGGCACGACGCTGGTCGAACGGGAAACGGCGTCGCCTCGTGCAGCAAATTCCGTGACTCGGCGAGAACCGCACCCGGCGGTGGAAGACGGCCGCACGTCGTCAGGCGAAGGTTAGGCGAGGTTTGTGATGGTTGATCAACTCCAGCATGCGACCGAAGCGCTGCGCAAAGCGCTGGTCCAGGTTGAGCGCTTAAAGCGCACCAACCGCGCGCTGCTGGAGCGGTCCAACGAGCCGATCGCGATCGTCGGTATGTCCTGCCGCTTCCCGGGCGGCGTGGACAGCCCGGAGGCGCTGTGGCACATGGTCGCCGACGGCCGCGACGTGATCTCGGAGTTTCCCACCGACCGCGGCTGGGACGTGGCGGCCCTGTACGACCCGGACCCCGACGCGCGGCACAAGTGCTATGTGAAAACCGGCGGCTTCGTCGACGGCGTCGCGGACTTCGATCCGGGCTTCTTCGGCATCGCGCCCAGCGAGGCGTTGGCGATGGATCCTCAGCATCGGATGCTGCTCGAACTGTCGTGGGAAGCGTTGGAGCGAGCCGGGATTGACCCCAGCGGCCTGCGTGGCAGCGCCACCGGGGTGTTCGCTGGGCTCATCGTTCAGGGCTACGGCATGCTCGCCGAGGAGATCGAGGGTTACCGCCTGACCGGGATGACCTCCAGTGTCGCCTCGGGGCGGGTGTCCTATGTGCTGGGGCTGGAGGGCCCGGCGGTGTCGGTGGACACGGCGTGTTCGTCGTCGTTGGTGGCGCTGCACATGGCCGTGCAGTCGCTGCGTTCGGGGGAGTGTGACCTGGCCCTGGCCGGCGGCGCGACGGTGAACGCCACTCCGACCGTCTTCGTGGAGTTCAGCCGGCACCGCGGCCTGGCGCCCGACGGGCGGTGTAAGGCCTACGCGGGTGCGGCCGACGGCGTCGGCTGGTCCGAGGGCGGCGCCATGCTGGTGGTGGAGCGCCTGTCGGACGCGCAGCGGCTGGGGCACCCGGTGCTGGCGGTGGTGCGCGGCTCGGCGGTCAATCAGGACGGTGCTTCCAACGGGTTGACCGCGCCCAACGGTCCCTCGCAGCAGCGGGTGGTGCGTGCCGCGCTGGCCAACGCGGGTTTGTCGGCGGCCGACGTCGACGTCGTCGAGGGGCACGGCACGGGGACCACTTTGGGTGACCCGATCGAGGCTCAGGCGCTGTTGGCGACCTATGGGCAAGAGAGGGCCGAGCCCGGGAAACAGCCACTGTGGCTGGGGTCGATCAAGTCGAACATGGGCCATACGCAGGCCGCCGCCGGGGTGGCCGGCGTCATCAAGATGGTCCTAGCGATGCGCCACGAGATGTTGCCCGCGACGCTGCATGTCGATGAGCCGAGCCCGCACGTGGACTGGTCGGCGGGTGCGGTGTCGTTGCTGACCGAGGCACAACCCTGGCCGGGCGAGCGTCCGCGCCGGGCGGGCGTGTCGTCGTTCGGTATCAGCGGCACCAACGCGCACGTCATCGTCGAGGCCGCCCCGGCCGAACCGGTGCGGGAGGCCGGCCCGGCGCGGGCGGTGGTCCCGTGGGCGGTGTCGGCGAAGTCCACGTCGGCGTTGGCCGCGCAGGCGGCCCGGTTGGCCGAATACGTTCGCGCGCACGATGATCTGGCCGTCGCCGACATCGGGTGGTCATTGGCGGGCCGCGCGACGTTCGAGCACCGGGCCGTCGTGGTGGGCGGTGACCGCGACCGGCTGCTGGCCGGGCTGGACGAGCTGGCCAACGACGACCCGACCGGATCGGTCATCCGGGGCACCGCGACACCGGCGGGCAAGACGGTGTTCGTCTTCCCCGGCCAGGGCTCCCAATGGCTGGGCATGGCGATCGAATTGCTGGACACCGCACCGGTATTCGCACAGCAGATCCGGGAGTGCGAACATGCCTTCGCCGAATTCGTCGACTGGACGCTGACCGACGTGCTTCGCGGCGCGCCCGACGCTCCGGGCCTGGACCGCGTCGACGTCGTGCAGCCGGTGCTCTTCGCGGTGATGGTGTCGCTGGCCGAGCTGTGGAAGTCGATCGGGGTAAACCCCGACGCGGTGATCGGCCATTCGCAAGGGGAGATCGCGGCCGCCTACGTCGCCGGCGCGCTGTCGCTGCGCGACGCCGCCCGGGTGGTCACGTTGCGCAGCAAGCTGCTGACGTCACTGGCCGGCCCCGGCGGCATGCTGTCCATCGCGTGCAGCACCGAGCGGGCGCGGGAGTTGTTGGCGCCGTATGGGAATCGGGTCAGCATCGCCGCCGTCAACGGCCGCTCGGCCGTCGTGGTGTCGGGCGAGGTGGCCGCGCTCGACGAGCTCGTCGGCTTCTGCGCCGACCTCGAGCTGCGGACCCGGCGCATCGACGTGGACTACGCCTCGCACTCGGTTGAGGTCGAGGCGATCCGCACCGACCTCGCCGAGGTGCTGTCCGGCATCGAACCGCGCTCCACGCGCGTCGCGTTCTTCTCCACGGTGACCGGAAACCGTTTGGACACAGCCGGACTGGACGCCGAGTACTGGTACCGCAACATCCGGCAGACCGTGCAGTTCGACCAGGCGGTCCGCAGCGCCTGCGAACACGGATACCGCACATTCATCGAATCCAGTCCACACCCCGCCTTGGTCGCCGGCATCGAAGACACCGCCAACGACAGCCTGCCGGGCGACACCGAGGCCATCGTCATCCCCACCCTGGGCCGCGAGGACGGGGGACTCGAACGATTCCTGAGTTCGGCCGCCACCGCGTTCGTCGCGGGGGTTAGCGTGCAGTGGCGCGGCGCGCTGGACGGCGCGGGCTTCGTCGAGCTACCTACGTATGCCTTTGACCGGCGGCGGTTTTGGCTCTCCGGGGAGGGCATCTCGGCTGACGCGTCGGGCCTGGGGCTCGGCACCAGCGAGCACCCCTTGTTGAGCGCGGTCGTCGAGCTGCCTGCCTCGGGCGGGGTCGTCCTGACGGGCCGCTTGTCGCCGAGTCTGCAGGGCTGGCTGACCGATCACGCCGTGTCCGGCACGGTCGTTTTCCCCGGATCCGGCTTCGTGGAACTGGCGATTCGCGCCGGCGACGAAGTGGGCTGTTCGACGGTCGACGAACTCACGCTGCAGGCGCCGATGATGTTGCCCGACAAGGATTCCGGCTTGGGATCGGTCGCCGTGCAAGTGGTGGTGGGTCCCGACGAAGAGTCCGGTCAGCGCGCGGTGTCGATCTTCTCGCGGCCCGACACCGCCTCGGGCTGGGTGTGCCACGCCGAAGGAACGCTGAGCCCCGGCTCAGTCGAGCCGGGTGCGGACCTGTCGGCCTGGCCGCCGGTGGGAGCCGTCAAGGTCGACGCGGCCGACGGCTACGAGCGGTTGGCGGCGCGCGGCTATGGCTACGGCCCGGCCTTCCAGGGCCTGACCGCGACGTGGATCCGCGACGACGAGGTGTTCGGCGAGGTGCGTCTGCCCGATGCCGCCGGCGGCGTCAACGGGTTCGGTGTCCACCCGGCCTTGCTGGATGCGGCCATGCACGCACTGGTGGTCAGTCACCAGGTAGCCGGCCAGACCGACGAAGTGGTGTTGCCGTTCTCCTGGGAGGGCGTGTCGTTGCATGCGGCGGGCGCGTTGGCGGTGCGCGTGCGGATCGCCCCGGCATCGGCGCCGGAGTCCGCTTCGACCCTGTCCAGGGCGGTCTCGATCGAGCTGGCCGACGGATTGGGCTTGCCGGTGCTCTCGGTGCGCGCGATGGTCGCGCGTCCGGTGAGCGAGCGGCAGCTGCGCGCGGCCGTGTCGGCCTCGGGCCCGGATCGGCTGTTCGAGGCGGTGTGGTCACCGGCCGCGACCACGGCCGGTAACACCGAGCCGTCGGTCCACGAGGTTTTCGAATCCGTTGCCGCCGGCGAAGATCCGGTGTCCGGAACATATGAGCGCACCCATCGGGCGTTGGCCGCCGTGCAGGCGTGGCTGACCGAGCGCGACTCCGGGGTGCTGATCGTCGCGACCCGGGGCGCGATGGGATTGCCGGAGGAGGACGTTCCGGATCTGGCCGGTGCCGCGGTATGGGGGCTCGTGCGGTCGGCGCAGACCGAGCATCCCGGCCGCATCGTGCTGGTGGATTCCGATGCGGCGCTTGACGATAAAGCGATAGCGACCGTTCTGGCCGTCGGCGAACCCGCGGTGTTGCTGCGTGACGGCAAGGCGTACACCGCGCGGGTGCGCGGCAGCCGCGCGGTCGACGCGATCATGACGCCCCCGGCCGACGGGCCCTGGCGGCTGGGCATCAGCAGCGCGGGAACCTTCGAAAACCTACAGCTCGAGCCCGTTCCCAACGCCGGTGCCGCGCTGGAACCGGGCCAGGTCCGGGTGGCGCTGCGCGCCATCGCCACCAACTTCCGCGACGTCATGATCACCCTGGGCATGTTCACCCACGACGCCCTGCTCGGTGGCGAAGGCGCCGGCGTAGTCGTCGAGGTCGGGCCGGGAGTCACCGAGTTCGCGGTCGGCGATTCGGTCTACGGCTTCTTCCCCGACGGCAGCGGCACGTTGGTGCCCGGTGACGTCCGCCTGTTGCAGCACAAGCCCGCCGATTGGTCTTATGCCGAAGCGGCCGGCATCTCAGCCGTTTTCACCACCGCCTACATGGCCTTCATCCACCTGGCCGACGTCAAGCCCGGGCAGCGGGTGTTGGTGCACGCCGCCGCCGGTGGCGTGGGCATGGCCGCGGTTCAGCTGGGCCGGCACTTGGGCCTGGAGGTGTTCGCGACCGCGAGCCGCGGCAAGTGGGACACATTGCGGGCCATGGGCTTCGACGACGACCACATCGCGGATTCGCGCAGCCTCGAGTTCGAGGAGAAGTTCCGGGCGGTGACCGGCATGGCCGGGATGGATGTGGTGCTGGACTCGCTGGCCGGTGAATTCGTCGACGCCTCACTGCGGCTCGTCGCTCCCGGCGGCGTGTTCCTGGAGATGGGCAAGACCGACATCCGCGACCCGGGTGTGGTGGCCCAGGACTACCCGGGTGTCCGCTACCGCGCCTTCGACCTGTTCGAGCCCGGCCGTCCGCGGATGCATCAGTGGATGGACGAGCTCGCCGGGCTGTTCGACGCCGGGGTGCTGAAACCGTTGCCCGTCACAACCTTTGACGTGCGGCGCGCCCGCACCGCGCTGCGTTACCTGAGCCAGGCCCGCCACATCGGCAAGGTCGTCATGACTCTGCCTTCTGGGCTGGGTGCGGGCACCGTGCTCATCACCGGCGGCACCGGCATGGCGGGTTCGACGCTGGCCCGTCACCTGGTGGCCAACCACGGCGTCGAAGACCTGGTGCTGCTGAGCCGGCGCGGTCCGGACGCCCCCGGGTCCGCCGAGTTGATCGCCGAGCTGCAAGCCGCCGGAGCCCGCGCGCGTGCGGTGGCCTGCGACGCCGCCGATCGGGCGGCGCTGGCGGAGGTGATTGCCGACATTTCGGCGCAGCGGCCGCTGTCGGGCGTGATCCACGCGGCCGGCGTGCTGGGCGACGCGACGATCACCTCGCTGACACCGGAGCGTGTCGACGCGGTGTTGCGGGCCAAGGTCGACACGGCGTGGAACTTGCACGAGTTGACCCGCGACCTGAATCTGTCAGCCTTCGTGATGTTTTCGTCGATGGCCGGCCTGGTGGGCTCGTCGGGCCAGGGCAACTACGGGGCGGCGAACGCGTTCCTGGACGGGTTGGCGGCACACCGGCGGGCGCACGGGTTGCCGGGGATCTCGCTGGCCTGGGGGCTGTGGGATCAGGCCAGCGCCATGACCGGCGGACTGGACGCCGCCGACCTCGCCCGGCTGGGCCGCGACGGGATCTTGGCGCTGTCCTCGGATGAGGCGATGGAACTGTTCGACACCGCATTGATCGTCGACGAGCCGTTCCTGGCGCCGGCCTGCATCGATCTCGGCGCGCTGCGGGCCCATGCGGTCGCGATGCCGCCGATGTTCACCGATCTGGTCAACGCCCCGACACGCCGCCGGGTCGACGACTCGCTGGCCGCGGCGAAATCGAAATCGGCGCTGGCGCATCGTCTGGACGGATTGTCCGAAGCGGAGCAGCACGCGGTCCTGCTGGATCTGGTGCGCTCGCACATCGCCACCGTGCTGGGCAACACCACCCCCGAGGCGATCGATCCCGACAAGGCGTTCCAAGAGTTGGGCTTCGACTCGCTGACCGCGGTCGAAATGCGCAACCGGCTCAAAACCGCTACCGGACTGGCGCTTTCGCCGACCTTGATCTTCGACTATCCGACGCCCAACGGACTGGCCGGCTACATCCGCACCGAGCTCGCCGGGCTCCCGCAGGAAATCAAGCACGCCACGGTCGCGCGCGCCACCGACGACGACCCGATCGTGATCGTCGGCATGGCCTGCCGTTATCCCGGTGGGGTGACTTCGCCGGACGACCTGTGGGACATGCTGACCGAGGGCCGCGACGTGCTCTCGGACTTCCCGACCGATCGCGGCTGGGACCTGGCCGGCGTGTACAACCCGGATCCCGACGTGCCGGGCACCTGCTACACCCGCACCGGCGGCTTCGTCGACGGCGTCGCGGACTTCGATCCGGGCTTCTTCGGCATCGCGCCCAGCGAGGCGCTGGCGATGGATCCGCAGCAGCGCATGTTCCTGGAGTTGTCGTGGGAAGCGTTGGAGCGAGCGGGAATCGACCCCGGCAAGCTCCGCGGCAGCGCCACCGGAATGTTCGCCGGCGTATACACGCAGGGCTACGGGATGGGCGCGGCACCGACCGCCGAGGGCTTCCGGCTGACCGGGCAGTCGTCGAGCGTGGCGTCGGGGCGGGTGTCCTATGTGCTGGGGCTGGAGGGCCCGGCGGTGTCGGTGGACACGGCGTGTTCGTCGTCGTTGGTGGCGCTGCACATGGCCGTGCAGTCGCTGCGTTCGGGGGAGTGCGACCTGGCCCTGGCCGGCGGCGTCACCGTCAACGCCACCCCCGACATCTTCGTGGAGTTCAGCCGCATGCGCGGGCTGTCCGAGGACGGTCGGTGCAAGGCCTACGCGGGTGCGGCCGACGGCACCGGATTCTCCGAGGGCGGCGGCATGCTGGTGGTGGAGCGCCTGTCGGACGCGCAGCGGCTGGGGCACCCGGTGCTGGCGGTGGTGCGCGGCTCGGCGGTCAATCAGGACGGTGCTTCCAACGGGTTGACCGCGCCCAACGGTCCCTCGCAGCAGCGGGTGGTGC
>NZ_QMEU01000129.1 GCF_003284975.1 Mycobacterium colombiense
TACCCGCGACTGGCGGCCGGGTTGGCGCAGCGCGACGTCGCGATCGTCTCGGGAGGCGCGTACGGCATCGACGGCGCGGCGCACCGCGCCGCGCTGGACTGCGACGGCATCACCGTCGCCGTCCTGGCCGGCGGGCTCGACGTCCCGTACCCGAGCGGTCACACCGCGCTGCTGCACCGGATCGCCCAGGACGGGCTGCTGTTCAGCGAATACGCGCCAGGTATCCGCCCTGCCCGCCACCGATTCCTGACCCGCAATCGGCTGGTGGCCGCCGTGGCCGGGGCCGCCGTGGTGGTGGAAGCCGGCCTGCGCAGCGGCGCGGCCAATACCGCGGCCTGGGCGCGGGCGCTGGGGCGGGTGGTGGCCGCGGTGCCCGGACCCGTGACGTCCTCGGCGTCGGCGGGCTGCCATGCGTTGTTGCGCAACGGCGGCGCCGAGCTGGTGACCCGGGCCGACCACGTCATCGAGCTCATCGGCCACATCGGCGAACTGGCAGCGCAGGATTCGCACCCGACGACGCCGCTCGACGGCCTCAGCGACGCCGAACGCCGGGTCTACGAGGCGCTGCCGGGCCGCGGCGCCGCCACCGTCGACGAGATCGCCGTCGCCTCGGGCATAGTGCCCGAGCTGGCGCTGGGACCGCTGGCGATGCTCGAGCTGGCCGGGCTGGTGCAGCGGCAGGAGGGGAGGTGGCGAATCGTCCGGGCCGCCCGGCTCAGGCAGAAAGCTCCGGGCTGATCGACCATTCGAACGCGTTCGCGGTGGACCGCGCAGCCTGGGCGGCATTCGAACGGTTCGGTTCGCCGAGCTGCGCCAGCAGCCGCCCTGCTGCGATGACGATGTCGGCGAAGACGGCGGGAGTGAGGTATCGGGGTTGCAGCGCAAACAGCAGGTCTTCGGTGGAGGTGTTGCCGCTTGCCCCCGGCGCGAAAGGGCAGCCGCCCAACCCGCCGAGCGCCCCGTCGACCATGGTGGCGCCCACTCGGATGGCGGCCAGGGTATTGGCGACCCCCATGCCCCATGTGTCGTGACCGTGGAAGACGATTTCGTGGTCGGGTGCGACGTCGCCGACGAGTCCGACGAGCTCCTGCACGTCGTCAGGCGTGGCTTGGCCGAGCGTGTCGCAGAGGACCACGCTTGCGACGGCCGCCGTGCGGTCGTCGGTGACCAGGTCGAGGACGCGCTGCGGATCGATGGCACCGCGGTACGGGCAGGTGAATGCCGTGGCCAGCGTCAGCTGCAGTTGGCCACCGGCGGCCGTGACAAGGTCGACGGCCTCCGGAAGGGCGGCCATGCTGGCAGCGGTCGTGCGCCCGACATTGGCGAGGTTGTGGTCGTCGCTGACCGACACGCAGTACTGGAAATTGCGTGCGCCCGTCTCGATCGCGCGGGCGATGCCCCGTGGAGTGGCCGTCCATATCCAGCACCGTTGCAGTTCCTCGGCAGTCAGGGACGCGATGACGTCGAGGGTGTTGGCCATGGGTGGCACCAGGTCGGGTCGCGCCATCGCGCCGATCTCGACCGCGTCTATGCCCGAGTCCAACAGGAGCCGTGCCAACGCGACTTTTCGCTCCGTATCGAGCGGTTTGCCGGTGAGCTGCAGGCCATCGCGCAGGGTCACATCGCGCAGCTGGACTGAGGAATTCATCTGACCACCTCCTGAGTGTCGAGGCCATCGAAGTCCAGATCGAGGTCCAGAACGCCCAGTATTTCCTGAGTGTGTTCACCCAGATCCGGTCCGAGGCTTTGTATTTCGCGCGGGGCATTGCCGATGCGGGGCACAATGCCGGGGAATGCGACATCGGGCAGGATCTCGGTGCCGGTAGATACGGGCATGCGCTGGATCATGCCGCGCGCCAGGAACTGCTCGTCGGCGGCGATGTCGGGAGCGGTGTTGATCGGACCGGCGGGCACGTCAGAGGCCTCAAGCGCGGCAAGCACGCGGTCGGCGGGCAGTTGAGCCGTCCACCGGCCGATCACGTCGTCGAGTTCGTCGCGCGCCTCCCAGCGCTGCGCGTTATTGCTCATCCTCGCAGCGTCGGCCAGGTCGGGCCTGCCGATCAGCCTCATCAACCGCCGGTAGATGGCGTCACCGTTGCCGGCGATGACTACCCATCGGCCGTCGCGGCACTGGTAGGCGTTCGATGGAGCTATACCTTCCAGACGACCGCCACAACGGGCACGGGTGACGTCATAAGCGTCGTATTCGGGGACCAACGATTCCATCACCGAAAAGATCGCTTCGGTCAACGCGACGTCCACGGTGCGGTCGGCCAGGGTCGTGGCTCGTCCGGCGATACGGTCTTTTCGGAGTTGCTGCATTGCCACCAACGCGCCGAACGCGGCATAAAGGCCCGCGATCGAGTCGCCGATAGACACGCCGACGCGTGACGGTGGGCGATCCGGTTCGCCCGTAAGGGCGCGAAGGCCCGCCATCGCCTCGGCTACCGCGGCAAATCCCGGTTGACGGTGCCGTGGTCCGGTCTGGCCATACGCCGAGAGGCGCACGATGATCAGTTCCCGGTTGTGCGCGCTCAGCTCGGCCGGGCCGATGCCCCACTTCTCCAGGGTCCCCGGCCGGAAGTTTTCCAGAACGATGTCGCAGGTGCGGGCGAGTTCACGCACCGCCGCCTGCCCGCGCTCGGTCTTGAGGTCCAGCACCACCGACTTCTTGTTGCGGTTGATGGTCCGAAACAGCATCGACGTCGTGCCCGAGTAGAGCCGCCAGGTCCGCAGCTCGTCTCCGGTCTCGGGACGTTCGATCTTGATCACTTCCGCGCCGAAATCGGCCAGGAGCCGTCCGGCAGTCGGTGCGGCGATGTAATTGCCGAGCTCAAGGACGCGCACCCCGTCCAGTGGTCCGCCATTGAACCTGTCCATATTCGACACCTCTCTAACCACATGGTGCATCAAAAACTACATTATGACTTCTCAAGTCTTCCCTACTGTGACCCGATCCACTACAGTCGGCCCGGTGTAGCGCTAATCACATTGAAAGCGACAAACCACGTTGTGGGACGAGAGAGCCGAGGAATGACCACTTCACGAGTCATGTCGACGAGCCGGAGCACCATCGGCGAGCTGCTGGACGATCTGCCGGTAGGGCCGGTACATCGCAAGGTCATCGTCGTCGTGGGCCTGGGCCTGTTCTTCGAGATGTACGAGATCTTCTTGTCCAGCACGATGAGTACCGCCCTGCGGCACGATTTCGGGGTACGCGGCACAGTTCTCAAGCTGGTGCTGGCCTCGGCCTTCGTCGGAATGTTCCTCGGGGCAGCACTATTCGGGCGACTGGCCGACCGGATCGGACGCCGAAAGGCGTTTCTGCTCGGCCTGGGCTGGTTTTCGGCGTTCTCACTGGCCGGTGCGTTCGCGCCGTCTCCGGCGGTGCTGGTGTTTACGCGGTTCCTGGCCGGTGTGGGAGTCGGTGCCGTGTATCCGGTTGCCGACTCCTATCTGGCCGACGTCCTGCCGAAAGCACGCCGTGGCCGGCTGGCGGCTTCGGCCTACACGTGCTCGTACCTCGCCGTACCGTTCGCCGGATTCCTGTCGGTCTGGTTGACCGGGCACTCTCCGCTCGGCGTCGCGGGCTGGCGTTGGTTGCTGGCCATCGGCGCCACGGGCGCCGCGATCGTTTTCCTGCTGAACCGATGGCTGCCCGAGTCACCCCGCTGGCTTGCCGACGTGGGTCGTATCGAAGAGGCGCAGCAGGCCTTGGCCAACTTCACCGTTGACTCGAACTCGCCTGGCGTGCACGCTATTTCAGCTGCTCCGCGCCCTGTCGTCGCGCGACCCGGCCCTCGTCGGTCGGCGATGACGCTCTTGCGGCATGCCCCATACAACCGTCGACTGGTGATGTTGGTGTTATTCCACCTGTTCCAGACCTTCGGCTATTACGGGTTCGGCACCCTGTCCGCGCTGGTGCTGGTCCATCGCGGCTATCCGATCACCTCGTCGATGCTTTTCAGCGCGCTGTCGTTCATCGGGTATCCGGTCGGATCGGTGATGGCTATCCCGCTCATGGCGAGGTTCGAGCGCAAGTTCCTGCTCGTCGGCTCGATCATGGCGGTCGCTGCCTTCGGTCTGATGTTCGCGACCCAATCGTCGGTTCTGCTGATCATCCTGTTCGGCTTCTTGACCACCGCGACCAGCAATGTCTTCTCCAACGTCTACCACGTGTACCAGGCGGAGATTTTCCCGACGGCGGTGCGCGCCACCGCGGTCGGTTGGACCTATTCGTTGTCCCGGTTATCCAGCGGCGCATCACCTTTCATTCTCATACCGGTCCTCGACAGCTACGGCGCCGCTGCGATGTTCGCCGTCGTCGCGGTCGCGTTGGGCGTCGCGATCGTCGCGGTGCTCACCCTGGGCCCACGGACGTCGCGACGCAGTGTCGATGAGATCAACCCGGAATACGAACCCGCACAATGCCAGTCGGTGCCGCCCGGGGCCAGGTGAGGAGAATCGATGATTGACTTCGGGGCGTTACCGCCGGAGATCAATTCGAGCCGGATGTATACCGGTGCGGGCTCGGGACCGATGGTGGCCGCCGCCGCGGCCTGGCACGGCCTGGCGGCCGAATTGACCTCGACCGCGTCCGGCTACTCATCGGTGACTGCCGAATTGACCACCTCGCAGTGGCGGGGCGCGGCATCGCAGTCGATGATGGCCGGCGTCGCTCCCTTCGTCACTTGGTTAAGCGCCGCAGCGGTATTAGCTGACGAGGCCGGCGCGCAGGCCAACGCCACCGCGGCGGCTTATGAGGCCGCTTTCGCCATGACGGTACCCCCGACCGTGATCGCCGCAAACCGCGCGTTGTTGGCGTCGCTTGTCGCGACGAACTTCTTCGGGCAGAACACCCCGGCGATCGCGGCGACCGAGGCCCATTACGCCGAAATGTGGGCCCAAGACGCCGCCGCCATGTACACCTACGCCGGCTCGGCGGCGGCCGCGTCGCAACTGGCTCCGTTCACCGAGCCGGCCCAGACCACCGACCAAGCCGGACTGGCCCAACAGCAAGCTGCGGTCGCTCAGGCCGCGGCCGCAGCGGCGGGGACTGACGGATCGTCGGCCACGCAGTCATCGCTCAACGACATCATCAATACGCTGTCCAACCAGATAAAAGGACTCCTGTTCAGTCCCTTGGACGTTATCTACTGGCCGATGATCTATGTGGGATCTCTGATTTTCTCGCAGGTAGGTGCGCTGTGGCCCGAGCATGTCGCCGCCGGGGCCGCAGCAGGCTTATCCGCGGCGCCCGCCCCCGCGGCGCCGGTCAACCTCGGCAGTGGACTGATTTCGGCAAACTTGGCTTCGTCGAGCAAGATCGGGTCGCTATCGGTTCCGACAAGCTGGGCCGCGACTGCACCCGCGGCGACGGAGGAATCGATCGCGCAGGCGATAGAGGGCGAGGGCGGCAGCGGTCCGTCGGACGGACCCGAAGCAATGCTGCGTCAAATGGTGCCGGGTCGCGGTAGACGTGACCGCGGCGGCCTGCCGCCCCGCGAATACGGATTTCGCCCCAGGTTCACTGCTCGGCCACCATCTGCCGGATAACGCCACGGGCCGAAACGTATCTCGACCAACCGAGGCCGGCACCGCAACGCCCGAAGCTCGTTGAGCCGAAAACTGATCGAGAAAGGAGATCACATGTCATTCGTTACCACCCAACCAGAGGCGCTGGCGGCAGCGGCTAGTGCATTAGGGGCCATCGGCTCTGCGCTTGCGGCTCAGAATGCGGCGGCGGCGGCGCCCACGACCGGGGTGATTCCCGCTGCCGCAGACGAAGTCTCGATTCTGACCGCCGCCCAGTTTGCAGCCCATGCACAGCTGTATCAGCAGGTCAGCGCGCAGGCGATGCAGATTCACGAGATGTTCGTCAACGCGTTGCGACTCAGCTCGGGAACATATGCGGCCACCGAGGCCGCTAACGCGGCCGCAGCTGGTTAAGGGCTAGTGATGCTCGACTTTGGAGCGTTACCTCCGGAGACCAACTCTGGGCTGATGTATGCGGGTGCGGGCTCGGCGTCGATGATGGGGGCGGCTTCGGAGTGGAATACCCTTGCTGCTGAACTGAATTCGGCTGCCCTGGCCTATGACAGGGTGGTGAAAACGCTGTCCAGCGAGGAGTGGTTAGGGCAGGCGTCGGCATCGATGGCGCAGGCCGCCACCCCTTATGTGGAATGGATGAGAACCACTGCCGCTGCCGCCGAACATGCGGCCAGTCAAGCCATGTCCGCTGTGACAGCGTTCGAAACGGCGCATGCAGCGATCGTGCCGCCGCCCGTGATCGCGGCCAACCGCGTCGATCTGGCACAGCTGCTGGCCACCAACGCGCTGGGCCAAAATGCCGGGGCCATAGCAGCTTTGGAAGCCCAGTATGGGGAGATGTGGGCATCCGACGCGGCCACCATGTACAACTATGCGGGCCGATCGGCGAACATCTCGGCCATGAAACCGTTTACCTCGGCACCTCAGATGACCAACCCGGCTGGTATGGGCAATCAGACAGCCTCGGTCGCCAAGGCCACAGGCACCTCGGCGGGCACGGCGCAAAACACGTTGCAGAGTGGGATGAGCAAGATCACCTCCACGTTGCAACGCCTGGCCAGCGGAACGCCGGCTGCCGATCCGCCGGCCCCGCCGGCCGATCCGGTGAAGAGCATCCTGACCGAGGGTCCGCTGGGATGGCTGGGTGACATTTTCACCTTCTACGCGCCGTTTTCCACCACGTTCTACAACACCGAGGGCCTGCCCTTCTTCTCCGCCGGCATCGCCAACACTTTTGTTTCGATCGCGAAATCCACGGGCGCACTTGGCGGTGCTGCGAACGCGGCCGCCCCGACGCCGGCGGTCGTAGCCCCACCGGCGCTCGGGATGGCGTTGACCGGTGGCGGGGCTTCGGTAACGGGAGCGTTGGGCAACGCGACCCCCGTCGGTCGGTTGTCGGTCCCGCCGGTCTGGGCCGAGAACGCGCTGGCGCAGCCCCACCCCGGGGCGACTCTGCCGCCGGTCAGCAATATCAGGGAGGCGGCGGACGCACGGCCTGCAAACATCCTCGGCGGCATGCCGCTCGGCGGGGCCGGGGCAGGTGACGGAGGAGCCGGCAGGGCGCCCCGATATGGTGTGCGCCCTACCGTCATCCCGCGTCCGCCGGCGGCCGGATAGCGCCCGTGGCAACGCCGACTCAATACGGGAGGCGGCCGCCCAGCGTTCGTGTCACCTGGTCGGCCGCGCCAACGACGTTGTCGGCCCACATCTCGGCGAGTTCCGGTGAGAACCGGAAGCTGGGTCCGCTGATCATCAACGCACCGAGCACCCGACCGTGAGCATCGAACACCGGCGCCGCGACTCCGGTAGCACCCTCATCGCGTTCGCCGCTGGTGATGGCAAAGCCCATCCGCCGGGCTTCTTCGACGTTGGCGCGCAATGCATCTGGATCGGTCACCGTCGCATCGGTGAACCGGGCCAAGTCGGACGCCAGCACTTCCCGCAGGGCATCGTCGTCCCAGGCCATCAGGACCCGTCCGGCCGATCCGACGTGGAGTGGGACGATTTTGCCGACATGCATTTCTCGGCGGATTCCATGGCGCGTCTCAGCGATAGCGACACAAACCCGGAACGGACCTTCCCGACGGAAGAAGCAGGCCGTCTCCCCGCTCGCGTCGCGCAGCGACTCCAGCGCCGGTGATACCGCCTCCAGGAGGCCCATGCTGCTGGCGACCGGGGCCGCCCAGTACGCGACCCGCGCCCCGATCCGGAATCGATCGCCAACCCGATCCAGGAATTCCTCGGCCACCAGATTGGCCACCAGGCGCTGCACGGTCGACGTCGGATAGCCGGTCCGGGCGCGGATCTCGCCCAGGGTCAATTCGGGCTCGGAGAGCGTGAAGGCGTCCATGATCCCGCGGATCTTCGCCAACACCAGCGACGGCTTGATCCCGGCGGACAACGGTCGCGACGACGGCGTCCGTGGCGGAATATCCAGATCGTCAGCCTCGCTCATTCGTTCATTGTCTCGGTAATGCATTGCCCGCACGTGTCGAATGCGGATTTAGCGCCGTCGCCGCAGGCCAAGCTGCAGCGACGGCGCGACTCGTATAGTCGAGCGGGAGTCGGGGTTTGAACAGGAGGACAAGTGGCAGGTCGACCACTGCAATGCTTCGAAGTCGTCGGTACCGAACAACTCACACCGCACATGGTGCGGATAGTGCTCGGGAGCAAGGACTTTGACGCCTTCGTGCCGAGCAAGTTCACCGACTCCTACGTCAAGCTGGTGTTCGTCGCCGACGACGTGGACGTCGCCGGGCTGCCCGAGCCGCTGACGCTCGACAGCTTCGCCGACCTGCCCCCGGAGAAGAAGCCGTCGGTGCGGACCCTCACCGTGCGCCGCGTCGACGTCGACAAGCGCCAGATCACGCTGGACATCGTGGTGCACGGCGAGCACGGCATGGCGGGGCAGTGGGCGTCGACGGCCCGGCCCGGCCAGCCGATCTACCTGATGGGCCCCGGCGGCGCGTACACCCCGGACCCGGCCGCCGACTGGCACCTGCTTGCCGGCGACGAATCGGCGCTGCCGGCCATCGCCGCGGCCCTCGAGGCGTTGCCCTCCGGCGCCGTCGGCAAGGCGTTCATCGAGGTCGCGGGCCCAGAGGACGAGATCACTCTGAGCGCCCCCGACGGCGTCGAGGTGCACTGGGTGTACCGCGGTGGGCGTGCTGACCTGGTTCCCGAGGACCGTGCCGGCGATCACGCGCCGCTGATCGAGGCCGTCAAGAGCGCCCCGTGGCTGCCGGGACAGGTGCACGTCTTCATCCACGGCGAGGCCCAGGCCGTCATGCACAATCTGCGGCCCTACATCCGCAAAGAGCGTGGCGTGGACGCCAAGTGGGCATCGTCGATCTCGGGTTACTGGCGCCGCGGCCGCACCGAAGAGACGTTCCGGCAGTGGAAGAAAGAGCTGGCGCAGGCCGAGTCGGCGACCTCGTCAGCCTGACTGCCGCCTGGCATTGTCTTTTCCATGGCATTCGGCGATTACCAGAACGAGATCTACTTCAAGGGCCTGGGCGGGGTTGCGCCCGCGCTGCCAATGGCGTTCGCGGAGCTGGAGGCCCGCGCCGAGCGGGCCATGTCGCCGTCGGTGTGGAGCTACGTCACCGGCGGCGCCGGCGATGAACGCACGCAGCGGGCCAACCGCGAAGCCTTCGATCGCTGGGGCCTGATCCCACGCATGTTCGTCGGCGCCGCCGCGCGTGACCTGTCGGTTCAGCTGCTCGGGCTGACCCTGCCGTCGCCGGTGTTCATGGCGCCGATCGGCGTCATCGGCATCTGCGCCCAGGACGGCCACGGCGACCTGGCCACCGCGCGTGCCGCCGCGGCCACCGGCGTCCCGATGGTGGTCTCCACCCTGACCGCCGACCCGATGGAGGACGTCGCCGCGCAATTCGGTGACACCCCCGGCTTCTTCCAGCTGTACACGCCGAAGGATCGCGACTTGGCCGCCAGCCTCGTGCAGCGGGCCGAGGCCGCCGGCTATAAGGGCATCATCGTCACCCTGGACACCTGGATTCCGGGATGGCGCCCGCGCGACCTCAGCACGGCCAACTTTCCCCAGCTGCGGGGCCTCTGCCTGAGCAACTACACCAGCGACCCGGTCTTTCGCGCCGCCCTGCAGCGCCCGCCGGAAGAGGACCCCCAAGGCACCGTCCTGCAGTGGGTGACGACCTTCGGGAACCCGCTGACCTGGGACGACCTCGGGTGGCTGCGGTCGCTGACCGACCTGCCGCTGATCATCAAGGGCATCTGTCACCCCGACGACGCCCGGCGCGCCAGGGACGGCGGCGTCGACGGCATCTACTGCTCCACCCACGGCGGGCGCCAGGCCAACGGGGGCCTGCCCGCGCTGGCGTGCCTGCCGGGGGTCGTCGAAGCGGCCGACGGGCTGCCGGTGCTGTTCGATTCGGGCGTCCGCAGCGGCGCCGACGTCGTCAAGGCGCTCGCGCTGGGCGCCACCGCGGTGGGCATCGGCCGGCCGTACGCCTACGGTCTGGCGCTCGGGGGAGTCGACGGCATCGTGCACGTGCTGCGCTCGATCCTGGCCGAGGCCGACCTCATCATGGCCGTCGACGGCTATCCCACGCTCAAAGATCTCACCCCGGACACGCTTCGGCGCGTCGACTAGAGCGCCCAACTGCGCCCTGCGACCGTGGGGGAGTGCAGGCGATCCTCGACGAGTTCGACGAGTACCTGGAGTTGCAGTGCGGGCGCTCGGCGCACACCCGCCGCGCCTACCTCGGCGACCTGCGCTCGCTGCTCGCCTTCATCGGCGACCGCGGCGCGGGTCTGGACGGGCTCAGCCTGCCGCTGCTGCGCTCGTGGTTGTCCGCCGCGGCCGCCGCCGGCGTCGCCCGCACGACGCTGGCCCGGCGCACCTCGGCCGTCAAGGCCTTCACCGCATGGGCGCTTCGCCGCGGCCTGCTCAGCGCCGATCCCGCCGCCCGGCTGCAGGTCCCCAAGGCGCACCGCACCCTGCCCGCGGTACTGCGTCAGGATCAGGCCGCCGACGCCATGGCCGCCGCCAAATCCGGTGCGCAGCAGGGTGATCCGCTGGCACTGCGGGACCGGCTGATCGTCGAGATGTTGTACGCCACCGGGATCCGGGTCAGCGAGCTGTGCGGCCTGGACATCGACGACGTCGACACCCACCATCGCCTGGTGCGCGTGCTGGATCGACACGCTGGGCACCGCCAACGTGGTACGCAGCTGGATGTCGCCGCCC